>NZ_JACKSJ010000023.1 GCF_025821665.1 [Mycobacterium] manitobense
GCGCCGCACCCCGCCCAGCGGCCCGCACCGGAGCACGGCGAGGTCCGCGGCGTCGGCGAGCGCGCCGGGCGTCACCTCGGCCAGGTCGGCGGCGGACGCGTCGACGGCGACCAGGACATCGACCCGGTGGTGCACCGCGGCGAGCTCTCCGATTGTGCGGCAGGGATGTTCGACGAACTCGAGACCGCCGGCGGCTTCGTCGAGCGCTTCGATCGCACGCACCGCCGTGTCGACGTCCCACCGCCGGTACGGGATGCAGCGCAGGGCACCGGCCGTGCCGATGGCGTCGCGGACGGCGGCGACGCGGGCGATGTCGCCGGCGAGGGAATCCGCGGTACCGATGACGGTGACGTCGGCGGCTCGGCAACCGGACGAGGCGGCCATCGCGTGCGCGCGGTCGGTGCCGACAGCGGGCACCGGAACGGCGATCGGCACCCGCCCGCGCAGCGGGTCGGGCCAGCCCACGGTGCCCGGTTCGGCGGCAGCGGTCAGCCAGCGCGCGGCCTCGGTGTCACCGCCGTCGGCGGGCGGGCTGAACTCGCCCCACCCCTGCGGACCCTCGAGCAGCATGCCTTCGCACACCGTCGGCCCACCCCGGGCGTCGATCGCCGGGATGGCGAACGCGGGTGCGGCGTCGAAGTCGATTAATGTTCTCACCAGCAGACCAAGCTACGGGTTCGATGTCCGACGACGCGGCGGGACGGGTGAAGATGGATGTCTTGAGGACACCCGACCACCGTTTCGCGGACCTGCCCGGCTTCGACCTCGCACCGCACTACATCGACGTGCGAAGCCGCGGGGGCGAGCCGGTGCGGATGCACTACGTCGACGAAGGGCCGCCCGATCGCCCTGCGGTGCTGCTGCTGCACGGACAGCCCACGTGGTCGTACCTCTACCGGACGACGATCGGGGTGCTCGTGGATGCCGGGCACCGCGTCGTCGCGCCGGACCACATCGGCTTCGGTCGCTCCGACAAGCCAACGCAGAGAACGGATTACACCTTCGGCCGGCACGTCGACTGGGTGCACAGCCTGGTCACCGGGCTGGATCTGCGGGAGGTGACCCTGGTGGCTCAGGACTGGGGCGGGCCGATCGGGCTGAGCGTGCTGGCCCGCGACCCGGACCGGTTCTCTTGCGTGGTCGCCAGCAACACCATCCTGCACACCTGTGACCCCGCGTTGGCGGGGGCCCTGACGTGGCCGCACCACGGAGTCGGCGACGATGCGGTGCTGTTGACCGAGACGCTGTTGGACTACGTGTCGTACTACCAGCGCAGTCCCACCATCACAGCCAGCATGTTCCTCGACGCCGTCGCCGGGCCGCTGGAACCCGGTGTGCTCGCCGCGTACGACGCGCCGTTCCCGGACCCGTCCTATCAGGCCGGGCTGCGGCAGCTCACCGCGCTGATCCCGTTGACGCGCAACGATCCTGGCGCCGCGATCGGACGCGCCACGATGGCCGCGCTCGAGCGGTGGCACCGGCCGTTCCTGACGGCCTACTCCGACGGCGATCCCGCGACCGCCGGCTGGGAGAAGGTGTTCCAGCAGCGGGTGCCGGGGGCGCGGGATCAGGCGCACGTGACCATCGCGGGTGCCGGCCACTTCGTGCAGGAGCAACGCGGGGCCGAACTCGGCCGCATCGTCGCCGAATTCGCCGGGGCCGGGCGGTGAGCCGGCCGGATCACGCCGGCGGCGGTGACCAGTGCACCACCTTCATGGCAGTCATCTCGTCGAGGAGTTCCGGGCCGTAGCCCATGCCGCTGCCACTGGCGCGGCGCGGTTCGGCGGCGCCGCCCGGCGCCCCGCCGAACACGGCGTTGATCTTCACCGTGCCCACAGGAAGCGCCCGCCACGCCTCCTGTGCGTGTGCCATGTCCGGCGTCAGCACGGTGGCCGCCAGGCCATAGCGGTCGTCGGCCGCCTCCGCGAGCGCGGTGCCGAAGTCCGGAACCACCCGCACCGGGGCGATCGGACCGAACGTCTCCTCGCGGAACACCAACATGTCCGGAGCGCAGTCGGTCAGCACGGTCGGCGGATAGAAGGTGCCCGGCCCGCGGCCCCGCTCGCCCCCGGCGAGCACCCGCGCTCCCTCCTTGACCGCCTCGGTGACGTGCCGGTGCACCACTTCGCGCTGACGCTCGTCGACCAGCGGCCCGATCCGGTCGGCCCAGACGCCGGCCTGCTCGACGAGCGCGTCGAGGAACGGTTGAGCGACGGATTCGGTGACAAAGATGCGTTCCACGGACACGCAGATCTGGCCCGCGTTGGCGAAGGCGCCCTGCGCCGCCTGCTCGGCGGCCCACCGTGGGTCCACGCCGTCGTCGACGAGCAGCGCGTCGTTGCCGCCGTTCTCCAGGATCGCCTCAGCGCCCCGCTCGGCGCAGGCCCGGGCGATGGCGCGGCCGGTGACACTGCTGCCGACGTGCGCGACGACGTCGACCTCGTCGGCTGCGGCGAGCCGGGCGCCCACCGTCGCGTCGCCGTCGACGATCTCCAGCACACCGTCGGGCAGCTGGGCGGCCAGCAATTCGGCGAACCGGCGGCCGGTGCCCGGGCACCGCTCACTGGGCTTGTGCACGACCGTGTTGCCGGTCACCAGCGCAGCGCCCAGCAGCCCGGCCGCCACGGCGACGGGGTCGTTCCACGGCGTCAGCACCGCCACCACGCCGCGTGGCTCGGGGATCATCAGGTCGGTGGCCGACCAGCCGCCGTGCAGGCTGCGGCCGCGGTGCAGCGGGCCCAGTTCCGCGTACTGGACGAGTGTCCCGGCGCCGGCCTCCACACCGCCGCGCGCGTCGTCGATGAGCTTTCCGGTCTCACGTTCGTTGAGGCCGGCCAGCTCGTCGGCGGCGGCGCGCACCGCGCCGGCGGCCGCACTCAGCGCGGCAGCCCTCTCGGCGGCCGGGGTGCGGGCCCAGCCTGCCGCGGAAGCATGCGCGCGGCGCACCGCTGCGTCGCAGGTGGACGCGTCGGCGATCGGGACTTCGGCGGCGACGTCACCGGTGCGGGGATCGCGGATCGTCATGGTCTCGGGCACGGTTTCGTGTACCCCTGCCGTCGGTGATTACACCGCGTGGTCGAACACGCGGCGCGCTCAGCCCGCCGCGTTGGGGCGCAGCGGCGGGCACTCGCCGCGCTCGTCGGTGGCGAGCTCGAAGTGCCAGTTCTCGTTGGCGAAGATCTGGCAGAGCCCGAATCGGCGGCCATTGGCGATCATCCACTCCGCCGCGGTGGTCGGGCCGATGTCGATCGCCTCGCCGACGACATGCCTTGACACCTCGGGGGTGGCGACGAACTGCCGTGCGGCGTCGAGACCGCCGTAGGTGCGCACGCCGTCGTCGAGCAGCCGCTGCTGGAATCCGCGGGACCGCCACCCCGAGGTGATCCTCATTTCGACGCCGTCGGCGGCGGCGCGCCGGGCGGCCTGCTGGACCGCGTCGAGCAGCGCGGGGTCCAGGAGTTCGAGGATCGGCGTCGACACCTCGAACGGGCTGAGCATCGTGTCGCCGGGAAGCAGGCCGCCCACCGTGTCGGTGGCGGCGTCACCGATGGTCAAGGTGTCGGCGTCGGTCGGGCCGGTGCCCGGGTACTGCGCCGCCGGGCCGATCAGCAGGGCGGCGCCGGGCGGCCGGGAGTCGTCGGCGACAGTCGGGACCGGTGGGGCGGCCGGTCCGGCGGGCGGCTGCGGCTCGGTTGCGGCCGGGGTGCACGCGCTCAGCGCGACCGTCGCCGCCGTGATCGCGATGAGCACCGGCAGCCGCATGCGGAGATCCTATTTCGGATGCGGGCGCGCCGGCGGACCCGGCCGTCGATGTGGGAGTCCGCCTCGTCGCGGCTACGATCGCCGACATGTCGCAGCCTTTGCCCGGTGAGACGCCGGACACCGGGGTACCGCAACGCTCACGGTGGGTGTCGGGCACTGCGCTGGTGCTCGCCGTCGCGGCACTCGGCCTGTCCGGGTGGGCGCTGTGGCGCACGTTCCCCGGGTCGGCCGCCGATGTGCAGTACCCGCAGGCGCAGCGTGATCAGGCCAGGCAGAACGCCTGTGCGGCAGTGGATCTGGTGCGGACGGGGGTGTCGTTGAACACCGGCGAGCCCGGGCCCGTCGCGCCTGACGACGTCGCGGGATCGCTCGCCGCAGCCGCCAATGCCCGGCTGTCCCTCTTCGACGGTGGCCAGTACCTGCTGGCGCGCCTGGACCCGGCGACCCCCACCGAGCTGTCCGATGCGGTGCACCGACTCGCCGACGCACTCATGGACATCGCGGCCGCAGCGACGGCAGGCGCGCAGAACTCCGATCCCGATCAGGCGGCCCGGTTGAGGGACGCCGACGCGGCCGACGCCGAGGTGCGGCGGCTCTGCGGCTGAGTCGTCCCGGTCAGGCGTTCACCGTCGTCACCGCGAGCTTGGTGTCCGTCCCCGCGACCCGGATGTCGACGGTGCGGATCTGCGAGGTGGGGATGACCGTGGCGGCGGCGAGCCCGGTGGCTTCGTCGCCGGCCGGACTCCACGACGCCACCGTCGACTGAGCGCCGTCGACGGTGGTGACCACGAGGTCGTAACTCGCCACGCCGGTGGCCCATTCGGCGGTGTACTCGCACGTCCAGTCGAACCGGGTGCCCCAGCCCTTCTCGGACACCGCGAGCGCGGCGCTGACACCGCCCCGGGAGCCCGGCGACATCGCCTGCAGCGCCACCTCGCCCGTCGGGGTGGCCTGCCGCGGGATCACCGCGTACCCGACGAAGCCGCCGATGAGCAGCAGTGCCGCTGCGGCGGCGAGCGCACTCGTCCACATCCCCGTCCGCGAGCGGCTCTTCCGCACGGCGCGGGCGTCGGCGAGGGACGTCACAGCGACGGGCTCCCCCGGTTCTTCGTCCGTGCCGGCCGGATCGAGGAGCGCGTAGGCCTCCTCGGGTGTCAGCGCGTCGAGGAGCGGCGGGATCACCCGCAGCTCGTCCACCTCCGCGGCGCGCGCGGGATCGGCGGCGAGATACCGCTCGTACTCCTGCTGCTCCTGCGGCGTCAGGGCGCCGAGCACGTAGGCCGCATCCCACTCGGCCAGGTTGTCGTCCGTACTCATCGGACCACCCCCCTCTCCTCCAAAGCTGTTCGCAACGCCCGAACCGCGTAGTGCAGCCGTGATTTCACGGTGCCGGGCGGAACCCCCTCGTGCGCGGCGATGTCACCGATGGTCTGCCCGAGGTAGTACGTCCGGACGATCGCGGCCCGGTGCTCCGAGCTCAACGACCGCAAGACGTCCGCCAGCACCATCTTGTCGACCGAGGGGCCGAAGATGTCAGGCGTCTGCCGCTCCGGCATCTCCTCGGTCTGCTGCTCGCGGGTGAAGCGCGCGCTGCGACGATCGTCGATGACCAGGTTCTTGGCGACGGTGTTCAGCCAGGCCCGCACCGACTCACTCGGCCGGGCCAGCACCTCCGGCTTCTGCCAGAGCCGCAACAGTGACTCCTGCACCACATCCTCCGCGAACTGCTGATCGCCGCGGGTCAGCCGCAGCACATAGCGCTGAAGCGGAAGGCTGTGCGCATCATGCATCGCGCGCAACTGCTCGGCCTGGCCGGCGGTGCGCGCTGTGGGTGGCGTCTCCGGGCTTGTCATCTCTCACCTGTTCGACGGGTGGGACTGCGATCCGGTTCAACCCGACACCGGTTGTGCCCGATTCTGTCAGGCTTGGCACCGCGGCGCGGAGGTCACCGCGAACCGAGCTGAACCTTTTCGACCCCCGGCCCGTCGATGGGAATGACCCGCTCCGCCCGGAGCGCACAGAAAGGACCTCGTCATGGGTGGATACCGCCGGATCGTGCTCACCTGCTCCGGTGCGTTGCTCGCACTGGGCACTCTGTCGGCCTGCGGCGGTGGCTCCGAACCCGCGAAACCGGATGCCACGCAGACCTCGTCGGCCACGTCCGCCGCCACCGCCTTCCCGCCGTCGGCCACCTTCGTCGCCGACATGGACAAGGACGGCGCCGCGATGACGATAGGCATCACCGTCGACGGCAAGAACATCACCGCGTACGCCTGCAACGGCACCGACGACGAAGCCTGGTTCTTCGGCGAACAGAACGCCGGCGGCATCGACATCACGTCCCGGTTCCGCGACACACTTACGGCGTCGTTCGACGGCACCGATGTCGAGGGCGACCTGACCATGGACGGGACCACCTACGAATTCACCGCCGCCCCCGCCGAACCGCCCGCCGGCATCTACACCGCGGCCGCCGGCACCACCCGCGCGTCCTGGATCGTGCGTCCCGACGGCTCGTCGCTCGGCGTGCAGTTCACCGGTGACAACGACGACCTCACGGTCTTCGAGAAGCAGCAGCTGAAGCAGGCGGAGTTCCGCGAAAAGGTGCGCAACAAGCGTCAGCTGGAGCGGGCTGAGCGCCTCGAGCGCGCGCAGAACGGATCGATGAGCGCGACGATCAACGGCACTCTGGTCTCCCCGAACCGGGTGAACGGATCCTTCCGGCCCTGAAATCGGTTGCCCCGGCGGGCCGCATCTGATCGGCTCGTCCGCATGTCTCCGACCCGGTGGCCCTCACTCGCCGACCAGTACGCACTTGCGCAGCTGGTGTACCGCGACGGGGGCCACCGCGTCGTCGACGACTGGCTGTCGGAGCAGACGGCTCGGGTCGACGATCCCGAATTCGCGGCGCAATTCCGCGAGGTCCGGTTGCCGGGCATCACCCCGGGCGAGTTCGCCCACCGCCTCGTCGGCTCCTCCCGGGGCGCCCTACTCGGCGGCATCAGGTTCCGCGGCCGCGACATCGGACGGCCGTTCGTCGAGGTCGTCGCCCACGACTTCGAGGACCTCGACGACCTGCGGGACTGCGTGCGGTCGGAGTGGGCGGCGTTCGCGCCGGGCGCCCTGCGCCTCTATGCCACACCCGGCCGGCTCACCGGTGCCGGAGTCGTCACCGACCTGACAGTGCACGCCGCACGCTGCCGCGACATGGCCGCCCCGGACGGCCGGGTGGAGCTGACACGGTTCGACGTCGGCGACGAGGCGGTGCAACTCGTCGCCCGCGCGTACGGCAGGCTGGCAACGACCGATCCGGCGCTGCGCCGCAACATCTTCCCCGCCGACGCGGAGGCGGTGACCGCTTGGTGCGCGGACGGCCGGGCACATGCCGTGCGTGCGGGCGGGCGCACCGTCGGACTGCTCGCGGTGGCCCCCGGCCGGGTCAACTGGCTCGAGGGCGACGAGATTCTGGAGGAGGCGATCGAACCCGAGTACGCCGGCCGTCGCTATGCCGCATCGGCGCAGACATGCTGGGCGCGCCTCGTCGGCGACCGGGACCGCCTGCTGTTGGGCACGATCGACCGCCTCAACACCGCGTCGCGGCACACCGCGCTGCGTGCGGGCAGGCCCGCGGTGCTCGAAGCCGTGTTCCTCGCGCTCGGGGACGGCGAGGAAGGTCGCCGAGTCCCCTGATCACAAGCCGATCACGGCCCGGCGTGGGCGGCACGCCGGACCGCTTCGACGGCGATACCGTGCCCGGTGCACTGCCAACGAACCGAGACGGATACCGATGATGGCTTGTTCTGAGTCCAGGTCGCGCGCACGGACACCCCGGGCGTCGGTCGTCGTCCTGCTCGCGCTGATGCTGCCGGGCCTGCTGGGGATTGCGGGCCAGTCCGCCACTGCCGCCGCCTACTCGCGGGAGGGACTGCCGGTGGAGACCCTGGCGGTGCCGTCGCCGTCGATGGGGCGCGACATCCGGATCCAGTTCCAGGGCGGCGGTCCCCGCGCGGTGTACCTGCTCGACGGCCTTCGGGCCCAGGAGGACGCCAACGGGTGGGACATCAACACCGCGGCGTTCGAGTGGTACCACCAGTCGGGTCTGTCGCTGGTGATGCCAGTCGGCGGACAGTCGAGTTTCTACAGCGACTGGTACCAGCCGGCGGCGGGTTCCAGTGGCACCGTCACCTACAAGTGGGAGACCTTCCTCACCCGGGAGCTGCCCGCCTGGCTGGCGGCCAACCGCGGCATCTCACCGACAGGGAATGCCGTTGTGGGCGTGTCGATGTCGGGCGGGTCAGCGCTGAACCTCGCGATCTGGCATCCCGCCCAGTTCATCTTCGCGGGATCGCTGTCGGGTTACCTCAATCCCTCACTGGGCTTGTGGCCCACCATGATCGGGCTGGCGATGAAGGACGCGGGGGGTTACAACTCGACGAACATGTGGGGGCCGGCCCGTGACGTCGCATGGCGGCGCAACGACCCGACGGTCAACATCGCCAGGCTGGTCGCCAACGGCACGGCGGTGTGGGTGTACTGCGGCACCGGCACGACATCGGACCTGAGCACTGCGGGAGGCAATTTCGGCGGGACGTTCTCCGCCGGCTTCCTCGAGAACATCACGCTGAACACCAACAAGGCGTTCCAGGAGAGCTACGTCGCCGCGGGCGGGCGCAACGCGATCTTCAACTTCCCGCCGGACGGGAACCACAGCTGGGGGTACTGGGGTGCTCAGCTGCAGGCGATGAAGCCTGACCTGCAGAAAGTGCTCGGGGCGGCTCCCACAGCCTGAGCGGCAACCTCAGCGCAGGCGCTCGCCGTAGACGTGCGCGACCGTCATCGTCATCAGCACGCGCCGGTCGGAGACCATGACGCTGCGGTACTCGTCCCAGTCGGGATGCTCGCCCGCAGCCCTGCGGTAGTAGTCGACGAGGGCCTCGACTTCGGGACCGTGCGGGTCGGTGCCCGGGCCGGTGAGCGTGACCGTGCCCTCCGCGGTGGCCCAGGACCACCCGTCGGGACTCGTCACCTCCAGTGCGGCACGCGGATCCCGGCGCAGGTTGGCGGTTTTCGCCCGGCCTTCGGTCATCGACACGTAGAGCAGGTCGGCGTCGCGGTCGTAGTACGGCGTGACCGGCGACAACTGCGGACGGCCGTCGGCTTTCAGCGTGGCGAGCACACCCAGCCGGCTCTGGGCGACCAGCGCACGCGGGTCGAACGTGATGTCGGTCATGTCGAGAGCCAACCATTCGCCGGCAGCGGCCTATTCCGCGGCGGTTTGGACGGCGCCGAAACGGCCACACCGTAGTCGGTACCGGAAAGGAGTGGATGCCGACGTGCTCACCGCGGTCTTGTTCGGGCTCGCCGCGTCCAGCGCCCTCGTCATCGGGGCGTCGGTCGGTGTGCGGTGGAGTCCACCCAAGAAGGTCACCGGGGTGCTGCTGGCGTTCGCCAGCGGCGCCCTCATCTCGGCGCTGGCCTTCGAACTCTTCGAAGAGGCGTTCACGATGGGCGGCGCACTTCCGTCGGGGCTGGGCCTGCTGGCGGGCGCCGCCACGTTCGTGCTGATCGACACCGCGCTCGATCGCCACATCAGCGGCAAGTCCGGCCCGGACGAGCGCGAGGTCGCGGCGTCCGGCGGGCGTTCGGGCATGGGCCTCGCCCTGCTGGCGGCGGTGACCCTCGACGGTGTGCCGGAGAACCTCGCCCTCGGGGTGTCCCTGGTCGGCGGCGTTTCGCTGTCGCTGCTGGTGGCGATCTTCTTCTCGAATCTGCCGGAGGCCCTGGTCAGTGCCGTCGCGATGCGCAGCGGCGGGACCAGTGTGCGTGCGGTGATCGGGACGTGGGTGGCGTGCGGGGTGCTACTGGCCGCGGCGGTGGTGATCGGTCGCTTCACAGCGGGCGCGATGAGCGAACACGTCCTCGCGGTGGCTCTGGCGTACGCCGGCGGCGCGGTGCTCGCCTCGCTGGCCGACACCCTGATGCCCGAGGCCTTCGAACACGGCCGGCCGCTGAACGCCTTCGCCACCGCCGGCGGCTTCTTCCTGTCGTTCGTGCTGGCGTCCTGACGGGGATCGCCGCCTTAACCGGCGTAATACGCCGGTATCGCCGCACCGGCGCCGGACCCGCTGGGTATTGTCGTCAGCGTCGCTTCGGTCGGAGGCGGACGCGGCCCGCGTGATGTGAGGTGAAGGACGACTTGCCGATGCGCGCCCCGCACGACTCGGGACCGATGCCCGTGCTCCCACCCCCGATCGAGCGTCA
Organism: [Mycobacterium] manitobense; assembly: GCF_025821665.1. Classification (GTDB taxonomy): domain Bacteria; phylum Actinomycetota; class Actinomycetes; order Mycobacteriales; family Mycobacteriaceae; genus Mycobacterium; species Mycobacterium arseniciresistens. Next base: position 10,024 of record NZ_JACKSJ010000023.1, read on the forward strand.
GACGTTGTCCCTTCTGTTGGTCGAGGATGACCGCGGCGACGCCGTACTCGTCCAAGAACTGGTGGCCGACGCTGACGCCGACTTCATCGTCGTCTGGGCCGAGTCGATGGCGCAGGCCGAACGTGAGCTGACGATGAGGCGCCCGGACTGCGTGCTGCTCGACATGCATCTGCCCGATGTCAACGGCATCGAGGCGCTCGACCGCATCGCTGCCCGCGACGCCACCATCCCGGTGATCGTCCTCACCGGCCGCAACGACGAGCACTTCGGGGTCTCCGCCGTCGCCTCCGGCGCCCAGGACTACCTGGTCAAGGGCCGGGTGGAACCGGAGATGCTGCGTCGCGCGGTGCTCTACGCCATCGAACGCAAGCGCGCGGAGCTGACCGCGGTGGAACTGCACGCCAGCCGGCTGCGGGCCCGGGAGAACTCCCGGCTCGAACGCGGGCTGCTTCCCTCGCCGCTGCTCCTCGACAATCCGGGCGTCGAGATCGTCGCGCAGTACCGCCCCGGCCGGGAGAACGCCCTGCTCGGTGGCGACTTCTACGACTTCGTGCAGACACCGGACCGCACGGTGCACGTGATGATCGGTGACGTCGCAGGTCACGGACCGGACGAGGCGGCGCTCGGCGTGGCGTTGCGCATCGCGTGGCGCGCGTTGACGTTCGCCGGCCTGCGCGGCAGCGAGCGGATGCGACAGCTCGAGCGGATCCTGCATGCCGAGCGCGCCAGCAGGAGGATCTTCGCCACCGTGCTCAGCCTGGCGATCCCGCCAGACAAACCGCTCATCACCGCGGTCCGTGCCGGTCATCCGGGGATGCTGCTGCACGGTCACGGGACGGTGGACTGGGTGGAGCCACCCGGCGGTCCCGCCCTCGGGCTGCACTCCGGTGACTGGGCGCCCCAACAGGTCGAACTCCCCGTCGGGAAGGGACTGGTCCTGTTGACCGACGGGCTGTTCGAAGGGCATTCCGGCCGCGGCAACGAACGGCTGGGCGAGGACGGACTCCTCGCATTGGCCCGGTCGCTGGCCGACCTGCCCGGCCCGGAGTTCGTCGAAGCCCTGATCAACGGAGCGGAAGAGATGGCGCGTGGCCACGGCGGCATCACCGACGACATTGCGGTGGTGCGGGTGGAACGGACGCCGCAGTGACCGGTGAACCAGCATCCGTCGCCGATCGGCACCGGGGCTCGCAGCTGACGGTCGCAGGCTGGCAGACCCTGGTGCTGGCCGTCATCGGCTTCGTCGTACTGGCGGGCGCGGTGGCGACCGTGGTGCTGCTCAACCGGACCGACGGCGTGGCCCGCGATCTGGTCGACGGCATCCAGCCGTCCCGGGTGGCGGCCTATCAACTCCAGGCGGCGCTGCGCGACCAGGAGACCGCGGTTCGCGGATACGCCATCGCCGCCGATCGCCAGTTCCTCCAGCCGTACTACGACGGACAGCGCGCGGAGCAGGTCGCCGCCGATGACATCCGCGCCAGGCTGGCTGACCGGCCCGACCTGCTCACCGCCCTGGACGCCATCGAGAAGGCCGCCGACTCGTGGCGGACGAACTATGCGGAGCCGTTGATCCGCAGCGTCACTCCCGGCCAACCGAGCTTCGTCGACAGCACGACCGCCGAGCGCGGCAAGCTCGAGTTCGACAACCTGCGGGCCCTGTTCAACGTCCAGAACGAGCAGTTGTCGGTGGCGAGAGCCACCGGCGTGGGCGAACTCGCCGAGGTCCGCACCTGGCGGGACCGGGTTCTCGTCGCGATCGTGGTGGCGTTCATCGCCGCGGCGGTGGGGTTGGCGGTGCTGGTCCGCAACGCGGTCAGCCGCCCGCTGGAACGCCTGGCCGAGACGTGCCGCCGCATCACCGAAGGCAATTTCACCGAACGCATCGTCCCCCGGGGGCCCAAGGACATCCGCGGCATCGCCGTCGACGTAGAGAACATGCGGCAGCGCATCGTCGACGAGCTCGACTCGTCGCGATCGGCGCGCGAGCGGCTGGTGCTGCAGGCCGAAGCGCTCGACGAGCAGGCCGTCGACCTGCGTCGGTCGAACGCCGAACTCGAGCAGTTCGCCTACGTCGCCTCGCACGATCTGCAGGAACCGCTGCGCAAGGTGGCTTCGTTCTGTCAGCTTCTGGAGAAGCGGTACGGCGATCAGCTCGACGAGCGCGGGATCTCCTACATCGGGTTCGCCGTTGACGGGGCCAAGCGGATGCAGGTGCTGATCAACGACTTGCTGACGTTCTCCCGCGTCGGCCGGCTCAACGCGACGTACGCCGAGATCGAGCTCGAGGCCACCCTCGACGCCGCGCTGTCCAATCTGGAGACCTCGATCGAGGAGGCAGGCGCGCAGATCGTGCGGTCGGCGCCGCTGCCCCGGGTGGTCGGCGACCCGACGCTGATGGCGATGCTCTGGCAGAACCTGATCGGCAACGCCGTGAAGTTCCGGCACGAGGACCGCGCTCCGCGCATCGTCATCAACTGCGAGGCCGGCGCCGGCGACCACGATGGGCAGTGGCTGATCACCGTCACGGACAACGGCATCGGCATCGGCCCCGAGTTCGTCGATAAGGTGTTCGTGATCTTCCAGCGGCTCCACGGCCGCGACACCTACACCGGCACCGGCATCGGCCTGGCGTTGTGTAAGAAGATCGTCGAACACCACGGTGGCGCCATCTGGATCGACACCGACTACTCCGACGGGACCCGGTTCCGCTTCACCCTGCCCGCTGCGCTCACCGCGCCCCACGCCGCAACCGACGAACTGGCGGCGGCTTCACCGGAAGGAACACCCTCATGACCACGGCCGGCCGCGCCATCGACGTCCTGTTGATCGAGGACGACCCCGGGGACGAGTTGATCACCCGGGAAGCGTTCGAGCACAACAAGATCAAGAACAACCTTCATGTCGCGCACGACGGCGAGGAAGGCCTCGACTTCCTGTATCAGCGAGGCGCCTACCCGGACGCGCCGCGTCCGGATCTGATCCTGCTCGACCTCAACCTGCCGAAGTACGACGGCAGGCAGCTCCTTGAGACGATCAAGTCCGATCCCGATCTGTCGCACATTCCGGTCGTCGTGCTGACCACCTCGTCGGCGGAGGAGGACATCCTCCGCAGCTACAAACTGCACGCCAACGCATACGTGACAAAGCCCGTCGACCTCGATCAGTTCATGAACGCGGTACGCCAGATCGACGAGTTCTTCGTCCAGGTGGTCCGGTTGCCGCAGTTCTAGGCGGCGTCAGCGCGGGGGCAGCGCGCCGTTGCCGGACTGGCGGGCGTTGTTGTCGATGGTGTTGATCCACTGCCGGAACTGGAGTCCGGCCACGATCGGCGGCAGGGTCTTCGCGGGTGCCGCCGAGTCCGACCGCTGCCACGGCTGACAGCCGGAGGTGCTGAAAGCCCGGTCCGTCGCCTCGATCGACACCGTCTGAGGCTTCTTCGTCATCGCGTTGTCGAGGATCTCGCCGTGGTCACCGGCGCCGAGGCGCTTCCAGTAGCAGACGCCGCCTTCCACCGGTCCGGAGGACACGTACGTTCCGGGGACAATCTGGGTGCCCACGTTGTAGGAGCCGTCCTCGCTCATGGCGGTCTGCGGCTCGGCCGGTGGTGCGCCTTCTTCGGGCGCGGCGTCCGGGGCCGGTGCCGATCCCGGCGAAGCCTCCGCGGGCGGTGCGGCTTCGGCGGGCGGTGCGGCCTCCCCGGGCGGTGGGGCCTCCTCGGGAGGTGCGGCCTCCGCGGAAGGTGCGGCTTCGGCGGGCAACG
>NZ_JACKSJ010000024.1 GCF_025821665.1 [Mycobacterium] manitobense
GCCCTGCCGCCGCCCCGCGCCCCGCCGCCGCCCCGCGCCCCGAGCCGGCCCCGCGTCCGAATTTCGATTTCACACCCGTCCGGCCGGAGAACTTCTGGTCGCCGGCGCAGGTACCGGCGGGAGTCGACGCGCAGCGCACGGTCGACACCGTCGTCGGTGCGGTCACCGGCACTGCGGGCTGGGTCGGCAACGGGGTGGTCGACATCCTGAGCGCCATGATCATCGCCAACGGCAACGGCAATTGGGCCGGCGGTCCCCAGACGCCGGAAGCCGCCCTCGGCGCACTCCTGCTCCCGGCTCTCACCACCGGGCCTGGCATGCCGAATTCCCTGCCCGCCCTCGACCTCTTCACGCTGCCGCCGCCGAATCTGGACTTCATGCGCAACGTGCCGCCGCCCAACCTCGACTTCCTGCGAGGGTTCCCACCGCCGAACCTCGATGTGACGAAGATCCCGCCGCCGAACCTGGACTTCCTGCAGAGCATTCCGCCGCCGCAGATGCCGCCGCCGCCGAACCTCGACTTCCTGCGCAGCATCCCGCCGCCACGCTTCCCGTTCTGATGCTCGCGTGATCCGTCCCACCTGTAACACGTCCGGCCGACCGGCGATATATCTCGCAGTGGCCGCGCGACGGCCGGAAAGGGTCGGGGTCTCGTGTTTCGTCGTTTAGTTTCGCTGGTCGGTGCCACCGCTCTCGGGGGCGCCGCCGTCATCGGCATGGCCGGTGCGGCCCAGGCGCAACCCGCATGCCCGGACGTGCACTGGATGGGTGCCGCCGGCTCCGGTGAGCGCGGTGCCGAGGTCACCTTGAACGAGGGCATGGGACGTGTGGTCTACCGGTCCATGCTCGACCTGGATCGCCAGCTGCAGCAGGACGGCCGCACCATGACGGCCGAGGCCGTCGTGTACCCGGCGACGGAGGTCCCCGAGGACGGCGGGATCCTGGACTGGTCCGGCTTCATCGACAGTGTCGACGAGGGCTCCGCGGCGCTGGGCAGCCAGTACGCGGCGTTCGTGCAGCAGTGCCCGACCACCAAGGTGGTGCTCGCCGGCTACTCGCAGGGCGCGATGGTGGTGCACCGCAACCTGCACGCGCTGGCCGCCAGCCCGAACCTCGCCGCGTCGCTGCTGATCGCCGACGGCGACCGGCTGCCAGCCGACCCGACGCTCAACCTCGGCTCGGTGTCGTCCGTGCCCGGCGCCGGCAAGGGCGTCGCGCAGGACTGGCCGATCCTGGCGCATGCGCCCGCACCGCTGCCTCCCGCTGTCGGCAGCCGGACGATCAGCGTGTGCGACCTCGGCGACGCGGTGTGCGACTACGACCCCGAGGCCGAGGACACCATGAACCCGCTCGCGGTGGCTGTCCACACCAGCTACGCCACGTCGACGGCCGGCGACTACGTCTGGACCTCGCCGCTGTACCAGCTGGTGTCGTCGACGCTCCCGGCCCCGCAGAACCCCGTGCAGGACGTCTCGCTGCCGTCCTGAGGCACCCTGGAAGACACCACTCGAAAAGCGCCGGTGAGCGTTAGTCTGACACGCGACGTGTCAGACGAGGGGTGTGGCAGATGTTGTGGCGGTACATCAAAGCTCAGGTCATGGTCCTGCTGTGCGGCGGCCTGGTCGGACCGATCTTCCTCGGTGTCTACTTCGCGATGGGCCGAAGCGAGTACGTCGCCTGGATGTTCTGGGCCGGCCTGCTGATCACCGTCGTCGACGTACTGGTCGCGCTGGCGCTGGCGTCGTGGAACGCGCAGCGCGCGGCGAAGACGCAGGCGCTCGAGGCGGGCGGCGTGCTCGCCCTGGCCCAGATCACCGGTATCCACGACACCAACACGCGGATCAACGAGCAGCCGCTGGTCAAGCTGGACCTGAACATCTCGGGTCCGGGACTGGCGCCGTTCGCCAGCCAGGACCGGGTGGTCGCGTCGATCGGCCGGTTGCCGATGATCACCAACCGGAGGCTGGCCGTGCTGGTCGATCCGGCCACCAACGAGTATCAGATCGACTGGGACAGAAGCAGTCTGATCGGCGGGCTGATGCCGGCGACGTTCACGGTGGCCGAGGACAACCGCACCTACGACCTCACCGGTCAGGCGGAACCGCTGATGGAGATCCTGCAGATCCTCAAGGCCCACAACATCGGCATGAACAACATGATCGACCTGCGGTCCAATCCGGCCGCCCGGCAACAGGTGCAGGACATCGTCCGGCGGGCGGCGGCCCGGCAGGCGCCGGCGCAGGGCGCACCGGGCGTCATGCCGGCAGCGCCCGCACCTTCGGGTCCCACGTCGCCGGCCGCGGCGGTCGCCCCGCCGCAACAGTCGACCGCGGCCCGGTTGCAGGAACTCGAGACGCTGCGGGCCATGGGCTCGGTCTCCGAGGAGGAGTACGCGGCCAAGCGCCAGGCCATCATCGCCGACCTCTGACTCGGCGGTACCTAGAACACGTTCCAGTTCGGCTGTTAGCCTGATCGCGTAATCGCGAAAGGAGCAGCGGTGACTGCATCGGGTGGACCCCTGGACGGTCGAGTGGCATTCATCACCGGGGCCGCCCGGGGCCAGGGCCGGGCGCACGCGGTCCGGCTGGCCGCCGACGGCGCCGACATCATCGCGATCGACATCTGCGCCCCGGTCTCCGACACGATCACCTACCCGCCTGCCACCTCCGAGGAACTGGCCGAGACGGTGCGTGCGGTCGAGTCGACCGGCCGCAAGGTGCTCGCCCGGGAGGTCGACATCCGCGATCTGTCCGCGCTGCAGCAGGTGGTGGCCGACGGTGTCGAGCAGTTCGGCCGGCTCGACATCCTGGTGGCCAACGCCGGTGTGCTCAGCTGGGGGCGGCTCTGGGAGATGTCGGAAGAGCAGTGGCACACCGTCATCGACGTCAACCTCAACGGGACGTGGAAAACGATCCGGGCGGCGCTGCCTGCGATGATCGAGGCCGGTAACGGAGGCTCGGTCATCATCGTCAGCTCGTCGGCCGGTCTGAAGGCCACGCCCGGCAACGGCCACTACTCCGCGTCCAAGCACGGACTCACCGCGCTGACCAACGGCCTCGCGCTCGAGGCGGGCGAATTCGGCATCCGGGTCAACTCGATACACCCCTATTCGATCGACACGCCCATGGTCGAGCGCGACGCCATGATGGAGGTGTTCGGCAAGCACCCGAGCTTCCTGCACAGCTTCGCGCCGATGCCGCTGCACCCCGTCAACCACGAGGGCAAGAAGGGTCTGCAGGAATTCATGTCGCCCGACGAGGTGGCCGACGTGGTGGCCTGGCTCGCGGGCGACGGATCGGCGACGCTGTCAGGCAGCCAGATCGCCGTCGACCGCGGCGTGATGAAGTACTGACCTCCCCGCTCAGCCGGTGAGCACGGCGGTGAACTGGTCCACCGCCCAAGTGATCTCGTCTTCGGTGATCACCAGTGGGGGAGCGAATCGCAGCGTCGAGCCGTGCGTGTCCTTGACCAGGACGCCGCGCTCGGCGAGCCGCAGGCTGATCTGCTTCCCGCTGCCCAGCGCCGGATCGATGTCGACGCCGGCCCACAGGCCCAGCCCGCGTACCTCGAGGACGCCGTGGCCGATGAGCCCGCGCAACTGCTCGTGCAGGACGCGGCCCAGGTGCGCCGAACGCTCCTGGTACTCGCCGCGCTCGAGCATCGCCACGACCGTGCTGCCGATGGCGGCAGCCAGTGGGTTGCCGCCGAACGTGGAACCGTGCTCGCCGGGGTGCAGCACCCCGAGCACGTCGCGGTCGGCGACCACCGCCGACAGCGGCACCACCCCGCCGCCGAGCGCCTTGCCGAGCAGGTAGACGTTTGGCCGCACATCCCAGTGGTCACAGGCGAACGTGCGGCCGGTGCGGGCCAGCCCGGACTGGATCTCGTCGGCGATCATCAGCACACCGCGGTCGGTGCACAGACGCCGGACCCGCGGCAGGTAGTCGGCGGGCGGGACGATGATGCCGGCCTCGCCCTGGATCGGCTCGAGCAGCACCGCGACGGTGTGCTCGTCGATCACGGCGGCCAATGCGTCGGCGTCACCGAACGGCACCGAACGGAATCCCGGTGTGTACGGGCCGAATCCGCGGCGGGCTGTCTCGTCGTCGGAGAAGCTGATGATCGTCGTGGTGCGGCCGTGGAAGTTGTTGGCGGCCACCACGATGTTGCCGAGGCCGGCGGGGACCCCCTTGACGTCGGTGCCCCACTTGCGGGCCACTTTGAGCGCACTCTCGACGGCCTCGGCGCCGCTGTTCATCGGCAGCACCATGTCCTTCCCGCACATCGCGGCCAGCGCGGCGCAGAACGGGCCGAGCCGGTCGGAGTGGAACGCGCGGCTGACCAGGGTCACCGCGTCGAGCTGCGCGTGCGCGGTGGCGATCACCTCGGGGTGGCGATGCCCGAAGTTCACCGCCGAGTAGGCCGCCAGGCAGTCGAGGTGGCGACGGCCTTCGACATCGGTGATCCACACCCCCTCCGCGTGCGCGGCGACCACCGGCAGCGGTGAGTAGTTGTGGGTGACATGGCGGTCGTCGAGGGCGATGGCGCGCCGGGTCTCCGTCTCGAAGTCCACGATCGTCACGGGTGTACCTCCAATGTGCAGCATTTGACGGAGCCGCCGCCCTTGAGCAGCTCGGAGAGGTCGACGCCGACGGGACGGAAGCCGGCGTCGCGGAGTTGCCCGGCGAAGCCGGTGGCGGCGGCGGGCAGCACCACGTTGAGCCCGTCGGACACCGCGTTGAGGCCGAGGGCGAAGGCGTCGGCGCTGGCCACCTCGATCGCATCGGGGAAGACCTCGAGCAGGTGGGTCCGGGAGGCGTCGGCGAACGCCGGCGGGTAGAAGGCCACCGTGGTGTCGTCGAGCACCGCGAGTGCGGTGTCGAGGTGATAGAACCGCGGGTCGACGAGTTCGAGGCTCAGCACCGACACGTCGAGGATGTCCGCGATCTCGTCGTGTGCGCGACGGTCGGTGCGGAAGCCATACCCGGCCAACATCATCGGGCCGATCATCAACAGGTCGCCCTGACCCTCGTTGAGGTGGCGGGTGTGCACCGGTGCGAAGCCGCGCTGCTCGAGCCAGTCGGCGTAGGCGGCGGACTCGGCAGCCCGCTGCGGGTAGGCGAACCGGGCCAGGACGGCGTTGTCTCCGACCACCACCGCGCCGTTGGCGGCGTACACCATGTCGGGCAGACCGGCGCGGGCGTCGACGAGTTCGACCGTGTGCCCGAGCCTTTCGTACGTACGGCGCAGGACGTCCCACTGGGCGACGGCGAGGGCGGTGTCGACCGGAACGGTCGTGTCCATCCAGGGGTTGATCGCGTACTCGACGACGAAGTGGGTGGGCGCCGTCATGGCGTAGCGGCGGGTTCTGGCGATTCGTGCGTCGGGCAGGGCGGCGACCGGGGCGTCGGCAGCAGACAACGTCATGGATCGACCATAGAAGCGAGCGGTTGTGCAATCAATCGCTGCCTATTGCTTGTACACCGGTGATCTGTTGCGCTACGGATACTATGTCAGCAATCTATTGCGCGGAGGCGATCATGGACCGTCTGGACAGCACCGACGAGCGGATCCTGGCCGAACTGGCGGAGCACGCCAGGGCGACGTTCGCCGAGATCGGCCAGCGGGTCAGCCTGTCGGCGCCCGCGGTGAAGCGGCGGGTCGACCGGATGCTCGACGACGGGGTGATCCGCGGGTTCACCACCGTCGTGGACCGCAGCGCGCTCGGCTGGAACACCGAGGCCTTCGTACAGGTGTTCTGCCACGGCACAATTGCGCCCGACGAACTGCGGGCGGCGTGGGTCGACATCCCGGAGGTGGTCAGCGCGGCCACCGTCACCGGCACCGCCGACGCCATCCTGCACGTGCTCGCGCGCGACATGCGGCACCTGGAACAGGCACTGGAACGCATCCGGGCGAGTGCGGACATCGAGCGCAGCGAGAGCATCGTGGTGTTGTCGAACCTGATCGAGCGCGCCGCTCCGGAGGTGTCCGAAGGCACAGGGTGACGTGCATGTGGCGGGCGTCATCGTGTAGAACTCCCACGTGAGCACTTCAGGGGGCATCGTCATCGTCGGCGGCGGCCTGGCGGCCGCTCGCACCGCCGAGCAGCTGCGTCGTTCGCAGTTCAGCGGGGCGGTGACCATCGTCAGCGACGAGGACCATCTGCCCTACGACCGGCCGCCGCTGTCGAAGGAAGTACTGCGCAGCGAGACCGACGACGTCACGCTCAAGCCGGCCGAGTTCTACGACGAGAACGACATCACCATGCTGCTCGGCGCCGGGGCGAAGTCCGTCGACACCGCCGCCAGGACGCTGACGCTGACCGACAGCCGCGAAATCGGCTACGACGAGCTGGTGATCGCCACCGGTCTGGTGCCCAAGCGCATCCCGTCGTTCCCTGATCTCGCGGGCATCCACGTGCTGCGGAACTTCAACGAGAGCCTCGCCCTGCGCCAGGAGGCCGGATCGGCACGGCGCGCGGTGGTGGTCGGCGCCGGCTTCATCGGCTGCGAGGTCGCGGCCAGCCTGCGCAGCATGGGGGTGGAGGTGACGCTGGTCGAGCCGCAGCCCGCGCCGCTGGCCAACGTGCTGGGTCAGCAGATCGGCGAGCTGGTCGCCCGCGTGCACCGCGCCGAGGGCGTCGACGTGCGGTGCGGGGTCGGGGTGTCGGAAGTGGTCGGCGCCGACAAGGTCGAGAAGGTCGTGCTCGCCGACGGCGCCGAGGTGGAGGCCGACCTGGTGGTCGTCGGCATCGGGTCCACCCCCGCGGTCGGCTGGCTCGAGGGCAGCGGCATCGCACTGGACAACGGCGTGGTCTGCGACGCGCAGGGCCGCAGCAGCGCCCCGAACGTGTGGGCCATCGGTGACGTGGCGTCCTGGCGCGACACCGTGGGTCAGCAAGTGCGCGTTGAACATTGGAGCAACGTAGCCGACCAGGCCCGGGTCCTCGTGCCGGCGATGCTCGGGCAGGACGTGCCCCAGGTGGTCAGCGTGCCATACTTCTGGAGCGACCAGTACGACGTGAAGATCCAGTGCCTCGGCGAGCCGGAGGCCGACGACATCGTGCACGTCGTCGAGGACGACGGCCGCAAATTCCTGGCGTTCTACGAGCGCGACGGTGTGGTCGCGGGTGTGGTCGGCGGCGGCATGCCGGGCAAGGTCATGAAGACCAGGGGCAAGATCGCCAACGGCGCCCCGATCGCCGACGTCCTGCCCAAGCCCTGAGTGATTTCGGCGCGGAAACCGTCGCTCAGCGAACGTTTCCGCGCCGAAATCCCTAGAACTCGCCGAGGTAGAAGCGGCCGCCCTGGTCGTCGGTGCACTGCGCGGTGACGCCGTAGGGCTGGCGTGCCGGCTGCTCGATCACGGTGCCACCGGCCTCGACGACCCGCCGCACGGCCGCGTCGATGTCCGCGACCGTCCACATCGGCACGGTGGTTGGGGTGGAGCTCCCGCCGGCCATCCCCGACATCGGGTGCGGGCCCGTGACGCCCCAGCCGTCGTCGACGCGGCCCCGTTCGAACGTCCAGAACAACACCCGGCTGTAGAACGACTTGAACGCCGCCGAGTCCTCCACTTGGTAGGTGATGTACGAGAGTTCGCCCGGTCCACCGCCGTTGAGCTCGGGCCGCGGCTCACCGGGTGCGGGCTGGTACACCGCGAACGCCATGCCCGAGGCGTCGGTGGCGCCGAGCACCGCGCCGAAGTCGAACTGCTGGACCTCGTCGACGGTTCCGCCGCCGTCGAGGATCGACTGCCGCGCGCCCGCGAGGTCGGTGACGGCGTAGCAGCAGAACAGCGTGCTGCGGTCGGCGACGGAGAAGATGCCGATGCGCTGGCCGGTGTTGGTGACCTGGTGAGTCGCCGGGTCGTAGGCCCAGCCCAGCACGTGGCCGTAGAAGGCGGCCGCGCGATCGGCGTCGGGCGTCCACAACGAGACGTAGCCGACGTCACCGTGCTGGATCGGGGTGGCGGCGCCGGTGAGCGGCCCGGACAGCATCCACCGATGGCCGAACGGGTCGGTGATCGATGCGCCCCGCGAGCCGTGCTGCTCATAGGCCTCGCTCTGCACCCGGGCGCCGCGGTCGCGGGCCCTGCGCAGGGCGGCGTCGGTATCGGGTACGGCGATCATCAGGCTGACCGAAACCGCTTGCGGATCCGGCGCTCTCAGTCCGAGTTCCGGATACTCGTCGGCCAGGTAGAACACCCCGCCGGACAAAGCCAACTCGGCATGGCCGACGCGGCCGTCGTCCATCACGATCGGTTCACCGACCAACGTCGCGCCCAGGGCGTCGACGTACCAGTCGATGGCGGCCCGGCCGTCGGCGACCGCGAGGTAGGGCAGTGCGGCGGAGCGGGGGACGGTCGATGCGGCCGCCGGTGCAGCGGTGGTCTCGTTCAGTTCGGCGATTGCGGTGTCGGTGCCACTCATGACAACTCCTGAGGTTTGACGGGGAAGGGTGAGCGCCGATTCCAGGCGAGACCGCAGCCGTGCCGCGAACGCCGGATCGGGTTGCACCGGAAGGTCGTCGCCGTGCAGTGCGGCCAACGGATCGTGGTCGTTGTTCATGACGGGGTCCCTCCTTCCGGGTAGTGCGTGCGGAATGCGCGGCGGGCCCGCACCAGCAGCGCCTCGGTGGCGTGCACCGTGCGGCCGATCAGTTCGGCGCACTCGGGTACCGAGCAGTCGTCCATGTAGCGCAGCGCCAGTACGGTCCGGTGGTGTTCGGGCAGCCTGGCGAGCACGCTCTCGGCGACGATGCGGTCCAGTTCGGCATCCCAGTGGTCGATCGGGTCCACGGGTTCGGGCAGCTCGGCGACCGGAACGCTGAACCGGTCATGCCGGCGGCGATAGTGGTCGGCGAGCTTGTGCCGTGCCACCCCGATCAACCACGGCACCGAGATCGCCGGTGGAACGTCCTTGCGGGCCGCGTCCATGGCGGCCAGAAAGGTCTCCGACGTCAGGTCCTCGGCGGTGCCGCGGTCGCCGCAGCGCCGGACGAAGTAGCCGTACACGGACGGCAACGCCTCGTCGTACAGCGCCATCAGACGCTGCGGCGCTTGAGCGGGATCGGCCCGCCCGGATGGGACGCTCACACCCTCAACGTCGCCACCGGAGCCCGAACTCCGACGCCCCGATCACGTTTTTCTTCTCTCCGGCCTCAATGGATCCCGGTCGAGGGCCCGCAAGCCGTCGCTGACCGTGTCGAATGCGGCGTCGAGCGCGTCGGCGAGTGACACCGACTCGTCGGCCAGCCAGTGCTCGTACGCCGACAGTGCGGTGCCGAGCATCGTCCACGCCACGGTCTGCGGTACCAGGTCGGCGGGTTTCGCTCCCAGTCTGCGGGACACGAACTCCGCCACCACCGCACGCCAACCGCCGTACATCGTCATCGAATGTGCCTGCAGCGCATCGGTCTGCAGGATGACGCGCATCCGTTGCCGGTGTCGTGGCGTCTCGGCCTCGTCGAACCGGTTGAACGCCAGCAGCGCCGCGCGCAGCGAGTCGCCGATCGGCACCTGCGGGTCGGCGGCGTCCAGCAGGGCCCGCATCCGGTCCAGGTGGGCGTCGAAGTCGCCCCACGGGATGGCGTTCTTCGACGGGTAGTAGCGGAACAGGGTGCGCCGGGCGATGCCGGCCGCGGCGGCGACGTCGTCGACGCTGACCTCGTCGAACCCCCGGGCGGCGAACAGATCGAGCGCGACGTCGGTGATGTGGTCGCCCGTGGTGGATCGGCGCCGGCCCACGCCGCGCTTGACATCGCCGGCCTGTGGGTGGGGTGCCGAGTCGTCCCGCATCCAACCCACCCTTCCATTTCGGCACTCGATGCCATATTCTTGCGATCTCGGTCACACCTGTCGAGAACCAGTCCACACGAAAGGCGGCGGTTATGGAACCGAATCAGAACGTCGAAGCCGACACCGAGCTCGTCACCGAGACCCTCGTCGAAGAGGTCTCGATCGACGGGATGTGCGGGGTCTACTGATCATGACGACGGCTGCGGGTGCCCGGCCGGGCCCGGATTCCGGTCCGAGGCCCGACGCGGGGTTCGATCCGGACGTGGCTTGGCGGCTGCACCACCAGGTGGCGGTGCGGCCGGAATCGTTCGGGGCGCTGCTCTATCACTTCGGCACCCGCAAGCTGTCGTTCCTGAAGAACCGGACCATCGTCGAGGTGGTCACCTCGCTCGAAGACCACCCCGACATCCGATCCGCCTGCCGCGCAGCCGGAATCGACGATGCGCAGCAGGCGCCTTACCTGCACGCACTGGGCGTGCTGGCCCAGTCCAAGATGCTCGTGACCCGGGAGGGCCAGACACCGTGACTGAGACACTCGTTTCCCGAGGACATGCCCCCGTTCCGCGCCTCATCGAGCAGTTCGAGCACGGCCTGGACGCGCCGATCTGCCTGACGTGGGAACTCACCTACGCCTGCAACCTCGCGTGCGTGCACTGCCTGTCCTCTTCGGGCAAGCGCGATCCGCGCGAGTTGTCGACCCGGCAGTGCATGGACATCATCGACGAGCTCGAACGCATGCAGGTGTTCTACGTCAACATCGGTGGCGGCGAACCCACTGTGCGCCCGGACTTCTGGGAACTGGTCGACTATGCGACCGCCCACCACGTCGGGGTGAAGTTCTCCACCAACGGGGTGCGCATCACCCCGGAGGTGGCCACCAAGCTGGCCACCAGCGACTACGTCGACGTGCAGATCTCCCTCGACGGCGCCACCGCGGAGGTCAACGACGCGGTGCGCGGCAAGGGATCCTTCGCGATGGCGGTGCGCGCGCTGGAGAATCTCGAGGCCGCAGGCTTCTCCGACGCCAAGATCTCAGTGGTGGTGACCCGCCACAACGTCGACCAACTCGACGACTTCAAAGCGTTGGCCGACCGCTACGGCGCCACCCTGCGCATCACCCGGCTGCGTCCGTCCGGTCGCGGGGCCGACGTCTGGGACGAGTTGCATCCCACCGCCGAACAGCAGGTACAGCTCTACAACTGGCTGGTCGCCAAGGGCGAGCGGGTGCTCACCGGTGACTCCTTCTTCCACCTGTCCGGCCTCGGTGAGCCGGGCGCACTCGCAGGGCTCAACCTGTGCGGCGCCGGCCGGGTGGTGTGCCTTATCGATCCCGTCGGCGACGTCTACGCGTGCCCGTTCGCGATCCACGACAAGTTCCTGGCCGGAAACATCCTGGAAGACCGCGGATTCGGCACAGGCTTCTCCGCTGTATGGAAGAACGCGCCGCTGTTCCGCGAACTGCGGGAGCCGCAATCGGCGGGCGCCTGCTCGGGCTGTGCGCACTACGACGGCTGCCGAGGCGGCTGCATGGCCGCCAAGTTCTTCACCGGCCTGCCGCTCGACGGCCCCGACCCGGAGTGCGTCCAGGGCTTCGGTGCGCCCGCGCTCGCGCAGGAGCGGGCCAAGCCGCGGCCCAGCGGCGACCACTCCCGGGGCACCCGTCAGGTGTCCGGTCAAGGCCCGATACCGCTCAAACTGCTGACCAAGCCGCCCGCCCGGCTGTGTAACGAAAGTCCGGTGTAACCATGGCCCGCGACACCTGGTTCGAGACCGTCGCCATCGCCCAGCAGCGCGCGAAGAAGCGCCTGCCGAAGTCCGCGTATTCGTCGCTGATCTCGGCGAGCGAGAAGGGCGTTTCGGTATCCGACAACGTCGAGGCCTTCTCAGAACTTGGCTTCGCGCCGCACGTCATCGGCGCCACCGAGAAGCGCGACATGGCGACAACGGTTATGGGACAAGACATCTCGATGCCCGTCGTCATCTCGCCGACCGGTGTCCAGGCCATCGACCCCGACGGCGAGGTCGCCGTGGCACGCGCCGCCGCGGCGCGGGGCACCGCGATGGGACTGTCCTCGTTCGCCAGCAAGCCGATGGAGGAGGTCGTCGCCGTCAACGACAAGATCTTCTTCCAGATCTACTGGCTGGGCAGCCGCGACGAGATCCTGGCCCGCATGGTGCGTGCCCGCGAAGCCGGCGCGGTCGGTCTGATCTTGACCACCGACTGGAGCTTCAGCCACGGCCGGGACTGGGGCAGCCCCAAGATCCCGGAGCAGATGGACCTCAAGACCATGGTGAAGATGGCGCCGGAGGTCATCACCAAGCCGCGCTGGTTCTACAGCTTCGCCAAGACGCTGCGCCCGCCGGACCTGCGGGTTCCCAATCAGGGTCGCCGCGGTGAGCCCGGCCCGACGTTCTTCGAGGCCTACGGGCAGTGGATGGGCACCCCGCCGCCGACCTGGGAGGACGTCGCCTGGTTGCGCGAGCAGTGGGGCGGCCCGTTCCTGCTCAAGGGCATGGTGCGGGTCGACGACGCCAAACGCGCGGTGGATGCGGGTGTTTCGGCGATCACCGTGTCCAACCACGGCGGCAACAACCTGGACGGCACCCCGGCGGCGATCCGCTGCCTGCCCGCCATCGCCGACGCCGTCGGCGACCAGGTCGAGGTTTTGCTGGACGGCGGGATCCGGCGCGGGAGCGACGTCGTGAAGGCCGTCGCCCTCGGGGCCAGGGCGGTCATGATCGGCCGGGCCTATCTTTGGGGTCTGGCGGCCAACGGCCAGGCGGGTGTGGAGAACGTGCTCGACATTCTTCGCGGGGGCATCGACTCGGGGCTGATGGCGCTGGGCAAATCCTCGATCCACGATCTGACGCCCGAGGACATCCTGATACCCGACGGCTTCACCCGTGCTCTCGGCGTCTCCGCTGGTACTGACACCTGAGGCCAGCCCGTCCCGCACCTGCCCGCCGCTGTGACAGGGGTGGCCTGAGAGGCTCACGGGGTGGGACCTTCGGCGCCGGGCAATCTAGTTGTGAAATCAATTGCTGCGCATACGCCAACAATCGGCGCACACCAGGTTAATTCGGCCTACCATCGGCGGGTGGCTTCCCCCAGCGAGCTTGGGAACTCAACGTCGAGGCGGCTGCAGTACACGTCCTCGGCGTTGATCGTCCCGATCGGTTCGATCGAGCAGCACGGACCCCATTTGCCGCTGGACACCGACACCCGGATCGCCACCGCGGTGGCCGCAGGCGTTGCCGAGCAACTCCGAGTGGCCCCGGGGGGTGAGTGGTTGCTCGGTCCGGCGTTGAGCTACGGCGCGAGCGGGGAGCACGAGGGGTTTGCCGGCACGGTGTCGATCGGCACTTCTGCCCTGCGTCTGCTGCTGGTGGAGTTCGGCCGGTCGGCGGCGAGGTGGGCATCGCAACTGGTCTTCGTCAACGGGCACGGCGGAAACACCGAGGCACTTTCGGCCGCGGCCGCTTTGCTCCGCTACGAGGGGCGCGACGTCGCCTGGTGCCCGTGCAGCGCCGAGAATGCCGATGCACATGCCGGTCACACCGAAACGTCGGTACTGCTCCATCTTTCGCCGAGCGACGTGCGCGTCGACGAGCTGGTTCCCGGCAACACCGCGCCGCTCGCCGAATTGATGCCTGCAATGCGCACCGGGGGCGTCGCGGCCGTCAGCGAGGTCGGGGTGCTCGGCGACCCGACGACGGCCACGGCCGCCGAGGGCGCCAGGATCTTCGCCGAGATGGTCGCGGGCTGCGCCGGGCGGGTCGCGCGGTGGCAACCCGACCGGGACGGACGGCTGAGGTGACCGGTCCTCGGCTTCCCGACGGCTTCGCGGTCCAGGTGGATCGGCGCGTCAAGGTGCTCGGCGAGGGCTCGGCGCTGCTCGGCGGCTCACCGACCAGGCTGCTCCGGCTGGCCCCGACGGCGCAGACGATGCTCACCGGCGGCCGCCTCGAGGTGCACGACGCGATCAGCGCGCAGCTGGCCCGCACCCTCCTCGACGCGACCGTCGCCCATCCGAGACCGGCCAGCGGACCGTCGCATCGCGACGTCACCGTCGTCGTCCCGGTGCGTGACAACCCATCTGGGCTGCACCGACTGGTGGCTGCGCTGCGTGGCCTGCGGGTCGTCGTCGTCGACGACGGGTCGGCCGTGCCGGTCCAGCAGTCCGACTTCGCCGGCATGCACTGCGACGTGCAGGTGATCCGGCACCCCGAATGCCGGGGGCCGTCGGCCGCACGCAACACCGGACTGGTGGCCAGCAACACCGACTACGTGGCGTTCCTGGATTCCGACGTGGTGCCGCGCCGCGGTTGGCTGGAGGCGTTGCTCGGCCACTTCTGCGATCCGGCGGTGGCCCTGGTCGCCCCGCGCATCGTCGGCCTCCGCCAGCCCGACAACGTGGTCGCCCGGTACGAGGCGGTGCGTTCGTCGCTCGACCTCGGGCTGCGCGAGGCGCCGGTGGTGCCGTACGGAGCGGTGTCCTACGTCCCGAGTGCCGCGATCATCTGCCGCCGGGCGGTGCTGACCGAGCTCGGTGGCTTCGACGAGACGATGCGCTCGGGCGAGGACGTCGACCTGTGCTGGCGGCTGGTCGAGGCCGGCGCCCGGCTGCGCTACGAGCCGATCGCGCTGGTGGGCCACGACCATCGGACACATATCCGGGATTGGTTCTTGCGCAAGGCATTCTACGGCGAGTCGGCGGCGCCGCTGTCGGTGCGCCATCCCGGTAAGACCGCTCCGCTGGTGATCTCGGGATGGAGTCTGGCGGCCTGGCTGCTGCTGGCGATGGGCTCCTACGCGGGTTTCCTGGCGTCGCTGCTGGTCGCCGGTGTCACCGGCCGCCGGATCGCGAACTCGCTGCGCCCGGTCCATACCGAGCCGGGTGAGGTCGCCGCGGTGGCGGCGCACGGGCTGTGGGCCGCCGCCCTTCAGCTGGCCTCGGCGATCTGCCGCCACTACTGGCCGGTGGCGCTGGTGGCGGCGCTGCTGTCGCCGCGGTGCAGGCAGGCGGTGCTGGTGGCGGCGATAGTCGACGGGGTGGCGGACTGGCTGGCCCGCAAGGGCAACGCCGACGACGACACCAGACCGGTGGGATTGCTGACGTACCTGCTGCTCAAGCGTCTCGACGACATCGCCTACGGACTGGGGTTGTGGACCGGAGTGGTCCGCGAGCGGCACGCAGGCGCACTGAAGCCGCAGATCCGGACCTGACCGCCGCCTTGCACAGCGACGTCCTGATCGTCGGCGCCGGCAGTGCCGGATCCGTTCTTGCCGAGCGCCTTTCCTCCGACCGTGGGCGCCTTGTCACGGTGGTGGAGGCCGGCCCGGGACCCACCGACCCGCGGGTGCGCGCGCAGATCAGCGACGGACTGCGGCTGCCGATCGGCGCGGCGAGTTCGGTGGTCCGGCACTTCCCGACCACCCTCACCGACCGGCCGGCCCGACCGGCGTCGATCATGCGCGGCGCGGTGGTCGGCGGGTCCGGCGCGGTGAACGGCGGCTACTTCTGCCGGGGGCTGCCGGGCGACTTCGCCGATTGGGCGCAGCCGGGGTGGAGCTGGCAGGACGTGCTCCCACACTTCGTGGCAATCGAGAACGACATCGACGTCACCGGCCCGCTGCACGGATCATCGGGCCCGATCGTGGTGCGCAGGGTCCGTGAATTTGACGGCTGCACAGCATCGTTCGTCGAAGCCGCCCTCGACGCCGGCTACCGCTGGGTGCACGATCTGAACGGCGCCACACCGGAGGCGCCCCGGCCGCTGGGGGTGGGAGCCGTTCCGCTGAACATCCACGGCGGAACCCGGGTCGGACCGGGCGGCGCTTTCCTGCAACCCGCACTCGACCGGGCCAACCTCACGCTGATGGCGGACACGCGGGTACTGCGCCTCGACCTGGCGGCGGGCCGGGTGGTCGGCGTGCACTGCCGAGGACCTGCCGGTGATGAACTGCTCACCGCAGACCGGGTGGTGCTGTGCACGGGCGCCATCGGCACCGCGCAGTTGCTGATGCTCTCCGGCGTGGGTTCGCCGGAGGTGCTCGAACCGCTGGGCATTGCGGTGGTCGCCGACCTCCCCGTCGGCGTCGCGACGGCGGACCACCCGGAATGGGTGCTCCCGGTGGACTGGACTCCGACCCACGATCTCCCCCCGCTGGAAGCCGTGCTGACCACCGGCGAAGTCGAGATCCGGCCCTACACAGCGGGTTTCGCTGCAATGGTGCACGGCCCGGGGCACGATCCGACAGACCGGCCGCACCTGGGGATCGCGCTGATGAAGCCGCGGTCGCGCGGGCGGATCAGGTTGGCCTCCGACGATCCGTCGGTGGCCCCGGTGATCGAGCACCGCTACGACAGCGAACCGGCCGACGTCGCCGCGCTCGCGGCCGGAGCCGAGCTCGCCGCCGACATCATCGGCGGCCCGTCGGGCTTGGCGGCTGCCGCGTGGTCGACCTCCCAGCACCTGTGCGGATCGGCCAGGATGGGCTCCGAGGACGACGACGCCGCGGTCGTCGACCCGCGCTGCCGCGTGCGCGGCGTCGAGAATCTGTGGGTGGCCGACGGCTCGATCATGCCGGTGATCACGGGACGGGGTCCGCACGCCACGATCGCGATGATCGGGCACCGTGCGGCGGAGTTCGTCAGCGGCTGACGAGGGGGACGATCGCCTCGGCCAGCAGGGTCGCCGCGGCGACGCCGTCGACGACCGGGACACCAAGACGGCGCCGCAACGGTTCGGCAAAGCGGGCCATCGCCGCGCAGCCCAGCACGATCGACCGGCTGCCGTCACCGGTCAGCGCTGCGGCGCACAGGTCACCGATGGGTTCGATCGTCGAAGGGTCGGAATCGATGCGCAGCACCGGGATGTCGCACGCGTGGACGCCGACGCACGCCGAAGGGGTGTAGGCCTTCGCGAGTTGCCAGGCCCTCGGCACGGTCGCCGACATCGACGTCACCACCGAGAAGCTGCCTGCCGCAAGGGCGGCCGCGTGCATCGCGGCCTGGGCGATCCCCAGCACGGGGGTGTCGAGCATCCGGCGGGCCTCGTCCAGTCCGGGATCACCGAAACAGGCCACCACGTACGCGTCCGGCCGGTCTTCGGCGGGGCGGCGGGCGGCCTCGGCGAGCAACTCGAGAAGGCCGGGTACGCAACGGCGTTCGTCGTCGTCGTTCTCGATGCTGGCGGGACCGGCCTGCGGGTTCACCGCCTCGACGACGGTGTCCGCTCGCGCGACCGCGGCGGCGCCCGCGGCAATGGCCCGGGTCATCGACGCGGTCGTGTTCGGATTGGCGAGCAGCAGGCGCACGCCGCCAGGTTAGCCGCGCCGGGCCGGCGGCACAGCCCGGAGGGCGGCGATGCGGCGCGCGCGCGGAATCGCGGCGAGCCGGCGGAGGTACCGCGACTGCCTGCCGTCGCGCCCCGGCGACCACACCGCCACGAACACCGCCGCGACGGTCACCGCCACCGCCAGCACGAGCAGGGAGCCGTCCATCGCCTGCAGGAAGGCGTGGTTGGCGTCGGCGGCCAACTGGGCGCCCTGCGGGCCGAGGCGTTCGGCGACCTCCAGCGCCTGGGCCAGCGAGTCCAGCGCAGGCCCGCGAACGGGTTCCGGCAGCGCGGCGACGGCGGGGGAGAGCAGGTTGCCGTACTGGGCGGCGAGCACCGAGCCGGCAGCGGCGATGCCGAGGGCCGCGCCGACCTCGCGCGTGGTGTCGTTGACCGCTGAGGCCACCCCCTGTTTCTCGTCGGGCGCCGCGCCCATGATCGCCGACGTCGTCGGCGCCGTGCACAGCCCGATGCCGGCGCTGACGATCATCAACGGCCAGGCCAGATCCCAGTAGGACGACTCGACATCGAGGATGCGCATGCACGCAAGGCCCGCCGCGAGGAGGAGCAGGCCCACGGTGACCGAGAGCCGCAACCCGATGCGGGGCAGGTACAGCGGTGTCAGCGCGCTGAGGATCAGCACCGGGACCGCCAGCGGCGTGAGCGCGAAGGCGGTCTGCAACGGGTTGTACCCGAGTACCAGTTGCATGTACTGCATCACGAGGAAGAAGAAGCCGAAGTTCGCGAAGAACAGGAAGGTGACCCCGAGCGAGCCGGTCGCGAAGTCCGGCCGCCGGAACAGCCGCACGTCCAGGAGCGGATGCGTCAGCCGGAGCTGGAGTGCGGCGAATGCCGCGGTGAGCGCCAGGCCGGCGCCCACACATCCCCACACCACCGGACTCGACCAGCCGCGGGCGGGCGCCTCGATCACACCGAAGACGAACACCGCCACCGCCGCGGCGACGAGCACGCCGCCGGCCCAGTCGACGGGAGCACCCGACTCGTCGCGCGAGGACGTGATGGTCAGCGTCAGCCCGAAGAGGACGACGGCGACGATCGCGAACGCCCAGAAGATGGACTGCCACGAGAAGAAGTGCAGCAGCACACCGGTGCCGAGGAAACCGATGATGGCGCCGGACCCGCAGACACCGGCCCAGATGCCGACGGCCTTGTTGCGCTCGGCTTTCGGGAAGCCCGCGGTGAGCAGCGAGAGCGTCGCGGGCATGATCAGAGCGGCGCCCGCGCCCGCGACCGCACGCGCGATGATGATCTGCAGCGGGGCGTCGAAGAACACCGGAGCGACCGAGGCGGCGGCGAACACCGCCAGGCCGGCCAGCAGGGCGCCGCGGCGGCCGTAGCGGTCACCGACAGCGCCGGCGGGCAGCAACAGGCAGGCCAGTACCAGCGTGTAGCCGTCGACCACCCAGGTGAGCTCGGTCTGCGTCGCGGCGGTGTTGACGGCGATGTCGGGCATGGCCGCGTTGAGCGCGACCATCGACGAGATCACCAGCAGCACGTCCAGGCATGCCACCGCGAGCAGCCAGGTCCTGGCGCGCGCCGACACGTCGCCGAGCCGGGGATCGGTAGGCTGACCGGGCCGGGCGAGAGTGTCGACCATGGACCTCTCCTTCCGGAAGAGTGACTTTTGAGACTAACCGTCTCGTAGCGAGACCGATAGTCTTGTTCCCCCGCGGAAGGTGGTGTAAACGATGGCCGGCGGTAGTACCGATCCGCGACCGGCGCGCTCCCGTGCCGCATTGCTGGAAGCCGCGACCACGCTGCTGCGCTCAGGCGGCCCGAGTGCGGTGACCATCGACGCGGTCACCCGCACCGCCAACGTCGCGCGCGCCACCCTCTACCGCCACTTCTCCAGTGCCAACGACCTTCTCGCCGCGGCCTTCGTGAGCCTGCTGCAGCCTGCGCCGATGCCGCCCCCTGAGGGGGAACTGCGCGACAAGCTGATGGCCGTGGTCGTCGGCTGGGCCGACTCGATTGCCGAGGTGCCCACGACGCTGGCCGCGATGACGTGGCTGGCGTCGGGTCCCGACCTCGGGCCGTGGGCCGAGGTCCGCGAATCGGGTGCGGTCGACAGCGACGGGACGGCCGTCGCCACGCTGCGCGAGCGCATCATGGCGCTCTACACGGTGCCGTTCGACGCGATCTTCGACAGCCCGCAGGCGCGCGAAGAGCTCGTGGAGGTCGACCGGATCGGGGCGATCGCCCTGCTCATCGGACCGCTGATCCTCGGCCGGCTGAGCACGCTGGCCGACTTCGACTTCCGCGGCTGCGCCGAGGCGGCCGTCGACGGCTTCCTGGCCACCCACGCCAGGAAGGCCGACGGGGGAGTCAGCGCAACGCGTACCGGATCGGCAGGTGCTTGAGGCCGCCGACGAACGTCGTGGCCGTCAGTTCCGCAGGGCCGGCCGGCTCGATCGACTCGAGCCGCGGGATCAGTTCGGTGAACAGACTGTTCATCTCCATCCGGGCCAGCGCGGCGCCGAGACAGAAGTGCACACCGTAACCGAACGACAGGTGCTTGTTGGGCTCGCGGCCGACGTCGAACCGGAACGGCTCGTCGAAGATCTCCTCGTCGCGGTTGCCGGAAACGTATGCGAGATAAACTGATTCACCCTTGGCGATCGGCACGCCGCGCACCTCGGTGTCCTCGGCGGCGGTGCGCATGAACTCCTTGACCGGTGTCGACCAGCGGATCATCTCCTCGACCGCCGTCGGCATCAGCTCCGGGTGCCGGCGCAACCGGTCCAGCTCGCCGGGATTCTCGATCAGCGCGTGCAGTCCGCCGGAGATGGCGTCCTTAGTGGTGTCGTGTCCCGCGCTGGCGACGATGACGTAGTAGGAGGCGGTGTCCATGTCGCCCATCGGCTCACCGTCGATGCGGCCGTTGGCGATCGCCGATGCGAGATCGTCTGTCGGGGCGGCCCGGCGCGACGCGGTCAGCGTCGAGAAGTAGTCGAAGAAATCCGCAAGCACCGCCAGCATGTCCTCGGGACTCTTACCCCGCTGGAACTCCTCGTCGTCTCCGCCGAACATCTCCTGGGTGAGCATGTGCATGCGGCCGTAGTCCTCCTCGGGCAGGCCGAGCAGCGACATGATCACGTACAGCGGGAACTGCACGGCGATGTCGGTGACGAAGTCGCATTCCGGCCCGATGTCACGCATCTGATCGACGTAGCGCCTGGCCAGTTCGTCGACGCGGATCTTCAACGCGCGCATCGCCTTTGGGCGGAACCAGTCGGCGCCGATCGACCGGACCTTGCGGTGGTGCGGATCGTCCATGTGGATCAGGGTGCGCAGTCCGATGCCGGCGTCCAACTGCGCCTTGAAGATGTCGTCGGCTTCGGCGGTGGCCAGCAGTGGCCGCGGCTCCGACAGGAACAGGTCGTTGGCCCGCTCGATCGCCATGATGTCGGTGTGCCTGGTGATCGCCCAGAACGGCCGGTACGGCGGGTTGTCCACCCATGCCACCGGGTTGTTCGCCCGCAGGTCGGCCAGCGCCGCGTGCAGCCGGGCGTCGTCCGCGTAGGCGGTCGGATCGGCAAGCACCTTTGCGGCGTCGTCCATCGTCGGCGTGCTCATCCGGGCTCCTCTACGTCTTGACAGGTGTCCATAAGCCAGCTTATGTGACGCGGGCCACGCTGGGAAGGAGCCATGGGCCGATGCACCGGGGTCTACGCGTGCTTCTCGGTAGGCTCCGCAACCGTGCCCCCATCGCTACGCCTGTCGCGGCGGGCGCTGGTGCGGGCCGCCTGCCTGCTGCTGGTGCCGGCGCTGACGCTCGCGGGCTGCGGCCGTCAGGACGACTCCGCTGCACCCTCGGCCTCCGCCGGTGCCACCCCGGCGGGCGACCCCGCGGAGGTGGAGACCGTCACCGGACGGGTCCGCGGCGAGGTGTCGGCCGGTCACCGGGAGTTCTCGGGGATCCCGTACGCGGCGCCGCCGACCGGCCCGCTGCGCTTCCGTCCGCCGGCGCAGGCGCAGCCGTGGGTCGACGTGCGCGACGCCACCCACCCGGGTCCCCGCTGCATCCAGGACCCCACTGCCGACCTGGAATTCGGCAGGCAGACCGACGAGGACTGCCTGACGCTGAACGTGTGGACGCCGCCGGTGTCTGCCGAGCCCAAGCCGGTGATGGTGTGGATACACGGCGGCGCGTTCGTCAACGGCAGCGGCGGTGTCTACAACGGCAGCTGGCTGGCGTCGCGGGGTGACATCGTCGTGGTGACGGTGAACTACCGGCTCGGCACGCTGGGCTTCCTGGCCCACCCGGCGCTGGGGCCGGCCGGCGACGTCGGCAACTACGGGCTCGCCGACCAGCAGGCCGCGCTGCGCTGGGTGCGCGACAACATCAGCCGGTTCGGCGGCGACCCCGGCAGGGTCACGGTGGCCGGCGAGTCGGCCGGCGGCATGTCGGTCTGCGACCACCTGGTCGCGCCTGGCTCCGCGGACCTGTTCCGGGCGGCGGTCGTGATGAGCGCCCCGTGCCAGGTGCAGGCCGACCTGCCGACCGCCGAACGCGCCAGCGTGGACTACGCCGCCCGCGCCGGTTGTGCCGATCCGGGCACCGCGGCCGAGTGCCTGCGCGACCTGCCCGTCGACAAGCTCCGCGAGCCGGTCTGGTACACCGGCATCGGCGAGGACCGCCTGACCGGTCCGGTGACCGGGACACGGACGCTGCCGGTCGACCCGGTGCGGACCATGGCCGACGGCCGGGCGCTCGAGGTGCCCGTGTTGATCGGCACCACCCGCGACGAGTTCACCCTGTTCGTCGCGTTGCAGTATCTGCGGGGCGTGCGCTATCCCGACACCGAATATCCTGCGCTGCTGCGCGACACGTTCGGTGAAGACGCTGCGGCGGTGGCCGCGCGCTATCCGCTCGCCGACTATCCCGATGCGGCACTGGCCTACTCGGCGGCCGTCACCGACGGGGCGTTCGCCTGCGTCACCGACCGGATGGCCGACGGCCTGACCCGCAGCGGACCGGTGTACGCCTACGAGTTCAACGACCGCGACGCGCCCGCGCCCGAGCCGCTGCGGACGCTGCCGTTCAAGGTGGGCGCCAGCCACTCACTCGAGCTGCGCTACCTGTTCGACGTGGGCGGCGCGCCTGCGCTGTCGGACGACCAGCACCGGCTCTCCGACCAGATGATCGACTACTGGAGCCGCTTCGTGACCACCGGGAAGCCCGACGCGGTGGGCCAGCCCGACTGGCCCGCGCTCGACGGCATCGCCGACCCGGCGCGGATGTCGTTGCAGCCGGGCGGCAGCCGCATCGTCGACACCTTCGACGCCGAACACCGCTGCCCGTTCTGGGCCGGGCTCGAGTAGCCCGCGGGCGGATCAGGCCGGTGTCACCCAGGTGGTGATCTCGGCGTGCACCACCTCCGCGCCGACGCGGTCGGTGACCGTGACGGGGACCACGAGATCGGCGCCCTCGGTGATGGCCGTGAAGTCCGGCGGGTCCAGCCGGGCCGTCGCCCGCAGCGACGTCGTCGCCTTCTGCAGGTACTGCACCGTCATCGCCTTGGGGATCCACCGGTGCGTGGTCGGCACCGTGGCCTCCATCAACATGCCCATCGCCATCTCGGCGGCGTTGCACGACGCGATCGCGTGCACCGTGTGCAGGTGGTTGTGGACGAAGAACCACTTCGGCACCGCGACCTCTGCCAGCCCGGGCTCCATGCGCACCACGTGCGGCGCGATCGAGGCGAAGTAGGGCACCCGCGCGATCGCCGCGGCGGAGAACAGGCGGCTGCCCGCAGGCACGCCGGCCAGTCGCTGCCAGGCCCGGTATGTGCTGGTCGTCTCACTCATCCGCGCTACCTTACTCGCGAGTAAGTTGACCGGTCGCGGACCGCGGTGTTCAGCTGGGTGACGACGCCGTTTCCCGTGCACACGACCCGTCCCCGGTGCGCTGTCGGGCGGCCGGCCAGCAATTTGGATGACGCCCGCTCTTGAGGCATACTGTTCGGGTTGCCTTGAGCCGGGTTCGCACCTGGCCGGGCATGCGACTGGCACCCGAAGGGGTGCATCCGGTCCCAACTCTCGATCGTGGCGGTTTTCCGGCGCGGGCGAGTGTGCGCGAGGGCGACACACCCGAGCGCGGGGGTCGGTGAACCAGAGACAGATACACAGCGGCGGCAACAGCCAGCGCGACGCCCACGGGCGGAGCGCAGCAACACCAGGTCCGATTGGGTCCCCCAGTCGGAACACAAGCAGGAGTGAGGTAGGAAAAGCGTGGCGGGACAAAAGATCCGCATCAGGCTCAAGGCCTACGACCACGAGGCGATCGACGCCTCGGCGCGCAAGATCGTGGAGACGGTCACCCGTACCGGTGCCAGCGTGGTGGGCCCAGTGCCGCTGCCGACCGAGAAGAACGTGTACTGCGTCATCCGGTCCCCGCACAAGTACAAGGACTCGCGGGAGCACTTCGAGATGCGTACACACAAGCGGCTGATCGACATCCTCGACCCGACGCCGAAGACCGTTGACGCCCTCATGCGCATCGATCTGCCGGCCAGCGTCGACGTCAACATCCAGTAGGAGACCCAAGAGAAATGGCTAGAAAGAGCATTCTGGGCACCAAGCTGGGCATGACGCAGGTGTTCGACGAGAACAACAAGGTCGTGCCGGTGACGGTCGTCAAGGCCGGCCCGAACGTCGTGACGATGATCCGTACTCCGGAGCGCGACGGCTACAGCGCGGTGCAGCTCGCCTACGGCGAGATCAGCCCCCGCAAGGTGAACAAGCCGGTGTCCGGCCAGTACGCCGCGGCGGGCGTGAACCCGCGCCGTCACATCGCCGAGTTCCGGCTCGACGACGAGACCGCTGCCGCCGAGTACGAGGTCGGCCAGGAGCTGACGGCGGAGATCTTCGCCGACGGCGCCTTCGTCGACGTGACGGGCACCAGCAAGGGCAAGGGCTTCGCAGGCACCATGAAGCGGCACGGCTTCAAGGGCCAGGGCGCAGCGCACGGCGCCCAGGCGGTGCACCGTCGTCCCGGTTCCATCGGTGGCTGCGCCACCCCCGGCCGGGTGTTCAAGGGCACGCGCATGTCGGGCCGGATGGGCCACGACCGCATCACCACCCAGAACCTGAAGGTGCACAAAGTCGACGCCGAGAACGGCGTCCTGCTGATCAAGGGCGCCATCCCGGGCCGCAACGGTGGCCTCGTGATGGTCCGCAGCGCAATCAAGCGAGGCGAGAAGTAATGGCCGACAAGACGCAGACACTGACGATCGACGTCCTCACCCCGGGCGGCATGAAGGACGGCTCCGTGGAGCTGCCCGCCGAGCTGTTCGACGTGGAGCCCAACATCGCGCTGATGCATCAGGTGGTGAACGCGCAGCTGGCCGCCAAGCGGCAGGGCACGCACTCCACCAAGACGCGCGGCGAGGTGCGCGGCGGCGGCAAGAAGCCGTACCGGCAGAAGGGCACCGGTCGTGCCCGCCAGGGTTCGACACGCGCGCCGCAGTTCACCGGCGGTGGCGTCGTGCACGGCCCGCAGCCGCGTGACTACAGCCAGCGCACCCCGAAGAAGATGATCGCCGCCGCACTGCGCGGGGCGCTCTCGGACCGGGCCCGCAACGGCCGTATCCACGCCGTCACCGAGTTCGTCGAGGGCCAGACCCCGTCGACGAAGAGCGCCAAGACGTTCCTGGCCACGCTGACCGATCGCCCGCAGGTGCTGCTGGTCGTCGGCCGGACCGACGTGACCGGCACGCTCAGCGTGCGGAACCTGCCTGGCGTGCACGTGATCTCGCCGGACCAGCTCAACACCTACGACGTGTTGAAGGCCGACGACGTGATCTTCAGCGTCGAGGCGCTGAACACCTACATCACAGCGGCCACCCGCAGCGCGGCGGCCAAGGACGAGGAGGTGTCGGCCTGATGGCGACCGTGACTGACCCCCGCGACATCATCCTGGCCCCGGTCATCTCCGAGAAGAGCTACGGGCTGATCGAGGACAACGTGTACACCTTCGTGGTGCACCCGGACTCGAACAAGACCCAGATCAAGATCGCGATCGAGAAGATCTTCAAGGTCAAGGTCGACTCGGTGAACACCGCCAATCGTCAGGGCAAGCGCAAGCGCACCCGTGCGGGCTATGGCCAGCGCAAGAGCACCAAGCGCGCCATCGTCACGCTGGCCGCGGGCAGCAAGCCGATCGATCTGTTCGGAGCGCCGGCCTAGCCGGGGCAGGGACTGAGAGACTAGAGAGAGCTTTGTAGACATGGCTATTCGCAAGTACAAGCCGACGACCCCCGGTCGTCGCGGTGCCAGCGTCTCCGATTTCGCCGAGATCACCCGCTCGACTCCGGAGAAGTCGCTGATCCGCCCGCTGCACGGCAAGGGTGGCCGTAACGCCCACGGCCGCATCACCACCCGGCACAAGGGTGGCGGCCACAAGCGGGCCTACCGCCTCATCGACTTCCGTCGCCACGACAAGGACGGCGTCGACGCCAAGGTCGCGCACATCGAGTACGACCCGAACCGCACCGCGAACATCGCACTGCTGCACTACCTGGACGGCGAGAAGCGCTACATCATCGCGCCGCAGGGACTCAAGCAGGGTGCGATCGTCGAGGCCGGCGCCAACGCCGACATCAAGCCCGGCAACAACCTGCCGCTGCGCAACATCCCGTCCGGCACCGTGATCCACGCCGTCGAGCTGCGTCCGGGCGGCGGCGCCAAGCTGGGCCGCTCGGCCGGTGTGAGCATCCAGCTGCTGGGCAAGGAAGGTCCCTACGCGACCCTTCGTATGCCGTCCGGTGAGATCCGCCGCGTCGACGTGCGCTGCCGCGCCACGGTCGGCGAGGTCGGCAACGCCGAGCAGGCCAACATCAACTGGGGCAAGGCCGGCCGGATGCGCTGGAAGGGCAAGCGCCCGACCGTCCGTGGTGTCGTGATGAACCCGGTCGACCACCCGCACGGTGGTGGCGAGGGTAAGACCTCCGGTGGTCGGCACCCGGTGAGCCCGTGGGGCAAGCCGGAAGGCCGCACCCGCAAGAACAAGCCGAGCGACAAGCTCATCGTCCGACGCCGGCGCACCGGCAAGAACAAGCGCTAGGCCGGGAAGGATCCAACGATGCCACGCAGCCTGAAGAAGGGCCCGTTCGTCGACGACCATCTGCTCAAGAAGGTCGACGTCCAGAACGACAAGAACACCAAGCAGGTCATCAAGACCTGGTCGCGCCGGTCCACCATCATCCCGGACTTCATCGGCCACACGTTCGCGGTGCACGACGGCCGCAAGCATGTCCCGGTGTTCGTCACCGAGTCGATGGTCGGGCACAAGCTGGGCGAGTTCGCCCCCACCCGCACGTTCAAGGGTCACATCAAGGATGACCGGAAGGCGAAGCGCCGGTAATGAGTACTCCATCCGCAATAGTCACCGAATATCCGTCCGCCGTCGCGAAGGCGCGCTTCGTGCGCGTCTCGGCGAGCAAGGCGCGCCGTGTCATCGACCTGGTGCGCGGCAAGTCCGTCGCCGAGGCGCTCGACATCCTCCGGTGGGCACCGCAGGACGCCAGCGAGCCGGTCGCCAAGGTGATCGCCAGTGCGGCGGCCAACGCGCAGAACAACGACGGCCTCGACCCGTCCACCCTCGTGGTGGCGACGATCCACGCCGATGAGGGCCCGACCGCCAAGCGCATCCGTCCGCGCGCCCAGGGGCGTGCGTTCCGGATCCGCAAGCGCACCAGCCACATCACGGTGATCGTCGAGAGCCGGCCGCGTCGCGACAGCGGCCGTGGCAAGGCCGCAGGCGAGGCGTCGGCGAGCACCCGCTCGCGACGCGCGCAGGGCAGCAAGGCCGCCGCCGCCAAGACGGTTCCCGCCAAGGCGACTGCTGAGAAGGCGCCGGCCAAGAAGGCTGCCGCGAAGAAGACAGAAGCTTCTGACGAAGCGAAGGAGGGCTCAGAGTAGTGGGCCAGAAGATCAATCCCCACGGCTTCCGGCTCGGTATCACCACCGACTGGAAGTCCCGGTGGTATGCCGACAAGCAGTACAAGGACTACGTGAAGGAAGACGTCGCGATCCGGCGACTTCTCGCCACGGGCCTCGAGCGTGCCGGCATCGCCGACGTGGAGATCGAACGGACCCGCGACCGGGTCCGCGTCGACATCCACACCGCGCGTCCCGGCATCGTGATCGGCCGTCGCGGCACGGAGGCCGACCGCATCCGCGCCGACCTGGAGAAGCTGACCAAGAAGCAGGTCCAGCTCAACATCCTCGAGGTCAAGAACCCGGAGTCGGTGGCTCAGCTGGTGGCACAGGGTGTCGCCGAGCAGCTGTCCAACCGTGTGGCGTTCCGCCGGGCGATGCGCAAGGCCATCCAGTCGGCCATGCGTCAGCCCAACGTCAAGGGCATCCGCGTGCAGTGCTCCGGCCGCCTCGGCGGTGCGGAGATGAGCCGCTCGGAGTTCTACCGCGAGGGCCGGGTGCCGCTGCACACGCTGCGCGCCGACATCGACTACGGCCTCTACGAGGCCAAGACCACCTTCGGCCGGATCGGCGTGAAGGTGTGGATCTACAAGGGCGACATCGTCGGTGGCAAGCGTGAGCTGGCCGCCGCCGCACCGGCCGCAGACCGGCCGCGCCGCGAGCGTCCGTCGGGCACCCGTCCGCGCCGCAGCGGCGCGTCGGGCACCACCGCCACGAGCACCGACGCGGGTCGTGCGGCGACGGGCACCGAAGAAGCTCCGGCCACGGCCGAGGCTGCAGTGGGCACCGAGGCCGCTGCCGGCGCCGCCGCCGAGACGACCCAGAATACGGAGAGCTGACATGCTTATCCCGCGCAAGGTCAAGCACCGCAAGCAGCACCACCCGCGCCAGCGTGGCGTCGCCAGTGGCGGCACCTCGGTGAGCTTCGGCGACTACGGAATCCAGGCACTCGAGCACGCCTACATCACCAACCGGCAGATCGAGTCCGCCCGTATCGCCATCAACCGGCACATCAAGCGTGGCGGCAAGGTGTGGATCAACATCTTCCCCGACCGCCCGCTGACCAAGAAGCCCGCCGAGACCCGCATGGGTTCCGGTAAGGGTTCGCCGGAGTGGTGGATCGCCAACGTCAAGCCGGGCCGCGTGCTGTTCGAGCTGAGCTACCCGGACGAGAAGATCGCGCGCGACGCGCTGACCCGTGCGATCCACAAGTTGCCGATCAAGGCGCGCATCGTGACCAGAGAGGAGAACTTCTGATGGCCGTTGGAGTTTCCACTGGTGAACTGCGTGAACTGACCGATGACGAGCTGACCGACCGGCTGCGTGAATCCAAGGAAGAGCTGTTCAATCTGCGCTTCCAGATGGCCACCGGCCAGCTCGCCAACAACCGCCGGCTTCGTGTCGTGCGGCAGGAGATCGCGCGCGTGTACACCGTGCTGCGCGAACGTGAACTGGGCTTGGCTTCCGGGCCCGCAGGTGAGGAATCGTAATGGCAGACGCAAAATCTGACGCCACCGAAAAGGGTGCCGCGCGCACCCCGCGCACCGAGAAGCCGCGCGGACGTCGCAAGACGGCCATCGGCTACGTGGTGAGCGACAAGATGCAGAAGACCATCGTGGTCGAGCTGGAATCGCGTAAGAGCCACCCGCTCTACGGCAAGATCATCCGGACCACGACCAAGGTCAAGGCGCATGACGAGAACGGCGATGCCGGCGTCGGCGACCGCGTCTCCCTGATGGAGACCCGTCCGCTGTCGGCCACCAAGCGGTGGCGTCTCGTCGACGTGCTCGAGAAGGCCAAGTAGGCCGACCGGCAAGTACAACGGCGAAAGAGCCCCGCACGCTCAGCGTGCGGGGCTTTTCCTTGCCCGGCGTACGGACGCCATTGGCTACCGGCAGCTTTCTCGAAATCAACCATTACAGGTTTGCCTGACGGCCGGATTGTCTACGCTCGGCCCTGTGAGGGTTGGTATCTGGCCTGTATTTCGGGCGATGATGGCCGTCGGCACAAGTCTTGTCTTGTTAACCATGCCGGCGGCCTTCGCTTTTCCAGCGACGGCAGCGCCGGGAGACGGGGGTCAGGTCGCCACTGCGCCGACCCTGCGCCTTGCCGACGTCGGCGCCGATCCGGTGGTCGCGTTCTACGGCACCCAGGGCATCTCGTCGCTCACCATCCCGGTGCCGCCCGGTCTGGTGCCCGCGTCGATGGACGTGACGGTGGAGATCCCGGTCAACGTCGCCGCGGGAACGCTCACGGCCACCCAGGAGAACCGGACGCTGTCGCGGGTCGGGCTGCCGATGGTCGACCGGGCGCCGATCTCGATCCCGCTCGCCGGCGCCGCCGTCGTCGACAACGCGGTGACGGTCACCCTGCGCAGCTACCTGACCCCCACCGGCGACTACTGCCTCGACCCGTCCAATCCGCTGCGCCTGGTCGATGCGGCCGTCCGGTACGAGGGCACCGAGGCGCCGCCGCGCACGGTGGCCGACTTCCTGCCGCCGATCCTGCGCCGCCTCGATCTGTTCGTTCCGGAGACGCCGTCGCGTGTCGAGTCCGACGCCGCCCTCCGGATCGCGACCGCAGTGGTCGCCCGGTACGGGAAGCAGAACACCGAGGTGTCGGTCACCGCGCTCGCCGACGGCCAGGACGCGCCGCCGGGGCCGTCGCAGCCGCTGCAGCGCCAGGTCGTCATCCGGGAGGGCGCCGACGCGGGGGTCTCGCTGCTCGGCACAGTCGGCGTGCCGTCGCTGCTGATCAGCGGCCAGGCCGGGGAGCTGACCAACCAGGCCCGGCTGCTGTCCAGCGACGTCAACCGGCTGGCGCTGAGCTCCAAAGCCGTTGTCGGACCGGTGCAGTCGAGCCCCGTCCTGGCTTCGGACAGCACGACGCTGCGCCGCCTCGGGCAGCCGGGCGTGAACGCCACCGGACTGTCGCCGCAGGTGTCGCTCGGCCTCGACCAGACCAGGCTCGGCCGCTCCGCACGCAACGTGCGCGTCCACCTGCAGGGGTCCTACACCCCGCTGCCGTCGCAGATCGGCGGCCAGCTCGTCGTCGCGATCGGCGCGGAGACGCTGGACAGCTGGACCGCCGACAGCACGGGCCGCATCGACCGGTGGATCGACGTGCCCGACCAGTTGCTCGAGCGCTACACGAACCTGGGTGTGACGCTGGACATCAGCGGGAACGTGGGCCGCTGCGGCGAATTCCAGCCGATCACGCTGACCATCGACGGCGACAGCGAGATCCGCAGTGAGCGCGCCGCGCCGCCGCTGCCCGGCGGCTTCCAGGCCCTGCCGCAGGCGCTGATGCCGCGCGTCGAGGTCGGCATCGGTGAGGACTTCGCCGACACCCGGCGCGCGGTCGCGATCCTCGTCGGGTTGCAGCGGCTGAGCGGCTTGCCGGTCGACACCGCGGTGACCTCGGTGGCCGAGGCCGCCGCCTCACCGAATCCCGCGGTGCTGATCGACGCAGGAGGATGGACCGACGACCGGATCGCGCTGCCGGTCGCAGCCGATGCCGACGGCGAGCTGAACATCCAGAATGCAGGCGGCGCCGGGGAATCCGGCACCCTGACCGTGACCCCGGCACCGGCCTTCGGTTCACTGCAGACCACCTACGCCGGCAACCGCACCGTACTGGTGGCGACGTCGGACAACGCGCCCGGCGAGCTCGACCGGCTGCTGGACTGGCTGTCGGCCGACGTGGACCGCTGGTCGCGGCTGACCGGCAACGCGTTGATCGCAGTGCCCGGTGAGCCACCGGTGACGGTGGCGGCCGGCGACGGCGCACCAGACGTCGCGGCCGCACCGGCCGAGGAAGGCGGGCCGGGCTCCCGCTGGGTGATCGGCGCCGCGGTCGTCGCGGTAGCCGTGCTCGGGGTCGGGGTCGGGCTGATCTGGCTGCTGCGCAAGCGGTCCCGCCGACAACCATGACCGCGACGGCACCTGTCGAGACCGAAACCGGCCCGCGCGGGCCGGCGGCGCTGCTCGCCAGGTACGAGGACATCCACCCGGTCTACCGGCTGATCATCAGGTGGACGTTCATCGCGGCACTCACCGTTGTGGCGTTCTGGGACAGCCTGGCGAGCCTTGCGGAGACCAGCCGGGCCGGCGGCATCGGCGCATACGTGTGGACGGTGCCCGCGGCGGCGATCCTGGTGGCGATCGGAGTGGCCCGCCGCAACCGCACCGAACTGCCCATCCACGACCGGCAGACCGACATCATCGTCGGGACGATGGGACTGGTGCTCGCACTGCTGCTGCAGGGGGTGCTGCTGCAGCGGTACGCACTGTTCTTCCACCTGCTGCGGCTGGACTTCGTGGCGATGTGGCTGTTCATCGTCAGCTGCTGCATCGTGCTGTTCGGACTGCGCCCGGTGATCCGGTTCGCCTGGGTGTGGTTCATGTTGCTGCTCGCATTCTCGCTGCCCTACTACCTCGCGGTGATCCTGTTCGGCGGGGGGAAGTTCGCGGCGGGCGCGGTGACGCTGCTGATCGCGGGCCTCGGCACCGGCATCGCCACCGGACGTACTCAACGGCGCGGTGCGATCGGGTCCGCCGCGGCATGGATCGTCGGATTCGGTGTGCTGTTCGTGGTCGGCGTCTTTTTCCCGGACGCGCCCATCCAGGTCTACCAGCAGGTGCCTGCGCTGACGGCGATCTGTGTGGTCGGCACGGTGATGTACCTGCGGTCCCGCCGCGGCGCCCCCAAACGGATCCTGGAACGCTCCGTCGAACCGCTGGCCGCCAAGCAGGTGTGGTCCGGCGTGCCCCTGGTGATCGTCGTCGCGCTGGTGCTGTCGTTCTTCCCGCTGCCCGCTGTGACCACCACCGCCCCGATCAGCAGGTCCACTCCCGGCTTCCTGGAGCCGGGCCAGCCGCTGGCGGCGCCGACGGGGTGGTCGACCACCGCCGTCCAGACCTACGAGCAGGTGCAGCGGCTGTACGGTGACGACGCGGTGCTGGTGCGTCAGACCATGACCGCCGATGTGGGAAATATACGGTGGGACAAGGCGTCCCGACCGCGCACGCTCGTGGTGGACAGCATCGTCAGTGAGCGGCCGTTCGCATTCGGGGTGTACCCGGGACGGGTGCTGTACGGGTTGACCGCGGCCCGGCTGAGCACACTGCGTCCTGTCGACCTTGGGATGGGGGTCACGGGACAGTTGCTCTCCGTCGTCGACGACGACCTGCTGGTGACGTGGAACTCCCTGCAGTTCGCCTGGGGCAGCGACGACATCGCGCAGCGGGTGACGATCTTCGCCGTCGACAACCACGAACCGGACGCTCCGTTCCCGGTGCCGTCGGGCAACCTGTTCCCGACCCTGCGGACCCTGTTGACCCTGCTGTTCCGCGGCAACGCAGTGCTCGACCAGCGCACGCCGACGTTCAAGGACGGCGAACTGCTCACCGTGTTCGGGCGGGCACTGGTCGGTGCGCAGTTCGCGGCCACGGGAGCACAGCGATGACCACGTTCGCCGACCGTCCGTCACCCGAGGACGCCACCGAGGAGGAGCAGCAGTACGCGCTGCACCGGGCGATCGACGGTCTGCGCGAGGACGATCCGCTGCGGTCTGCCTCGATCTCCGTCGTCCCCTGGCAGAAGGCGGTGGTCTGGGCGCTGCTGGCGCTGCTTGCGGTGTGCGCGGTCTGGCAGCCGATGCCCACGGCGGTGGCCCTGATCGGGGTGTGCACGCTGGGCTATCTGCTCACGATGGCCGACCGGTTGCTCATCTTCCGGCAGGGCCTGGCGTCGCGGGCGATCGTCATCACCGACGAGGAGGCCCGCGCTATTCCGGACGCCGACCTCCCGCCGTACACGATCCTGGTGCCCGCCTACAACGAGCCCGAGGTGGTGGGCGATCTGATCGGCGCGATGGCGGCGCTGGAGTACCCGTCCGACAAGTTGCAGGTGCTGCTGCTGCTGGAGGCCGACGACGACGTCACCATCGCCGCGGCCCGCGCATGCGCGGAGTCCGACGCCATCACTATCGTGCTGGTGCCACCCGCGGACCCGCGCACGAAACCGAAGGCGTGCAACTACGGTCTGTACTTCGCGACCGGTGAGATCGTGACGATCTTCGACGCCGAAGACCTGCCGGAGCCGCTGCAGCTGCGCCGGGTGGTGACCGCATTCGGCCGGCTGCCCGACGACATCGCCTGCGTACAGGCCAAACTCGTATACCACAACGGTCACCAGAATCTGCTCACCGCATGGTTCACCGCCGAGTACGCGTTGTGGTTCGGCTACCTGCTGCCCGGGATGATGGGTTCGACGTCACCGATCCCGCTCGGCGGCACGTCGAATCATCTCCGTCGTGACGTGCTCGAACAGATCGGCGCGTGGGATCCCTTCAACGTCACCGAGGACGCCGACCTCGGACTGCGCATCGCGTCCAACGGCTATCACACCGCGGTGATCGACTCCCGCACGCTCGAGGAGGCCAACAGCGATCCGATCAACTGGATCAGGCAGCGATCCCGTTGGTACAAGGGCTATCTGCAGACCTGGCTGGTGCAGATCCGCAGACCGGTGCGGCTGTATCGCACCATCGGCTTCCGCAGCTTCGTCCGCTTCAACCTGGTGCTCGCGGGCACGCCGATCATCGCGGTGCTCAACCTGGCGTTCTGGTTGATCACCCTGGTCTGGTTCCTCGGCCAGCCCGCGGTGGTCGAGGACATCTTCCCGATGTACATCTACTTCCCGGCGCTCATCGCGCTGATCCTGGGCAACGCCGCCACGCTCTACATGAATCTGATCGCGCTGCGCGAGGACGACCGCTCCGACCTGCTGGTGGCCGCGCTGACCGTGCCCGCTTTCTGGGTGATGATGAGCGTGGCCGCGGCCAAGGGCTGCTACCAGCTGATCCGCAATCCGTCGTACTGGGAGAAGACGTTCCACGGCCTGTCCGAACGGCCCGACGACGTCGAGGCGCAACAGGCCGGGCCGTCGTGACCGATCGCCGGCTCAAGGCCGCGCTGTTCGTCGTGACCCTGGTGATCTATCTCGGGGTCGGATACTGGCTCCAGGTGCACAACGGCTTCATCCTCGGCGACGCGCTGTCCCGGGTCTCGGCGGCCCAGGCGGTGCTGTTCAGCCGGGACCCGCACCTGGCCGCGATCGGTTTCATCTTCACGCCGTTGACGGCGATGGTGCAGATCCCCGCGGTGCTGGCCAGCCCGCTGTGGCCGGAGATGACCGAGCGGGCGTTCTCGGGCAGCATGATGTCGGCGGTGTTCATGGCCGGTGCGGCCGTGCAGATCCTGTCCATGGGCACCGACCGCGGACTGCCGCGCGGCTACGCGCTCACGATCGCCGCCGTGTTCGCGCTGAACCCGATGATCGTGTTCTACGGCTCGAACGGGATGAGCGAGGCGCCGTTCTTGTTCTTCATGTCGTGGGCGGTGCGCAGGCTGATCCTCTGGATGGTCGACGACGACGTGCACCATCTGGTCACCGCGGGCGGCATTGCGATGGGGCTGGCCTACCTCACCCGCTATGACGCGGTGGCCTGCATCGCGGCGGCCGGACTGCTCGTCGGCGTCACCACCTATCTGCGTGCCACCTCAGCGCCGCGGTTCCGCCGGGCACTGCTCGACCTGCTGATGGTCAGCGGACCCGGCACCGCGGCGTTCCTCGGCTGGGCGGTGATCAGCTGGCTGATCACCGGGGAAGCGTTCGCGCAGTTCACCTCCCAGTACGGCAACACCGCGATACTCGAGCAGTCGGGGCAGACGGTGCCGACCTTCGGTTCCGGGATGCTATTCGCCGTCGTGTGCATCCTGCTGCTCGCCCCCGCGCTGCTGCCGATCGGGCTGTGGGCGGCGGTGGGACGGGTGCGGGGGCCGAATTGGCAGGTGCTGCTGCCGCCGCTGGCCGTCTACGGCGCCGCGCTGGCATTCCAGACGGTGGGCTACGCCGCCGGGT
This sequence comes from [Mycobacterium] manitobense, assembly GCF_025821665.1. Lineage (GTDB taxonomy): Bacteria > Actinomycetota > Actinomycetes > Mycobacteriales > Mycobacteriaceae > Mycobacterium > Mycobacterium arseniciresistens. The sequence goes on from NZ_JACKSJ010000024.1 coordinate 35,032, forward strand.
CGACATTCCCGTTCCTGCGGTTCTACGTCATCGCGGTGCCGCTGACCGCCTGCCTGGCGATGCTCGCGGTGCCGGACGGCGCCCTGCTGCCGGCCAAACGGCGCGGCAGGTATGCACCGCCCCCCGTCGAACCGGGCCCTCGCCGGCCGTGGCCGGTCTACGCGGCGGTGGCTCTGGTCTTCGCGCTCGGGCTCCCGGTGACGGCGTGGGGGATGAGCCTGCCGAAGTACGCACCGCAGGAGTACGCGCTGGGCGCCGTTCTGGCGCCGGACCCCGACAGCGTCAGCGACCGCAAGAAGATCGAGCACCGCATCGCCGCCTCCTTCTCGACCGAACGCGAGATCGCGCACTATCTCGACGATCTCGGCCTACCGGAGAGCTCGGTGATCACCGACACCGTCTACGGGTTCGCCGTCCTGGCGGCGTCGGACCGGCCGAGGACCTTCGTGGTGCCCTCGGATCCGGACTTCACCGCGCTGCTGAACGCGCCCGCCGAGAACGGCGTCCGGTATCTGCTGGCGGTGCCGCCGGAGGGCCGCGGCGCCGCCGACGCGCTGAACCTGCGCTATCCGACGCTGTACGACACCGGCGCCGACGTGGCGACGCTGGAACTCTCGATCCCCAACGACGGTGACAGCCAACCCGATTGGCGGTTATACCGGGTCAACGAAGCGGTGCCGGAAGCCTAGGCCCGCACACCTGGGTACCGCCGGCGGTCACCGCGCGGCGTCGAGGTATGCGCAGATCACCTCGACGAGCATCTGCCGGTCACGCGCCGTGTCGACCGGCCGGGCCATGATCAGCTGGGTGGTGACCAGGCCACGCAGGGTCGAGAGCAGGAGGTGGCTCAGCGCGGCGCTGCGGGCGGCGTCGAGGTCCGCTCCGACGCCGATACCGAGTCCGGCGAAGGTCCTGGCGAGCTGGCCGAGGTGTTCGCCGGCGGCCGCGCCCCTGGTGGCGCGGGTGCCCACCAGGATCTCGATCGCGGCCCGCGACGTCGGACTCGACATCGCCGCCCACGCCGCGCCCACCACCTGTTCCACCCGCTCGCGGCTGTCGGTCGTGGCGTCGGCGGGCGGCAACTCCCGCAGTGCCGCAAGCAGTTCGGCGAAGCCCTCGTCGACTACCGCCATGAGCAGGCCGTCCCGATCGCCGAAGTGGTACTGGATGACTCCCCATGTCATGCCTGCCCGCTCGGCGATGTGCTTGGCGCTGGCCGCGCCGATCCCCTCGTCGAGGACACACCGCACCGTCTCGGCGATCGCCGTGGCCCGGGTGCGCTCGGCGCGCGCCTGATTGCCGTGCGCGGGCCGGCGCGGCGCGACTCGGGGAGCCATGCGGACAAGGGGACCACACGTGGGGGATTGACATCAAAAGATTGAGCGCTTTATGGTTCCACGGCGGTCGAGGCCCGCATGTGGAGGGCGAAGCCCGCGGCGCCATCCGCGCGATGTGACCGCGAGAGGAAAGACACCGATGGGTTCCCTGGACGGCAAGATCGCGATCGTCACCGGAACCAGCCGTGGTGTCGGTGTCGGCATCGCCCACGAGTTGCTGCGCGCCGGGGCCACCGTCATCGGCTGTTCGCGCACACCGCTGCCGGCCATCCCGGGAGTCGGTGAGCATCCCGGCTGGTCGGAGCGGTCGAAACAGTCGGTGTGCGACCAGGGCGACCACCGCGCCATCGACGCATTCGTTCAACAGGTCGCCGACACCTACGGCCGCATCGACATCCTGGTGAACAACGCCGGCGGCACGGTTCCGGCGCCGCACGCGGAGGACATCCCCGAACTGGTGCAGAAGATCCAGGGCGCACCCCGCAGCGACGACGACTACGAGCGGACAGTGATGTTCCATGCGTTCGCCATCCAGATGAACCTCATCAGCCCACTGTGGTTCGCGGTCAGAGTGTTTCGGCAGATGCGGCACCAGGACGGCACCGGCTGCATCATCAACATCTCCAGCGGGGCATCGCATCCGGCCGGTTCGCCGACGCTGGTGTCCTACGGTGCGGCGAAGGCCGGACTCAACCAGATGACCCGTTCGCTCGCCGAGGAGTGGGGACCGCACGCGCGGGTCAACGCACTCGCCCTCGGCCCGCACCTGACCGACAATCTCCGGTCGTTCGTCCTTCCCGCCGACGATCCGGATGGCGCGAAGTATTTCGCGAAGATCCCGCTGCGGCGCGGCGGCGAGCTCGACGAGGTCGGACGGCTCTGCGTGTTCCTCGCCGGTGGCGGCGCCGATTACGTCAACGGCACCACGATCGAAGTCGACGGCGGCATGATGCCCGGCGTGCTCTACGACGCAGGCCTCAAGACCATCACCGACCTGCTGTGAGCGGACGCGAAGCGACCATGGGCGGGAAACGCCGGGTGATTCAGTTCTCCACCGGGAACGTCGGCGTCCACGCGCTGCGGGCGCTGGTCGGCAGGCCCGACCTGGAACTGGTGGGTGTGCACGCCAACGGCGCGGCCAAGATCGGACGCGACGCGGCAGAGCTGTGCGGCCTGGCCGAGCCGACCGGCGTCACCGCCACCGACGACATCGACGCGCTGCTGGCGTTGAACGCCGACTGCGTCGTCTACACCTCACAGGCCGAGACGCGGCCCCGGGCAGCGATCGAGGAGATCGCCGGATTCCTCGAAGCGGGGGTCAACGTCGTCGGCACGTCGCTGGTCTGGCTGGTCGCCCCGCACCATGCCGACGCCTGGTTGCGCGAACCGCTGGAACGGGCGTGCCGCACCGGCGGCGCCACCCTGTACGTCAACGGCATCGACCCGGGCTTCTCCGGGGACACCCTGGTGCACGCGGCGCTCAGCCTCTCCACCAGGGCGACCGCGGTGACCGTGCAGGAGGTCTTCGACTACGGATCTTACGACGACGCCGAATTCACCGGCGCCAGTTTCGGATTCGGCACCACGCCGGACCACACGCCGATCATGTTCTCGCCCGGCGTCCTGACGTCCCTGTGGGGCGGACAGGTGCGCACCCTGGCCGAGGGCCTGGGTGTCGAGCTCGACGACGTGCGCGAGCGGCACGAGAAATGGGTGACGCCGCAACCCATCGACTGCACGATGATGACGGTCCAACCCGGCCGGGTCGCGGCGGTGCGGTTCGGGGTCGAGGGCGTCGCCGACGGGCGGGCGGTGATCACCATGGAGCACGTCAACCGGCTCACCCAGGCGGCCGCACCGGACTGGATCTACCCGCCGGAGGGCAGGCCCGGCGTGCACCGCGTCGTGGTGCAGGGCGACCCCGGTGTGGAGATCAACGCCCACGTCGGGATCGGGATCGACCACAACCAGGGCGGAGTCATCGCCACCGCCGCACGCGCGGTCAACGCCGTCGGCGCCGTCTGCGACGCCCCGGCGGGCATCCTGGCCGCACACGACCTGAGGCCTGCCGACCACCTCCGCGGCACGATGTGGTGACGACGACGCGGGGCGGATCCCGCAACTCTTTCTTTTCGAAATAGTCCGGAGAGACACGCCTGCGGCTAGGCTGCCGCTCGTGGATGACGGCCTCGATCCGGCGCACCAGGCCTGGGTCGGCGAAGTTCGGGCGTTCCTGCGCGACTCGGTGACACCGGCGCTCGTGTCCGAACTGGCCGAACACGGTCTCGAACGCATCGGCGGCGAAGTGTCGGCATTCCGTCGCAAGGTCGGCGAGAAGGGCTGGTTCGGCGTCACCTGGCCGAAGGAGTACGGCGGACTCGGGCTCGGCGCCATGCACCAGCACCTGCTGATGCGCGAGTTCGAGTACTGGGGTGTCCCGGGGCCGGATCTGACGGTGACCTCGGTGGCGCCGATGATCATGCGTCACGGCACAGACCAGAACAGGCGCGAATTCCTCCCTCCGATCGCCAGGGGCGAGCTGACCTGTGCCGTCGGCTATTCCGAACCGGACGCGGGCACCGATCTCGCCGCCCTGCGCACCCGCGCCGTCCGTGACGGTGACGAGTGGGTGATCAACGGATCGAAGATCTGGAACAGCGGCGCGCAGCGCAGCACCCACGAGTGGCTCTGTGTGCGCACCGATCCCGATGCCCGGCGGCACCGCGGCATCTCGGTGCTCATCGTGCCGCTCGACCGCCCCGGGATCGAGATCCGGCCGCTGACCGCGTGGTCCGGCTACCGCACCAATGAGGTCTTCTTCCGCGACGTCCGGGTTCCGGCAACGAATCTGATCGGTGAGGAGAACCACGGGTGGACCTACATCACCGGCGCCCTGGATCTCGAGCGCGGCGCGCTCACGAACGCCGGTGACCTGCGGCGTGCGCTCGACGAGTTGCAGCGCCACGCCCGGCTCCCGCGGCGCGACGGATCGGTGCCCGCAGGCAATCCGTTCTTCGTGCGGCGTCTTCTGCAGGCCGAGGCCGACGTCGACGTGGCGATGCTGATGGGACTGGAGGCCGCATCGATGCTCGACACGGGTGTCATCCCGACCGTCGAGGTGAGTGTCGAGAAGGTCTTCACCAGCGAGCTGCGCCAACGGATCGCCGACCTCGCCATCGACCTGCTCGGACCCGACGGCCTGCTGGCGCACCGGACGCCCGGCGCCCCCGCCGACGGCGTCTTCGAGCGGCTGTACCGAGCCGCGCCGTTGATGCGGTTCGGCGGCGGCACCAACGAGGTGCTGCGCGACGTCATCGCACAGCGCGGCCACGGCATGCCGTCCTACGGACGCTGACCGGGGACCCGACGTGCGCCTGCTGCCCGACGAGGACGAACTCGAGTTCACCGCGATGCTGCGGCGACTCTTCGCGGTTGACTCCGAGTCACCAGGCGTCTGGGGCCTTCTCGCCGATGCGGGCATCCTCGGACTCGCCCTACCCGAAACCTACGGCGGGTCCGGTGGATCGCTGAAGGATCTCGGTGCCTTCTCGGTGGAGGCGGGCCGCGGCCTGTGCCCGACGATCGTGCACAGCACCATCATCGCGGGCCTTGCCGTGAACGCCATCGGCACGGCCGAACAGCGTGCCGCGCTGCTGCCCGGCATCGCCGCCGGAACATGCCGGTACGCAACGGCTCTGTGGTCGGCCGTCAACGCGCGCGTCGTCACGCCCACGCTGCGGGCCGCACCCGACGGCGAGGGCTGGCTGCTCAACGGCTGCGCCGACTTCGTGCTCGACGCGGCACACGCCGATTTGGTCATCGTCTCCGGCACTGACACCGCCGACACACGATCGCTGGTGTTCGTGGTGCCCACCCTCTCCCCGTCGCTGCGCGCCGAACCGCTGACGATGATGGGCGGGCAGACCGCGGCGCGGCTGCACTTCGACGGTGTCAGGGTCGACGACCCCCGCATGGTGCTCGGCGACACCGGGGGAGTGCCCGACGACCAGCTGCACCGGCTCGCCATGGTCGCCACCGCCCTGACGTCCCTCGACCTCGTCGGAGTCGGCGAGGCGGCCCTGCAGCGCACCGTCGACCACACCGTGCTGCGCCACCAGTTCGGCAGGCCCATCGCGTCGTTCCAGGCCGCTCAGCATCTGGTGGCCGACATGCACATCGCCCTTGCGGCGGCCCGGCTGTCCTGCTGGGCGGCGGTGTCACTCCTCGACGACGGTCATGACGCCACCCGCCCGACCGCCGTTGCCCGCATGCACGCCGCTGGTGCCGCCAAGCTCGCCACCCTCGATGCGCACCAGCTGCACGGCGGCATGGGATACGTCGTCGACACCGACCTGCACCGGTATTCCGAACGGGCGCGGGTGCTCTCCACGCTAGGCGGCGGCGCCGACGTGGCCGCGACGTGGCTGGAGGGAGCCGACTCGTGAACCAGGACAGCCTGATCGACGCCGAATCAGCGGCACGGGTGGGCACCGTCGCCGCCCGTGCCACCGGGGACGTGGACCGGTTGCAGTGGCAGCGCTGGGCGGCGGCGGTGGGTGACCACAACCCGCTGTGGTTCGACACGGAGTACGCCCGCGCCAACGGGTACGACGACGTGATCTGTCCACCGCTGTACCTGCAGTACGCGGTGCTCGGTGTCGCGGCGCTGGCCGACCTGCGCCCCGACGGTTCGTCGGGAGCGGTGTCCGGCGGGCTGGCCTTCCCCCGCGCGCCGCGCCGGATGGCCGGCGGCGAATCCACCACGTTCCATCTGCCCGCCTATCACCGCGACGAGGTCGAGATGGTCCGCACCATCGAGTCGATTGTCGAGAAGCAGGGCAGGTCAGGCCTTTTCGTGTTGGTGACATGGCACACCGGCTACCGCAATCAGCACGGTGCGCTACTGGCCGAGGCCACCACGTCGATGATCGCCCGGCCCTAGGAGACCCGAGTGACCGAGCAATTGTGCTACGAGGACGTCGAACCCGGCGACGCGATCACCCCGCTCGCGGTGACCGTGGACCGGACGCAGATGTTCTTCTTCAGCGCCGCCACCTACAACGGTCACCGCATCCACTACGACAGGGACTGGGCGACGACCGTCGAGGGATACGACGACGTACTGGTGCAGGGCCCGTTGCAGTCCGCCCTGCTGGCACGCGCCCTCACCGACTGGATCGGCGGCCGCGGCCGGCTGATCCGGTACTCGGTGCAGAACCGCGCCGTGGCCTATCCCGGTGAGGAACTGACGTTCGCAGGGACGGTGACGGCCAAGCGGATGGACGACGGGGTCGGCCTCGTCGACGTCGACATCGCGGGCCGGCGGGGAGACACGGTGCTCATGCCGGGTACGGCGACGGTGGCCCTGCCGAGGCGAGACGGCGCGTGACGGGACTGCGCGGCGAAGCGGCGATCGTCGGGATCGCGGAACTGCCTGCCGAGCGCAAGCAGACCCGTCCCGAGCTCTTCACCATCGACCAGTACGCCGCGCTGGCCGCGATGGTGAGCCGGGACGCCGGCCTGGACACCGCGGTGATCAACGGCATCGTCTGCCACGGCATCGCCGAATCGGCCATGTTCGCCCCGGCCACCCTCAGTGAATACCTCGGGCTGCCCATCGATTTCGGTGAGCGGGTCGACCTGGGGGGCGCCACGTCGGCAGGCATGGTGTGGCGCGCGGCCGCCGCCGTCGAACTGGGCCTCTGCGATGCTGTGCTCGCCGTCGTCCCCGGGTCGACGATGCTGCCGCGGTCACAGCGCCGGCTGCCGCAGCAGCCCGCCTGGTACGGCGCGTCGAGCAACGAGTTCGGTTCGCCGCAGGCCGAGTACGAGATCCCGTACGGCAACGTCGGCCAGAACGCGCCCTACGCCCAGATCGCCCGGCGGTACGCGGCGCTGTACGGATACGATCCCGTCGCGCTGGCCAAGATCGCCGTCGACCAGCGCACCAATGCGTGCGCCCATCCCGGCGCGGTGTTCCACGGCAAGCCGCTCACCGTCGAGGACGTGCTGGACAGCCCGATGATCGCCGACCCCATCCACATGCTGGAGACCGTGATGCGCGTCCAGGGCGGCGCGGGCGTGCTGATCGCCAACGCCGACCTCGCGGCGCGTTCCCGGCACCGGCCGGTGTGGATCAAGGGCTTCGGCGAACACATCGCATTCAAGACGCCGACCTACGCCGACGACCTGATGGTGACCCCCGTCGCCCGGTCTTCGGCGAAGGCGTTCGCGATGGCCGGCCTGACCCAGGCCGACGTCGACGTCGCGTCGGTCTACGACTGCTACACCATCACCGTCCTGATGAGTCTGGAGGACGCCGGCTTCTGTCCCAAGGGCGAAGGCGCACAGTGGATCAACGAAACCGATCTGACCTATCGGGGCGACTTCCCGCTCAACACCGCCGGTGGCCAGCTGTCCTTCGGGCAGGCCGGCATGGCGGGCGGCATGCACCACGTGGTCGACGCCGCGCGTCAGGTGATGGGCCGCAGCGCCGACGCCCAGGTGGCCGGCTGCGACGTCGCCTTCGTCACCGGCACCGGCGGCATCATGAGTGAGCAGGTGGCCCTGGTGCTGGGAGGTGACTGACAGGTGACCGGCATGCCCCCCGAATCGCGGCCTGTTGTGCCGCTGCCGGAGCCGACTCCGGTGTCCGCACCGTACTGGCATGCGCTGACCGAACACCGCATCGTGATCCAGTACAGCCCGTCCCTGGGACGCCACGTGTTCTATCCCCGCACCCTGGCGCCGGGGACGCTGGCCGACGACCTGGAGTGGCGCGAGATCTCCGGCGCCGGTGAGCTGTTCACCTACACCGTGGCGCGGCGGCCCACCGGTCCACCATGGGCCGATGCGCTGCCGCAACTGCTCGCCGTCGTCCAGTGGGACGAGGGACCGCGTGTCAGCACCGAACTGGTCGACGTCGATCCGGAGCAGATCCGGGTGGGGATGCGGGTCACCCCGGTGTTCCACGACGTGCCGGGCACCGGCGTGACGCTGCTGCGGTACCGGCCGGCGTGAGATGTCAGGACTTGCGTCGGGCCTTGCGCCTGCGCTTGGCGGCGAGCCGGTCCAGTTCGGCGAGCAGGGTGTCGGCGCGGGCGCACTCGTCGGCGTAGTACTGCGCCGACCAGTTGAGCACCGCGACGGGATACTCCCATTCGGGTACCGGCGCCGCACCCTCGGCGTGGTCCTGGGCGAGCACCCTCATGCGTTCGGACTGCGCGCGGTGCGCCAGCACCATCTCACGCAGTTTCGCCGGATCGGCGGTGTGGCCCAACCAGGCCCGCAGCATGATGCCGTGTTTGAGCACGGCGGGCTCCGGCGCCGCCTCGGCGGTCCAGGCGGACACGGCCCGTTCGCCCTCGGGGGTGATGCGGTAGACCCGCTTCTCGCGCTCACCGCGCTTGCGCGCGACGTTCTTGTTGTCGTCAAGGCGCGACGCGACCAGACCCAACTCCTCGAGCTTGTGCAGCTCGCCGTAGATCTGGCTGTAGGACGGCGCCCAGTAGAAGAACTTGAGGCTCCAGTCGGCCCAGCGCTTCATGTCGAAACCCGACAGCTCCTGACCGAAGGACAGCAGGCCCAGCACCGCGTAACTCGTCGCCCGCAGTCGCGGACCCGGCTCCGGGTGCTCGTCGGCCATGGCGACACCCTAGATGAGCGGCCGCCCAGGGATGCCGACAATCCTGCCCGGCCCCATCTCTATTTCTGATAGAAACAGGTCACCACCCACGAGGAGCCCATGGACGACGGAGTAGCCGCGATGCTGCGGACCCTCGACGACGACTTCCCGGCGGTCGAGCAGATGTCCGTCGAAGCGGCGCGCGCGGCGGTGGCCGCCAGGCGCCAGGCGGTGACCAACGTCGACGACACCGCCGCTCGTGACCGCGTCATCGACACCGCGGCCGGATCCATCGGCGTGCGGATCTACCGGCCGCACGGTCCCGGCGACACGCCACTTCCCGGTGTGGCGTTCTACCACGGTGGCGGATTCGTGTTGTGCGACATCGAAAGCCACGACGGATTCTGCCGGGCGATGTCACGCCACACCGGTTCGGTGGTGGTCTCGGTCGGCTACCGGCTCGCACCCGAGCACCCGGCGCCCGCCGCCGCGGAGGACGCCTTCGCGGCCTTCGACTGGGTCACCCGCAACGCCGCGGAACTCGGCGTCGACCCCCGGCGCATCGCCGTGGCGGGAGACAGTGCCGGCGGCAACCTCGCCGCCGTCACGTCGATCCTGTGCCGGGAACGGGGCACGGTCCCGCCGCTCGCGCAGATCCTGCTCTATCCGGTGATCGACCCGTCGTGCGACAGCGTCAGCCAGCGCCTGCGTGCCACCGGATATGCCACCACCCGTGCTGCCCTGCAATGGTATTGGCGACAGTACCTCGGCGGAGCGGCGCTGCCCGAACCGGCTTACCTCGTCGCGCCCGCACGCGCGGACTCCCTGGCGGCGCTGCCCGCGGCGATCGTGGTCACCGCCACCCTCGACCCGCTGCACAGCGAAGGCGCGGCGTACGCCCGGCGACTGCGCGAGGACGGTACCGCGGTGCTGCACCGCGACTTCCGCGGTCTCTTCCACGGATTCCTCACCATGATGGCCTTCCCGCCCGCGGTTGCCGCCCGCGAACTGCTGTGGTCGGACATGCGCCACCTGCTCGCCGCCCGCGTCGCGGAGGCGGTGTCGTGACCGGCGGGCGCCACGACGTGATCGTGATCGGTGCCGGCTTCGCGGGGCTGTACGCGGTACACCGCGCCGCCGCGGCCGGCATGAGCGTCATGGGTATCGACGCCGCCGACGGCGTTGGCGGAACCTGGTACTGGAACCGTTACCCGGGCGCGCGCTGCGACGTGGAGAGCGTCGACTACTCGTACTCCTTCGACGAGGACCTGCAGCAGTCGTGGACGTGGACCGAGCGGTTCGCCGGCCAGCCGGAGATCCTGGCCTACCTGGAGCACGTGGCCGACCGGTTCGACCTGACTCGCCACTACGTGTTCGGCACGGCCGTGACGGGCGCCGCCTTCGACGAGCGGACCGGGACGTGGGAGGTGCGCACGTCGAACGGCACGCAGCACCGTGCCTCGTTCCTGCTGTGCGCCACCGGCTGCCTGTCCGCGGTCAACCGGCCGCACCTGCCGGGCGTCGGGGACTTCGCCGGCGAGGTCTACCACACGGCGGCCTGGCCTCAGCGCGACCCCGACTTCTCCGGCAAGCGCGTCGGGCTGGTCGGCACCGGGTCCTCGGGCATCCAGGCCGCACCCCTCATCGCGGCGTCGGCCGCGTCGCTCACGGTCTTCCAACGCTCGCCGAACTACAGCGTGCCGATGCCGAACCACCCATGGACCGACGACGACATGCACCGCATCCGGGCGGAGTACGCCGAGCGGCGCCGCCGCTCGGCCTACGCGCCCGCGGGGACGCCGCACACCAGCCCGGCCGGACCCGCCGCCGACACCGGTCCCGAGGAACGTGAAGCGGCCCTGCGGCAGCGGTGGACCCAGGGCGGCGTGCTGTTCAGCAAGACGTTCGCCGACCAGTTGACGGACCTGGCCGCCAACGACATCGCACGGGAGTTCGCCGAGGCACGCATCAGGGAGCTCGTCGCCGATCCGGCGGTCGCCGACGACCTCGTCCCGGCCGACCATCCGATCGGCACCAAGCGCATCTGCACCGACACGGGGTACTACGAGACGTTCAATCTCGACCACGTCAGCCTGGTCAACCTGCGCCGCGAGCCCATCACCGCCGTCACAGCCGGCGCCGTGCAGACGACCACCTCCGAATACCCCTGTGACGTACTGGTGTTCGCCACCGGATTCGACGCGATGACCGGCGCACTGAGTCGCATCGACCCGGTCGGTGCGGGCGGCGCCCGGCTGGGTGACCTGTGGGCCGACGGACCGGTCACGTTCCTCGGGATGATGATCCCGAAGCTGCCGAACCTGTTCAGCTTCAGTGGACCGGGCAGCCCGTCGGTGCTGGCCAACATGGTCCTGCACGCCGAAGTCCAGGTCGACTGGGTGATGGCCTTGATCACCGAGGCCCGCGTGCTGGGTGTCACCCAGGTGGAACCCCGTGCCGATGCCGCCGACGCGTGGACCCGGCACGTCACCGAGGTGGCCGAGGGCACGCTGTTCGTCCACGCCGCCTCATCGTGGTACCTCGGCGCGAACATCGAGGGCAAGAAGCGCGTGTTCATGCCGTACGTCGGGGGATTCGGCAACTACCGCAGGCAGTGCGACGACGTCGCTGCAAACGACTACGCCGGACTGGTGTTCACCTCACGATGAGGACGTCCCATGCATGAGACCATCCAGCAGGTCCTTCGCGACCGCATGGACGACGACGGCGTCGCCGTCATGTACGGGGACAGGACGTGGTCCTGGCGCGAGCATCTCGCGGAGGCCGCCGCCGAGGCGTCGGCGATCATCGATTCGGCCGATCCGGCCCGGCCGCTGCATGTCGGGGTGCTGCTCGGCAACACCCCGGAAATGTTGCGATCCATGGCCGCCGCCGCACTGGGTGGCTACGTGCTGTGCGGCATCAACACCACCCGCCGTGGCGCGGGTCTGGGCGACGACATCCGCCGATCGGATTGTCAACTGCTGCTTGTCGATCCCGACCACCAGCCGCTGCTCGACGGGCTCGATCTGACCGGCGTGACGGTCATCGCCGTGACGTCGCCGGCGTATCTCGAGGCGGTCGGCGCCGCGGGAGCGCTGGTGCCGCACCGCGAGGTCGCGGCCACCGACCCGATGATGCTGATCTTCACCTCGGGGACCAGCGGCAACCCGAAGGCTGTGCCCTTCGCCCACGTGATGGCGGTACTGAGTGGCAGCAGCCTGGTGCTGCAACACGACATCACGCCCGACGACGTCTGTTATCTGTCGATGCCGCTGTTCCACTCGAACGGCGTGGCCGGCGGCTGGTCGGTGGCCGTCTGCAGCGGCGCGGCGATGGTGCCCGCCAAGTTCTCGGCCTCACGCTTCCTCGACGACATCCGGCGGTACGGCGCCACGTACATGAACTACGTCGGCAAGCCGCTCGCACTGGTGCTCGGCACCCCGGAGCGACCGGACGACGCCGACAACCCGCTGCGGGTCGCGTTCGGCAACGAGGCCGCCGACCGCGACATCGAGGCATTCGCGCGGCGATTCGGCTGCCGGGTGATGGACGGGTTCGGCTCCAGCGAGTTCGCCGTCATCGTGGTCCGCGAGGACGGGACTCCGCCCGGATCCATCGGCAAGGGCTGGGAGGGCGTCGCCGTCTACCACCCCGACACCGTGACCGAATGCGCGACGGCGGTGTTCGACCAGACCGGAGCGCTGGTCAATTTCGACGACGCGGTGGGCGAACTGGTCAACACCACCGGCGGCGGTGCGTTCGGCGGGTACTACAACGATCCCGGTGCCACCGACGAGCGCATGCGCCACGGGATGTACTGGTCCGGAGACCTCGCCTACCGCGACGCCGAAGGATGGATCTACCTGGCGGGCCGCACCGCCGACTGGATGCGGGTCGACGGCGAGAACCTCGCCGCCGCACCGATCGAACGAATCCTGCTGAGGCTGCCCGAGCTCAACCAGGTCGCGGTCTACGCGGTGCCCGACCCGCACGTCGGCGACCAGGTGATGGCCGCGGTCGTCCTGAACGACGGTGCCGAACTCGCCCCCGCCGAACTCGAGGCCTTCCTCGCCGGGCAACGGGATCTGTCTCCCAAGGCGTGGCCCCGCTTCGTCCGCATCAACGACGCACTGCCGCAGACGGCCACCAACAAGATCCTCAAGCGCGAACTGATCAAGGACGGCGTGACCGCCGGCGGGGGAGCGCTGTGGGAGCGGCCGGTCCGGTCCCGAACGTATCGGCCCGTCCGCTACGCCGGTGCGGACTGATCTGTCCGACGGCCGCCGGTGTAGTCGACCTCCCAGTGCTTGATGCCGTTGATCATGCTCGACCGCAGGCGCTCGGGATCTCCGAGCGGCTTCAGGTCGGGGAGGTGATCGGCGATGGCATTGAACATCAGGTCGATCGTCATCCTCGCGAGGTTGGCGCCGACACAGTAGTGCGCGCCGGTGCCACCGAATCCGAGGTGGGGGTTGGGGTGTCGCAGGATGTCGAATCGGGACGGCTCGTCGAAGACCTCTTCGTCGAAGTTCGCGGACCGGTAGAACAGCACCAGTCGCTGCCCCTTGCGGATACGGACGCCACCGAGTTCGGTGTCCCGCAACGCGGTGCGCTGGAACGCGTTGATCGGCGAGGCCCAGCGGATGATCTCGTCCGCTGCGGTCTTCGGGCGGCGGGCCTTGAACAGCTCCCACTGCTCGGGGTGCTCGGTGAAGGCCATCATCCCCTGCGTGATGGATTGGCGCGTCGTCTCGTTGCCCGCGATGGTCAGCGTGACGACGAACATCCCGAACTCGGCCTCCGTCAGCTGGCCCTCGTCGTCGGCGTCCATCAACGCACTGACGATGTCCTCGCTGCGCTGCCCGGCCTTGCGCTGTGCCAACTGCATGGCGTACCACATCAACTCGGCGGCCGAGCCCAGCGAGTCGTATCCGGCGAACTCGGGGTCCTCGTCGCCGATCATCTGATTGCTCCAGTCGAACAGCTTCTCCCTGTCCTCCTGCGGTACGCCGAGCAGACCGGCGATGGCCTGCAGCGGTAGTTCGCGGGCGACGTCGAGCACGAAGTCGCCGGTGGAGAGTCCGGCCGCCGCGGCCGCGATGCGCTGAGCGCGCTGATCGAGTTCGGCGCGCAACCGCTCGACGGCCCTCGGGGTGAAGCCGCGGGAGATGATCTTGCGCAGCCGCGTGTGCTCCGGATCGTCCATCATGATCATCGACGCGCGGCCGGCCTCGATCTGACCGCCGCCGCCGGTGACCTTGTAGCGGGGCACCACCGACTTCTCCGACGAGGAGAACACGTCGCTGCGCACCGAAACCTCGCGCACGTCGCGGTGCTTGGTCACCACCCAGTAGCCGCCGTCGCCGAAGCCGCCGACGTCGGGTGGCTGGGCATTCCACCAGAGCGGCGCCGAACGTCGCAGCTCGGCCAGTTCCTCGACGGGCAGCCGGTGGACGTAGATGTCGGGGTCGGTGAAGTCGAAGCCTGGTGGCAGCAGCGGAGCGGGCATGTCGGCACCTCTCTAACTCTTCCGCTTAGGAATACCTCACAGTGTTGCCCGGGGTGACCGATATCGACGGAATGGCGCGTCTCGCGGGTGTAGCGTCCCGGCCATGTCGCCGGAATTCGCGGGCAGGATCGACCTCGACATCCGGGACTCGGAGCCGGACTGGGGGCCCTACGCCGCGCCGACCGCGCCCGCCGGCGCGCCCAACGTGCTGTACCTGGTGTGGGACGACACCGGCATCGCGACGTGGGACTGTTTCGGAGGCCTGGTGGACATGCCCGCCATGAGCCGGATCGCCGACCGCGGTGTGCGGATGAGCCAATTCCACACCACCGCACTGTGTTCACCCACCCGGGCATCGATGCTCACCGGGCGCAATGCGACCACGGTCGGCATGGCCACCATCGAGGAGTTCACCGACGGTTTCCCGAACTGCAACGGCCGCATCCCCTTCGACACCGCGCTGCTGTCCGAGGTGCTCGCCGAGCAGGGATACAACACCTACTGCGTCGGCAAGTGGCACCTCACGCCGCTCGAGGAGTCCAACCTGGCGGCCACCCGCAGGCACTGGCCGCTCTCACGCGGGTTCGAGCGCTTCTACGGCTTCATGGGCGGCGAGACCGACCAGTGGTATCCCGAACTCGTCTACGACAACCACCCCGTCGCGCCGCCCGCCACCCCCGAGGACGGCTACCATCTGTCGAAAGACCTGGCCGACAAGACGATCGAGTTCATCCGCGACGCCAAGGTGATCGCCCCGAACAAACCCTGGTTCACCTACCTGTGTCCCGGCGCCGGCCACGCACCGCACCACGTCGCCCCGGAGTGGGCGGACCGCTACGCCGGACGCTTCGACATGGGCTACGAGCGCTACCGCGAGATCGTGCTGGAGAACCAGAAGAAGCTGGGCGTTGTCCCGGCCGACACCGAACTGTCGCCGATGAACCCCTACCGCGGCGTCACCGGTCCGGACGGGCAGCCGTGGCCGGAGCAGGACACCGTGCGGCCCTGGGACTCGCTGAGCGCGGACGAGCAGCGGTTGTTCAGCCGGATGGCCGAGGTGTTCGCCGGATTCCTGAGCTACACCGACGCCCAGATCGGCCGGGTGCTCGACTATCTCGAGGAGTCCGGCCAGCTCGACAACACGATTGTCGTCGTCATCTCCGACAACGGGGCCAGCGGCGAAGGGGGACCCAACGGTTCGGTCAACGAGGTCAAGTTCTTCAACGGCTACATCGACACCACGGAGGAGGGCATCCGGTTCCTCGACCGGCTGGGTGGCCCGCAGACCTACAACCACTATCCGATCGGCTGGGCGATGGCCTTCAACACGCCCTACAAGCTGTTCAAGCGCTACGCCTCACACGAGGGCGGCATCGCCGACACCGCCATCGTCTCGTGGCCGGCGGGCATCGCCGCGCACGGCGAGGTGCGCGACCACTACGTCAACGTCTGCGACGTCACCCCCACGGTGTACGACCTGCTCGGCATCACACCACCCGACACGGTGAAGGGAGTGGCGCAGAAACCGTTGGACGGCATAAGTTTCCGCGCGGCGCTCGACGACCCGGCCGCCGACACCGGCAAGGACACCCAGTTCTACACGATGCTCGGCACCCGCGGCATCTGGCACCGGGGGTGGTTCGCCAACACGGTGCACGCCGCATCGCCGGCCGGCTGGTCGCACTTCGACCGCGACCGCTGGGAGCTGTTCCACATCGCCGACGACCGCAGCCAGTGCCGGGATCTCGCCGCCGAACACCCCGACAGGCTCGAGGAACTCAAGGCGCTGTGGTTCAGCGAGGCCGAGAAGTACAACGGCCTGCCACTGGCGGACCTGAACATCCTCGAGACGTTGTCGCGTCACCGGCCCTACCTGGCCGGCGCGCGTGACTCCTACACCTACTACCCGGGCACCGCCGACGTCGGCGTCGGCGCCGCGGTCGAGATCCAGGGCAGATCGTTCGCGGTGCGCGCCGACGTGCTGCTCGACGACGCGGACACCGAAGGCGTGGTGTTCAAACACGGTGGCGCACATGGCGGACACGTGCTGTTCTTCGCCGACGGCCGCCTCAACTACGTGTACAACTTCCTCGGCGAGAAGGAGCAGACGCTGTCCTCGCCGACGGCCGTCGGACCCGGCCGGCACACGCTGGGCGCCGGTTTCGTCCGCACCGGCACGGTCGAGGGCAGCCACACCCCCCTCGGCGAGGCGACGCTCTATGTCGACGACGAAGCCGTCGCAACGCTGCCGGACGTGCAGGTGCACCCCGGCACATTCGGGC
Source organism: [Mycobacterium] manitobense (assembly GCF_025821665.1). Lineage (GTDB taxonomy): Bacteria > Actinomycetota > Actinomycetes > Mycobacteriales > Mycobacteriaceae > Mycobacterium > Mycobacterium arseniciresistens. Next base: position 51,787 of record NZ_JACKSJ010000024.1, read on the forward strand.
TGGCGGGTGCGGGCCTGTCGGTCGGACGCAACACCGGCTCACCGGTGTCGCGCAGTTACACCGCGCCGTTCCCGTTCACCGGCGGCACCATCGCGCTGGTGAACGTCGACGTCTCGGGCACACCGTATGCCGACCTGGACCGCGAGTTCGCGCGGGCGTTCGCGAGGGACTGATGATGAACAGAGCTTTGGTACCGGTGCTGGCCGTGGTGTGCCTGGCGACGGCGTGCGCGCGAACCGACGACGGCACAGCGGTGGCGGCGTCGCAGCCGCCGGGATCCGAGGAGTCGGCGCAGCCGTCGTCGAGCAGCGCGGCGGTGACGCCGCCGTCCGGGCCGATCGACTTCGGGGTCGTCCCGACCGATCGGGTGCCGGTGCCCCCGGGAACCGTGACCTGCTCGCCGGAGCCGCGGCCTGCCGCCGAGGCGACGGTCCGCGGACCCGGCCCCACCGCACCCGTGATCACCGTGGCCGTCCCGGACGGCTTCGGGCCGCCGCAGCCCAGCGGCGACGGGGTGCTCATCGCGGGCCCCGAGGACATCAAGGCCCTGGTGACCGTGACCCCGACCGACGAGGAGCCGGCCTACGCGTTCGAGACGTACTCCGACCGGCTCGTCGCCGACTCGTCGATCAGCGCGGTGAGCGTGCTGCCCGGTGAGCTCTGCGACTACAGCGGCCAGGAACTGATGGGCACGTTGTCCAACACCGATCAGGACGCCATCGAGTACCGGGACCGCATCGTGCACATCTGGACCCCCGACGGCGGCATGTACCTGGCAGCGGTGCACGTCACGGCGCCGATGGCGGCCGCGGGCTTCGAAGCCGCGGCAGAGGTGTTCACCGGGGACTTCGCCGTCGCACTACCCTGAAACCTGCGCCCGCGGGCGCAGTGCCTCCGGCCATGAGGGCTTCGGTTGCCGGGGCCGTGTTCGCTGACCAGCGACGATTTGGTTCTCCGCAGGTCCTCACCTAGAATCAACGGGTTGCCTTGGGCAGACCTCGGCCGATCCATTCGGATGGGCCCTGCGTGCTCTTCGGTGACGCAAGACCGCGTACGACCAGGTCGGTATCTGGCGTGCAGACATAACCCAGGTCAGGAGATCGAGTGATTCAGCAGGAATCGCGGCTGAAGGTCGCCGACAACACGGGTGCCAAGGAGATCTTGTGCATTCGTGTGCTCGGTGGCTCGGGTCGGCGATACGCCGGCATCGGCGATGTGATCGTGGCGACCGTCAAGGACGCCATCCCCGGCGGCAACGTCAAGCGCGGCGACGTCGTCAAGGCCGTCATCGTCCGCACCGTCAAGGAGCGCAGGCGCGCCGACGGCAGCTACATCAAGTTCGACGAGAACGCCGCCGTCATCATCAAGCCCGACAACGACCCGCGCGGCACCCGCATCTTCGGCCCGGTCGGCCGCGAACTGCGTGAGAAGCGCTTCATGAAGATCGTCTCGCTTGCCCCGGAGGTGTTGTAGATGAAGGTCCACAAGGGCGACACGGTGCTGGTCATCTCCGGCAAGGACAAGGGCGCCAAGGGCAAGGTCATCGAGGCCTACCCGACCCGCGAGAAGATCCTCGTCGAGGGCGTCAACCGGATCAAGAAGCACACCGCACAGTCGGCGAACGAGCGGGGCGCGTCCTCGGGCGGCATCGTCACGCAGGAGGCGGCGATCCACGTGAGCAACGTGATGGTGATCGACTCCGACGGCAACCCGACCCGCATCGGCTACCGCTTCGACGACGAAACCGGCAAGAAGGTCCGCGTCTCGAAGCGCAACGGCAAGGACATCTGACATGACCACCGCTGAGAAGACCATCCCCCGCCTGAAGCAGCGCTACCGCGACGAGATCAAGGACGCGCTGAACAAGGAGTTCGGCTACGCCAACGTCATGCAGATTCCCGGCGTGGTCAAGGTCGTCGTCAACATGGGTGTCGGCGACGCCGCCCGCGACGCCAAGCTGATCAACGGCGCGGTCAACGACCTGGCGCTGATCACCGGCCAGAAGCCGGAGATCCGCCGCGCCCGCAAGTCGATCGCACAGTTCAAGCTCCGCGAGGGCATGCCGATCGGTGCGCGCGTGACGCTGCGCGGCGACCGGATGTGGGAGTTCCTGGACCGGCTGACCTCGATCGCGCTGCCGCGTATCCGCGACTTCCGCGGCCTGAGCCCCAAGCAGTTCGACGGCACGGGCAACTACACCTTCGGCCTGAACGAGCAGTCGATGTTCCACGAGATCAACATCGACGACATCGACCGGCCCCGTGGCATGGACATCACCGTCGTCACCACGGCGACGAACGACGACGAAGGACGAGCGCTGCTGCGGGCGCTGGGCTTTCCGTTCAAGGAGAACTGAGCAGATGGCAAAGAAGGCGCTGGTCAACAAGGCCAACAAGAAGCCGAAGTTCAAGGTGCGGGGTTACACCCGCTGCCAGCGGTGCGGCCGTCCCCACGCGGTGTTCCGCAAGTTCGGGCTGTGCCGCATCTGCCTGCGCGAAATGGCGCACGCGGGTGAGCTGCCCGGTGTGCAGAAGTCCAGCTGGTAAGCCGGCTTTCAAATCAGACCAATCCAAACAGGTTGCGGTAGGCCCCCGATGGAACTGACCACAGTGGGAACCGCCGCGAGGAAGGTGAACCGGCTGTCATGACAATGACGGACCCGATCGCAGACTTCTTGACACGTCTGCGCAACGCCAATTCGGCGTACCACGACGAGGTGACACTGCCCCACTCGAAGATCAAGGCCAACATCGCCGAGATCCTCAAGGAGCAGGGTTACATCTCCGATTTCCGCACCGAGGATGCCCGCGTCGGCAAATCCCTTGTGGTGCAGCTGAAGTACGGTCCCAGCCGTGAGCGCAGCATCGCGGGTCTGCGCCGGGTGTCCAAGCCCGGCCTGCGGGTGTACGCGAAGTCAACCAACCTGCCCCGGGTGCTCGGCGGCCTTGGCGTGGCGATCATCTCCACGTCGTCGGGCCTGCTCACCGACCGCCAGGCAGCGCGAAGCGGCGTGGGCGGCGAAGTCCTCGCCTACGTGTGGTGAGGGGGAACTGAATCATGTCGCGCATTGGTAAGCAACCGGTCACCATCCCCAACGGGGTCGACGTGACCATCGACGGTCAGAACGTCTCGGTGAAGGGGCCCAAGGGCACCCTGGCCGTGGCCCTGGCCGAGCCGATCAAGGTTTCACAGGACGACGGCGCCATCGTGGTGACCCGTCCCAACGACGAGCGGCGCAACCGCTCGCTGCACGGGCTCTCGCGGACGTTGGTGGCCAACCTGGTCACCGGTGTCACCGAGGGGTACACCACCAAGATGGAGATCTTCGGCGTCGGCTACCGCGTGGTGCTCAAGGGCAACACGCTGGAGTTCGCGCTGGGATACAGCCACCCCGTCGTCATCAACGCGCCCGAGGGTGTGACCTTCGCGGTGGAGACGCCGACGAAGTTCTCGATCTCGGGCATCGACAAGCAGAAGGTCGGCCAGATCGCGGCCAACATCCGCCGCCTGCGTAAGAGCGATCCCTATAAGGGCAAGGGGATCCGCTACGAAGGTGAGCAGATCCGCCGCAAGGTCGGAAAGACAGGTAAGTAGAGATGGCTACTGCGAAGACAGAAGCCCCCACCACGCGCAAGCCCGTGGGGCAGAACATCTCCCAGACCCGCCGGACGTCGCGACTGCGTCGGCACGCGCGGCTGCGGAAGAAGGTCGCCGGCACCGCCGACGTGCCGCGTCTGGTCGTGCACCGCTCATCGCGGCACATCCACGTGCAGCTGGTCGACGACCTCACCGGCACCACCCTGGCGGCGGCTTCGTCCATCGAGGCCGACGTGCGGGCGGTGGACGGCGACAAGAAGGCCCACAGCGTTCGCGTCGGTCAGCTGATCGCGGAGCGCGCCAAGGCCGCGGGTATCGACAAGGTCGTGTTCGACCGCGGCGGATACACCTACGGCGGACGGATCGCATCGCTCGCCGATGCGGCTCGCGAAGGCGGGCTCACGTTCTGATGATTGTTAGCAACGGAAGGACTGCATGATGGCCGAGCAGGCAGCAGGAGCGGCCGGGCCGGCGACGTCCGACCAGCGAGGCTCCCGCGACAATCGCGGCGACAACCGGGGTCGTCGTGACGACCGCGGTGGACGCGGCGGACGCGACGGTGGCGACAAGAGCAACTACCTGGAGCGCGTCGTCGCGATCAACCGGGTTTCCAAGGTGGTCAAGGGTGGTCGGCGTTTCAGCTTCACCGCCCTGGTCATCGTCGGTGACGGCAAGGGCATGGTCGGCGTCGGTTACGGCAAGGCCAAAGAGGTTCCCGCCGCGATCGCCAAGGGCGTCGAGGAGGCTCGCAAGGGCTTCTTCCGCGTGCCGCTGATCGGTGGCACCGTCACGCATCCGGTGCAGGGTGAGGCGGCCGCAGGCGTGGTGATGCTGCGTCCGGCCAGCCCCGGTACCGGTGTGATCGCCGGTGGTGCGTGCCGTGCGGTGCTGGAATGCGCCGGCGTGCACGACATCCTGGCCAAGTCGCTGGGCAGCGACAACGCGATCAACGTGGTGCACGCCACCGTTGCCGCGCTGAAGATGCTGCAGCGTCCGGAAGAGGTGGCCGCCCGTCGCGGGCTGTCCATCGAGGATGTCGCCCCGGCCAGCATGTTGCGGCACCGTCGTGAGGCTGACGCGCTGGCCGCGTCGGCTGCACGTGAAGGGTCGGCGTAGGCAATGGCATCGCAAAAAACACTGAAGATCACCCAGGTGCGCGGCACCATCGGTGCGCGCTGGAACCAGCGGGAGAGTCTGCGCACACTCGGCTTGCGGAAGATCCGCCAGTCGGTGGTCCGTGAGGACAACGAGCAGACCCGCGGACTCATCAAGACCGTGCACCACCTCGTTGACGTAGAGGAGGTCTGAGAATGACACCGATCAAGCTCCATGACCTGAGGCCGGCACCCGGCGAGAAGAAGGCCAAGCAGCGCGTCGGTCGCGGTGAGGGCTCCAAGGGCAAGACCGCTGGCCGTGGCACCAAGGGCACCAAGGCCCGCAAGAACGTCCCGGCGACGTTCGAGGGCGGCCAGATGCCGATCCACATGCGGCTGCCGAAGCTCAAGGGCTTCAAGAACCGCTTCCGCACCTCATACGAGGTGGTGAACGTCGGCGATCTCGACCGGCTGTTCCCCAAGGGCGGCGACATCGGCCTCGACGAGCTCGTGGCGTCCGGTGCGGTGCGCAAGAACACGCTGGTGAAGGTACTGGGCGACGGCAAGGTGTCGGTCAGCGTCAATATCAGTGCCCACAAGTTCAGCGGTAGCGCTCGCGAGAAGATCACCGCCGCAGGCGGATCGGCGACCGAGCTTTAAGCATCGAACAGAGGCCCCGCACGCTTCCCGCGTGCGGGGCCTTTGTCGTTGACGTAACGTTGCACGACGCGGGCGCGATTACCCTGCGTAGTGCGAACCGAGGAGAGTCCATGATCCGGCACTGTCGTACTGTCGCCGTCGCGGTGGCGGTGGCGGGCTTCGCGGTGTGGGGGCAGGCCGGTATCGCCGGCGCCGACACCAACGACGATCGGTTTCAGAAGGTGATCACCGAGATGGGCCTGAAGGGCGCACCCGGAACCGACCTCCCGGCGATGGGGCGCGCCGTCTGTGACGCGATCACCCAGCAGCTGGCCGCCAATCCGAACCCGGCGCCGGTGGTGCGCGGCGTGGTGTCCACGCTGGAGAACAGCAACATGACTCGTGAGGAGGCCGTCGGCTTCATGCGAGCGTCGGTGGCCGTCTACTGCCCTCAGCACCGCCGCTTCACCGGCCGCTAGGTCTGCGGGCGAGTCTTCATCACGTCACGGAACAACGCCTGGCGGATCGCGAGTTCCCGCGGGTCGCTGTAGAGGTGGAATCCCTGCCGGTTCATCACGTAGGCGAATCCGGTGGCGGTGTCGGGATCGGCGAAGCCGAAGGATCCACCGAAGCCGGGTGTGCCGAAGGCCGTTTCGGACGAGCCGAACGAGAAGTGCGGCGAGATCGGCTTGCAGAATCCGAGTGAGTATGCGACGCCGATGTGCATGATCTTGTCGTTGGGTCCCTTGCTGGGCGGTGTGGCGTCGGCCTTCAGTGCTTCGAACGTGTCGGTGTCGAAGCCGATTTCAGCGCCACCGGTGGCCGCGTCGCCGTAGAGCCGGGCGACGGGTTCGGCGGTGCCGTGGCCGTTGACGGACGGGATCTCGACGGCGCGCACGTCAGGGCGGTTGTAGGCGCCGTCGAAGGGAGCGACGTCGCTGGGTACGCCGACGGTGCGCGCCGTCAGGCCGACGGGATTGAGAGACGTCGCGAGGAATCCGGGCGGCATCACGTTCATGTGCAGCAGCGTCTCCCATCGTTTCCAGTAGTGCACGAGGGCGATGCGGTCGGCGCTGACGGCGTCCGTTAGTCCGATGTGAAGGTCGAGGCCCATCGGTGTGGCGATCTCGTCGGCGAGGAACCGGCCGAGCGTGCGGCCGGCGGGGTCGGTGCGGCGGATCAGCTCGGACTGGTACCAGCCCAGGGTGATGGCGTGATAGCCGTGCCGGGTGCCGGGCACCCAGGCGGGCTTCTGGGCCGCGAGCATCGCCGAGAGACGCTGGGTGTCGGCGACATCGGCGAGTGTGGGTGCCGGGGTCAGGGCGCAGAGACCGGCCTGGTGGGCGAGCAGTTGACGCACCGTGATGTCGGCCTTGCCGGCCTGCGCGAATTCGGGCCAGAGGTCGGCGACCCGGTCGCCGTAGGAGAACAGGCCCTTCGACACTGCGGCCGCAGTCGTCAGCGCCGCAATGCCTTTGGTCGTGGAGAACATGTTGACGATGGTGTCGCGCTGCCACGGCTGTTGCGTGAGGCCGTTGCGGTAGCCGCCCCACATGTCGACCACCTTGACGCCGTCGCGGTAGACGGCGACGGCGGCGCCGATCTCTTCTCGGGCGGCGAAGTTGGCGCGGAAGGCGTCGGCCACCTTGCCGTAGCCCTCGTCGGCGTCGCCATGAATGTCGTCCGGTGACACCGCGACCTTGAGCACCATGTTGACCTCCCGCCTGACGGCAGAATATGGCACCGCATGCTGCGGGGGAGAGGTATTCGGGTGCTCCGCGCAGGCGGATACCGCCGACGTGTGGTGGCGTCGGCGGTGGTGGCCGCGGTGTCGCTAGAAGGGTGGTGGTTCGTCGCCGGGTTGCGGTGGGGGCTTGGGGGCGAACAGTGCGTCGAGTGCTTGTCGGCGGTTGCGGCGGCGGGCTTCGCGGTGTTCGCGGTTGTGTTGGCGTTCAGCAGCGATGCGGGCGGCTTTGTTCTGGGCTCGGGTGCGTTGCCGTTGGGGCATCATCGCGGTGCGCTCACCGGATGGGTCGTCTCGGTTGTCGCGTCGGACGACGGGGGCTGTCGGTGCGCAGAGGCTGGGGAACAGCAGCGCCGATCCGGGTGTGGTGGTGTAGGTCTGGCCGGCCGGGCTGGTCCAGATGACGGTGCCGTCGCACTGTTGTCGGTCGTGCCAGCCCCAGAAGGTTTTGATCAGATGGTGCAGGCGGCACAGGCATTTCAGGTTCGATGCCTGGGTCGGCCCGCCCTGGCTGTAGGGGATGGTGTGGTCGATGTCGGTGCTGAACGCCGGCACGTCGCAGCCCGGGAAGCGGCAGCCCAAATCGCGGCACCGCACGAACTCCGCCAGCGTGCGCGAGGGGGTATAGCGCGGTTCGGGGCCGGCGTCGCCGGGATGGATCAGCGGCCGGATGGTGGCGTGCTCGGCCAGGCCGGCGATCTGTTCGGGCGGCAGGATCCCGTCGTTGTGCACCAGTGATGCCACCGAGTCATCGGCAGTGGCAGACTCGGCATCGGCGGCCTCGGCGTCAGCCCCACCAACAGCGTCGGGTCCGGTCACGACATGGATGACGAATGGCGCGGCGACCGCGTCCGTGTTCGGGCAGTCGGGATTGCCGCAGTGGCATTGCAGGCGTTCGGCGCCGCGGGATATCGCGGCGATGGCGTCGACGCGGCGCTGTTTCTTGGTGCGTGGATCGCCCGGGCAGACGGTGTCAGCGAGCGCGTCGAGGCGGTTGTCGAACACTCGGGCCCCGGCGGTGGGCATGGTGCCGCCGAAATTGCTCATGCCGTCGAGGCCGTCGACGACCCACACCTCACGCTCCTCGGCGGCTTTCTTGCGGCGCCGCAGCGCATCTCGATCGTGTCTGGCGATGATCCGGTCGACATACCCGCAGACCTGGCCGTAGCTCAACTTCATCAACCGGGCGGCCGCACCCGCCACGGTGGCGTCGACGAGGGTCAAAACCGCGGGGTCGGTGATCAGGGCGGTGCGGTGCAGCACGGTGGTGACGATGTCGAGGGTCAGTTCACCGACGCGGAACATCGCCGCGACCAACGGTAGGCGTTCACGCAGTCCGCGCGCGAGGCTGACCTGATCCTTGGCCCGCTCGTAACCGATGTTCAGCGCGGCGGCGATCTCGACGGCCACCGCGGATTCGGTGTCGACGGCCCACTGGTCGCTGGTCTCGTCGCGTTCGGCGAATCGCACCGCATACAACTCGCCGATCGCGGTCAACCGTGCCGCGGCCTGCTGGTTCTCCCGACGCGCCGCGACCATCACCGCGGAGATCAGTTGGCGCGCCTCGGCCGACTCCGGCCGCGTGACGGCCAGTACCTGGTCGAAGCTTGCCTGCGTCGGATCGAACATACATTCGATTATCGCAGAGGGGTATGACACGCGAAAGCGGCGCACAACGGTTGTGGATAACCGGCGCGACGGGGCCCGAATCGGGCCGTCGTCAGAGCGAACGCGCGAAGTGCTCGGCGACGATGTCCACCGCTTCGGCGACCTTGCCGGTTCCGTCGTAGAACTCGAAATGTGGACCTTCCGTCCAGTGCAGGTTCTTGGGTCCGGCCAGCAAGTCGTAGGTCTTGCGCGCCTGATCGGGCAGTGCGCAGTCGTCGCTGTGGACGACGAGTGCCGGCGCCGTCACCGCCGCCGCCTTGCTCACGGGATCGAAGGCGAGCCACGGCTCCCACGACATGACCGCGAACTCGTTGCGCCACTGCGAGACTCCGCCGCCGCGACCGGTATCCATGTAGTACTCGTTCGGGCCAGGATGGGAGGCGCTCTGGTCCTGGTCGTGATAGGCCAGAATCGTCTGGTTCTCGCCGGTCTGCCGATAGCGCTGTGCGGCGGCGCGCGCGGCGGCCTGTCGTGCCGCGACGCCGTCGGCCCCGCCGTAGAGCGACGGCGTGATCTCCGGTTCCGCGAGGTGGCCGGCCACGCTGGCGACCGCTCGCACCCGGGGGTCGGCGGCCGCCGTGTACAGCACAGTGCCGCCCGACGTGCAGATGCCCAGCAGACCGAGCCGCTCGGAAGCGACGTCGTCGCGGCCACCCAGGTAGTCCAGCGCCGCGGACAGGTCGGCCGACTTGGACTCCGGATCCTCGAACTGACGGACTTGCCCACCGCTGGCGCCGTAGTTGCGGTAGTCGATCGACAGCGCCAGGAATCCGCGCCGGGCCAGCTCGGCCGCATAGATTCCGCCCATCTGCTCCTTGACCGCGGTGAGCGAACCGCCCACGACGACGGCGGGCAGCTGACCGCTCCCCACATCCGTCGGCCGGTACACATGTGCGGCGACGAAACTGTCCCCGGCCGGGAACCTCGCCGATTCGGCGGTGCCCAGCTCCCGCGCGGACAGGTACCTGGGCGGCGCAGGCGGCGCAGCTGCCCCGCACGCCATGAGCGGTGCACCTGCGGCTGCGGCGGCTGCGGCACGACAGAAGTCCCGCCGGGACAACGCGTTCACCGGTCCCCTCCCGGGAGGGCGTCGACTACCACCTGGAAGCGCCGCGGATCGAAGTAGTCGTGGTACTCCAGCACTTTCGTCCCGCGGAACCGGAACACCGCGATATTGGTGTTGGTGTACCGCTGGCCGGTCCGCAGCAGCGCGTCGACGAGGTACTCCACGGTGACCGCATCCGAGTCCGCCGCCGGGTACACACCGGTGAGGTCGGTGCGGAAGGTCTCGAAATTGGCGAACAGGTCGCGGAAGCCGGCGACGATGGCCGCCTTGCCGTCGATGGACGGGGCGAACCCCTCGGGCGGGTACGGCACGATGATGCGGCCGTCCTCGGCCCACAGATCCGCCCACGCGTCGACGTTCTTGGCCGTCAGCAACGCGAAGAACTCACGAGCGATCGCCGCCGTGGTCAACGGCTGCGCGGTCGCCGGGTGCGCGTTGCCCATCATCATCGTCCCTCCCGTCGCCGCCGCGGCGGCGCGGACGAAGGCGCGCCGTGACAGATGAATTCTTCGCACAGACACCCTCCGAGTCGTCGTCCCGTGTTCGATTCCGCCTACCCGGATGCTAGTTCGCCATCCGCGAGTGACACTGCCGCAGAATCGAAGTGAGCAAGATCGGTCTGGGTGGGACCGCCGCACGGAACCCGGGACCCATCTCAGCGCAACTGTGGAAGAACCTCAGCGGCAAGCCGTTCCATCTGCTCACGGTCCTCGGCGACGCCGGCGCCCAGCGGGTTGAGCAGAACCATCTGCGCCCCCGCGTCGATCACCTCACGCAGGCCGCGCGCCACGTCGTCCGGCGTGCCCGCAACCGGGACGTCCTCGATGCCCGCCATTCCGCCGTAGATCCGGCGCAGTCCGGTCAGCACGCGTTCCCGTGCCCGCTCCGCGTCGTCGTCGACCGCCAGGTACACCCGCTTGCCGATCGTGAACTGCTCGGCGTCCCTGCGTTGTTCGACGAGTTCGCGGCGCACCACGCGGACGGAGTCGGCGAATGCCGCGGTCGTCGACGAGCCGGCACCCAGGAATGCGTCGCCCAGCCGCACCGCCCGGGCGAGCGCCTTCGGGGCGTTGGCGCCGAACCAGATCGGTGGGTGTGGCCGCTGCACCGGCTTGGGCTGGATCGGTAGATCGTCGACGTCGCGGAAGCGGCCGTGGAACGTCACCCGCGGCTCGTCGGACCACGCCGCCTTCATGAGCTCGAGGCCCTCGGTGAAGCTGCTGACGAAAGTGGCGCGCTCGACGCCGAACGCCTCGAACCTGCGTCGATTGCCGCCCGCCGCCACTCCGAGATCCAGCCGACCGTGACTGAGCCGGTCGACGGTCGTCACCGCAGCGGCCAACTGCAGCGGATCGTGCAGTGCCGTGAGCATCACCCCGACCCCGAGCCGCAGTCTGGTGGTGCAGGCGGCGGAATACGCGAGCAGCTCGAGCGGCGCCAGCACCGGTGTCGGCCCGATCGCCTGCTCCAGCACCCAGCCGCCCTCGAAACCCAGTTCCTCCGCCCGTGCCAGGAAAGCCTTCACCCCCTCGGCGTCGAAGCCGTCGGGGTCCAGTTGAGGTATCGCGATGGAGAACCGCACCCGACCACCGTACGAGGCCGACCAGGCGGTCCCGGGCAATCGGTACCCTCGCAATATGGCCGCTTTCCTCCCGGGTATTCCCGGCCCCGACGACCTACGCGGACTCGTCCGTCGTGTCGACACCGCACGTCACCACGGCGTTCCCGACGGATGCATCCTCGAACTCGATCTGCAGTCGGTGCCGAAGGAGAGCAACGGATTCGATCCGCTCGCCATGCTCGCCGGCGGCGGGCGTCCACCGGTGCTGCGCCAGGTCGTGGCCGCCATCCACCGCGCCGCCGAGGACGACCGGGTGACCGGGTTGATCGCGCGGGTGCAGTTCCCGGTCTGGGCCGCGGGCCCGGTGCAGGAGCTGCGCGAGGCGATCTCGGCGTTCAGCGACGTCAAGCCGACACTGGCGTGGGCCGAGGCGTACCCCGCCACGCTGTCGTACTACCTGGCCTCGGCGTTCCGCGAGGTGTGGATGCAGCCGTCGGGCACCGTCGGGCTGATCGGTTTCGCCACCAACGCGATGTTCCTGCGCGACGCGCTGGACAAAGCAGGCATCGAGGCGCAGTTCATCGCACTCGGCGAGTACAAGTCGGCGGCCAACGTGTTCACCGAGGACCGCTACACCGACGCCCACCGCGAGGCCGACAGCCGGCTGATCGAGAGCATCAAGTCGCAGGTGTGGGATGCGATCGCCGAGTCGCGCCACATCGACCGTGCGGGCATCGACGCGCTGGCCGACAAGGCGCCACTGCTGCGCGACGCCGCCGTGTCCGCCGGCCTGGTGGACCGGATCGGATTCCGCGACGAGGCCTACGCCCGGATCGCCGAACTGTCCGGCGCAGAAGACATCTCGCCCGAGGCCGGCGATCCGGACGGGCCTGACGCCCCACCGCGGCTGTTCCTGTCCCGCTACGCGCGGGCCACCGCGCCCCGCCCTTCACCGTCGCTCCCCGGCCGCAAGGCGAAGCCGACCATCGCGGTGGTGACGCTGGACGGCCCGATCGTCAGCGGGCGCGGCGGCCCCGGGTTGCTGCCGCTGGGGAACTCGAGCGCAGGCGGCGACACCATCGCCGCGGCGCTGCGCGAGGCCGCCGCCGACGACTCGGTGTCGGCGATCGTGCTGCGCGTGGACAGCCCCGGCGGATCGGTGACGGCGTCGGAGACGATCTGGCGTGAGGTGGTCAGGGTGCGCAGCGGCGGCACGCCGGTGGTCGCCTCGATGGGCGCGGTGGCCGCGTCCGGCGGCTACTACGTCTCGATGGACGCCGACGCGATCGTGGCGAACCCCGGGACCATCACCGGGTCGATCGGCGTCATCACCGGCAAGCTGGTGGCGCGCGAACTCAAGGACCGCCTCGGTGTCGGCTCGGATTCGGTACGCACCAACGCCAACGCCGATGCATGGTCGCCGAACGCCCCGTTCACCGACGAGCAGCACGCGCAGGTCGTCGCCGAGGCCGACATGTCCTACACCGACTTCGTCGAACGCGTCGCGGCGGGCCGCAAGCTGTCGGAGGAGGCGGTCGAGGCGGTGGCCCGCGGCCGGGTGTGGACGGGCGCCGACGCCAAGGAGCGCGGCCTGGTCGACGAACTGGGCGGCCTGCGCACCGCGATCAACCGGGCCAAGGTGCTCGCCGGTCTGGACGCCGACGCCGACGTGCGCCTGGTGGGCTATCCGGGGTCCTCGCTGATGGACATGCTGCGGCCGAGGCAGTCCTCGCAGCCCGCCGCGGCCTCACTGCCCGACGCGCTCGGTGCGCTGGTGGGCCGGTCGGTGGTCGGGATGCTCGGTCAGGCCGAACGGTCGTTGACCGGGGTGAACGCGTTGTGGCTTGGAGACCACCGCTTCTAGCGGCGGCCGCTGACGTAGACGATCTCGCCCATGGGATCGTCCTCGCCGAGGTCGGGAACCGCAAGGCCGTAGCGCGCGAACAACTCTGACCGCGGCGTGCTGTCCATTCGCCAGCCCTTGGCCGTCAGGTACTCCGCCGCGCTCTGCCGTTCGCCGTGGTAGATGAGCGACGGCATGTCGATGTCCAGACCCTGCCTGCGGAACTCCGCGGTGGCCGCGCGTGCCTTCTCCGGGTCGAAATCCCGCATCCCCGGGACGAACTCGGTGGCGACGGCACTGCCGGGCTCCGACAGCGCGTCGATGTCGTCGAACAACCGGTCCTGCGCCTCGGGCGGCAGGTAGATCAGTAGTCCCTCGGCGCACCACGCGGTCGGCGCACCGGCGTCGAATCCGGCGGCCCGCAGTGCGGCGGGCCAGTCCTCGCGCAGATCGATCGGCACCGTGCGGCGCTGCGCCGTCGGCGCCGCACCGATGTCCTCCAGCGTGCGGGTCTTGAACTCGATCACCTCGGGCTGGTCGATCTCGTAGACCACGGTGTCGTCCGGCCACGCCAGCCGGTAGGCCCGCGAGTCCAGTCCGGACGCCAGGATCACCGCCTGACGGATCCCACCCGCGGTGGCCGCCTCGAAGTAGTCGTCGAAGAACTTCGTGCGCACCGCCATCTCGTCGATGTTGGCCTGCACCCGCGGCGCGGACTCCGGGTCGAGGTCGGACATGTCCAACTCGCCGTCGGCGATCTTGGCGAAGAACTCGATGCCCACCGCCCGCACCAGGGGAGCCGCGAACGGGTCGTTGATCAGTCCGCGCGGGTCGCGGCTGGCGACGGCCCGGCCTGCGGCCACCATCGTCGCCGTCGCGCCAACGCTGGACGCCAGGTCCCAGCTGTCGTCATCTGCACGTGCCACGTGCATCACGCTACGTCGTGAGGGTGGCCGACAGATAGCCCGAGTCGCCGAACACCCTGAGCAGGTCGTCTTCGGGGAACGCGAACCCGTTGGCGGCGTAGGCCTCTGTGCTCGACACCGTGCTGACCTGCCAGCCGTGATCGGCGAGGTACACACCGGCGGGGATGCGCTCCCCGGTGTAGAACAGCGCGGCGAGGTCGATGTCGGAGCCGACCCGCTTCGCGCGCTCGGTGAGCTCCGCGGCCCAGTTCTCGGGCAGTGCGGTGGTGTCCATGTGCTCGGTCGCCAGCCGGCTGCCCGGTGCGCTGAGTGCGGTCATGTGGTCGAACAACCGGTCCTGCGCGTCGGGCGGCAGGTACACCAGCAGTCCCTCGGCGATCCAGGCCGTCGGCGCCTGCGGGTCGAAACCGCTGTCGCGCAACGCCTGTGACCAGTCATCCCGGAGGTCGACGGCGACGGTGCGGCGGTCGGCGGCCGGTGCGGCACCGGCGTCGGCGAGTACGCGGGTCTTGAACTCGATCACCTGCGACTGGTCGATCTCGAACACCACGGTGCCCGACGGCCACTCCAGCCGGTAGGCGCGGGTGTCCAGACCGGACGCCAGGATCACCGCCTGCCGCACGCCGGCAGCGCATGCGTCGGTGAAGAAGTCGTCGAAAAACCGTGTGCACCGCGATCTGCTCACTCATCCGCCTGCGGTCGAGGATCGGGTCACCGGGCACGTGCACTTGCCCCTCGGCCACCTTGACGAACGCCTCGAGTCCAACGGCCTTGACCAGCGCGTCGGCGTAGGGGTCGTCGATCAGGGCGTCGGGGCCCTTCGACGCCAGGGCGCGTGACGCGGCCACCGACGTGGCGGTGGCGCCGACACTGGACGCGAGGTCCCAGGTGTCGCCGTCGGTTCGGGTCATGCTGTCTCCTCTTCTCGGATTGCGGTGACGGCCAGCGACTCCCGCAGTGATGCCAGCTCGTCGTTGTCGGGGAACTGACGGCCGTACCCGGCGAACACCTCGGGCCGCGAGCGCGAGGCGACGTCCCAGCCGCGCTCGCGCAGATAGTCGACGACCGGTGTCCGCTCACCGGGATAGAACAGCTGGGACAGGTTCACGTCGAACCCGTGGTCGCGCCACTGGCGGCCCAACCGGTCGGCCTTCTCGCCGATCCCGGCTCCTGCGTCGGCGTGGTCCTCGGTGGCCAGCCGGCTGCCGGTCGCGCTGAGGGCGGTGATGTCATCGAACAGCCGGTCCTGGGCGTCGGGTGGCAGGTAGCGCAACAGCCCCTCTGCGCTCCAGGCCGCCGGCGCGCCGTCGTCGAACCCCGCGGCGCGCAACGCCGCGGGCCAGTCTTCCCGGAGGTCGACGGCGACGGGGCGGTGGCGGGCGGCCGGTTCTGCACCGATGCCCGCCAATGTCTGCGTCTTGAAGGCGATCACCTCCGGCTGGTCGATCTCGTAGACGACGGTGCCGTCGGGCCAGGACAACCGGTAGGCGCGCGCATCAAGCCCGGAGGCCAGGATCACCGCCTGACGGACCCCCGCCGCGGCCGCCTCGACGAAGAAGTCGTCGAAGAACTTGGTCCGCACCGCCATGATCTCGGTCAGCACCTGCGATGCGGCCCGAGCCTCGGCGGTGTCGTCGGGCAGGTCCAGGTCGCCGTCGACCAGCCGGGTGAAGAATTCGACGCCGACCGCGCGCACCAGCGGCGCCGCGAACGGGTCGTCGATCAGCGCGCCGGGTTCGCGGCTGGCGAGTGCGCGTGCCGCGGCCACCATGGTCGCCGTCGCGCCGACACTGGACGCCAGATCCCAACTGTCGGAGTCGGTTCGTGCCATCGGAGGCCCTACCTGACGGCGGAGACGTAACGGATGTCGGCGAAGTTGGCGCTGTCGCCCTCGGCCGGTGGCAGGCCGACCCGCACGAGAAGGTCGGTGGCGGTGATGCTGTCGGCGCTCCAGCCACTGCCCTCGAGATAGGCCGCCACCTCGGCGCGTTCGCCGGTGTAGACCAACTCGGAGAAGTCGAGATCGAAGCCGTGCCTGCTCCACTGGTCGGAGACGGCCTTCATCTTCGACCGCAGCTCGTCCTCGTCGATGTCCTCCTGGTGGACGACACCCTCGGCGGCGATGCGGCTGCCCGCGGGGCTCAACTCGGTGATCTGGTCGAGCAGCCGGTCCTGCGCCTCGGGCGGCAGGTAGCCGAACAGTCCTTCGGCGATCCAGGCCGTCGGTGCGGTGCGGTCGAAGCCCGCGGCGGTCAGGGCGCCGACCCAGTCGTCGCGCAGGTCCACCGGCACGGTGCGCCGGTCGGCGCTCGGGGCGGCCCCGAGGTCGGCCATCGTGCGGGTCTTGAACTCGACGACCTCCGGCTGGTCGATCTCGAACACCACGGTGCCCGCCGGCCACGGCAGACGGTAGGCGCGGGCGTCCAGACCCGCCGCCAGGATCACGGCCTGGCGGACGCCGGCGCGGGCGGCGTCGAGGAAGAAGTCGTCGAAGAACCGCGTACGCGCGGCCATCCCGTCGGCGAACCGGTCCATGTTGCCGACGCCGCCGGTGGCCTCGGGGTCGAGTTCGCTGGGCTGCAGCTCACCACTGGCGAGCTTTGTGAAGAACTCGACGCCGACCGCACGCACCAGGGGCTCGGCGAACGGATCGTCGATGACCGGATCGTCGGCCCTGGTCGCGACGGCGCGGGCGGCGGCCACCATGGTTGCCGTGGCCCCCACGCTCGAAGCCAGGTCCCAGGTGTCGTTGTCGGTGCGCGCCATGTCTCCCTCTCTGCACGTCGGACGGTTACTTAGCTGATGTAATCGACAATACCCGCCGAACCTGAACGACTCCTGAAAGTCAGCCCAACGTCGACAACGCGGAATGTTGTCATTGACCAATGTCACCATTGGGTGTTGACTCAGTCGGGTGACAACGATGTCCGCCACCACAGTGGCCGCCGACTCCAGCATTCGTCGGCGCGGGTCCCGCCGGTCACGCGCGGCGGCCGCGGTGAGCACGGTGACCCTGCGTCAGATCAGCGCGGTCCTGCCGCCCGAGCGGGCGTGGGGACTGCGGATGTCCCGGTGGATCATCGCCGGCGTCATGGATGCGTTCGGGCCCTCCCTTGCAGGCGCCGTCGTCGAACCGGTGGACACCGTCACGGCCGACGGCAGACGGGTCCGCGGCGAATGGGTCCGGGCGCGTGGGGTGGCACGCGGGGACGCGGCGGTGTACTTCCTGCACGGAAGCGGATACGCGCTGTGCTCGCCGCGCACGCACCGCAGGCTCACCGCATGGTTGTCGGCGCTGACCGGGTTGCCGGTCTTCTGCGACGACTACCGGCTCGCACCCCGGCACCGCTTCCCCTCAGCCGCCGACGACGTGCGTGCGGGCTGGGACTGGCTGCTCGACGAGCAGCGGTTCGACCCAGGGCGGCTGGTGGTGGCCGGTGACTCGGCGGGCGGGCACCTCGCACTCGACCTGCTGCTCACCCCTGAGGTCGCGCAGCGGCACCCGGCGGCAATGGTGCTGTTCTCCCCGCTGTTCGACCTGACCTTCGGCCTGGCCAGCGAGCGGGAGCGGCTGCGCCCCGACCCCGCGATCCGCGCGGCCGACGCGGCCCGCCTCGTCCGGTTGTACTGCCCGGACACCGATCCCACTGATCGCAGGCTGGCCATCGGGGTGGCCGCCGGCCCCGCACTGCCACGGACGCTGATCCAGGCCGGCGGCGCCGAGATGCTGGCCGCCGACGCCCATCGGCTGGCCGACGAGATCCGGGCCGCCGGCGGTGATTGCGAGCTGCAGGTCTGGCCTGATCAGGTGCACGTCTTCCAGGCTCTGCCACGGCTGTCGCCGGAGGCGGTGCACGCCATGCGGTACGCGGCCGGGTTCATCGGCTCGGCGTTGCGCAGCAGGCAGATCGACACGGACACAGACGCGGACACGGAGAAGGTGGGATGACGATGTTCGGATTCGGCGACAGGCGCAGCCGGGACTCGCGGGCGGTGATCACCGGCGCGGGCAGCGGCATCGGCGCCGCGTTCGCCGTCGAGCTGGCCGACCGCGGTGGACGGGTGGTGTGCTCCGACATCGACGAGATCGCCGCGCAGCGCACCGTCGACGCGATCACCGACCAGGGCGGTGACGCCATCGCCGTGCGCTGTGACGTGTCGGCGATCGACGAAGTCGAACAGCTTGCCGCGCAGGCACAGTCATGGTTCGGCGCGCCACCCACGCTGGTGGTGAACAACGCCGGTGTCGGGGCGGGCGGGGCGCCGATCGGCGAGGTGTCACTCGAGGACTGGTCGTGGACGCTCGGCATCAACCTGTGGGGGCCGATCCACGGCTCTCATGTCTTCGCGCCGGTGCTGCGCGAGGCCGGCTACGGCGGCATCATCAACGTCGCATCCGCCGCCGCGTTCGGCGCCGCGCCGGGGATGGCGGCCTACAACGTCAGCAAGGCAGGGGTGCTGTCGCTGTCGGAGACGCTGGCCGCCGAGTTGTCCGGCACCGGTGTCGAAGTCACCGTGCTGTGCCCGACGTTCGTCAAGACCAACATCGTCGCCGCGGGACGGATCTCCGACGAGTCGACACGACTCGCCGAGACCCTGATGCGGTGGACCGGGATGTCCGCGACCCGGGTGGCCCGGCAGTGCCTCGACACCCACGACCGCGGCGGTCTGTACTGCATGCCCCAGCTCGATGCCCGGATGGGCTGGGCGGTCAAACGACTCACACCGGGCGTCTACACCCGCGCGGTCGGCCTGGTGTCGCGCATCAACCTCCCTACGCAGAGCAAGGAGATCATCCGATGAGCATGGACATGGACGCGATGCTGGCCAAGATCAAGGACCGGCAGTGGGCGCTGGCCGACATCGACTGGGAGGCACCCGGCGCCGAGACCATCAGCGACGAATTCCGGCCGAAGCTCAAGGCGTTCATGGCCGACCTGTGCTGGATCGAGAACGTCGGCGCCCGCGGCTTCGCCGCACTGGCCAAGAAGGCGCCCACCCCCACGCTCGCCGAGATCTACCGGTACTTCCATGCCGAGGAGCAGCGGCACGCCAACGCCGAACTCGCGCTGATGAAGCGGTGGGGAATGCTCGAGGACGGCGAGATGCCCGAGCCGAACGTAAACATCAGGCTCGTCATCGAGTGGCTCGACAAGTATTCCGACGACATGTCGCTGTCGGTGCTGGGCACCGTCATCCCGATGCTCGAGGTGGCCCTCGACGGCGCACTGCTCAAGTTCCTGCTCGACGAGGTCGAGGACCCGGTGTGTCACAAGGTCTTCGAGAAGATCAACAACGACGAGTCCCGGCACATCGCGGTGGACTTCGAAGTGCTCAACATGATCGGCCACGCCAAGGCACGCAAGCTGGCCGTCGACTTCGTCGGCAGCTTCGCCACCCCCGGACTGGTCATCGGCATGATCATGTACGTCCCGCTGCTCAACCGCATGCGCAACAACATCGTCGACATGGGGCTGGAACCGGAGCGGCTGTACAAAGCGATGAATCGCTTCAAGGAACTCGGTGGCCGTGCCGAGTTCACCTGGCGGGTTCCGACCTACCAGATCCTGAAACTGCACGGCCGGATGGTGGTCAATCCGCGCCACCCGTACCACTGGCTGGCCAACCCGATGGTGCGGGCGTCCGACCTGTACCCGCGCAAGCTGCTGCGTCCGATCCCCAGCTGGTTCAAGGAACTGACCTACGAGCCGGCGGCCTGACATGGCGCGCACCACCGTCCACGACACGCTGATCGTCGGCGCCGGCTTCACCGGCATCGGAACGGCCATCAAACTCCGCGAGGCCGGCGTCACCGACTTCGTCATCCTCGAGCGCAGCGACCGGGTGGGCGGCACCTGGCGGGACAACACCTATCCCGGTGCGGCATGCGACATCCCGTCGCTGCTCTACTCGTTCTCGTTCGTCCCGAACCCGAGCTGGTCGCGTGCCTACTCGCCGGCCGACGAGATCTGCCGCCACATCGAGGAACTCGTCGACGACTCCGGGCTGCGCAGCCGTATCCGGTTCGGCGTCGAGGTCACCGGCCTGCACTTCGACGAGGCCGCAGGGGAGTGGACGGTGATGGCGGGCCGCAAGAGGTATCGCGCCCGCACCGTCGTGCTGGCATCGGGCCCGCTGCCCGACCACAAACCGCCGGACATCCGCGGCCTCGACACCTACCGCGGCCACACCATCCACAGCGCCCGCTGGGACCACGACTACGACTTCACCGGCAAGCGGGTCGCGGTGATCGGCACCGGCGCGAGTGCCGTGCAGATCGTGCCCGAACTGGTCAAACGCGCCGCCTTCGTCAAGGTGTTCCAGCGCACCCCCGGCTGGGTCCTGCCCCGGCTCGACGTCGCGGTGCCGCCGGTGGTGCAGGAACTGTTCGCCAAAGTGCCTGCGACCCAACAACTCGCGCGGCAGGCACTGTTCTGGGGGCACGAGGCCACCGCGACGGCACTGGTGTGGAATTCGCCGCTGACATCACTGGTGGCCCGGCTCGGCAAGGCCCACCTGCACCGCCAGGTCAAGGACCCGTGGATGCGCCGCCAGCTCACCCCCGACTTCACACCGGGCTGCAAGCGGATGCTGATGTCCAGCGACTACTACCCGGCGCTGCAGGCCGACAACTGCAAGCTCATCGACTGGCCGATCGCGACGGTGAGCCCCGTCGGCATCCGCACCAGCGACGGGATCGAACACCACCTCGACTGCATCGTCTTCGCCACCGGCTACGACGTGCACCTGACCGGACCGCCCTATCCGGTGACCGGACTCGGCGGCAGGTCGCTGCAGGACGAGTGGAAGCGCGGCGCGCAGGCCTACAAGAGCGCCAGCGCGCACGGCTACCCGAACCTGTTCTTCATGACCGGTCCGAACTCCGGTCCGGGTCACAACTCGCTGCTGGTGTACGTCGAGGGCCAGATCGACTACGCCGTTCGCGCCATCACCACCATCCTCGACGGCGGCTGGCGCTACCTCGACGTCCGCCGCGACGTCCAGCGCCGCTACAACGAGCGGTTGCAGAAGCGGCTCGGCGCCACCACGTGGATGTCGGGGTGCACCAGCTGGTACCTCACCGAGGACGGGTTCAACGCGTCGATGTACCCGGGATTCGCGACGCAGTATCTTCGACAGATGCGCGACTTCCGGATCGGCGACTACCACGCGGTGGCCGACGGCCGCGCGGTCGCCCGGTCCAGCGCCTGAGCCGTGGCCCGCGAGCGGACACCGCGCGACCAGGCGGGCGCGGTCACCGCGATCCTGGCCACCCTGCGCAAGGCGCCGGGGCGGGTCCGCAGACAGTCCCGCGACCTCATCGAGACAGCCGTCTCGCAGCTCTTCGACGCGGCCGTGCGCCAGGCCCTCGACACCGGGACCGACGGTGAGTACCGCATCGACGACCTGGCCCGGCTGGCCGGCACCACCACCCGCAACGTGCGGGTGTACCGCGACCGCGGGCTGCTCCACCCGCCGCTTCGGGTCGGCCGCATCGCGGTGTTCAACGACACCCACCTGACCCGGCTGCGGCTGATCACCTCGATGCTCGACCGCGGCTACACCCTGGCCCACGTCGACGAGATGCTCAGCGCCTGGGAACAGGGCAAGAGCATCGGCGACGTGCTCGGCCTGGAGACCGCGCTGGCGGGCACCTGGGCCGCCGAGAAGCCGGAGACCATGACCAGGGCCCACGCCGAGGAACTGGTCGGCGAACCGGCGGCGTTCGACCGGCTGGTGGCACTGCGATTGATCAGGCTCGACGACGAGACGCCCGGTACCGGCGCCGACTCGGACCCGAAAGTCACCGTCGTGCGGCCCAAGCTGCTCGAGGCGTTCGAGGAGATCCGCGGTTACGGCATCGGCATCGACAAGCTGATCGACGTCTACGAACAGACGCTGGGGCCGGTCACCGAGATCAGCAACATCCTGGTGCGGACCGGCGCCGAGCACGTCACCGAGCGGATCCGGCCGGGGGAGGGGCTGCCCGCCGACACCGAGATCGCCGAGCTGATCACCATGCTGGTGCGCTTCCGCACCCAGGCCGTGGCCCAGGTGGCGGCGACGCTCGCGGCGTCCATCGAGGCCTCGATCGAGACGCTGGCAGGGCAGATCCTCAACGATCTCATCGACCAGTCGGCCGACGCGCACCAGGACGGATCGTGATTGGACACGCGCGGCGGACCGGGCGCCGATACCCCGGCCGGCCTGGTCAACGATGCGGGGATGACGAGGGCCAACTGTTACTCTCGTAGACTGTTTCACGCGCGACTTCCGCAGGCTGTGCGCCCGCGGGGCTGACGCGCACATTTGACCAATACGCTGGACGAATCCAGCCCCATTTGGCACGCCGCGCTGAGAGGTCGGCTGCGCAGGAGGAAGAGTGCTCTCGGCTTTCATCTCGTCACTGCGGACGGCCGACCTGAGACGCAAGATCCTGTTCACGCTCGGCGTGGTGATCCTCTACCGGGCCGGCGCACAGCTGCCGTCTCCCGGTGTCGACTACCCCAACGTGCAACAGTGCATCGAGCAGGTCAGCGGCGGTGACTCCGGTCAGATCTATTCACTGATCAACCTGTTCTCCGGCGGCGCGTTGCTGCAGCTGTCGATCTTCGCGGTGGGCGTGATGCCCTATATCACCGCGAGCATCATCGTGCAGCTGCTCACGGTGGTGATCCCACGCTTCGAGCAGCTCCGCAAGGAAGGCCAGTCCGGCCAGGCCAAGATGACGCAGTACACGCGTTACCTGGCTGTCGCGCTGGCGGTCCTGCAGTCCACCAGCATCGTGGCGCTGGCCGCCAACGGCGGCCTGCTGCAGGGCTGCACCCTCGACATCATCAACGACCAGTCGATCTTCGCACTGGTCATCATCGTGCTTGTGATGACCGCGGGCGCCACGCTGGTGATGTGGATGGGCGAGCTGGTCACCGAGCGCGGCATCGGCAACGGCATGTCCCTGCTGATCTTCGCCAGCATCGCGGCGGCGATCCCCGGCGAGGGCAAGTCGATCCTGGACAGCCGGGGCGGCATGGTCTTCACGCTGGTCTGCATCGCCGCACTGATCATCATCATCGGCGTCGTCTTCGTCGAGCAGGGCCAGCGCCGTATCCCGGTGCAGTACGCCAAGCGCATGGTGGGCCGCAAGATGTACGGCGGCACGTCGACCTACCTGCCGCTGAAGGTCAACCAGGCCGGCGTCATCCCGGTGATCTTCGCGTCCTCGCTGATCTACATCCCGCACCTGATCACCCAGCTGATCCAGAGCGGGAGCAGCAGCCCGGGCACCGGCTGGGTGGAACGGATCGTCGCCGAGTACCTGACCGACCCCAGCAGCCCCGCCTACATCGCCGTCTACTTCGGGCTGATCATCTTCTTCACGTACTTCTACGTGTCGATCACGTTCAACCCCGACGAGCGGGCCGACGAGATGAAGAAGTTCGGCGGCTTCATCCCGGGCATCCGGCCCGGCAAGCCGACCGCCGACTACCTGCGCTACGTGCTGAGCCGGATCACGCTGCCGGGCTCGATCTACCTCGGTGTGATCGCCGTCCTGCCGAACCTGTTCCTGCAGATCGGCAATACCGGCACCGTCCAGAACCTGCCGTTCGGCGGCACCGCGGTGCTGATCATGATCGGCGTGGGTCTTGACACCGTGAAACAGATCGAGAGCCAGCTCATGCAACGCAACTACGAGGGCTTTTTGAAGTGAGAGAGGGTTCCTAAGTTGAGAATCGTTTTGCTGGGCCCGCCGGGGGCGGGCAAGGGCACGCAGGCGCAGAAGCTCGCCGAGAAGCTCGGCATCCCGCACGTCTCCACCGGGGACCTCTTCCGCAAGAACATCAGCGAGAAGACCCCGCTCGGCGAGGAGGCCAAGCGCTACCTCGACGCCGGCGACCTGGTTCCCAGCAGCCTGACCAACGCACTCGTCGAGGACCGCATCGGTGACGACGACGCCAAGGACGGGTTCATCCTCGACGGCTTCCCGCGCTCGGTGGAACAGGCCAAGGCCCTGCACGACATCCTGGAGGCGCACGGCCTGCAGCTGGACGCCG
This sequence comes from [Mycobacterium] manitobense, assembly GCF_025821665.1. Taxonomy (GTDB): domain Bacteria; phylum Actinomycetota; class Actinomycetes; order Mycobacteriales; family Mycobacteriaceae; genus Mycobacterium; species Mycobacterium arseniciresistens. The sequence continues at coordinate 75,977 of NZ_JACKSJ010000024.1, forward strand.
TGCTGGAGTTCCAGGTGTCCGAGGACGAACTGCTGTCCCGGCTCAAGGACCGCGGCCGCGCCGACGACACCGAAGAGGTCATCCACAACCGGATGAAGGTGTACCGCGACGAGACCGAGCCGCTGCTGGAGTACTACCGCGACGAGCTGAAGACCGTCGAGGCCATCGGCTCGCTCGACGAGGTCTTCGCCCGCGCGCTGCGCGCCCTCGGTAAGTGACGTGGCCGGCCTGAGACTGCGCAGCCGCAAGGTCGTCCCGCAGCGCAGCGCCGGTGAACTCGACGCGATGGCCGCGGCCGGCGCGCTGGTCGCCGCGGCACTGCGCGCCGTGCAGGCCGCCGCCGCCCCCGGGGTGTCCACCAAGGAACTCGACGGGGTCGCCGAATCGGTGATCCGCGACGGTGGCGGCATCCCGTCGTTCCTCGGCTACCACGGCTTCCCGGCCAGCATCTGCTCATCGGTCAACGAGCGGGTCGTGCACGGCATCCCGTCGGGTGACGAGCTGCTGGCGGCGGGTGACCTGGTGTCGATCGACTGCGGCGCCATCCTCGACGGCTGGCACGGCGACTCCGCGGTCACCTTCGGGGTGGGCGCGCTCATCGACGCCGACCACAACCTCTCGGAGGCCACCCGCTCCGCCATGGAGGCCGGGATCGCCGCGATGGTGCCCGGCAACCGGCTCACCGACGTGTCACACGCGATCGAGGTCGAGACCCACGCCGCCGAACAGCGCCACGACCGGGCGTTCGGCATCGTCGCCGGCTACGGCGGCCACGGGATCGGCCAGCAGATGCACATGGACCCGTTCCTGCCCAACGAGGGCGCACCCGGACGCGGGCCGCTGCTGGCGCCCGGCTCGGTGCTGGCCATCGAACCCATGCTGACGCTGGGGACGACCAAGACCATCGTGCTCGCCGACGAGTGGACGGTCGTCACCGCCGACGGATCGCGGGCGGCGCACTGGGAACACACCGTCGCCGTCACCGACGACGGGCCACGCATCCTCACCGCCTGACGGGGAGATGAACCTGGCCACCGTCGCCGTCGTGTCACAGACGGAGGTTGGTCATGGAGGACCCAGAGGCCGCGATGATGCGGATGCTCTACGCCGAGCACGCCGCGGCGTTGTGGCGCTATGCGCTGCGCCTCACCGGTGACCAGGCCAGCGCCGAGGACGTGGTCCAGGAGACGCTGCTGCGGGCCTGGCGGCGGCAGCCCGAGGGGGTGGCGGTCAGTCACCTCGACAGCGGCGCGCGCTCGCCGCGGGCCTGGCTGTTCACGGTGGCCCGCAACCTCGTCATCGACGACCGCCGCAGCGCGCGGTACCGCAACGAATCCGGCACGCCGGTCGTGGAAGACGTCGCCGACCGGGCCGGCCCCGACGAGGTGAGTGCCACCCTGGACCGGATGACGCTGCACGCCGCGCTGGCCGGCCTGTCCGACGACCACCTGGCCGTCATCCGGCGGGCGTACTACGACGGGGCCGCCACCGGACAGATCGCGCAGGAGCTGCAGATCCCGGAGGGCACGGTGAAGTCCCGGCTGCACTATGCGGTGCGGGCGCTGCGGCTGAATCTGCAGGAGATGGGGGTGACCCGGTGAACCATCATGGTGATGCTGGGGCGGAGGCCGCGCCCCCCGACGATCGGTACCTCACCTGGGACGCGGCCTACGTGCTCGGCGCCCTGTCCGGCGCCGAGCGCCGCGAGTACGAAGGGCACCTGGCCGGCTGCGGCCGCTGCCGGTCCGCGGTGGCCGAGCTCAGGGGCATCCCGGCACTGCTGGCCACGCTCGACGCCGAGGACGTCCGCGCGCTCGACGAACAATCCGCCGATCCGCCACCGCTGCGGCCCGAGGTGCTCGCGTCGGTGCTCGACAGGGTCGGGTCGCGGCGCCGCCGCTACCGCAGGGTGACCACGGCGGCGGTCGGACTGGCGGCCGCGCTGCTCGCTGCCGGCGCCGTCATCGCGATCCGGCCCGAGGTCGTGGGGCTGGAACCGGCCACCACCACGCAGGCCGGGCCCCCGTCGCTGGAGATGGCGAAGGTGTCACCGACGCCGATCAACGCATCCATCACGATGAGCGGATACGGCTGGGGCACCCGCATCGACATGACGTGCACGTACGGCGACTGGGGGAATCGCGACGCCGCACCGCAGACGCTCGCCATGGTGGTGATCGGCCGGGACGGCAGCCGGTCGGAGATCGCCACCTGGCTCGGCCTGTCCGGTGCGACCGCGATGCCGAGCGCGAACACCCCGATGCAGCCGGAGGAGATCGCGGCCGTGCAGATGATCTCGACGCCCGACGGCACTGTGCTCCTGGAGAAAAAGCTGTGAATCACCCGACGGGGTGAACCGCACCGGGCCGCCTGTCGTGTCCATGGAGAGCGCACCGGAGTGCGACGCGACGACGACAGGTGAGATCCATGGCCAGTGCGCAGCGGGTGGTCGACCACATCGTCGGCCACCTCGCCGCGGTGGGCGTCACGCACGTCTTCGGTGTCGGCGGCGCCAACATCGAGGATCTCTACGACGCGGCGCACCGCCGCGAGGACATCACCGCCGTACTGGCCAAACACGAATTCGGCGCCGCCACCATGGCGGACGGCTACAGCCGGGCCGGCGCGCCACTCGGCGTGGTGGCCGCGACGTCGGGCGGCGGCTGCCTGAACGCCGTTCCCGCACTGGGGGAGTCGTTGGCCAGCCGGGTGCCGGTGCTGGCGCTGGTGGGGCAGCCGCCGACCGTACTGGACGGCCGCGGCGCGTTCCAGGACACCAGCGGCCGCAACGGCGCACTAGACGCCGAGTCGCTGTTCTCCACGGTGTCGTTGTTCTGCAGGCGGGTGCTCACACCGGAGGCCATCCGCACGGCACTGCCTGCCGCGATCGCTGCCGCCCGCACCGGCGGCCCGGCGGTGCTGTTGCTGCCCAAAGACATTCAGCAGGCATGGCTGAGTGGTCTCAACGGCGTGCCCGCGGTGGCCGAGGACCGGCGGGTCGGCGACCCGCATCCGATCGCGCGGGCGGTGCGCGCCGCAGCCGGGCCGGTCACCATCATCGCCGGTGAACAGGTGGCGCGCGACGACGCCCGCGCCGAACTGGCCCAGCTGCGTTCGCTGCTGCGGGCCGGTGTGGCGTGCGTGCCCGACGCCAAGGACGTGGCGGGCACGCCCGGATACGGGTCGTCGTCAGCACTCGGGGTGACCGGGGTGATGGGCCATCCCGGGGTCGCCGACGCGGTGGCCGGCAGCGCGCTCTGCCTGGTGGTCGGCACCCGGTTCGCGGCGACCGCGCGCAGCGGCCTCGAGAAGGCACTGGCGACGGTGCCGACCTACTCGATCGGTTCCGCGCCGACGTATCTGGCGTGCACCCATGTCCACACCCAGGACCTGCGCGCCTCGCTGTCGATGCTGAGTGCGGCGCTCTCCGGAGCCGGTCGCCCGCACCGGTTGCGGGTGGCCCCTGACACGCCGCGCACCGAACTGCTGCCGCCGCCGCACCACGGGCCCGGCATCCGCTACCGCGACGCGATGGCCGCACTCGACGCCGCACTGCCCGACGGGACCGACATCGTCGTCGACGCGGGCAACATCGGCGCGGCCGCCATCCACCACCTGCCGGTACGGCGCGACGGCCGCTTCGTCGTGGCGCTCGGCATGGGCGGGATGGGATACAGCTTCGGTGCAGGCATCGGGGTCGCGTCGCACCGCCGCAGGCGGACCGTGGTGATCGCGGGCGACGGCTCGTTCCTGATGCACGGCATGGAGATCCACACCGCGCTGCAGTACCGGCTGCCGGTGACCTTCGTGCTGTTCGACAACCACGCCCACGCCATGTGCGTCACCCGCGAGCAGCGGTTCTACGGCGGTCGCTACAGCTACAACAGATTCGGCGCCAGCCGGCTCGGGGCAGGCCTGGCCGCGATGTTCCCCGGCCTGCCCGCGGTCGACGTCGACCACCTCGACACGCTGCCCGGCGCGCTGGTCGCGGCCCTGGCCGTCGACGGCCCGTCGGTGGTCACCGTCGAATGTTCGGCTGACGAGATCCCGCCGTTCGCACCCTTTCTCGAGCCATCCCACCAACCACTCACCGAAACGGAGACACGTGCCGATGTCCATTCCCGCACTCGCTGACATCACCGCGCATCGCGGCACTACCGAACCGATCGACGGCGTCATCCGCATCGAGACGTCGCCACGCGAAAAGGCCACCCCGGTCATCATGGAGATGATGCGGTCGGTGTACCCGCACGACGAGGTGTTCGGCGAGTACTGCACCGTCAACGGCTTCGTCGACTGCCCACCCGACGACCTCTTCGACTACCTGGCCGACACCCGATGTCTGGCCGAATGGACCTACAGTCTGCGCGATTTCACGCCCACCGAGGAGCCGGACCTGTGGCTGGCCTACGACCGGCTGGGCTCCGAGACCACGATCTACACCCGCACCGTGGCCGACCGCACGGCCAGGACGGTGGACTACCACTGCGCGTGGGACCAGGGCCGCCACCTCTGGATGATCTACCTGATGCGGGTCGTCGACGCGCAGGTGGTGTTCGACCGGCCCGGGTCGGTGGTGCTGTGGACCAACTGCCGCCACCCGTATTACGACCACAATCCGTACCCCGAGGCGGCGCCGCCGCAGCGACCGGTGTGGGTGGGCGATTTCTGGGACATGTTCGGCGCAGGCCACCGGCTGGAACTGGACAACCTCAAGGCGATCGCCGAGTACCGGCACCGCAACGGCCTCCCGGTGACGCCGGACTGGACGAGGTGAGCCCCGTGACCGCCAGCCTGACCGACGTGTCGACGTACCTGCCCGGCGAACCGATCGGCGCCGAGTACTACGCCAGGCACGCAGAATCCGACGAACTGCGCGACAACCTGATGTTCCGGGCGCCGCGGTGGCGCCATCACGTCGCCGAGGACGAGACTGCCGTGGACATGGTGGAGCGGGCCGCGGCCGGCCTGCTCGAGCGGCACGGCGCCGACGTGCTCGCCCAGGTGGACGTGCTGATCACCCACACCCAGCTGCCCGACATGCCGTTCTACGGCGGCGGCGCCGCGATGGCACACCGCCTCGGCATGAAACCAGAATGGGTGGTGGATCTGCACAACGGCGGCTGTGCGGCCTTCGTGCTCGGGCTCAAGCTGGCGCGTCAGCTGCTGACGTCGGGCGAGGGCCGGTGCGCGCTCGTTGCCGTCGCGCAGAACTCGGCGGGTCAGGTGTTCGACCAGCCGACCGTGCGGCGCCGGGCGCAGGCCGCTGTGCCCGGTGACGGCGCCGCCGTCGGACTGGTCACCCGGTCGGACGAATCACCGATCCTGGACGTGGTGTGCCGCACCTACGGCGAGTACGCCGGCGAGATGACGATATCGACGGACCCACCGCGCAAGTGGTGGCAGCCGGGCCCGGGCGAAGGCTGTATCGGATTCACCGAAGGCAGGATCACCAAGGTGCTGGCCAGGGGCAACCGGCAGGTACCGGAGGTCTCGCTGGCACTGTGCAAGCGAATCGGTCTGTCGCCCAGCGACATCGGACTGTTCGTCACCAACCAGCCCAACCGGGTGTTCCTGCGCAACTGGCGGGAAGCGCTGGAACTGCCCGCAACCCGGCATGCCGACACGTTCGACGAGTGCGGCAACCTGTTCGCCGCGGGCATCCCGGTGAACCTCGACCGGGCGATCAGCGACGGCCGGCTCGAGACGGGCGACGTCGTGCTGATGGCGGCGTTCGCCCATGCCGGCGACTTCGCCGGCGCCGCGGCCGTGCGCTGGGGTGGACGGGGCTGATGGGCTCCCCCCGCCGGGCGCTCGACGATGCGGTGGCCGCACTGCCCGACGCGTCGGACCCGCTTGCCCTGTCCCTGAACGAGAGTCCGTTCCCACCGTTGCCCGCGGTGCGGGCGGCGATGATCTCCGCGATCGACGCCGCCAACCGGTATCCGCCGTTCCTCCCCGAGCGGCTGCGCGCGTTGGTCGCCTCTCACGTCGGGGTCGCCGACGATCAGGTGGTCCTCGGCGTTGGCGCCACCGGCGTCGTCATGCAGGTGCTGCAGGCCGTCACCGCACCCGGCGACATCATGGTGATGGCGTCGCCGACGTTCGACGGATATCCGATCTTCGCCGCGACGGCGCGACTGATCTCGGTGACCGTCGCGCTCGACGTGTACGGATACCACGACCTCGACGCCATGGCCGAGGCGGCGCGCACCGCACGGGTGGTCGTGCTGTGCCGGCCGCACAACCCGACCGGCACCGTCGAATCCGCCGCCGAGGTCGAGGAGTTCCTGCGCCGGGTGCCCGCGGACACGGTGGTGATCCTCGACGAGGCCTACGTGGAATTCGTCGCCGCACAACACCGCATCGACGCGGCGGACCTGGTGCGGCGCTACCCCAACACCGTTGTGGTGCGTACCTTCTCGAAGGCGTACGGATTGGCGGGCGTACGGGTCGGCTACGCGTTCTGCGCGGCGCCGCTGGCCCGCACGCTGTGGACGTGGCAGCTGCCGTTCGGCATCGGCAGCACCGCGATGGTGGCGGTCGCGGCCTCCTATGACGCCGAATGCCAACTGCAGCAACGAGTCCGGGCCATCACGGCGGAGCGCCGGCTGCTGCGCAGGCGGCTGCGATCGGTGGGTGTACACAGCACCGACGCCCACGCCAACTTCGTGTATCTGCCGCCGCAGCGCCCGTGGCGCGACGTGTTCGACGGCACCGGCCCGCAAGTCCGCCACTACGCCGACGGCGGAGTGCGGATCACCGTCGGAAACAGGCGGTCGACCAGGGCGGTGCTGTCGGCGGTGGCGGGTTCGGAGCAGGTCTAGCCCACATCCGTCCGCGCGAGCCTAGGCCCGGTGCACCGCCGCGCGGATCACGTCCTCGGCATCGGCGTCGGCGACGAACCACAACTCGTCACCGGCGCGCAGCACGTCCGCGCGCGGCGGCAGGATCACCTGCTCGTCGCGCACGATGGCCACCAGCGCACTGTTCGCGGGCAGCGCCACGTCGCGCAGCCGCCGCCCGATGAACGGATTGTCGCCTGGATCCTCGCGGGGCAGCCGCAGCGTCGACACGTCCGCCCGTCCCCGCAGTCCCATCAGCGGCACCAGGTGACCGACGTCGATGGCGCCCTCCACGATCGCCGCGATGGCCTGCGGGGTGGACACCGCGACGTCGACACCCCAAGACTCGGTGAACAGCCACTCGTTGCGCATGTCGTTGACCCGGGCCACCACGCGCGGCACCCCGAACTCCGTCTTGGCCAGCAGCGCGGCCGCCAGGTTCACCTTGTCGTCACCGGTCGCGACGATCACCACGTCACAGGTCTGCAGCGCAGCCTCCTCGAGCGCCGCCAGCTCGCACGCGTCGGCAAGGAACCAGTCGGCGCCGGGCACCGTGGACGGCTGGTACTTCGCCGGATTGCGCTCGATCAGCAGGATCTTGTGACCGTTCTCGACGAGCTCGTTCGCCACCGACCGGCCGACCGCCCCCGCTCCGGCAATCGCGATACGCATGGTGTTCTCCTTCGCCGTGTCAACCTATGGTGACCGACCGGAGGGCGCGGCGCCGCACCGGTACTGAGATACTGGCGGGGACATGACGGTTCAGCAGCTGTACGTGACGCTGCTCGTCGGCGGACTCGTCCTGCTGTTCAGCATCGCGGCGACCAGGCTGGCCACGATCGCCGGCCTGCCGAGCCTGCTGCTGTTCCTCGGGGTGGGCGTGCTCATCGGCGAGGACGGCGTCGGGCTGCAGTTCGACGACGCCCAGCTCGCCCAGGCGCTGGGAACCGCGGCGCTCGGCATCATCCTGGTCGAAGGCGGCCTGACGACGCGGTTCTCCGACATCCGCGACGTCATCGCGCCCGCCGGTGTGCTGGCCACCGCCGGCGTCGCCATCAGCACCGGCATCACCGCCATCGGCGCGCACCTGCTGCTCGGCCTGGACTGGCAGCTCTCGCTGCTGCTCGGCGCCATCGTGTCGTCCACCGACGCGGCCGCCGTCTTCTCGGTGCTGCGGGTTGTGCCGCTGCCACGGCGGGTGTCCGGCCTGCTCGAGGCCGAGTCCGGCTTCAACGACGCCCCGGCGATCATCCTGGTGCTGCTGTTCAGCACCACACCGCTCGACCTGTCGCCGGGCGAGATCGCGTTCACACTGGTCTACGAGCTCGGGGTCGGCATCGCGATCGGCCTGGTGTGCGGGTTCGTCGGCGCCGCCGGGCTGCGCCGCATCGCACTGCCCGCATCGGGCCTCTACCCGCTCGCGACGTTCGGGCTGGCGTTGCTCGCCTTCGCCGCGGGCGGAACGCTGCATGCCAGCGGGTTCATCGCCGCCTACCTGTCCGCCCTCGTACTGGCCAACTCCGGGCTGCCGCACCGCTCGGCGATCCGCTCGTTCGCCGAGGGTTCCGGATGGCTCGCCCAGATCGGGCTGTTCGTGCTGCTCGGTCTGCTGGTGTCGCCGGACGAACTGCCGCGGGACCTGGTGCCCGCCCTCGTCGTCGGCCTCATCCTGCTGCTCCTCGGGCGACCGGTGTCGGTGGTGCTGTCGCTGTTCCGTTTCCGCGTGCCGTGGCGGGATCAGGTCTTCATCTCCTGGGCGGGGTTGCGCGGGGCGGTCCCGATCGTGCTGGCCACCTACCCGGTCGTGGAGGGCGTCCCCGGCAGCGAGCGGCTGCTCAACATCGTCTTCATCCTCGTGGTGGTGTTCACGCTGCTGCAGGGTCCGGGTCTGCGGACGGTCGCCGGCCGGCTCGGGCTGATCTCGCCGGACGCCACCCGCGAGATCATGGTCGAGTCGGCGCCGCTGGACGTGCTCGAGGCCGAGCTGCTGACCATGACCGTGTCGCCGGGCTCGTCGCTGCGCAACGTCACCGTGCTCGAATTGCGGCTGCCCGACCCGAGCGTCATCACGCTGATCATCCGCGAGGCGCGGCCGTTCGTACCGCAGCCCGAGACCCGCATCCAGATCGGCGACGAACTGCTGATCGTGACCACCTCGAAGACGCGGGAGGCCGCCGAACGCCGGCTGCGCGCGGTGAGCCGGCGCGGCCGGCTGGCGCACTGGTTCGGCGAGTACGGCCTCCCCGACTGACCCTGCGCGCTCGGCCGTGAGCCGGCCAGTTCATGCGGTATGAAGAGGCGTGGCCATCCAACCCTCCGACCGCCGCGACCCGATCGGCCTGGCGCGTGCCAACTGGGAGGGCGCCGGCTGGGGCGAGGTCGCCGACGGGATGGTGGCGGTGACGTCGGTGATGCGGGCGCACCAGATCCTGCTGGCCCGGGTGGAGACGGCGCTGCGCCCCTACGACCTGAGCTTCTCGCGCTTCGAGCTGCTGCGGCTGCTGGCGTTCAGCCGCAGCGGCGCCCTGCCGATCACCAAGGCGTCGGACCGGCTGCAGGTCCACGTGACCAGCGTGACCCACGCGATCCGGCGGTTGGAGGCGGCCGGCCTGGTCGAGCGCATCCCACATCCGACCGACGGACGCACCACGCTGGTGCGAATCACCGACCTCGGCCGCTCCACGGTCGAGGACGCCACGGTGACGCTCAACAAGGAGGTGTTCGCCGACATCGGCCTGTCCGGCGAGGAGTCCCGCGCGCTGGCCGCGTCGATCGAGACGCTGCGCCGCCATGCCGGTGACTTCTAGGCGCCGCCGATCTCGCCGTGATGCACCGTCAGCCAGTCGCGGAACGACTGCAGCTGCGGGTCGAGTTCGCGGACCAGCTCGAGGTCGCGTGCCGCGGAGAACTGCTCGGAGTTCTCGGCGTAGTACTGGAACATGTTGCCCATCTCGACCGCGGAGGGAAAGCCCTGTGCGCGGAACTCGTCGAAGCCGGTCGGGCGGTACTCGACCTCTTCGCCGAGCGCGTCGGACAGGGCCTCGGTGTACTGCCGGCCGGTCAGGTGATCCCCGGCGATGCTGACCGTCTCTCCGATGAACTCGCCGCGGCGGAAGATGCCGGCAGCCACCCGGCCGATGTCGTCGACGGCGATACCGGGCACCGGGCGGTCGGTGAGGGGTGCGGTGAGGATCAACCGGCCGCCCTCGCGAACCGGGGCCGTGGCTCCCGTGAAGTTCTCGTAGTAGAACGTGCTGCGTAACAACGTCGTCGGCACGCCGTAGTCACGGAACAACGCATCGGCCTCGGCCTTCACGTCGAAATGCGGCACCTTGTACCGCTCCTCCACCGTCGGGATGCGGTCGTCGTCGCCGAAGAACGTTCGGGTGTCCTCGAGCGTCGACCAGATCACGTGCGCCACGCCGGTTTCAGCAGCCGCCGATGCCGCGGCGTCGGCCTGGGCGAGTTCCATCTCACCGCGGCTGCGCGCCGCGTCGTCCTCCGGGGACCGTTGGGCCCAGTAGTTCGTCACGATGTAGGCGCCGTGGACGCCGGCGAAGGCCTTGACGATGCTCGCGCGGTCGTCGAGGTCGGCTTCCACGACCTCGGCTCCGGCCGCCGACAGCCGCTGGGCGCCTGCCGAGTCGGCATTGCGGGTCAGTGCGCGCACGGTGAAGGCGGAATCGGCGAGGAGCGCGCGCACCACTGCACCGCCCTGTGCTCCCGTGGCTCCGACCACTGCCACCGTTCGGTCATCTGTCATGTCGAACTCCTTAGGTTGATGTGTCAACCTCAAAAGTAGAGCGTTCTGGTTGATGTGTCAACCTGATCGGCTACGATCGGTGCCATGTCCGAGGCAAGCCGGCTCACCGCCGGTGAACAACAGGCCTGGCGTGCCTACGTCGAGATGCAGCATTGCCTCGAGCGGTATCTGGGCCGCACGCTGCAGCGGGACTTCGGCCTGTCAGAAGCGGACTTCGAGGTGCTGGTCAACCTGTCCGAGTCGCCTGGGTCATGCATGCGCGCCGTCGATCTCGGGCGGGCCACCCAGTGGGAGAAGAGCCGGCTGTCGCACCACCTGCGGCGGATGGAGGAACGGGGCCTCGTCCGGCGGCAGGCGGGCAGCGGGCGCTATCCGGAGATCGTCCTCACCGATGCGGGCCGGGCGGCGATCGAGGCAGCGGCGCCCGCCAACGCTGCCCGGGTGCGGCAACTCTTCGTCGAGGTGCTCGGTCCGGACCGGTTGGACACCATGCGTGCCATTGCCGAGGACGTCACCGCGGCGATCGCCGCGCACCAGGAGGCGGACCGCAGAGTCGACAACTGAACCGCTCCCGCACGGCGCTCGGTCAGTCGGGTGCGGCCGCCGGCAGCGGGATGGTGGCCGTCACCGCGGTACCCGCCCCGGGCCGCGACCGGATGTTGAGCCTGCCACCGACGATCTCGGCGCGTTCGGCCATGGACAGCAGGCCGTAGCCGCCCATCTCGTCGCTGCCCAGCGGATGCTCGAAGGTGTCGAAACCGATTCCGTCGTCCACGATTTCGAGCTTGGCGACATCGCGCGCGTCGGCCACCGAGAAGGTCAGCCGCGCGGTGGCGGCCCTGGCGTGTTTGACGACGTTCTGCAGGCACTCCTGCGCGATGCGATACAGCGCCAGCTCGATGTGGTCGGGCAGTCGGACCTCCGCGAGGTCGACCTGGATCTCCACCTGGGGGATCGACCGGGCCAGGCTGGCCAGTCCGCCGGCCAGCCCGAGGTCGTCGAGCACCGGCGGCCGCAGATTGCCGATGGCGGCGCGGGCCTCGCCGAGTGTCAGGTCGACGAGTTCGCGGGCCATGCCCAGCTGTTCGGCCGCACTGGCCGGATCCGCCGCCCTGGCGGCCGCGTCGAGCCGGTAGGACAGCGTCACCAGCCGCTGGGAGATGCCGTCGTGGATGTCGGCGGCCAGCCGGCGGCGCTCCATCTCCTGTGCCTCGATCACCTGCTCGACGAAGTTCTCGTGCGCGCGTTCGCGGGCCACCAGCTGGCGGTGCAGCCGCGCCTGGTGCAGCGCACCCGCGATCAGCCGCCCGATGACCAGCAGCAGTTCGACGTCGCGGGCGGCGAACTCCCGCCGCGCGACGGTGTGCACGTTCAGCACACCCACCAGACCGCCGGGATCGGTCTCCATCGGCACCGACACCATCGAGGTGAAGTCGCGCCCGCGCAGCGACTCGAACGGCATGTAGCGCGGGTCGGACTCCTTGTCGTCGGCGATGATCACGGGTTCACGATGGCTGGCCACCCAGCCCGAGATGCCCTGCCCGAGCGGCAGCCGGATCTTGCCGACCTCGCTGTCGAACGGCGGCGTCGCACCGGCCAGCGTCAGCGACCGTTCGGTGTCGTCGAGCACGTGCACGAAGCACACGTCGGTGGCGGTGGCGGCGGTGATCATCCTGGCGGCCGCCGCGGCCAGCGGTTCGACGCCGGGACCGCTGGAGGCGGCCTGGATCAGCTCGCGCAGCAAGGCCAGCTCCCGGTCGGCGGCCAGGGCGTACTGACCGAGGTCGCGCACCGCGTGCGGCCTCACCGGTAGATGCCCTCACGCAGGGCGGTGGCCACCGCGCCGGTCCGGTCGCTGACGCCGAGCTTGCGGTAGATCGACCGCAGATGGCTCTTCACGGTCTCGTCGCCGATCACCAGCTTCCCGGCGATACCGCGGTTGGACAGGCCGTTGACGACGTAGGACAGGATCTCGCTCTCCCGCTGGGTGAGGCCCTGCCGGGCGCCGGGCCAGAACTCGTCGCGCTGCAGGCGGGCCGCGGTGTCGACCGCCCGCGCGGCCATCGTCGGGTCGATCGCCGTCTCGCCGCCGTGCACGAACTCCAGCTGGCGCACCAGTTCGTCGCTGCCGATGCTCTTGAGCAGGTATCCCGATGCGCCCACCCGGAGCGCCTGGAACAGGTACTGCTCGTCGTCGTAGACCGACAGCATCACCACCTTCTGGGCGGGGTCGCGCTCGCGAAGCTGCAGGCAGAGGTCCAGGCCGCTGGCGCCCTGCATCCGGACGTCACACAGCACGATGTCCGGTTTGAGGTCGTCGATCACACCGACCGCGCGCTCGGCGCCGACTGCCTGCCCGACCACGGTCACCCGGTCGTCGAACGCGGCGAGCATGGCCTTGAGGCCTTCGATGACCATCTCGTGGTCGTCGACCAGCACGAGGCGCACCGGAGAGGCCATGGCCATCACCTTAGGGCCGCCGCCGCGCGTGGTAGCGCAACTTCGCGCCGCCAATCCCCCCAATGGGGGAGGCGCCGGCCTGTGACGTAGACCACTGTTGTCGCATGCCCTCCACCGAGCAGAGAACATGGCGCGCCGGTCGATTCTGGTGGGACGGCGGCCACGCCGCCGACGCCGACGACTCCCGGCTGCAGGCACTCGTCTTCGACCTCGACGCACTCGCCGACGTCGAGTTCGAGGTGCACCGCAAGGTCTTCAACGCCGCCTTCGCCGCCCACGGCATGCCGTTCACCTGGTCCGTCAGCCGGTACCGGCAGCTGCTGGCCCTGAGCGACGAGCGGCAGCGCGTCACCGCCGAACTACGCAAGCGCTGCGTCGGCACCGAGTGCGACGTGCTGACCGAACTGCTCGCCGACGAGATCTGCGCCACCAAGGCGATGATGTTCGACGAGATGATCGCCGAGGCCGACCTGGCGCCCAGGCCGGGGCTGGTCGACCTCGTACAGGACGCCTATGCCGCCGGCGTGCCGGTCGCGGTGGTGTCCAGCGGGCGGCGCAGCCTGGTGGAGCCGCTGGTGCGCCAACTGGTCGGAGAGGGCCTGGTCGAGGTGCTGGTCACCGCCGACGACATCAGCACGCCTGCGCACTGCGGCGAGGCGCACCAGCATGCGCTCGCAGAACTCGGACTGCCCGCGCGCAGTGTCCTGGCGATCGCGGGGTCGCCCGCCGGGCTGCGACAGGCGAATAGCGTCGGGATGGCGACCGTGCTGATCGACGGCGCCGGTGGCTGCGACATCCCGGCCGCCGCCGCGGTGCGCGCCGACTACATCGGTGCGGGCACCGGTGCGCTGCGGATCGCGGACTGTCAGCGCCTGCACGCGCGCTGGAGCAGCCGGCGGCGGTCAGCCGCGTAGCTTCTCGATCACCGCGCTGAAGTCCTTGTCGGCGTGTTCGGTGGCGAACTCCGCGTAGATCTCGGCGGCGTGGGTACCGAGGGGTGCGGCCGAGCCGGTGGACTGCACCGCCGCCATGGCCAGCCCGAGGTCCTTATTCATCAGCGCGGTGGCGAAGCCCGGCTTGAAGTCGTTGTTGGCCGGTGAAGCCGGAACCGGCCCCGGCACCGGGCAATTGGTGTGCACGGCCCAGCAGTTGCCGGTCGCACCGGTGATCACGTCGAACAGCGACTGCGCGGGCAGGCCGAGTTTCTCCGCGAGCACGAACGCCTCGCCGATCGCGATCTGTTGCACGGCCAGCACCATGTTGTTGCACAGTTTGGCGGCCTGGCCGGCGCCGGACTGCCCGCAGTGGATGATCTTGCCCGCCATCGGGTCCAGCACCGGGCGGGCCCGCTCGACGGCCGCATCGTCACCGCCGACCATGAACGCGAGGGTGCCCGCGGTCGCGCCCTTGATGCCGCCGGACACCGGCGCGTCGATCTGGGCGAACCCGAGGTCGGCCGCCTGACCGTTGATGGCCCGTGCGTCATCGACCGAGATCGTGGAGGTGTCGATGAACAGCGTGTCCGGCTTGGCCGCGGGTAGCACCTCCGCGTAGCAGGCCTTGACGATGTCGCCGTTGGGCAGCGAGGTGATCACCACATCGGCCTCGGCGACGGCGGCTGCGCCGCTGTCGAACACCCTGGCGCCCTTCGCCTCTGCGGCCGCCTTGGACGCGGCGACCGGGTCGAAGCCGCGGACGTCGTGACCGGCGGCGAGCAGATTCGCCGCCATCGGGCCGCCCATGTTGCCCAGTCCCAGGAACGCGATCGTCGCCATCTGTCTAATTCCCCTGTCGCTTCGCTCTGATGTCAGGTTCTCCGGTCACGACGCGCGGGCCCGGCCTGCCGCGGCCCGCCCGATCACCACGCGCATGATCTCGTTGGTGCCCTCCAGGATCCGGTGCACCCGCAGGTCGCGGACGATCTTCTCCAACCCGTACTCCCGCAGGTAGCCGTATCCGCCGTGCAACTGCAGAGCCTGGTCGGCCACCTCGAAGCACGCGTCGGTGACGTAACGCTTCGCCATCGCGCACAACTCGACCCGGTCGGGGTGGTCGTCGTCGAGTGCCGTCGCGGCCCGCCACAGCAGGGTCCGCGAGGTCTGCAGCGCAGTCGCCATGTCGGCCAGCGTGAACCGGATGGTCGGCTCGTCGAGCAGCGCCCCGCCGAAGGCCTGCCGGTCGGCCAGGTAGCCGGCCGCCTTGTCGTAGGCCGACTGCGCGCCGCCCAGCGAGCAGGCCGCGATGTTGATGCGGCCACCGTTGAGGCCCTTCATCGCGATGCCGAAGCCCGCGCCCTCGCCCTCGGCGCCCCCGAGCAGCGCGTCGGCGGGCAGCCGGACGCCCTCGAGGATCACCTGTGCGGTGGGCTGGGCGTTCCAGCCCATCTTCAGCTCCTCGACGCCGAAGCTCAGCCCCGGGGTGTCCCTGGGCACCACGAACGCCGAGATGCCGCGCGGGCCTTCGGATCCGGTGCGAGCCATCACCACGTAGAGGTCGGAACTGCCCGCCCCGGAGATGAACTGCTTGACCCCGTCGAGCACCCAGCCGTCGCCGTCGCGCACGGCCTTGGTGCGCAGCGCGCTCGCATCGGAACCCGCCCCCGGTTCGGTCAGGCAGTAGCTGGCGATGGCCTCCATCGAGGCCAGCCGCGGCACCCAGGACTTGCGCTGTTCCTCGGTGCCGAACGTGTCGACCATCCACGCGCACATGTTGTGGATCGACAGGAACGCCGCGACCGTCGGGTCGGCGGTGGCGAGCGCCTCGAAGATGCGCACGGCGTCGATCCGCCGCAACCCGCTGCCGCCGACGTCATCGCGGCAGTAGATCGCCGCCATGCCGAGTTCGGCGGCTTCCCGCAACACGTCGGTGGGGAAGTGGTGGGTCTCGTCCCACTCCAGAGCGTGTGGCGCCAGGCGCTTCTCGGCGAACGCGGCCGCCGTCTCGGCGATCACGCGTTCGTCGTCGTCGAGGCCGAACAGGTCCATGGATCCGCTATTTCATCGTGGGGATGACGAACTCGGCGCCATCCTTGATGCCCGACGGCCAGCGCTGGGTGACGGTCTTGACCTTGGTGTAGAACTGGATCGACGCCGGGCCGTGCTGGTTCAGGTCACCGAAGCCGGAGCGCTTCCAGCCGCCGAAGGTGTGGTACGCCACCGGAACCGGGATCGGCACGTTGACGCCGACCATGCCGACCTGCACCTTGGCCACGAAGTCGCGGGCGGTGTCGCCGTCGCGGGTGAAGATCGCCACCCCGTTGCCGTATTCGTGTTCCGACGGAAGAGCCAGTGCCTCTTCGTAATTCGAGGCACGCACGATGCACAGCACCGGGCCGAAGATCTCGTCGGTGTAGATCGACATGCCCGGGGTGACGTGGTCGAACAGGGTGGGGCCGATGAAGTAGCCGCCCTGCAGGTTCTGGTCGTCGAACGTGAGGTCGTCGCTGGCGCGTTCGCGGCCGTCGATGACGGCTTCGGCGCCGGCGTCGACGCCCTGGCCGATGTAGTCACGCACCCGCTCGAGCGCCGCGCCGGTGACCAGTGGACCGTAGTCGGCCTTGGGGTCCAGGCTGTGCCCGACCCGCAACTGGTTGACGCGCTCGACGAGCTTGTTCCTGAGGCGGTCCGCGGTCTCCTTGCCGACGGGCACCGCGACGCTGATCGCCATGCACCGCTCGCCGGCACTGCCGTATCCGGCGCCGATCAGCGCGTCGACGGCCTGGTCGAGATCCGCGTCGGGCATCACGATCATGTGGTTCTTGGCGCCGCCGAAGCATTGCGCGCGTTTGCCGTTGGCCGCGGCGGTGGAGTAGATGTACTGCGCGATGTCGGAGCTGCCGACGAAGCCGACGGCCTGGATCTGCGGGTGGTGCAGGATCGCGTCGACGGCTTCCTTGTCGCCCTGGACCACCTGGAACACCCCCGGCGGCAGACCCGCTTCGAGGAACAGTTCGGCCAGTCGCAACGGCACCGACGGGTCACGCTCGGAGGGCTTGAGGATGAACGCGTTCCCGCACGCCAGTGCCGGGCCGGCCTTCCACAGCGGGATCATCGCCGGGAAGTTGAACGGCGTGATCCCGGCGACCACCCCGAGCGGCTGACGCAGCGAGTACACGTCGATGCCGGTGCCTGCACCCTCGGTGTACTCACCCTTGAGCAGGTGCGGGATGCCGATCGCGAACTCGATGACCTCGATGCCGCGCTGGATGTCGCCCTTGGAGTCGGCCACCGTCTTGCCGTGCTCGATGGACAGCAGTTCGGCCAACTCGTCGACGTTCTGGTTCACCAGTTCGACGAAGCGCATCATCACCCGCGCGCGGCGTTGGGGGTTGAACGCCGCCCACTGCAGCTGCGCCTCCGCGGCGCCGGCGACGGCGGTGTCCACGTCGGCGGCCGAGGCGAGCAGCACCTGGGCCTGCGCCTCACCGGTGCTGGGATTGAGCACGTCCGCGGTGCGCGTCGACTGGCCGTTGGTGCGCCGGCCGTTGATGAAGTGTGGAATCTGTGTGCTCATGGAATGCCCCTACGCCGACGATGCCGATTACTTGGATATCCTAGTAAATGCTCGTCGGGGTTGGCAAGAGTGCTCGCACTCATGGTGACACCCGATGGCCCCAGCGGGTGACCGTCGCCGTCTCCCGCCGGTAGGTGTCGTGCGGCGTGGGGTCGGCCGACAGCAGCACCGCACCCCATGCTGCGTCCGGGCGGCCGACGACGCGACTCGGCACCTCGTAGAACCGGCTGTAGGGCACCAGTGCGGCGAAGCTCCCGCCCAGCGACTGGTCGGTGGGTTCGGTGAACCACGGCCCCGGCGACGCGATCACCACCCTGGGCACCTGGGCCACCCCGGCGGACACCCGCGCGATGTCGGGCAGGCACGGGAACAGGAAGCCCTGCGGCCAACTGATCAGCACCGGCCCGCGGTCGGCGAGAAAGTCGTTGAGCGGCAACGTGGATCGAGTCCGTGGCCCCGTCACCGCGAGCCAGCCGTCGCGGTCCGCGGCGTCGTCGACCGCCAGCACCCGCATCCGGTCGGCGCCCGGCGGAATGCCGGCGGCGTCCAGCCCGACCGACCGCCACGCCGGATGCAGCGAATTGTCCTCACCCGACGTCGTGTCCTCGGGCGCCACGGCCGGCCCCACCGGCGTGACGGCATCCGTCCCGGCGCGGCCGAACTCCAGGCGGACCGCGCTCGCGCCGTGGCCGCGGCCGTTCACGGACACCGCGACCGAGGCGCCGGGCGGGAGGACGAACCAGGGGCTGATCAGCCTTCCGGTACCCGCCGCCGCCCCCCGGCTGCCCCACAGATGGGTGGACATGCCGGTGCCCGGTGCATCAGGAGGAGGCGCATCGGGATCGAAACCGCCGAGCGGGACGAAGCCGGTCTCCTCGGTGGCCGGCCCTGCCGACAGCAGCGGGGGGCCGTCGGCGAGCACCTCGATGTCATCGGCCAAGCCGCAGTAGGGTCCTGCGGTCAACCGGTCGATGTTGACCAGCGCCAGCGATCCCTGCGGCCGCCGGACCGGCGCCACGGTGAACGACGCCAGCAGCAGCGTCACGGAGACGGCCGCAGCGGTCCCCGCCACCAGACCGGGAACGACGAGCAGGGCATCCCGCCGCGAGGAAGCGACCGCGACGAGCGCAGCGACGACGGCCCCAGCCGGCCACAGCCACCACGCCGACAGCGGCACGCCGAGCGGGCGGATCGGTCCGTCG
This sequence comes from [Mycobacterium] manitobense, assembly GCF_025821665.1. Lineage (GTDB taxonomy): Bacteria > Actinomycetota > Actinomycetes > Mycobacteriales > Mycobacteriaceae > Mycobacterium > Mycobacterium arseniciresistens. The sequence goes on from NZ_JACKSJ010000024.1 coordinate 94,759, forward strand.
GCCCACGGCACGTCGTAGAGGACCGGCAGCCACCAGGCATTCGACCCGGAGAAACACAGGGTGGCGGCGCATGCCACGATCAGGGCTCCGATCACGGCGGTCACTCTGTCGGCGAGGGTGATTCGCGACCGGGTGAAGCGGGCCAGCGCCACCACGCCGACGGTCAGGAGCGCGGCGAACAAGCCTGCTGCCGCGCCGAGGTGGTAGGACCACTTCGACGGGGCGAAGGCCAGCAGCGCCAGGGCCAGCACCAGGACGCCCGCCATGCGCAACGCCGAACGCGCGGTGGCACCGGGGCGCCTGCGCACCGCGAGCGCCACCACCGTCGGCACCAACGCCAGCGACAACAGCACCGGGATCCGCTTGGCGGCGCTGCCCTGCTGGGAGTCGCCCAGCAGATACGCGTAACGCTCGGTTTCCCGGTACCACGGAAGCGACGGTCCGAATTCGGTGTGCCAGCGGGTGGCGGTGCGCACGCCCTCCCACGTCTCGTCCGCGAACACGACGACGAACGCGACGGCGACGAGGCAGCAGAGCGCCGCGACGGTCCCCGCGATCAGTGTGCGACTCGGTCCGGCGCCCCCCACGATGCGGACGATCCGCGGCGCGAACAACGCGGCCGGCGCGACGACCATGACCGCCGACGGGCTGACCGGCAACACCAGCGCGGCGGTCAGGGACGCCCAGCCCAGCGTCGCGGGAGCGCGGGACCGCCACAGCAGCGTCAGCACCACGACGAGCCCGAGCGCGACATAGCCTTCGGGGCGGGTACCGAGGTTGAACGGCAGCCACGCCGCGAGCAGGGCTGTCGCGGCGAGCACACGCACCCACACCGATGACGCCACCGCGGGCAGCGCGACGCCGAGAAGGCCCCGGCTGAACACGAACCAGGTCGCCACCGCCAGCACGGTGCTCGGCAGTCGCAACCACAGTGGCGCGAGGCTCACCTGGGTCAGCGGTGCGAGTAGTTGCTGGCTGAAGGCGAACGGCGACTCGGCGGCATTCCACCAGCGGTAGTAGTTGCCCGGGCTGCCGGTGTCGGCCACGTTGCGGGCGATGGTGGTGGCCCAGCCGTCGTCGACCGCGAGCGGCCCGATGACGGCCCACCCGCACAGCACCGCCACCACCGCCGCGTCGATCGCCATCAGGTGCCACCGCGACGACGGCGGCGGCGGCCGCGGCCAGGACGGCTGTGACGGCGAAAGGCTGTGCAGGAGAACGAGAACGATGGCCGCCGCAAGAAGCGCCACCACCACCAATGCCACTTTCGCGACGCTGGGCCGGGTGGCGAAGGGGTCGTCGACCCGCACGGTCATCGTCATGCCCACCGCGTCGTCCGGGCTCAGCGCGGTGCGGAACGCGAGCACCTTCGGCACGGGCGCGTCCAGGACTGTCTGCGGTGCCGCGTCGCCGCCGATCTCGATCTCCGAGTGAGCCGCCCGCACCGTCAGAGCGCAGCCGGGATCGCCGTCCGGCAGATCGATGACCCGATCGCCCGGCAGCATGCGCAGCACACCGTTGTCGGTGTACAGGACCAGTCCCTCGGCGTCGGGCGCGGTGGCGAGCACCGTGGTGCGCTCCGGCCGGGCACGCGCGGCCGCCACCGCCGCGCACGGCACCGAGGCCGACATCTCGGTGGGCCGGTACGGCAGCACCTGCGCAGTGCTGGACATCACCGCTGCGCCGGGCGCCGGCCATGTCAGGACGGTCCGCTCGGCGTGCACCGGCGCGAACGGCAACGCGAGCGCGGCTGTCAGCCCTACGGCAGAGACGCCGAGCAACAGCCACGCGGAGACCGGCCGACGCAGGCGGAGTTTGCTTGGCACTGCAGCGCCACGTTAGGGGTAGCGGCCGCTGCAGGGCCCCATCGAGGCATTACGGGCCGGTGACGTCGCTGCACCGCGATCCAATCGCATTCCAATCGGGCTCAGTACCTTCGCGGAACGACCCACGGATCGAAGGGAACAGGGATGACACGGTCAACGAAGACGGCGGCACTCGTCGTCGCCACTGCGCTGGCACTAGGTGCGGCCACCGCGTGCGGCTCCGAGGACAAGACGAACACCGCCACCACCTCGGCGAGCACGTCGGCGTCCGCCTCGGCGGCCGCGTCGAGCAGCGCCGCACCCAGCAGTGCGCCTCAGGGGCCGGATGTCACGGTGGCCGACTACCTGCGGGACAACGGCATCAGCCAGACCTTGGTGAAACGGGGCGAACCCGGCACACCGCAGCTCAACCTGCCGATCCCGCCGGGCTGGCGCGACCTCGGCGCGGACGCGCCCGAGGATGCCTGGGGGGCCATCGTCCTGGACGGGCCCGCCGCGACAGACCCGCCGGCCGTCATCGCGCGGATGGCCCGGCTGTCCGGGGGCGAGCCCGACGCCGCCGAGATCCTGAAGCTGGCACCGAATGCATTGCGGAACCAGCCCGGTTACCAGGGTTCGGAAGGCCAGCCGGCCGAGCTCGGCGGCTTCCAGGCGACGGCGGTCGCCGGCACGGTCCAGAAGGACGGCGCGGCGATGTTCGTCGCCCGCAAGACCGTGGTCATCCCCGGGCAGGACGGGATGTACCTGCTGGCACTTGACGCCCAGGGCACCGAGGATCAGCAGGCGGCGATCACGGACGCGATGTCGGTGATCGACGCGGAGACCACCATCGAGCCCTGACCGTCAACGCCTGCGCAGCTCCTCGACGAACGCCTCGGTGTCCGCCCAGGCCGGCAGCAGCCCGGCGGCCTGGACCTCGGCGAGCGGCGGCGCCGCCGCGTCGCGATCCGACAGCACCAGCTCGCCGTCATAGCCCCAGTCGATGCCGAGCTCGGGGTCGCGCGGGTCGATGGTGTGCTCACGGTCGGGGGCGTAGGCCGTCGAACACAGGTACATCACCGTCGATCCGTCGCGCAGCGACAGGAAGGCGTGGCCGAGGCCCTCCGACAGGTACACCGACCGGCGGTCGCGGTCATCGAGCAGCACGGAGTCCCACTGACCGAATGTCGGTGAGCCAACCCGGATGTCGACGACGACGTCGAGCACCGCGCCGTGCAGACAGGTGACGTACTTGGCCTGGCTCGGCGGCAGCTCGGAGAAGTGCACACCGCGCACCACGCCGGCTGCCGACACCGAGCAGTTGGCCTGGGCGAGGTCGAACCCGTGTCCGGCGAACCCCCGGAAGCCGCGGTCGGTGAACCACTCGAAGAACACCCCACGACTGTCCGTGTGCACGGTCGGTGTGATCTCCCAGGCGCCAGGCACCGTCAGCTCGCGGACGGTCACTGTCCGCGCTCCTCGTACCGGGCCTCGACTGCGTCTTTGAGCGGCCGCCACCAGGCTTCGTTGTCGCGGTACCACTCGACAGTGGAGCGCAGGCCCTCGGCGAAGTCGGTGTGTTTCGGGGCCCATCCCAGCTCGTCGTGGAGCGCGGAGGGGTCGATCGCGTAGCGGAGGTCGTGGCCGGCCCGGTCGGTGACGTGGTCGAAATCGTCGGGATCGCGACCCATGATCGCCAGCAGTGTGCGCAGCACCGACAGGTTGTCGCGCTCACCCTCGGCGCCGATCAGATAGGTGCGGCCGATCTCGCCGCGTTCGAGGATGCGCCACACCGCACTGTTGTGGTCGTCGACATGGATCCAGTCGCGGACGTTGGCGCCGCTGCCGTAGAGCTTGGGGCGCCGCCCGGTGAGGATGTTGGTGATCTGGCGCGGGATGAACTTCTCGACGTGCTGGTACGGCCCGTAGTTGTTGGAGCAGTTGGAGATCGTCGCGCGGATCCCGTACGACCGCACCCAGGCCCGCACCAGCATGTCGGCGGCCGCCTTGGTCGACGAGTACGGGCTCGACGGGTTGTAGGGGGTCGCCTCGGTGAATCGTCGCGGCTGATACAGCGGCAGGTCGCCGTACACCTCGTCCGTGGAGACGTGGTGCAGCCGGACTTCCCGGTGCGCTTGGTGGCGGCGCACCGCCTCGAGCACGGTGTAGGTGCCGATGACGTTGGTGTGCAGGAACGGCTCGGGATCCGCGAGTGCGTTGTCGACATGGGTCTCGGCCGCGAAGTGCACGACGGTGTCGGCGCCGGCGACGAGCCGGTCCATCAGGGCGCCGTCGGTGATGTCGCCCTCGACGAGGTCTATCGCGCCCTGCACCGGGGTGAGCGACTCACGGCTGCCGGCATAGGTGAACGCGTCGAGCACGGTGACCGACGCGGCCTTCTCGCCGACCGCGCGGTGGACGAAATTCGCGCCGATGAACCCGGCACCGCCGGTGACCAGCAGTCGCATGGGCTCGACCCTATCGGGCGCCGCGGCGCACGCTCACCCCGCGCGCGGGTCAGCCCTTGAGGCCGAGGGGGCCTGCGAGCTCGGTCAGCGTCGGGATGAGCGCGTCCTTGCCGCCGAGCACCTGGATCGTCACATGGTCGGCGCCCGCATCGAGATGCTGGTTCAGGCGGGCGGCGATCTCCTCCGCCGTGCCGTACGCGACCACCGCGTCGATCAGCTTGTCGCTGCCCGGTTTGGTGACGTCGTCGTCGGTGAAGCCGAGCCGCTTCCAGTTGTTGACGTAGTTGCGCAGGTCGAGATAGAACTCAACCGTCTGACGGCCGACGTCGCGAGCCTCGTCGGCATCGGTCTCCAGCACCACCTTGTGCTCGGGTGCGAGGAAGACCGTCGGGCCGATCAGATTACGGGCCTGGCCGGTGTGCTCGGGCGTCGTCAGATACGGATGCGCTCCCGCGCTGCGCCGCGCCGACAGCTCGAGCACCTTCGGGCCGAGCGCGGCGATCACGCGGCGGCTCGTCGGCACCTTGGCGGCGTCGAGCTTGTCGAGGTACTCGACAAGCACGTCGTAGGGCTTGCGGTACTCATCGGTGTGCTCGGGATGGCCGATGCCGACGCCGAGCAGGAACCGGTTCGGGTACGCGTCCTCGATGCGGTGATAGGACTCCGCGACCTCCTCGGCGGACGACGCCCAGACGTTGACGATGCCCGTCGCGACCTGCAGTGTCTCGGTCTGCTCGAGGATGGGCTCGACGAACGACAGGTCGGCCGCGGGTGATGCGCCCACCCACAGCGCCCCGTAGCCGAGCTTCTCGATCTCCGCGGCCTGTTCGGGTGCCGGCGCCCCGCCGGTCCAGACGCCGTAGCGGCCCAGTCCGGGCTTGAGCGACACGCCCTCGCTGGTCGAAGCCTCACTCATACGATTCGAGTCCCTTCAGGTTCACTGCAGGCCGAGCGGCCCAGCCAGGTCGGCCAGTGCGGGCACCAGCTTGTCAGGTCCGGTCAGCACCTGCACCGGCACGTGGTCGGCGCCGGCGGCGATGTGCTGCGCGAGTCGCGCGGCGATCTCCACCGGTGTTCCGTAGGCGACGACGGCGTCCACCAGACGGTCACTACCCGGTTTTGCCAGATCTTGATCATCGAACCCGAGACGCCGCCAGTTGTTCAGGTAATTCTGCAGGTCGAGGTAGATCTCGAGGGCTTTGCGGCCGACGGCGCGGGCGCGTTCCGGATCGGTGGTCAGCACCGCCTTGTGCTCGGGCGCGAGGAATGCGTCGGCGCCGATCACCTCGCGGGCCGTGGCGGTGTGCTCGGGGGTGGTCAGATACGGGTGGGCACCCGCCGACCGGTGCGCCGAAAGTTCGAGCACCTTCGGGCCGAGCGCGGCGACCACCCGGCGGTCCTTCGGGACGCCGTATTCGTCGAGCTTGTCGAGGTAGTCGTTCAGTGCGACCAGCGGCTTCTTGTACTCCGAGTCGGCTTCGGGGTGGCCGACGCCGATGCCGAGCAGGAACCGGCCCGGGTAGGCGGCCTCGATGCGGTGGAACGACTCGCTGACCGGGCCGGGCTCGGCGCTCCACACGTTGACGATGGCGGTGGCGAGCTGCAGCTTCTCGGTGGCGCCGAGGATGGGGTCGATCCACTCGAGGGCGGCAGGCGGGGAACCGCCCGCCCAGATGGCGCCGTAGCCGAGCGCCTCGATCTCCCGCAGCTGTGCGGGAGACAGCTGTGCGAACTGGGTGTAGAGCCCCATGACGCCGTAACGGCCCATGTCAGGTTTGGTCATGGTGGCGACAACCTCCGGCCGGTCGAGAGCTATTCCGTTCCGCTCAGGTCGAGCGGAATCATTCGGTGCCGGCGGCGGACAGTTCACCGGGCGTCGGCGTCACCGGCGGCGGCGCCACCAGCGGCAGGCACACGATGAACCGGGTGTCTCCGGGGCGGGACTGCACCGAGAGGTTCCCTGCGTGCTTCTCCACCACGATGCGCCACGCCAGGTCCAGGCCGAGCCCGGTGCCCTCGCCGAACGGTTTCGTGGTGAAGAACGGGGTGAAGATGCGGTCGACGATGTCCTCGGGGATGCCGGGGCCGTCGTCGCAGATCTCGACCCGGATCATCTGCTCGCTCTCGCGGCTGGTCCGGATGGTCAGGGTGCCGTGCCCGTCCATCGCCTGGATCGCGTTGTCGATGATGTTGGTCCACACCTGGTTCAGATCGCCCGGGTAGCACTGCAATTCGGGCAGCGTCTTGTCCATCTCCTTGACGATCGTGATGGGCCTGCCCTTGCCCTGATGGCCGATCTTCTCGCCGAACATCATGATCGTGCTGCGAAGCAACTCGTGCACGTCGGCGCTCTGGTACGAGCCGCGGTCCATCTGCGAGTACTGCTTGGCCCCGGCGAGCAGCGCCGAGATGCGCTTGCTGGCCTCGGCGATCTCGTTCATGCGCAGTTCGTTGTCGATGGTGTACTTCAGCCACCCGACCGCGGCCTGCAGCGACGCGGTGGCGTCGACCTCGTCCACCGAGGTGAGCACCTTCTCCAGCCAGTCGGTGTCGAGACCGGCCTCGACGAATGTCGGTGCGTAGTCCCAGGCGCCGACGATGTCGTGGCTCTCGAGCCAGTCACCGATCGCGTCCTCCCGGTCGGACGCCTCGAGCGCCGACAGTTCGACGCCCCGGTTCTTGGCCACCTGCTCGGCGACGTCGTCCTGGATCCGGACCAGCACGCGCAGTGCCTCGGGGGAGAACTTGCCGTCGGCGAGCATCGAGAGCTTGTGCCGCATCTTGCCGACCGTCTCCCGCAGGTCGGAGACGGCCCGCGCCGTGGCGGCCGCCGGATTGTTGAGCTGATGCGTCAGGCCCGCGGTGATGGTGCCCAGCGCCAGCAGCTTCTCGCGCTGCCCGATGATCTGGCTCTGCCGCCTGCCACCGACGAGGTGCCCCTCGAGCAGGTGCACCGCCATCGGGAACTGCGTCTGCATGAACTTGGCGAAGTCGTTCGAGTCCAGCACGAAGCAGCGCGACGGCTTGGTCAGCCGCACCGAGGCCTGGTAGCTCTGCTCCTCGCCGGGGATGTAGGCCGACCATGCGCCGAAGTACACGCCGCGCTGGGAGGTCCGGTTGGTCTGGATGTCGACTCCGCCCGAGCGCTTCGACATGATCAGCTCGCCGTCGATCATCACGTAGAAGCAGGTGGCGGGTTCGCCCTCGGTGCTTATCGGCCCGGCGGGGAAGGTCTCGATGTGGCCGGCCTCGCAGAGGATGTCCAGCTGCGCGTCGGAGAGGTCCTCGAAGAGGAACAGCGTGCGGAGTTCCTCGCGCACGCACTCCTCACCGTTCTGCGAGCCCATGGGACGTCCTTCCTAGGCTTCCGCCAGGTACCGGTGCACCAGCATCACAGCCATCGAACCCTCGCCGACGGCCGCCGCCACGCGCTTGGCGGATTCGGAACGCACGTCTCCTGCAACGAACACTCCGGGGACACTTGTTTCCAGGTGGTGGGGCGGACGCTCGAGCATCCATCCGCTGACCTTGGTCACATCTGGTCCCGACAGGATGAAACCGTGATCGTCGCGGGCTATTCCCGCTTCCTCCAGCCAGTCGGTGCGCGGCGTCGCGCCGATGAAGCAGCACATCCGGTCGCAGGACACCGTCTCGGTCTCGCCCGACTGCCTGTCGATCAGGACGAGACCCGACAGGTGGCCGTCCTCGGCCAGGGTGTCCTTGACCTCGGTGCAGGTCCGGACCCGGATGTTCTCCTTCTTGAGGATCCGGTCGACGAGGTACTGCGACATGCCCGCCTCCAGCGACGGACCCCGGATCAGCATCGTGACCGTCTTGGCGGTCTCGGACATGTACATCGCGGCCTGACCGGCCGAGTTGGCGCCGCCCACGATGTAGACGTCCTCGCCCTGGCACTCGCTGTTGTCCGACACCGAGGCCCCGTAGTAGACGCCGCGGCCGATGTAGTTGCAGTCCGGGTCGTCGGGATCGTCCCAGCAGCCGTTGATCTGCAGCTGGCGGTACTCGACGCCGGTGGCGAGGATGACGGCGCGCGCGCCGATGGTGCTGTCCGGCAGGCGGATCGAATGGGCGGCGCCGATGCCGTTGACCTCGAGCCTGCCCGCCTCCTGGGTGGTGATGACCTCGGCGCCGAAGCGCTCGGCCTGCCTGCGCGCCGTCGTGGTGAGGTTGGCGCCCGAGACGCCGTTCTCGAAGCCGAGGTAGTTCTCGATCTTGGAGCTGCGGCCCGCCTGCCCACCCGTCGACGACCTCTCGATGAGCACCGTCCGCAGGCCCTCGGACGCGCCGTACACCGCGGCCGCCAGGCCGGCAGGACCGCCGCCGATCACCGCGAGGTCGTACATGTCCAGCTGCGGGCTGGTCGACAGGCCGAGCAGGGTGGCCAGTTCGGCGTCGGTCGGCTCGACGAGCGTCTCACCCTTCTCGGTGATCACGACCGGCAGCCGGCTGCCGTCGACGCCGGCGGCGTCGAGCAGCTGCCTGCCCTTGTCGTCCTCGGCGTTGACGGCGCGGAACGAGTACTCGTTGCGGGCCAGGAACTGCCGCACCTGCCAGGACCGCTCGTTGTACCGGTGCCCGATGACCTTGGTGTACGGCATCGCCCGGTCGCCCACGGCGCGCCACTCCTCGAGCAGGCCGTCGAGCACCGGGTAGAGCTTCTCCTCCGGCGGGTCCCACGGCTTGAGCAGGTAGTGGTCCAGGTCGACGACGTTGATCGCGTCGATCGCGGCGTGGGTGTCGGCGTAGGCCGTCAGCAGCACCCGGCGGGCGAGCGGGAAGAACTCCATCGCCTTCTCGAGGAACTCGATGCCGCTCATCTGCGGCATCCGGTAGTCGGCGACGAGCACCGCGACGGTGTCGCCGCGCAGTTTGAGTTCCTTGAGGGTGGCCAGCGCATCGGCGCCCGATTCGGCCCGCAGGATGCGGTACCGCTCGCCGTAGTGGCGGCGCAGGTCACGTGCGACCGCGCGGGACACCGCCGGGTCGTCGTCGACCGTGAGGATCGCAGGTTTTCGGGTCTGGTGATCAGGACGCGTCATCACCGGTAATTATGCGCCGGTCGTCCAGTGGGTATCGGGTCGTACGCTCACAGCGTGACCGATCTCGAATTCTCTGAGGCGATCCGCGTCGCGCTTCCGCCCGAGCAGGTCTACGCGCTGGTCTCCGACATCACCCGGATGGGGGAGTGGAGTCCGGTGTGCAAGGCGTGCTGGTGGGAGGACGGCGGCGGGCCGGAGGTGGGGGCGTGGTTCGTCGGCCGCAACATCACTCCGGAACGGACCTGGGAGACGCGCAGCCAGGTGGTGGCCGCCGATCCGGGCCGCGAATTCGCCTGGGAGGTGAACGGTGGCTGGGTGCGCTGGGGCTTCACGATGGCCGCCGAGGACGGTCAGGCGGGCACGCGGCTGACCCAGTCATGGGTCTTCCTGCCCAAGGGCATCGCAGGCTTCCACGAGCGGTACGGCGAGGCGGCGGAGGCGGAGATCGCCAAGCGCAGCGAGGCGGCGAAGAGTGGTATCCCCGCGACGCTGGCCGCGATCAAGCAGACCGCCGAGGATTGAGGATCGAGAGCCACGTCATGGTCCGCCGCGCTTGTGAGCAAGGCCTCCCGGATACTTCGGGGCTGCGTGGCTACCTTCTAACGCATGGGATCACGCAACGACGATGAGGCCGGACGGGAGTCGGGCCGCTCTGTCGTGGAGCGACTGCCCGGATCGGGGCCGCTGCGCACCGTGCTGGCGCCGCTGACCCGCACGGGCGGCTACTACGCGAAGTCCTGGCGCGACTATCTCGGTGACGGGCCGGACCAGATGCCGATCGCACGTCCGACCGTCGCGCTCGCCGCTGAGGCGTTCCGCGACGAGGTGGTCCTGCTGGGGCTGCGGGCACGCAGGCCCGTCAGTGGTGCGCGCGGATTCGAGCGCATCAACGGCGAAGTCGAGGAGGCACTCGAGTTCTACGGTGAGCGCGGGCTGCTCGACGAGCCGCAGCGGTACTTCGCTGCACCCGAGCCGCTGACCGACGTGGAGGTCAGTCCCGTGCGGCGGCGCAACCGCTCCTATTCGCGGTTGCGTTGGCAGAGTGGGTATCGTCCGCTGCCCGGCGAGCCCGGCGGCGATCGCTGGCTGGGTTATCGGGCGATGTCGCGCGGTTACGGGTTGATGCTGCGGCACCCTGATCCGCGGCCGTGGCTGATGTGCGTCCATGGAACCGAGATGGGCCGTGCCGCAATCGATCTGGCGCTGTTCCGGGCCTGGTACCTACACGAGACGCTCGGCCTCAACGTCATGTTGCCGGTGCTTCCGATGCACGGTCCCCGGGCGGCGGGGCTGCCGAAAGGCGCGGTGTTCCCGGGCGAGGACGTGCTCGACGACGTCCACGCGACCGCCCACGCCGTTCACGACGTCCGCAGCCTGCTGTCGTGGATCCGGCGGGAACAGCCGGACGCGCCGATCGGTGTGTATGGAATGTCGTTGGGCGGCTTCATCTCCGCGCTGGTCGCCAGCCTCGACGACGACCTCCTGTGCGCAGTCCTCGGCGTGCCCGTCGCGGACCTCGTCGAACTGTTGGGCCGCCACTCGGGACTGCGCCGCGACGATCCCCGCCGCCGGACCATCGAACTCGCCACCCCGCTCGGCCGGATGATCTCGCCGCTGGCCATGGAACCGAGGGTGCCGATGAGAGGCCGGTTCATCTACGCCGGCCTCGCCGATCAGGTCGTCCACCCGCGCAAGCAGGTCGGTCGCCTGTGGGAGCACTGGGGACGCCCGGACATCGAGTGGTATCGGGGCGGGCACGCCGGGTTCTTCCGGTCCCGGCCGGTGCAGCGCTTCGTCACCGACGCGCTCACGCAGTCCGGCCTGGTCTCAGCCCTTCCGCCGGGCGCTGCGGAACCGTCCGGCGCGCTGACCGGCTGAGCAGGTCAAGACGCCGGCGGCGCGACCGGATGCGAGTTCGGCTGCGCCGGTTGGCCGTCGGAGCCGGCCATGTCCGTCGACCCGGCGCGGTTCAGCATCGCGGCCACGTCGATCCCCGACGACTTGAGCGACTCGACGATCTTCGCGACGGCCAGCGGGCTGACGCCGAGCAGCCCACCCACCGCGTCCTGGGTGTCCGACGAACCGCCGATGATCGACAACCGGTCGACCGAGGCCAGTGGCAGAGCTGCGGCCTCGGTCGCCTTGACGACCGACGCGAGCACGTCGGGCAGCATCAGCAGCCGGGCGGCGTCGGCGCTGTAGTTGTTCAGTGCGGCGGCGATCTCCTTCTTACCGGTCGCCTCGGCCACCAGCTTGGCCTCGATGCCCGCCGCCTCGGCGAGTTGCTCGACCCGCAGCGCGTCGGCCGCCGCCTTGCGGGCGTCGGCCTCGGCCTGCCCGGCGCGCACCGCGGCCTCGGCCTGGGCTTCGGCACCCAGGATCGTCGACTGGCGCTGGCCTTCGGCGCGGGCGATGTCGGCCGCCCGCTGCGCCTCCGCCGGCGCGATGACGTCGGCCTGCAGCGCCGCCTTGGCCTGCTCGGCGCGACGTTGCTCCACCTCGATGCGGGCCTCCACGCGGGCGGCCTCCGCCTGCTCGGTGGCGATGCCGACGTCCTTCTGGGCGCGTGCGTTCGCCAGCGGCCCCGCCATGTCGGCCTGGGCGTTCTCGGCCTCGGTCTGGGCGCGCAGGCGGGCCAGTTCGACGTCGCGCTTCTGATTGGCGGACGCGATCGCGGTGTCGGCCTCGGCTTGGGCGACCGAACCGGCCTGGCGGGCCTTGGCCGACTGGATCTGCGCGTCGCGCTCTGCCTCGGCGGTGCCGATGGCGGCGTCGCGCTTGACCTCGGCGATACGGCGCTGGCCGAGGGATTCCAGGTAGGCGTTGCGGTCGGAGATGCCGGCGATCTTGAGGACGTCGACCTCCATGCCGATGCGGGCGAGGTCACCGCCGGCTTCGTCGACCACGCTGCGCGCCAGGGTGTCGCGGTTTGAGTTGAGGTCCTCGACGGTCATCGTCGCGGTGATGCCGCGCAGGCTGCCCGCCAGGATCTCGTTGATCTGCCGCTGCAGCTCGTTGAGGTCCGAGGTGAGGAAGCGCTGCACCGCCGTCTGCACGGCCTCCTCCGACGAGCCGATGCGGACCAACCCGACCGCCTCGACGTTGACCGGGACGCCGTTGTTGGACAGCGCGTTCTGCAGGTTGATGCTGACGTTGAACGGTTCGAGGCTCATGATGTCGACCCGTTCGATCCCCGGCACGCGGAATCTGGCGCCGCCGCGGACCACCTTCGGGGTGCCGCGGCCGGTGAAGACGGCCACCTCGTTGGGCGGCACCTTGATGTAGTTCTTCACGTAGATCAGCGGGAGCGCGACGAACAGCAGCAGCGCCGCGATCACCGCGACGATCACGATCATCAGCACGGACATGGGTCAGAACCTTTCGGACGGATGGTCGAGATCGGGGACGGCGACGACGTGGACGTAGTCGGCGTCGACGTCGGCGATGTAGACCTGGGTGGACTTGGGCAGTGCCGCCGGCTCGTCGCTGCGGGCCTTGGATCGCACCCGGTTTCCGTCGACGTCGACGAACGACACCTCGCCCCAGCCTTCGGGCGGCACCTCGAGGGTGACGGTGCCGAGCAGGCCGATGTAGGAGGAGCGGCCGCGGTGGGAGTTGGCCTCCTGGCGGCGGAGGTAGGGCAGCAGCACGCCCTGCAGCAGCGAAACGAGGACGATGGCGGCGCCGCCGGCGACCAGCGCGGAGCCGAACCCGGGCAGGCCGGCCCATTCGCCGATCAGCCCACCCGCGCCGGCGCCGAGCACCGCCGCCGACAGCCCGGTCAGGCTGAGGAACGGCATACCGTCGCCGCTGCCCACCTCGGCGAACAGCAGCGCCGACAGCACCGCGACGGCCCCGACGACGAACGCCGCGAGGTACACAGCGGTCACGGGATCCTCCGGGCGGGCGGGTACGGCAACAGGGTGATCATGGTCCATTCTCGGTGCCCGCGGACGCGTCTCGCGCATCAATTGCGGCTAACCACGTACGCTCGCGTCGCGACGGCGCACGCTTGGTCCCCGCACCGGCCGGTCGGCGGCGGCGACCGCACACGAGGTACGGCTGCGCCGCTGGTCGGACGATTTTGGGGCGGGCGGCCGAGCGGGTAGTATTGACCAACGGTGCGGCAGCCGCGCCGACTCTTGCGTGCCCCTGGTTTGGAATATCCGACTACTGGCTCACGTTGTAGTCGATTCGATTGCTGCGCCGAACGGCGCCAATACCAAGACAGGACACGGAGGACTTCCGAGAACTCATGGCCAAGAAAGACGGTGCCATAGAGGTCGAGGGCCGCGTGGTCGAACCCCTGCCCAATGCGATGTTCCGCATTGAGCTGGAGAACGGACACAAGGTGCTCGCCCACATCAGCGGCAAGATGCGGCAGCACTACATCCGCATCCTGCCCGAGGACCGCGTCGTGGTGGAGCTGTCTCCCTACGACCTGTCCCGGGGCCGCATCGTTTACCGCTACAAGTAAGCCCGAGACAGAAGAAGGATCGATAAGCCGTGAAGGTGAACCCGAGCGTCAAGCCCATTTGCGATAAGTGCAGGGTGATCCGCCGGCATGGGCGGGTCATGGTGATCTGCTCCGATCCGCGACACAAGCAGCGCCAGGGCTGATCCGCCCCGGCGGCTGCGCCGCAGTACCTCACAACTGAATGCTGACCTCCCAGCACCACCGAGCGGATACGCCGCTCGATCACGTCCGGTCGGAGGCCGGACCCCGACTACACCGTCGATACATCGGCAGTAGCAGGGAACGGGCTGGGAAAAGACCTCCGCAAAGAGAAGGAATGGCACACCCATGGCCCGATTGATGGGCGTCGATCTGCCACGCGACAAGCGCATGGAGATCGCACTCACTTACATCTACGGCATCGGCCGTACCAAGTCGCAGGAGATCCTGTCGGCCACTGGTATCGACCGCGACCACCGCACCAAGGACCTGACCGACGACCAGGTCACCCAGCTGCGCGACTACATCGAAGCCAACATCAAGGTGGAGGGCGACCTGCGCCGCGAGGTTCAGGCAGACATCCGCCGCAAGATCGAGATCGGCTGCTACCAGGGCCTGCGGCACCGCCGTGGCCTGCCGGTGCGCGGCCAGCGGACCAAGACCAACGCGCGTACCCGCAAGGGCCCCAAGCGCACCATCGCCGGCAAGAAGAAGGCCAGGTAACCCCAGATGCCACCTGCGAAGAAGGCCGCGGCCGGTCCCAAGAAGGGCCAGAAGACCCGCCGCCGGGAAAAGAAGAACGTCCCGCACGGCGCCGCGCACATCAAGAGCACGTTCAACAACACCATCGTGTCGATCACCGATCCCCAGGGCAACGTCATCGCCTGGGCGTCCTCGGGTCACGTCGGCTTCAAGGGGTCGCGTAAGTCGACGCCGTTCGCCGCTCAGCTGGCCGCCGAGAACGCGGCCCGCAAGGCGCAGGAGCACGGTGTGAAGAAGGTCGACGTGTTCGTCAAGGGTCCGGGTTCGGGCCGCGAGACCGCCATCCGATCGCTGCAGGCCGCCGGCCTCGAGGTCGGTGCCATTTCCGATGTCACGCCGCAGCCGCACAACGGTTGCCGTCCGCCCAAGCGGCGCAGGGTCTAGTCGGGCTCGGGAAGGAAGAGGAAGACCAATGGCTCGTTATACCGGACCCGCCACCCGCAAGTCCCGCCGTCTCGGCGTCGACCTGGTCGGTGGAGATCAGTCCTTCGAGAAGCGCCCCTACCCGCCCGGCCAGCACGGCCGCGCGCGGATCAAGGAGAGCGAGTACCGCCAGCAGCTGCAGGAGAAGCAGAAGGCCCGCTTCACCTACGGCGTGATGGAGAAGCAGTTCCGCCGTTACTACGAAGAGGCCAACCGCGTCGCGGGCAAGACCGGCGAGAACCTGCTCCAGATCCTGGAGAGCCGGCTCGACAACGTCGTGTACCGCGCCGGGCTCGCCCGGACCCGCCGCATGGCGCGTCAGCTGGTCAGCCACGGCCACTTCACCGTCAACGGTGTCAAGGTCGACATCCCGAGCTACCGGGTGTCGCAGTACGACATCATCGACGTCAAGGACAAGTCGGTGAACACCGATCCGTTCGTGATCGCGCGGGAGACCGCGGGTGACCGTCCGATCCCGTCGTGGCTGCAGGTCGTCGGCGAGCGTCAGCGCATCCTGGTGCACCAGTTGCCGGAGCGCGCGCAGATCGACGTGCCGCTCGCCGAGCAGCTCATCGTCGAGTTCTACTCGAAGTAACACCCTGCGCGCCCGATCCCGGGCGTCGCAGTTCACTGACCGGCATCAAATAGCGGATGCCGAGAAGGAGATAGAAACACCATGCTGATTTCTCAGCGCCCCACACTGTCCGAAGAGACGGTTGCCGAGAACCGGTCGCGGTTCGTCATCGAGCCGCTGGAGCCGGGCTTCGGCTACACGCTGGGCAACTCGCTCCGGCGAACCCTGCTGTCGTCCATCCCGGGCGCCGCGGTCACCAGCATCCGCATCGACGGTGTGCTGCACGAGTTCACCACCGTGCCGGGGGTCAAGGAAGACGTCACCGACATCATCCTGAACCTCAAGGGCCTGGTCGTGTCGTCCGAGGAGGACGAGCCGGTGACCATGTACCTGCGCAAGCAGGGTCCGGGCGAGGTCACCGCGGGTGACATCGTGCCGCCCGCCGGCGTCACGGTGCACAACCCCGACATGCACATCGCCACCCTCAACGACAAGGGCAAGCTCGAGGTCGAGCTCGTCGTCGAGCGCGGGCGCGGCTACGTCCCCGCCGTGCAGAACAAGGCGTCGGGCGCCGAGATCGGCCGCATCCCGGTCGACTCGATCTACTCGCCGGTGCTCAAGGTCACCTACAAGGTGGAGGCGACCCGCGTCGAGCAGCGCACCGACTTCGACAAGCTGATCCTCGACGTCGAGTCGAAGAACTCGATCACCCCGCGGGACGCGCTGGCCTCGGCCGGCAAGACCCTCGTCGAGTTGTTCGGTCTGGCACGGGAACTCAATGTCGAGGCCGAGGGCATCGAGATCGGGCCGTCGCCGGCCGAGGCCGACCACATCGCCAGCTTCGCGCTGCCGATCGATGACCTCGACCTGACGGTGCGGTCCTACAACTGCCTCAAGCGTGAGGGTGTGCACACGGTGGGCGAGCTCGTGGCCCGCACGGAGTCCGATCTGCTGGACATCCGCAACTTCGGCCAGAAGTCCATCGACGAGGTGAAGATCAAGCTGCACCAGCTGGGTCTCTCGCTGAAGGACAGTCCTGCCACGTTCGATCCCTCCGAGGTCGCCGGTTACGACGCCGCGACCGGCACCTGGAACAGCGACGCAGGTTACGACCTGGACGCCGACCAGGACTTCGCCGAGACCGAACAGCTCTAAGAACATCCGTCCCGGTCCTACCTGATACGGGGGCCGGCCCCATTTAGGAGATAGTCGCCATGCCCAAGCCCACGAAGGGCGCTCGCCTCGGCGGGTCGTCGTCGCACCAGAAGGCGCTGCTGGCCAACCTGGCCACCTCGCTCTTCGAGCACGGCCGCATCAAGACGACCGAGCCCAAGGCGAGGGCATTGCGGCCCTACGCGGAGAAGCTGATCACCCATGCCAAGAAGGGCACGCTGCACAACCGGCGTGAGGTGATGAAGAAGATCCGCGACAAGGACGTGGTGCACTCGCTGTTCGCCGAGATCGGCCCGTTCTTCGCCGACCGCAACGGTGGCTACACCCGGATCATCAAGGTGGAGGCACGTAAGGGCGACAACGCCCCGATGGCCGTCATCGAGCTGGTGCGGGAGACCACGGTCACCTCGGAGGCCAACCGGGCCCGCCGGTCGGGCGGCTCCAAGGCCGCTCCGGTAGCCGCCGCGGCGGCGCCGCAGGCCGCGGTCGAGCCGGAGGCCACCGAGGGCCCGGTTGCCGACGACTCCTCTGCCGAGGAGACCGCCGCCACCGACGCGCTGCCCGAGGCGGAGGACACCACCGCCGCCGAGGCGTCGCGCTCGACGGAGACCGACGACCCGACCGCCGACAAGGCTGACGACGCCAAGTAGTCACGCTGTGAACATGCCCGCCATCGACTCCGGTGGCGGGCTTGTTCGTCTTCGGCTCGAGATCGCCTACGACGGCACAGCGTTCGCGGGCTGGGCGGCCCAGACGGGCCAGCGCACGGTGGCCGGTGTGCTGGACGAGGCGTTGTCCACGGTATTCCGCACACCGGTGGTGATGCGGGCCGCCGGCCGCACCGACACCGGGGTGCACGCCACCGGCCAGGTCGGCCACGTCGACGTGCCCGCTGCCGCGCTGTCGCACGCCTACCCGCGGCGTAGCCCACCGGGGGAGACCGAGTTCGGCCCGCTGGTGCGCCGGCTGGGCCGGTTCCTGCCCGACGACGTCCGGGTGCTCGGGATCGCCCGCGCCGCAGCTGGATTCGATGCCCGGTTCTCGGCGCTGCGCAGGCACTACACCTACCGGCTGTCGACGGCCCGGTACGGCGTGATGCCGCAGCTGTCGCGGTTCGTGACGGCCTGGCCGCGTGCGCTCGACGTCGACGCGATGGCGGTCGCCTCCCGGCCGTTGATCGGCCTGCACGACTTCGCCGCCTTCTGCCGGCACCGCGAGGGCGCCACCACGATCCGCGATCTGCAGCGGCTGGACTGGTCGCGCGACGGTGACCTGATCACCGCGCACGTCACCGCCGACGCCTTCTGCTGGTCGATGGTGCGCTCGCTGGTCGGCGCGCTACTCGCCGTGGGCGAGGGCCGGCGCGACCCCGGCTGGTGCGCGGGCCTGCTCACGGCGTCCCGGCGGTCGAGCGACTTCGCCGCCGCGCCGCCGCACGGCCTCACGCTGGTCGGTGTGGACTATCCGCCCGACGATCAGCTGGCGGCCCGCACCACGGTCACCCGCGAGCTGCGCGTGATCGACTGAAGTCAGATGCGGCCTGCGACGAAGTCGGCGGCCTGGTTGACCATGCCGGCGTTGATGTAGGCCCTGGCCGCGTGGTCACCCCAGTTCTTCTCCCAGGTGTTCGGGTCGGCCGGGTTGCAGATGGGGTCGGCGCCGTGGCACAACTCGATGGTGCGCTCACGGTAGAGCGGGCTGAGCGCGCCGATCGGGCCGGCCCACGCGCTGCCGTTGCCGAACAGCGCGACGGCCGCGATCTTCTGGTCCATGCCCGGGGGCAGTGGCTTCTTGAACCCGAAAGCGGCGATCGGTGCAGCCAGCACGATATCGGTGACCGCGGCCCCCAACGAATAGCCGCCGAGCACCAGCCGGGTGTCGGGGCATCGGCCCGCCATGTCCTGGATGCGGGAGCTCATGTCGTTGGCGCCGATGTCGACCTGGGTGTCGGCGGGGTAGTTCACCGCGTAGAGGTCGATGTCCCGGTCGGACTTGTTGCGCAGTGCACTGATGAAGTTGTTGCCGATGAGGCCTGCGCCAGGGGACTCGACCCGGCCGCGGGCGAAAATCACCTCGACCTGCGGGCAGGCCTGCGCCGACGCCGTGGCGGCGACGCCGTCGACGGGGACGGCGGCAGGCGCGACCAGCAGACCGGCGGCGACGAGGACAGCGGAGGCGGCCAGGCCGCACCGGCGGGCCCAGGTGTTCACAGCATTCACCCAGCCGATAGTAGCCAAAGAAATTGACGGCGCGGCCGGGCTAGAGAAGTCCGGCAGCGAAGCGCGCCGCCTGGTCGGCCGCCGCACCCGCGTAGTCGCGGTGCGCGGCAACGCTCTCGCCGTCGGTGCAGACGGGGTCGCCGGGGTTGCACAGGTCGATCGCCCGGGCGCCGTAGACCGGGCTGCGGGTGAGCGGAAGACCCAGTTTCGCCGTCGGGTTGCCGAAGACCGCAACGGCCGCAACGTGATCCGGCACGTTGGCCGGTAGCGGAGAATTGAAGCCGATGGCGGGCACCGGAACTGCGGCGATGACGTCGATGACGGCGGCGCCCTCGGAGTAACCGCCGAGCACCAGACGGGTGTTCGGGCAGTTGGCGACCATGTACTGGATGTGGCCGCTGGCGTCGTTCGCGCCCGCGGCCGCTGCGAGGAAGTCATAGCTTGCCGGATAGTTCACCGCATATGCGCCGACGGACCGGTCGCCGACCCGGCCGCGCAGCGACTCGACGAACGCGTTGCCGACCCGGCCCAGGCCGGCCGCCTCGTCGGTGCCGCGGGCGAACACCACCTCGACGTCGGGACAGTCCTGGGCCGTTGCGGTGGCCGGTCCGCCCACCAGGATGGCGGCCATGGCCGAGAGGACGGCGGCGGTGACGATGATCGCCCGGCGCAGCACCCGGCGTGAAACAAGATCAGAGCTCACGCCGAAGTGTAACGCGCGAAGTTGCTAAATCAGTCCCGCGGCGAACGTGGCGGCCTGGGTGACGAAGGGCGAGGCCTCGTATCGGGTGTGCGCGAACGGGTTGCGGCCGTCCGAGCAGATCGGGTCGCCGTCGCTGCACGCGTCGATGCTCTTGCCGGCGAAGGTGCCCCGCGCCGACAGCGGGCTGCCGAACTTGGCCGACGGGTTACCGAACACCGCGACCGCGGCGACCTTGCTGTTGTAGCCGCCCGGCAGCGGCGGCGCCGAGGCGATGGCACCGATCCGGTCGCCCAGTGGCGGCACGCCGGCCAGCATGTCCATCACCGCCGCCCCCTGTGAGTAGCCCCCCAGCACGAACCGGGTCGAGGGGCACTGTCCCGACACCGAGGCGATCCGCGCGGTGACGTCGTTGGCGCCGTCGGCCGTGGTGAGGAAGTCGTAGGTGGCGGGATAGCTCACGCCGTAGGTGCTCAGCGTGCGACCGCCGAGCAGTGGCCGCATCTGGTCGGCGAGCGCCTGGCCCACCCGGCCGATGCCGCCCGGTTCGCTGGTGCCGCGGGCGAATATCAACTCGACGTCGGAGCAACCCTGGGCGGCGGCCACGGGGGCCGGCCCGGCCACGGTGAGGGCGGCCGCCGACAGCGCGGCGGCCACGACGGCGGCGAATCGGGAAGCGGAGCTAAGCAACGTCACCGGGTCATACTCACACAGGTGGGTCAGTTGCGGCCAACGGACTGCGTGTGAGGAAGCTCGCCGACGGTGTCGGGCCAGTCCGCGGCGTGCGCCGCGGCGGTGTCGCTGCGGTCGCCGAGCCGTGCGACGGCCAGGCCGAGCAGCACCACCGCACCGCCGAGGGCCTGGGTTGCGCTGATGGCCTCGCCGAGCAGCAGCCAGGCCGCGAGCACGGCGAACATCACCTCGGACAGCCCGACCAGCGAGGCGAACCGCGGGCGCAGCCGGGCGATGCCGACGATGCCGAGCGAATAGGCCACGGCGGTGGGGACGAGGCCGAGGGCGATCACGGGCACCACCCAGGACGTGGTCCATCCCGCGATGACGGCGTCTCGGGCGGTGAACGTCATCGGCATCACGCCGGTCAGGCCGAGCAGGGCGGTGGTGGCGGCGCCCACCGCCAGCCCACCAGCGGCCAGGGTGATCGGATGCAGCCCGGCAGAGCCGTCGGGGCGTTGCCCGCCGACCTTGTCCGACATCAGGAAGTAGCAAGCCGCGCAGACCGCCGCGGCCAGACCCCAGCCGACGCCGACGAGGTTGATGTGCGCTGCGGCCAGTCCGCCGGCGCCGACCACCCCGAGCACCAGCATGATTCCGACGACCGCGGTCGCCGCGCCGGCGAGGGTGAGCGAACTGGGCCGCCGCCTGGTGCTGATCCAGAGCCAGGCCACCACCAGGACCGGTGCGGTGTACTCGAGCAGCAGTGCCACGCCGACCGACAGGTGGTTGACGGCGTTGTAGTAGAACAGCTGCGCGCCGGCGATCGGCACGAGTCCGTAGGCGACGACGGTGCGGCGGTGGGTCAGCGCCTCGCGGATCCAGCCCGGTCGCACGGCGGTGGCGAACAGTGCCATCAGCAGGGCGCCGCCGGCGAGCCGGGCGGTGACCGCCGCGGTGGGGCTCCAGCCCGCTGCCATCAGCGATTTGCCGAGGGGGCCCGACATGCCGAACGCGAGAGCGGACCCGACGGCGAACATCAGGCCCATCCGGAACTCGTGGACGGCCGGTGCCGGGCGCAGCGTGGACGCCATGTGGCGACCTCCCCTCATGTAAGGAGTAAAATGAGCTTTGGTCATGACGCTAACTGCGGAGGGAGTCATGAGTCAAATGATTTTCACTCATGACACCGAGCTCACCCTGCGCGCGGCGTGTGTGCTGATCAACACCGACCGGGTGGACGGCGAACAACTCGCCGACATGGCCGCACTCGACGAGTACCTCGACGGCTTCGGCTGGACCGGCAGGCGCGACCGCGACGCCGCCGAGCTGGCCGACGTGCACCGGCTCCGACAGCGGCTGGGCGCGATCTGGGCGGTGGCCGACGACGAGGAACGCACGGTCGGTCACGTCAACGCGCTCCTCAGTGACACCCGAGCGGCGCCGTGGCTCACCCGCCACCCCGAGATGCCGGAATGGCACCTGCACCTGGCATCGGTGCACGACCCGCTGTGGCAGCGGATGGGCGCGGAGATGGCGATGGCACTCGCGGACCTGATCCGCGGGGGCGAGTTGCGACGGCTCAAGGTGTGCGCGGCGCCCGACTGCGAAGCGGTGCTGGTGGATCTCTCCCGCAACCGGTCCCGGATGTTCTGCGACACCGGCAACTGCGGCAACCGCCAGCACGTGGCCGCGTATCGCGAACGGCGCGCCAAGGACTCGTGACGCCGGCTTTGATGCGCCCGGCGGCCGGAAGTCAGGGCATGTAGAAGCCGCGGATGCGGTGGTAGCGGCCGCGGCCCAGAAGCGCGTTGGCGGCCTGCAGCCCCGACACCACCGCCGCCTCGATGCAGCCCGCGTTGATACCCGTGTCGGTCCAGTCACCGGCGAGCACCAGGTTGTCGTAGCCGCTCTCGTCCGGACGCAGCCGGTACCGGTCGCTGCCCGGCACCGACTGCACATAGCGGTCGGACGGATCCACGTTGACGCTGAGGTGTTGTGTCTCGATGGCCGCCTTGCCTACACGAGCATCGTTGCCACACAACAGTTCCCATTGGAAATCGCCAGCGCGATAGGCGTTCGGGAAGAACAGCGCGAGGTTTGCCTCCACGTGGTGGGTGGCGTCGGCGAGCACCGCTTCACGCCAGCGGGACAGGTAGTCGTCGTGGGGCTCCGCGGTCGGCCACCGAGCCTTCAGGCTGCCGCAGAAGTAGGCCACCGTCTGCGGCGCGTCGCCGTCTGGCCAGTGCTCGGCCCACAATGTCTGGGGCATCGAGGCCCACGTCTCGAAAGGCCTCAGGTATGCGCTGATCGTGGCGCCGGGCGCGTGCCAGCCAAGTGCCCTTTCCGCCGGTCGCAGCCACAGTTGCAGCGCCTGGGTGGCGACGGTCTTGACGTGGGCGGTCATCTGCGCCCACTCGGGACGGTCGGAGATGAGGGCGGGCGCGACGACGGGCAGCATGCCGATGGAGACGGCCAGAACCACGTGGTCGAAATGTTCACCCCGACGCAGCACGCGCTGCTCGACGTCCGAGGTCTCGGTGAAGTGCGATTCCAGATCGCCGACCGTGGTGGTCGCGACGACCTGGTCGGTCAGCGGCGTGGCGGGAAACACCGGTAGACCCTTGACCGTCGTCAACGGTTCGTACACTTCGCGACCGTCCGCGAGATCGAGTTGTCTTGCCAGAGCGATGGTCTCGATCGTATGGCCGCACGGGTCCGGCTGCAGCGCGACGACCCGGTGGAAGAACTCGAACCGAACTCCCCGCCGCCGCAGTGCCT
Organism: [Mycobacterium] manitobense; assembly: GCF_025821665.1. Classification (GTDB taxonomy): domain Bacteria; phylum Actinomycetota; class Actinomycetes; order Mycobacteriales; family Mycobacteriaceae; genus Mycobacterium; species Mycobacterium arseniciresistens. The sequence continues at coordinate 117,852 of NZ_JACKSJ010000024.1, forward strand.
GGTACAGCGGGGCGATGACGACGTCACCCATGCCCGCCGTCATCTTCCAGAAGATTGCGCCGCGATAACCGAACAACACCTGGCCGATCAGGAACACCATGGTTCCGGCCGCGACCGCCGGTCGTTCCGGGTCGCCGTCGGCGTAGCCGAACACGAGGTCGTACAACCCGCGTATCAGGGGTGACTCCAGGATGTCCGGGTGGCCGCCGTGGCTGAGCACCCATACCCCGAAGTCGACGTCGTTGATGGCGCGAAACCCGCGCGGATCGGTGATCAGGTCGTCGGCGATGATTCCGCCGATGGCGGCGGCCAGGAGCGAGGCCAGGATCCATCCGCGCCGGTCGGCCGCCCGGCTCTCGTATTCGATCGACTCCCGTGCCGCGCGGAGCACTGCCTCGACCAACAGCGTCGGATTGCCGGCTGCACCACCGGAATCGCCGAATGCGAGTACTCCGGCCAACAGGGCCCGCCTGAGTGCGTCAAGGCCGGCCGACGACTTCGCGCGCGGCGGCTGGGCCGACGCGGTGAACGACAGCCCGGCCGCCGGGGTGTCATCGCCGGTGAGCGAGGCGGTGAAAGCGGCCAACAAACGCAGCGCGCGTTCGACGAAGGTCACCGCTGTCAGTGCTCGGCCCTCTTCGTCGTCCGGTGCCCCCGGCAGGTCGTCGTCGTGAGGGTGGGTGCCCAGCCAAGTCGTCCATTCACCGCCGAAGCGCTCGGTGAGACCGGGATTGTCGGCGGGAACGAGTGCCTCGCGCCACGACGCGATCGGCGATTCCGGATCAGTGGTGGCCCTGTCCAATTCGGCATAACACTCGCGCAGCATCCGGAAGGCGTTCTCGTAGGAGCCGAGCCAGATGTGCAGGCCGTGTTCCTCGATGCGGCCGCTGTTCCCGCGGCTGGACGCCGCCTTGCCGCCGAGTCGCCAGCCGCGCTGGTACACGGTGATCGAGTCGAACCGGTCCCGCCAACCAGGCTCGCTGAGCCGCCATGCCGCGCTGAGACCGGCCATGCCGCCGCCGAGGATCGCGACCGCTCCGCCGCCGGCACTCACCCGAGAAGGGCCCTCGCGCGGACGAGTTCGGGCCAGTCGCTGTGTGCAGGGAACCGGCTCACCGCTTCGAGGAGCGCCTCCGAGGCGCCCGGCCCGTCGGACTCGTGGTACGACAGCGCCGCACGCAATTCGAAGACCCGGGCATCCTGTCGGCGCGCGAGCTGCAACGCCGCATGGAGGTCCGCGTGCATCGTCGCGATGTCGTCGTGTGTGTGCGCGCGCAGCCGGAGCAGTTCGGCGTCGTAGAAGTGCATGCCGGTGGACTCCGCCAGATCGAGCGCCGTGTCCAATCGCTGCTTGGCCTCGTCGTGGGCGACGGCGGCGATCCACAGCCGCGCCAGCACCGCGTCGTAGAACGTGACCAGGGAGATGGCTCCCAGCGCGCGCCAGGCGTCGACATACATCTGCATCGTGGCGATATGACCGCTGAGGTCGACGGTGCCGGTGGAGTCGTCCGCAGCGGCGATCGCACTGACGGTGGCGTCCTGGGCGGCGCCCACCATGGCCCACGAATCGAAGCCGTGCTGCTGCCCTAGTTCCGTCAATTGTCCCGCGACCTGGCGGGCACGGTCGAACTGTCCCGCCTCGATGCGGAAGAGTACTTCGATCTGCCGGGCGTAGGCCAGGCTGAACGCCCCCTTGGGGAAGGGTAATTGGGCACAACGGTCCTCGACCCTGCGGAGCTCTTCCTCCGCTGCGCGCAGATCACCGTCGAGCGCGTGGGACAGTGCGCGATGGGTGTACAGGCCCGCTGACGCGTCGTTCGGCATGAACAGCATGGCCTCGAGTTCGCGTTCCGCTTCCGGAGTGAGCATTTTCAGCGCGACATCGAATTTGCCTCGTGCGTGGGCGAATTCGCCCCGGTACCACGCGAGCATCCCCAACGCGAGGTCGTTGATCGGGAGGAAGGCCTGCCGCGATCCCACGAGGTTGGCCCGGATCGAGGTGACGAGCAGCTCGGCACGATCGAGGTCGGCGCGCATCGTGTAGTACGGGTACAGCGACATGACCGTCGAGAACACGTCGTCGTCGCGCAGGTCGCTGCTGCACAGCTCGAGGCAGCGTTCGAAGTCGGTCGCCGCGTTGGCGCTGGACACTCCTTCGGCGGCCTGTGCCAGCAGTGCGCGGCGCAGCCTCAGGTCTATCTCGAGTCGATGGCGGTCCGCGCCGGGCGGTGCCTGCTCGATCTGCGTCACCGCGTAGGTGAGATGGGTGCGTGCTTCCCCGAGTGCACCACGCGTCCACGCGTTCGCCGCTGCCCGGCCGTAGGCCGACGCCGCTTCGAGATGCCGTTCGGCCCGTTCGTAGTGGCGGGCGATCAGCGGCCAGTCGGGATTGCCCTCGACAGGCCCGGAGACCAGTGCATCGGCGACTCGGCTGTGCAGTGTCCGCCGGATGCTCGGCGGCGAGAGCTCGGCGGCGACTTCTCGAAGCAATTCGTGCCGGAACCGCCAACTCTCGGCGTCGAGCGGTTCGAGCACCCGGCCGGCCGTCAGCTGCGTGATGACCTCGTCGACGGCGGCGCCGTCGAGGTCGGTGGCAGCCATCAGCAGGCCGCGGTCCACTCGGCTGCCGATGATCGCCGCGGCCTCGACCACCCGCAGGGCTTCAGTGCTGGTGCGAAGCCGGGCGAACAGCGCTTCGTAGAGGCTGTCCGGTACCTCGACCGACCGGGTGCCTGCGGCCGTCTGCTGCCTGAGCTTGGCCACCACCTCCTCGATGTAGAGCGGCACCCCGTCACAGCGCCGGTGGACGATGCGCTGCTCCTCGTCGGTGGCGCCGGGGTGCAGCGCCGTCGTCAGTTCGGCGACCTCGTCGGGGTTGAGCGGCTGCAGCTCGAACACCGTCGTCCGCGACAGGTCCGACACGGCGACCGGGACGCGGCTGGTCATCACGACCAGGACGTGCCCGCCGAGGTCAGCGCGCAGGAGCGCCTGTACGACCTCGATGGTCGTCTCGTCGAACCAGTGCAGATCTTCGACGAGCACCACGGACGGCGCGCTGCGCACACAGCTCAGCAGATATGTCTGCACTGCCTCCCCGATGAGGTCGTAGAGTCTGCGGCCCTCGGCATGCACCGGTTCATATCCGCTGTCGGCGCCGATGCCCAGAACAGGCGCCAACAGTGGGACGACGGCGTCGGCGTCAAGGGAACGGTGCTCGACCTCACGCCGTAGACGACGCAGGCGCTCATCGGCATCCGAGGTGCGCGTTATCCCGCACTGCCGTTCGAGCAGCCGGCGAATCGGTCGCAGCCCCACGTCGGTGTGGAAGGGCGAGCCGATGAGCTGGAGCACCGCGCCGTGCGAATTTTCGGCCATGTCGACCGCCGACCATGCGAGCCGGCTCTTGCCGATGCCCGCGTCACCCGCGAACAGCACCCCCGGATTGTCGAGGCCGTTCGTCAAGGCCTGCGACCAACCCCGCTGGAGATACCGGTGTTCGTCGCTGCGGCCCACCAACGGGCCGAGCGGCGTCGCGACGACGTCGCGTTCAGCCAGGACACGGAAGTAGTGCACCGGGACGTCAACACCTTTGACGTTGCGCGGCAGCCGGGCCTCGAGGTCGAAGCCGTCACGGATCAACGGCTCGATCGCCGACGACACGGCCACCGTGCCGGGTTCCGCGAGGCTGCAGACGCGAGCGGCCAGGTTCGCCGCGAGGCCGTAGACGTCGTCCTGTGCTGTATCGAGATAAACGATGCCCCGGTGGATTCCGACCCGCACGTTGATGTCGAAGCCGAAGCGCTTGTGCACCCGACCGCTGAGGGCGGTCACCTCGCGTGTGATGTCCAATCCGGCCTGCACCGACCGTCGCACGTCGTCCTCGTGCGCGCGGGGATGGCCGAAGAATGCCAGCAGACCGTCACCCTTGGTGTTACCCACATGGCCTTCGTAGGCACGCACGACGCGCAGTACGTCATCGCGGTAGCGGCCGACCACGGTGCGGTAGACCTCCGGCTCGATGCGGGTCGACAGAGCGGTGGAATCCACCAGGTCGACGAACATGATGGTGAGCCGCCGGATCTCACCGTGATTGGCGGGGGCGGCCAGTAGGTCCTCGGCGTCGGTGTTGTCCCTGTCGACGGCCAGCACCTGACCGGCAAGCCGGTTCGCCGTGGTGCGGTCACCGTCGGCCAGCGCCGCAACGGCGCGGTCGAGAAGTCTGTCGACCCCTGAAGCTGGTCGATTCGTCGGCGTCACAACTCGAAGGACACCGGCTGGGTGTCGTCGGTGCCCGCCCCGGCGCCGGTGCCGGTCAGCTTCACCTCGCCGACGTATACGCCGCTCGGGATGCCGGCGGAGTTCACCACGAGCCGGAAAGTGGTGGCGTTGGCGAGAAGCCGCGCGTCGGCGGGTATGAAGCTGACGAGCCCACAGATGTTCTCGTTCGGCACGTCCTTGCGGCACAGCGAGGTCGCCGTCAAGATCCGGTCCCACGGCTGGACCTTCTTCACGGGGATGGGATCGCTGGTCAGCACTGGGTTTCCGTACGCGCCCGGTCCGGCGGCGATGGTCTGAGCGATCTCGGCGCCGCGCAACATGCTGATGCGGGTCAGCTTGATCGCCGACGTCAGCCACTCGTCCCGGTCGAAGACGTCCTTCTTGTCGGTGAACGCCGCGAGCGCCTCCTCGGCGACCTGGCTGGCTTCCAGGAGGCCACGCCGCACCACGGTGCTGACGTGATCCGCGAGCAGCAACACCTTGGGGTCCGGCGGTGTCTGCAGCGGTATCCGTGCGATGTCCGCCGCGCCCCGGATCGCGATCCTGGTCAACTCGAACAGCGACTTTGCGGCGTCGTCGGGGGTGAAGTTGGTCTTGTCGTCGTCGTTGATCCTGGTGGCGGCATCGATGGCGACCTTCGCCGCCTCGTCGACGGTCGCCGACGCACGAGCAGCCACCTTCGCGGCGATGACCTTCGGGTCGTCCATCAGGGCGTCACATCCTTCGGTGGCTTCACGTTTCGCTCCGCCTTCTCGTAGACCTCCAGCGACCAAGCCTTGAGATCCTTGCCCATCTGGGTGGTCACCTCCTCGACATCGGTCTTCACCGTGCCGTCCAGCCACCGGCTCGCGGCGTCGCCAGTGTTGCTGCTCACCCGCCGGATCAAGCTCTTGAGCAGGCAGGCACCGTCCTTGATGGCGTCGGCGGCGTTGATCGGCAGTGTGGCGGGTACCGGCGGGAAGATCACGTTGGGGCCGGTGTCGACGGGTTGCTTGCTCTGCGCGCCCATAGGCCAGCCCTCGACGGGCTTCTTGTTCGGGTTGAAGTCGCCGTTGGTCGCATTCCGCGCGGCGGCGATGATCATCTCGTAGGCCGAGTCACCCCAGCCGAGCTGGCAGCCGAGTGCCGCCGTCGCGGTCGGGCTGAGGCCGTTGACGCGCTCCTCCTTGCTCGTGCGGACCCGGACCCCCGTGCCGTCGGCGTTCTTCGGCGTCACCCAGAGGTAGCCGTTGTCGATCTCGACGATGCCGATGCATTTGTCCTCGCCTTGGCGGTTGGGATCCAACTGGTAGTTGATGTAAAAGCCCTTGTCGCGATCATCCTCGAGCGAGAAGATGAGCGCGGTCTTCAGCGTGTAGAACTCGGGTTCGGCCGAGATCTCCTCGAGGATCCGCCACCAACCGTCACTGGTGAAGTAAGGCTGTTGCTTCGTCATGGAGTGAAAGAATTTTGGATAGCACAGATGCCAGTTCGCCGGATGGATGATCGCCTTGACCTGGTCGACGGTGACGTCGTCGTCGCAGCATTCGGTGTAAAGCGTGCTGCAGTACTGTCCGCCGGCGTCCTCGAGTGTGCCGAAGCAGCGTGACGAGTCCTTGGCGAATTGCTCACTGACGGCCTCACCCGCGAGGACGATCCAGGACTCGCGGTCCTGGATCCGCTCGATTCTCTCCAGCAGGTACTCCGCGTTGCCCACCGCGTCACGGCGTCCCGGCCGGGGAACCGTCGGCTCGACGGGCCAGGGGTCCAGTAGACCGGGAAGAACGGTCATGACGGTTTCGTCGATACGACCATGGCGCAGCAGATTGAGCCGTTCCCATGCCACGAGCGCAAAGGCGGCCCGCGCCAGGGCCGGATGCCTGTCCTCCTTGGCTTGGAAGCTGTTCCACACGCGGTCGGGGTTCGGCTCCCTGTTGAGATTGGCGCGCGCGTCCTCGGCACTCGGGAAGCTGTACAGGTACCGCGACCTGGGGTTGCGCACTGCGTCTGATCCGAAGAACTCCTGCAACTCTTGGAACCAGCCCTGGCGGCCGAGTCCGGTGGTGTTCGGCAGCAGCCTCTCGGCGAGATCGACGATGTCCGCATTGGCACCGGTACCGGGATCCGCGTCGGCTTCGACCACCAACTCGTCTATCGCACCGAACAATGCCGTGACTTCGCTGCGAATATCTGCCATGGTCCCCGCCTCCCATGAATTGACGCCTTAGCATAGCGTTGTACTGGCGAAACAGCGGAAAAACGGCGATCGGGGGGCGAGTTGGCCGAGCGTGGATTGGGCGACGACAGCACGCTGCTCGACCTGCCCTGGGCAGCGGTGTTCGACCCGGCAGCGAATGCGCGAGCGTTGGGGGCGGTGCAGTCCCAAGGACTGCGCGCCGCAACGGAACTCGTCGATCGGTTCGTGACGGTGTTCGCTGAGGGCGAGTCATCCGGGTCACGGGATGATTCCGACGACACCGCAACGGCGACAACGCGAAACGCTGCACCCGACGCGCGCGTCGACGGCCTCTTCTCGGCATGGCAGAACTTGATATCGAAAATTGCGCCGAACGTCGGCACGCCGAATGCTGCCGCCGGTGGCGTCGCGACAATCGACGTGGTGGGCGGCCAACCGTCGAACACGGTCCACCTCACTGTCACCGGCGCGGGTGCGGCTCACGCCGAGGTATGGCTGCACAACGGGGGTCCGGACGACTTCGGTGAGGTCCGGTTGCGCAGCAGCGAGCTGCTCGGTCACACCGGACACAGCGTCGCCGCGGCTCAAGTGACGTTCGACCGCCGGTCGGTACCCCTGCCACCGCGGACCAGTCACGGGACAGTGGTCACCGTGCGGGTACCCGACGGCACGCCGCCCGGGGTGTATCGCGGCACTCTTCTCGTCGACGATCACCCGGACCTGTGGCTGTCGATGATGCTGACGGTGCGGGAATGACCGACACCGCCGACGCGGTCGACCTGGTCGAGAATGTCGAGGCCACCCTGCGCGAGGTCGGCCGTGCGGTCCGCCGCACCATGCTCGACGCCATGCCCGACGGGGAACCGGTGCACTGGCTCTACGGGCCGATGCGCGAGTATCCATCGCGCCCGGGCAAGGCGTTGCGCCCGGCCCTGTGCCTGGCCGCCGGGCGAGCGTTCGGGGCTCCCACCGAGGAACTCCTGGGTGTCGGTGTGGCGATCGAACTGCTGCACAACGCCTTCCTGGTCCACGACGACATCGCCGACGGCAGTGAGATGCGCCGGGGCAGGCCGACGCTATCGGCGAGTCACGGGCTCGCCGCGGCACTCAACGCCGGCGACGGGCTGGCGATCGTGGCGGGGCAGGTGCTGCGACGTGCCACCCGGCGACTCGACCGGGACCTGGCCGACCTGGTGTGGGGCGAATTCGACACCATGGCCCTGCGCACCCTCGAGGGACAGGCCATCGAGATCGGTTGGCAGCGCGACGACGTCGAGAACCTCGACCCGCAGGACTGCCTCAACCTCATCATGCACAAGACCTGCTGGTACACCACGATCCATCCCTTGCGGGTCGGAGCGATCATCGGCTCGCGAGGCACCGCTGACCTGCGGCCCCTGGTGCGCTTCGGCTTTCACTTCGGCGCGGCGTTCCAGATCCGTGACGACCTGCTCAACCTGGTCGGCGACGAGGCCACCTACGGCAAGGAGATCCTCGGGGATCTCTTCGAGGGCAAGCGCACGCTTCCACTGGTGCATCTGATGTCGTCGGCAACCGGTGCCGACAAGGTGCTGGTGCGCGACTATCTGCGGCGCACCCGCGCCGAACGCACGGCCGAGCAGGTGTCCGCGGTGCGGCGGCTGATGGACGACTACGGCAGCATCGCGTTCACCCGGGAGTACGCCGAAGGCATCCTGCTCGTCGCCGAGGAGTACTTCGAGCAGGCCTTCGCCCAGGCCGAGCCCGGACCGGACCTGGACTTCCTGCGGGCGCTGGTGCCCTACGTGTGGGCGCGCTGGCGCTGACCGCGGCGCCGAGATTGGTGACATGGCGTTGTGCCGCAGGCCGTTAGGCTCTCCTCGGGGGATGCCATGGCGGAATCACGGGAACGCACGACCACTCGGCTGCAGGTCAGCGCACACCGCTTTCTGACGCGCCGGATGCAGCATGCGCTGGTGCGCGGGGATGTCCGGATGCTGGACGATCCGCTACGCGCACAGTCGCTTTCGTTGACCGCTGGCGCCGTGCTGGCGGTGATCGCGATCGCCGGGTGTGCCGTTGTCGCGTTCCTGAGACCACAGGGTGCGATCGACGGCGCGACCATCGTGACGGTCCGGGAGTCCGGCGCCCTCTATGTACGGATCGGTGACACCATCCACCCGGTGCCGAATCTGGCGTCCGCGCGCCTGGTTGCGGGCGCCGCGGACGACCCGACTGTGGTGAGCGAGCAGGCGGTCGCCTCGGCCCGCCGCGGCCCGATGGTCGGAATCGCCGGGGCACCGACGTCCATCGGCACCGCCCTGCCGGCGGCCGAATCAATATGGGACGTCTGCGACTCCGCGGACCGGACGATCGTGCGGGTGGGCTCACCCGCAGACGCGGCGCCGTTCGGCAGTGCCGACGCGGTGCTGGTCGCCCCCGTGGCCGAGAGCGCCGCCACCACATACCTGCTGCACGCCGGCCGACGCGCGCAGGTCGACCTGCGCGACCGTGCCGTCACCCGGGCGTTGCGGCTCGACGGCCGCACGCCGCGTCCGGTGTCACGTAGCCTGCTCGACGCCATCCCCGAGGACCCACCCATCGTCGCGCCCACGATCCCGGGGGCCGGATCCGCCGGGCCGGCGCCGCTCGGCGGGTATCCGGTCGGCACCGTGGTGCGTTTGGCGCGCGCCGAGGCTGCCGAGCACTACGTCGTCCTGACCGACGGTGTGCAGCGCATCGGGGAGGTCACCGCGGACCTGATCCGACTCACGGTCACCCAGCCGCACCGTGACATCCCGACGGTCGCCGCCACGGCGCTTGCAGCCGCACCGTCGGTCGAGACACTGCCCGTTGCAACCTTTCCGGCACGCGTGACGGTCGTGGACCCACCGGTGCTGTGCGCGCGATGGCACGACGGCGGCGCTCCGTCGCCAGCCGGGACCACGCTGTGGCGGGCGGACGCCTTCGCGTCCGGACCGGGGCTCGTCGCGCTGGCACAGGCCGACGGCGCGGGGCCGGGACTCGACGCGGTTGAGGTGCCGGCCGGGCGCAGTCTCTTCGTACGCGCGGTCGGTGTCGGAGGGTCGGGTGGCAGCGCAGGACCGCTCTACCTGGTGAACGATCTCGGTGTGGTGTTCGGGGTGCGCGACGTACAGACCGCGCAGCATCTGGGTCTGCCTGCCAACGCGACACCGGCGCCGTGGCCGGTGCTGGCGAGATTGCCGCGCGGCCCCGAATTGAGCAGGGATCGCGCGTCAGTCCTGCACGACGCGGTGGCGGGACCGGGGCCCGGCTGATGCGCTGAGCGCGACCGCAGCGGCCACCAGGACGCACACGGCGGCGCCGTAGGCCGCGACACGGCGAGGGCGGGTGTCCGGTTCGGCGGCGGTCGGGGGTGAATCCAGCCGCACCGGTCCGCCGCGGCGAGCGTTCGCCGCCGGCGCCGTTCCGGTCACGGCGGCGACCGCGTCGACGACACCGTGGCCGACGACCGGGTCCCAGCCCGCCGCAGGTTGTCGGGCGGTGTCCTCGATGCGGGCCATCACCTGTCGTGCGGTCAGCTGCGGCCATCGCGACCGGACCAGTGCCGCAACGCCGCTCACCACGGGAGCTGCGTAGCTGGTGCCGGAGATCGGCTCACCGCCCGACGGTGTGGGCAGTGTGGTGATCAGCCCCTCGCCGTCGGGGTCCAGTGCGACGACTTCCTCGCCGGGCGCCGCCACGTCGACCCACGGCCCCGTCAGGCTGAACGCCGACGGCGCGCCCGAGGCGTCGACCGAGCCGACCGTGAGCACCAGATCGTCGTACCAGGCCGGACTCACCACGGTGCGCACGGACTCCCAGTCCGGTCCGGCTGGGCGGGCCGGGTCGGCCGCGGGATTCTGCTCCGGGCACTGGCCCGCACCACCGACGTTGCCCGCGGCGGCCACGACGACGACGTTCTTGACGTCGACGGCGTAGGCGAGGGCGGCGCCGAGGGGGCGGTCGTCGGGAGCGTCCGCCGCGGGCAGGCACGCCACCGACGACACGTTGATCACGGTCGCGCCGAGGTCGGCGGCGCTGCGGACGGCCATCGCCAACGTCGCGACGTCGCCGTAGCCCGACCCGCCGGGATCGTCGACGGCCCGGAACCGGTTGCTGGACTGACGGATCGTCACGATCGACGCCTCAGGTGCGACACCGCCGGCCTGCCCGGGCGACACTGCGGCTCCGATGATCCCGGCGACGATCGTGCCGTGGCCGTCGCAGTCCTCGGTGCCGTCGCCTGTCGACACATAGTCTCCGCCCGGCACCAGGTGCGGCAACAGCCGGTGGCGCGTCACCCCGGTGTCGATGACCGCGACAGTCTGACCGGCTCCCCGGGTCAGCGGCCGGACCTCATCCAGCGCGAGCATGTCGAGCCGTCCTGTGCCGCCGGCCGCATCGCCGGCGTCCAGGCACGCGCCCTGCGGCTCGGTCAGGTCAGGGGGCGCCGGCGGGCGAGGCGCGGGCAACAACGTGTCGTCCACGGCGGGAGGCGTCACCGCTGAGACGACCGGAGCCGTCATCAGTGGGGCGGTGCCCACCACGACCGCCGCGACGAGCCGGCCCGCCGTGCTCACGGCAGCTGCCACCCGCGGATCGCGGCGAACACGCCCGCGATCCAGCAGGCCAGTGGCAGCACCGCGGTGAGTGCGATGTACTCGAGCGCGTCAACGGCGCGCGCCGCGACGGGACCGGCCGCCGACCGCGCAGCCGGTGACAGCGCGACTGATCCGGCCACAACCGTCGACACCGCGATCCAGAATGCCTGACCCGTCATCGCCATCGACACACCGACGAATGCCGATGTGAGACAACCCATGCCACAGGTGGTCAGGGCGGTGCGGCACCATCCGTCGGCGTGCGACCGGCTCCGCAGCAGCAGTGCCAGGCCGACTGCCCCGCAGAAGCCGGCGTCGACCGGCCATGGCGCGCCGACCCCCGCGCCGCCGACCGCCACCAACAGCACGCCCGCCAGCGCTGCACCGGACGCGCCGGTCACCAGGGCCGTGAGAAGCCACCGCCCTCGTGCTGCCCGCCGGTCGGCATCGCTCTCGACATCCAATGTCTGACCCGCCGCTACCAAGCCGGCCAGCAGCACCGAGAACCGCGCCGCGGAACTCAGCATGACGAGACCGAGCACGGTGAGAATCGTTCCGATGACGGCCGTCGGCGCCGCCCACACCACCGCGGCACCGAGTGCGGCCGCCATGAGCGAGCCGGTGGCGGCGATAGCCGTCAGCCACACGGACGGCCGAACGGACAACCGGAGCAACAGGATAGACGCCGCGGTCACCGACGACGCGGCAAGCAGGAAGTTGGCCGGGGCCGGACCGCCGGGCACGATCCGGTAGCCGAGCACCGCGGCGAGCAACAACGCGACGTGCTGCAGGCTATGGAGCCACCACGGGTCCGGACCCGTCCGTTCGGCGACCGCCGCCGCAGCCGCCGCCGCGGTGGCGAGTGCGCCGACAATGCCGAGATGTATTGCGGTGGATAACGACACACCGGCGCATGCCACTGCGACAGCACCGCCCGCGACCGTCCAGGCCGTCGCTGCGGACGTGATCAGCCGCGACGGCGGGCCGCACGCCGCGGCATCGGCCACCACCGTCGAAAGGTCCTGCGATCTGAAAGTTGGTGGCGGCGGGTCGTGGCGGGAGAGTAGGAGCACCTCACCGTCGCGGACGCCGACCTCCGACAGGCTCATCGACTGGTCGAGGGCCGCGCCTGCGACGCGGCACAGCCGCCAGCGGATCGGTGCATCCGGGCCCGGCACTCCGACCCTGTCGATGATCGACGGCAGCAACTCCGCAATGGTCATCGCCGACGGCAATGCGAGATCAACTGTCCCGCAATGACCTCCGTCGACGCTGTGTACCGAAATCCGGCGCAGAGAATCCGACACCGCATCACCCCCCGTGATCGTCGGCGATGTCACCGTAACCGACCCTGCGGGCGTCGGTGCGCGCCAAATTTTCTGCCTGGGGATGGAACCCGTTCGGCGTCCTCGCCGTCTGATCGATGATGGAGTTCATCCGAGGCAAGCGGCTGTCAGTGCCGGCGGTGGCCGACGGCGACATCGCCGTGCAACCTCCGCCGGAGGTGCCGCGCGTGACGCCGGCCAATCCGCTGGCGCGACTGCTTCCGGTCGCGATGGTGGTCGCCGCCGGCGGCATGATGGTGCTCTACTTCACCTCCGGCGCCTCGGGTCCCCGGAGCCCGATGTATCTGCTGTTCCCGGTGATGATGGTGCTTTCGCTCGTCGGCACACTGGCCTACGGCCTGCGGGGTGCCCGGACCGCTGAGCTGGACCAAGGGCGACGCAACTATCTGCGGTACCTTCAGGCGTTGGACCGGGCGGCCGCGGAAATCGCCCGGGCACAACACCGATCGTCGCACTGGCGGCATCCGTCACCCGACGGGCTGTGGACCCTGGCCGGTGGCGCGCGGATGTGGGAGCGTGCACCCACCGATGACGACTTCGGTCACGTCCGCCTCGGGCTGGGGACCCGACCCCTGTCCACCCGGTTGATCGCGCCTCCCGCACGACCCGTCGAGGAACCTGATCCGGTGACCACCTCGGCGGTCGATCGGCTCATCGGCAACCGCGGCATCGTCACCGACGTGCCCGTCGCGGTCGACCTGTTCCGCGCCGACGCGATAGCCGTCACTGGTGAGGGTGACGCCGTGCGGACCCTGTTGCGGGCCGTGCTGTGTCAGGTGGCGGTGCTGCACGGCCCTGAGCACGTCAGGATCGCCGCGGTCACCGACCCCACCACCGGGCCCTGCTGGGACTGGCTGAAATGGCTGCCGCATCACCGGCATCCGGACACCTTCGACGGTGCAGGGCCGGCCCGGATGACGTACAACACCGTCGCGGCCGCGCGCGATGCGGCGGCCGATCTCCTCGACGGCTGTGCCGGCATCCTGATCGTCGTCGACCTCGCGGTGCCCGAGATCCCGGAACCGTTGCGCTCGCAGGCCGGCGCGGCGGTGACGGTGCTCCTGATTGATGTGGCCGGTACGGCAACGCGCGGCACCACACCGTGGATCGTCGACGGAGGCGTCCTCACACTCGTTGACGGCCAACGGGTGCTCGCCGATGGTCTGGATGCGGCTGCGGCCGTCGCATGTGCCCGCAGGCTCGCTCCATACCTGCCGGTGGCCGCCGACGCGGACGATCCATTGCTCAGCCGCACCGACTGGCCGGCTCTGGTCGGCATCGACCTGACCCGCCTCGACCCCGGCGACGTGTGGCGATCCCGCGATGCCGCAGCGCAACTGCGGGTGCCGGTCGGTGTCTCCGAGCACGGTGAACCCGTCCACATCGACGTCAAGGAGGCGGCGCACCGGGGGATGGGTCCCCACGGTCTGTGCATCGGCGCCACCGGGTCGGGGAAGTCGGAGTTCCTGCGCACACTCACGTTGGGCATGCTCGTCTCGCACCCTCCGGACCGGCTGAATGTCATCCTGATCGACTTCAAGGGCGGCGCGACGTTCCTGGGTTTCGACCGCGCCGCCCACGTGTCGGCGGTGATCACGAATCTGGCCGACGAGGCGCATCTGGTGGCGCGGATGAAGGACGCGCTGTCCGGAGAGGTCACTCGCCGGCAGGAGGCACTCCGCGCGGCGGGCAACTTCGCCGACATCGCCGACTACCACCGGGCGAAGGCCCGTCGCCCGGACCTTCCCGCGCTGCCGTCCCTGCTGATCGTGGTCGACGAGTTCTCCGAACTCCTCAGTCAGCACCCCGATTTCGCGGAGTTGTTCGTGGCGATCGGGCGGCTCGGCCGGTCACTGGGCATGCACCTGCTGCTGGCCAGTCAGCGCCTCGATGAAGGACGGCTGCGCGGTCTGGACAACCACCTGTCCTACCGGGTGTGCCTGAAGACGTTCTCCGCCGGTGAATCACGTGCGGTTCTCGGAGTGCCCGACGCCCACCACCTGCCCGGCGCACCGGGCGCGGCGTACCTGCGAACGGCCACCGGGGAACTCATCCGATTCCAGACCGCCTACGTCTCGGGTACGGCTGTCGAGCCTGTGCGATCCTCGGCGACCGGACCGATCGCCGTGCCGTTCTCCGCCGTGCCGGCGCCCCGGCCATCCGCCGATGCCGGGCCCGGCGCGGGCGCGGGCCGCAGCGTCCTCGACACCGTGCTCGACCGGTTGGCCGGTCACGGCGCACCCGCGCATCGGGTGTGGTTGCCGCCGCTGACCGAGCCGCCGACGCTGGACCAGCTGTTGACCCATGGCGGCCTCGGAGCGCTCACGGTCCCGATCGGCCTGGTGGACCGGCCGTTCGAGCAGCGCCGGGATCTGCTTACCGCCGTGCTCTCCGGCGCGGAAGGCAACGTGGCCGTCGTCGGTGGGCCACGCAGCGGCAAGTCGACTGCCCTGCGCACCTTGGCGCTGGCGTTGGCGGCGACCTTTGATCCCCGCGACGTGCAGCTCTACTGCCTCGACTTCGGCGGTGGGGTGCTGGCGTCATTGCACGCCCTGCCACACGTCGGCGCCGTGGCCGGCCGCCACGAGAGCGATCTGGTCCGCCGCACGGTGGCCGAACTCGAGTCGCTGGTGCGGGCCCGCGAACTCGGATTCCGGGAACTGGGCGTCGACTCGGTGTCGGAGTTCCGGCGCAGGCGGGCGGCCGGTGATCCGGCGGTTGCCGCCGACCCGTTCGGTGACGTCTTCCTCGTCGTGGACGGCTGGGCGGTGGTGCGTCAGGACTTCGAGGGCCTCGACGCCGCCATCACCGCGCTGGCCGCACAGGGCCTGTCCTTCGGCGTGCACGTCGTCCTCGCCGCATCGCGGTGGGCGGACATCCGTCCCGCGCTGAAGGATCAGCTCGGCACCCGGATCGAACTGCGGCTCGGCGATCCGGCGGAGTCCGAGATGGATCGCAGGCGGGCACGAGATCTGGTCGACTGCCCACCCGGCCGGGGGATCACCCGGGACGGCGCCGACTTCACGATCGCACTGCCGCGGCTGGACGGTGTGGCACGCCCGGCCGGGCTGGCCGATGCGCTCGCCGACGGTGCGCAGTACCTGCGGGCGCGTCACCCCGGCCGGGGTGCGGCGCCGATCAGGCTGCTTCCGGCGCGGGTCGAGCTGGCCGAACTCACCGCGGCAGCCGCTCCGGGCGGCCCGGTCGTACTCGGCGTCGGCGAGCGGCGACTCACGGCCGTCACGCTCGATTTCGACGAGCAGTCACATCTCATCGTCCTGGGGGAGCCGGGGTGTGGAAAGACCTCGACGCTGCGCACGCTGTGCGCCGAGATCGTGCACACCAGGGACGCGCGGAGCGCCGAACTGGTGATCGTCGACTATCGCAGGACGCTGCTCGGAGTGGTGGAGACCGATCACCTCCGGGCCTACCTGATGTCCGCGGGCGCGGTGGACGCTCACCTGCCCGCCCTGCTGGAACGGCTGCGCGGACGCCTGCCCGGCGACGAGGTGACACAGCGCCAGTTGCGTGACCGGTCGTGGTGGTCGGGGCCCGAGATCTATGTCGTCGTCGACGATTACGACCTCGTCGCGGGGAGTGCGGGCCATCCGTTGTCGGCGCTGGTCGATTACCTGCCGCACGCGAGGGACATCGGTTTACACGTCGTGGTCGCCCGCCGCTCGGGCGGCGCGGCGCGGGCGATGTTCGATCCGCTGCTGGCCCAGCTGCGCGACCTGGGCGCCATGGGACTGCTGATGAGTGTGCAGCCCGAGGACGGCGTGCTGCTCGGCTCGGTGCGGCCGGCGGTCCGCCCACCCGGTCGGGCCGTGCTGCTGGCCCGAACCGCGGACGAGCAGATCGTTCAGGTGGGGTGGACTGAGCCGCCGTGACCGCGGTGATCGAGGTGGGGCCGATGGCGGTGTCGGGAGTCGGCTCCGTCGACAGTGAGAGTGCTCTGGCTGCATTGGAATTCGTCGACTCGGGGTTGGCGCTCGTCGGGGAGCGGCCGGTGCCGACCGACGAGTTGTGGCGCGACGTCCTGCGTTTCGCCGCCGGGGGACCGGTGCACGCGGTGGTGTTGGTCTGTCCGACGTGGTGGCCGCCACGCCGTGTCGATCGAGTGCGCACCGCGGCGCAGTCGTGGGCTACCGACGTGGTGGTTTTCACCCGCGCGGAAGCGCTGCGCGCGGCGGTGTCCGCGGTGGATCCGGCCGTGGTCGAGATCGGTCCCGACCTCGTCGTCGTCACCGCAGGCGACGATGTCGCGGCGGTGCCCCGCGTCGGCGATCCGCTGCGGGTGGGCCTGGCGGCGGCCGACGCGGTGGGCATCGGCGGCGCCGTCGTCATCGACGCACCCACGGACGTGCCGGGAGCGGTCGATTTGGAATCTGCGATCGCCGACTCGGTACGACCGGACGGAGTCGTTGTGATGCGCGTCGACCGCCGCGCGGTTCGGGCCGCAGCCGCGAATCTCAGCGCGCCCGAACCGTCAGCCGACCCGGCGGTGACGACGCCACGCCGTCGCGGCCGCCGCGGCGTCGCCGTCCTCAGTGGCGCGGTCCTCTCGGTCGCGGGACTGGGCGTCGCGCTCACCGGTCGGGCCGACCCGGTTGAACCTGTGCCCGACGATCCGGAAACACTGCTCGTCGAGGGTCGGGTCGCGGTCAAGGTGCCGGCTATGTGGGCCGTGGAACGGGTCACCGACGGGCCGGGATCGGCGCGCGTGCAGGTGAACTCACCGGACGACCCGGACACGGCGCTGCTACTCACCCAGTCGCCCGTGGCGCCGGGGACGACGCCCGAACAGGTCGCCAACACCTTGCGGGTCGCGCTGGCCGACGAAACACCTGGTGTCTTCACCGACTTCGTGCCCGACCAGCGCAGGGGAGATCGACCCGTCGCGTCCTACCGCGAGATCCGGCTGGGGCGCCACATCGACTGGTCGGTGTTCGTCGACGGCGCCGTGCGGATTGCCGTCGGGTGCCAGGGACCGCCGGATCTCGAGCGACAGGTCGGAGCCGTCTGCGACAGGGCCGTCCGATCCGCACATGCGATCTTTTGAGGAATCGAGGGAACCGGGTTGCTCTGCGCTGCGTCGAACTTGATATCGCACAACGACACTGGAAAGGCGATCCCATGACGACACCCGGCGGTGGTGCGCTCAACACCGACTTCGACCTGATGACCTCGGTAGCGGGCAAGGTCGACGCGCGCAACGAGGAGACCCGCGCGATGCTGCAGTCCTTCATCGGCAGGATGGGCAGTGTGCCGCCGTCGGTGTGGGGTGGCGTGGCGGCGACCCGGTTCCGCGACGTGGTCGAGCGGTGGAATACCGAGTCGACGAAACTCCATGTGGCGCTGCAGAGGATCGCCGAGACGATCCGGCACAACGAACGGACGCTGCGCGACGCCGGTGACGGTCACTCGCAACGCATCGACGCCGTCGCCACGAACCTCTGAGAGAACGGGAACCGTCATGGATCAGGTGCTGTCCTACAACTTCGACGAGATCGAGTACACGGTTCGTCAGGAGATCCACCAGACGTCGACGCGGATGAACGCGGCACTCGACGAACTGCGTTCGCACATCGCGCCGCTGCAGCAGATCTGGACGCGCGAGGCGGCCGAGGCGTATCGGGGCGAGCAGGTCCGGTGGGATCAGGCGGCCGCGGCGCTCAACGAGATCCTGTTCAGCCTGGGCAACGCGGTCCGCGACGGCGCCGACGACATGGCGGCCACCGACCGCAGTGCCGCCGGCGCTTGGGGGTGGTGACGCCACTCATCACAGACTCTGTGCGGTCCTGCTGGGAGGAGAGCCCGGCGGGACCGCACAGCTCTGTGTGCTCGACGGCCTGGCCTGGTTTTTGCGCTGAGGGTCGTGGCGATGCCGAAGCGACAGCCCTGGGTGCAAAAACCGGAGCCGCTGCGGCGATCGCTACGTGTTCTCGCTGGTCAACGCGGTACGGGCAGGAGACGTCAAGGCGGCTTGACCAGCGTCGACGGTAGGCTCGGTGGCGTAGCCGGTCCGTCGCACGGCAGCTGCAAAGGGCGTTTTGACCTGCGACGACGTGCACCGGTAAGCTGCTCCGTTGGCGTGCGGTACGCACGAAGTCCTCGGGTCACTGTCGGTCGCCGAGACCACTTCACCGTCAATGCCTGACCGGCACCCCGGGTCTCCGGGAACCCCGAGAAGAAGAGGTAAGCGCTGTGCCTACGTACACGCCGAAGGCGGGTGACACCACGCATTCGTGGTACGTCATCGACGCCACCGACGTGGTCCTCGGCAGGCTCGCCGTCGAAGCAGCCAAGCTGCTCCGCGGCAAGCACAAGCCGACGTTCACGCCCAACGTCGACGGTGGCGACTTCGTCATCATCGTCAACGCCGAGAAGGTCGCCATCGGTGGCGACAAGCTCACCAAGAAGTTCGCCTACCGCCACTCGGGTTACCCCGGCGGCCTGCGCAGGCGCACCATTGGCGAGCTGCTGGTCAAGCACCCGACCCGCGTCGTCGAGAACGCGATCGTCGGCATGCTGCCGCACACCAAGCTGAGCCGCCAGGTGCAGAAGAAGCTGAAGGTGTACGCGGGTCCCGACCATCCGCACGCCGCGCAGCAGCCGGTTCCGTTCGAGATCAAGCAGGTGGCCCAGTGACCGAAACGACCGACGACGTGACCACCGAGGCCACCGTGACCGACGAGGCCACCGAGGCCACCGAGGCCACCGAGGCCACTGAGGCCGCCGAAGCCACCGAGACCCGCGAGCCGGTCTACATGGAGCGGCCAATCCAGACCGTCGGCCGCCGCAAGGAGGCCGTGGTCCGCGTGCGCCTGGTGCCCGGCACCGGCCAGTTCAACCTGGACGGCCGCACCCTGGAGAACTACTTCCCCAACAAGGTGCACCAGCAGCTGATCAAGGCGCCGTTCGTGACCGTCGACCGGCTGGAGAGCTTCGACGTCTACGCCCACCTCGACGGCGGCGGACCTTCCGGGCAGGCCGGCGCGCTGCGCCTGGCGATCGCCCGGGCGCTGATCATCGTCCAGCCCGAGGACCGGCCGGCCCTGAAGAAGGCCGGCTTCCTCACCCGTGACCCGCGTGCCATCGAGCGCAAGAAGTACGGTCTCAAGAAGGCCCGCAAGGCGCCTCAGTACTCGAAGCGCTGATCTGCGCACAGACGCAAAACCGATCGCCGAGCATGCCGCGTGCATGCTCGGCGATCGGCGTTTGTGAGCCGTCACACACTGCGGTCTGAGTAAACCGAGCCGGCGCTGTGCGCGGGAGTGACGGCGCAGCAGTTACTTAGGGCGTATCACGGTGTGCCCGGTTCGGCGACGGTGGGTTTGAGTTCCGCCCCGCCGCTGCGAAACCCTCGATTCCGGAGCACGGACGCCATGCGGCGTCGGCAGGACCTGCCTCTGGTGCGACGCGAGTCGCAGACCGGACTGTTGCTACCGAATCCGAGAGGAGTGATTGATGACGAACGCCAAGAGCATCGTGAAGAACGTCGCAGCGGGCACCCTGATGGGTGGCGGGCTGCTGATCGCCGCAGGCCTGGGCACCGCGAACGCGCAGCCCCTGCAGAACACCCCGGACGGCCTGGTGAACGTCGCCGTCGCCGAGCAGACCATCCTCGAGGGTGTGAGCACCGACGAGGCCGCGACCAAGACCGCCGCGATCTGCGGCTCGGAGGTCGCCGAGGTGACCGCCCTGGCCGACCGCGTCGACGCCGAGGGCACCGAGCAGACTGTGTGCGCCGGACTGCCCGGTGGCGACCTCGTGATGACCCAGAACGCCGCGAACGCCTCGCAGCCCGAGGGTGCCGAGAGCGGCGCCGCTGAGACCGGCCCGGAGGGCGTCGAGACGCCTGACAGCGCGCCGGTCCAGACCGGATAACTCACCGATCTCACCGCCCGTGTCCGCCCGGACACGGGCGGTGAGTCGTTTGAATTGACGGCGGCTTCCATCGGCCAGTAACGACCCGGCGAGCCGTCTCGATCTCATAGACAGGAGTGCAACCTGCGGTTAAGCCACAGGGCTATTTACGTCTCAGTTAATTAGTTTGACGCATTGTACGCTTCCTTCCAAAAAGATTCCTGTGAAAACGGTTTGATCTTTCCCTTGATCGAGGAAGCCCTCTGTCAGGAAGTCCGGGCGCCGTAGCGGCGTTGGCAGGCAATTCCTGCCTCCGGTACGAGTCCAGTCGCTCGTCGAGGGGCCGGACCGCGACTTCCACGACTGAAAGGGATCCACCGAAATGAAGAACATCATGAAGACCACAGCCGCAGGTGCCATGATCGGCGGCTCGCTGCTGTTCACCGTCGGCATGGGCAGTGCCACCGCGCAGCCGCTCAACGTGCAGGACGGCCTCGTCAACGTCGGTGTCGGAGACGTGACAATCCTCGAGAACGTGAACGTCGGCGTGGCCGCGCAGGTGATCGCAGCCATCTGCGGCACCGACGTGACCGCTGCCGTCCTCGGCGAGGTCGACCAAACCGGCGACACCCAGACGTTCTGCAACCTCCCAGGTGGCGACGTCGCCGTGACTCAGAACGCCGGAACCCCGGGGCAGTCAGGGCAGGTTCCTCCCGGAAATCCGCAACCCGGAACTCAGGGCGGCCCGAACCGCTGACGAAACCTGACCTCACCGCCCGTGTCCGCTTCCGGACACGGGCGGTGGGCCGTTCGGGTCTCGCCGCCGTATCGGTTCGGCGGCGGAGCGGACGGCACCCGCGCGGGTTGGCTCTCGCACCGCGATGTGTGAGAGGTTGTGCGCATGGGTCGACTCTTCGGCACCGACGGGGTGCGCGGCGTCGCCAATCGGGACCTGACGGCCGAGTTGGCGCTGGCGCTGGGCTCGGCGGCGGCCCGCAGATTGGGCACCACCGGCGGGCAGGAGCGAAGCGACCGGGGGATCGGCACCGGCCAGCACGGCCGACGGCGCGTCGCAGTCGTCGGCCGCGACCCGCGGGCCAGCGGCGAGATGCTGGAGGCCGCGGTGATCGCCGGGCTGACCAGCGAAGGCGTCGACGCGCTGCGGGTCGGCGTGTTGCCGACGCCCGCGGTCGCCTACCTGACCAGTGCCTACGACGCCGACTTCGGCGTGATGATCTCCGCCTCGCACAACCCGATGCCCGACAACGGCATCAAGATCTTCGGCCCGGGCGGTCACAAACTCGACGACGCCACCGAGGATCGGATCGAGGAACTCGTGCAGGCCGGACCCGGTGAGCGGCCGATCGGTGCCGGCATCGGCCGCGTTGTCGACGCCGAGGACGCGCTCGAGCGCTACCTGCGCCACGTCGGCAAGGCCGTCACCAGCCGCCTCGACGGCCTGACCGTGGTGGTCGACTGCGCGCACGGCGCGGCGTCGACAGCGGCGCCGCTGGCCTACCGCGCCGCAGGGGCGCGCGTCATCGCGATCAACGCCGAACCCACCGGCCTGAACATCAACGACGGCTGCGGGTCCACCCACATGGAGACACTGCAGGCCACCGTCGTCGCGCAGGGCGCCGACCTCGGCCTGGCCCACGACGGCGACGCCGACCGCTGCCTGGCCGTCGACGCCACAGGCCGGGTCATCGACGGCGACGCCATCATGGTCGTGCTCGCGCTGGCCATGCAGGAAACGGACGAACTGGCGTCGAACACGCTGGTCGCGACGGTGATGAGCAACCTCGGCCTGCATCTGGCCATGCGGGCGGCCGGCATCGAGGTGCGCACTACCGGCGTCGGCGACCGCTACGTGCTCGAAGAACTGCGTGCCGGTGAATTCACCCTCGGCGGTGAGCAGTCGGGTCACATCGTGCTGCCGTCGTTCGGCACCACCGGGGACGGCATCGTCACGGGCCTGCGGCTGATGGCGCGGATGGCTCAGACGCGCACGCCGCTGGCCGACCTCGCCGCGCCGATGGAAACGCTCCCGCAGGTGCTGATCAACGTCCAGGTCGCGGACAAGGCGACGGTCGCGCAGGCTCCGTCGGTGCAGACGGCCGTCGCGCAGGCCGAGGCCGAGCTCGGTGACACCGGCCGGATCCTGTTGCGGCCGTCGGGAACCGAGCAGGTGATCCGGGTGATGGTGGAGGCCGCCGACGAGGACACCGCTCGCCAGCTCGCCGTCCGTGTGGCGGAATCGGTGAGCGAACAGCGCTGACGCGGAACCGGATCACCGCCCGCGGCGTCCAACCCGGGTATGGGAGAACGTGACGCCACCCGCGTCGACGCAGCCGCGCTGCACGCCGCAGCGCACCAGTACGAGTCGGCGGCCCGCCTCGTCGACACCGCGGTCCGCACTCATCTGAATGCGCTGACGTTCGACGGCGCCGCGGCGGGGCGGGCGCACACCGTGCGAGGCGAAGCGTTGCGCGCCGCCGTCGACGATGTCGTCGCTCCACTGCGGCAGTGGTCGAGGGCGGCGGCGGAGATCGCAGTGCTGCTGCGGCTTTCGGCGGACCGCTACACCGATGTCGACGCCGCTGCGGCACGTCGGGTCGGCTGAGCGATGGCCGGCCAGTTCGACGTCGCCGGCCGGCTGGCCGACGGACGGCCGGCGGTCGACACCGTCGACGCCTATGTATCGGCCTGCGCCGCGCTCGGATTCGAACATCCAGATCTCACCGCCCGAGTTGGCCAGGTGGACGGCTGGTACGGCAGCGAGTCCGGCATGGATCTGGAATCTCTCGACGCCGACTGCGCCCGGCTGCGCGCGGCGACGGCGGCCATCGAGCAGGCCCGAGACCTGCAGGACGGTACGGTCGGCGCGCTGGCCGACTTCTGGGCCGGATCCGGTGCGCGGTCGGCTCAGGAATTCCTGCGACGTCACGGTGACGCGTCGGCGATGGCGGGGACTGCGGTGCGCGCTGCGGCCGAGGTGCTGACGGAACTGCGGGATGGTCTGTGGCGCAGCGTCGACGCCAAAGTCATTGCCACCCAGGCGATCGCCGACACCAGCGAGAGCGTGGAGTGGCGGGCGGCCGCCCATACGGTGCTCACCGGAGCCGGAGACCGCGTGGCGGCCAGTGAACTGGTCGATCTGCGCGTGAAACCGTTCGTCGCCGGCGAGGTCGGCAACGAATGGGTCAGCGCGATGCGGGCGGGTACCGACGACGTGGTGGCCGCGTACGGCGCGGCGACCGCGGAGCTGACCGCAGTGCCGGTTCCCGTGTTCGAGGTGCCCGCCGATTGGGGGCCGGCGGCAATCCGCACCGCACCGGCCGGTCTCGTCGAAACACATTCTGTGACTGAGCAATCCGATAACGGGGCACCCGCGTGGAGTGGCTCGCCGGCGTGGAACGCTTCCGCGGCCGGCGCAGCACCGTGGCCGGCCTCGTCACCAGCACCCGCCGCGGGGGAAGCGGCACCCGCCGCGGTGGAGCCGGCGGCGGCGCCCGAGCCGACGGCATTGTCGGCGGCGCCCGAACCGGCGGCGGCTCCCGTCGAGCCTGCCACTGCGCCGTCGTCGACGCCTGCGATGGGTGGGCTGCAGGACGTGGGGTCCGGGCTCTCCGGGATGGGCCAGCAGTTCGCCGACATGCTCGGCGGGTTGCTCGGGTCGTCGGGTGACGCGCTCTCAGGTCTCGATCAGCTCGAGCCACCCGATGAGAAGGACGCCGAACTCGACGACGGCGAACCTGCTGTGGCGGTTTCCGAAGACGATGGTGAACCCGAATTCGGCGCCGGCTCGGTGAATCCGGCTGGCGGCGGCGGGTCGCCGGCACCCACCGACGCCGCGGGCTCCACACCCGGCGTGACCGGCGAAACACCGGAATGCGCCGAAACCCCGACGCCGGTCGCACCTGCCGAGGAGCCGGTTGCCGAGGAGCCCTCTGCCGAGGTTCCACCTGCCGAGCCGCCACCGACACCGCCGCCACCCGCCGAGCCCGTCGCCGCGGCACCGGCACCGGCACCGCACGACGCTGCGGCGGAGCAGGCCTCCACACCGTGCGAGATCGCCGCCGACGAAGTGCCGCAGGCCGGCGAGTGAGCGGACCGGCCGCATGATTGGTGCGAGGACACCCACCTGAACGTGCTTAGGCTGTGCGCGTGAAGGTTGTCGTCCTACGAGTCGCCGTGGTCGCGGCGGCGTTGCTCACCGCGTGTGCGCCAGACGATTCTACGCCGGCGGATTCACCGGAGCCGACGCAGAACGCACCGGCCGGTCAGGATCGGCTCGATGTGATCCAGTCGTTGCGCCGCGTCGACCCCTGCGCGCTGTATGGCGGCGCATCAGCTGTCGCCGGTCAGCCGCTGACGATCGACGGGCAGACGATGCCCCTGAGCTGCGATGCCCACACGCTCGACGGAGGAGACGAAATAGAGGTCAGTATCGGGGTGAACGTCGCAACGGTCCCTCCGGTGGAGACGCCGGCCTGGGCCGACCGTCTCGACATCGACGGTGTCGATGTCGCAGTCACGTCGGCTCTGGAGGCGCCGGACGCACCGCCGCGCGACGACGTCGTGACCTGGACATGCGGCGTTCTCGCCGCGTATCCCGACAGCACTCGGCTGATCGTGCATGCGTCCGCACCGCCTGAAGCCGACGCCTGCGCGGTCGGCGAGGACGTCATGCGAACCGCGATCCGCGAATTCGCAGAACGTCCCGGATGGGGTTCGACCGACTTCCCGACCACCGTGCTGACGGGCGCAGACCCGTGCGCGGCACCAGAGCGGCTGCGACCGACCCACCGCGTCGACATCGATGTGGCGAATTCATCGGTCAGCGCGTGCGCGTTCACGCTCGACAACAGCGACATGGTCACCACGTCCTCGATGTATTCGAGGCCGGAACACCTCGACTACTCGACAGATCACTTCGACATCGGCGGGCACCGGGTGGCGGGCGACGCCGCAAGTGGCGTGTTCGACGTCGTAGTCGGTCCCGAATTCCAGGTCGCGGGTGAGCGGTTGGTCCCGACGATGAACATCGTGGATCTGTCACTGGACATGAACCGCATCAGGATGGTCGCCCGAGCGATCGCGGAGCAGTACTGACCCACTGAGCAAAGAGAAAGGCCCGCGGTTACCCGCGGGCCTTCCGTCAGTGCTCGTCGCCGATCAGCGGCTGCGCGACAACCCGGCCGAGAACGAAGCGGCAGTGGTGCTCCGCCCGCCGCCGGTCCGTCCGGACTGACCGCGGCGGTTGCCGCCGCCACCTTGGCCACCGGAGTGCCCGCTGCGTTGGGCACCGCCGCGCTGGCCGCCACGGCTCTGGCCGCCGTTCTGGCCGCCGCCGCCCTGGCCGCCGCGGTTCGGATTGCGCCGCCGTCCGGACTGCTGACGCGGTTCGTTCTGCTCGTTCATCGGCGCCGCGACCACCAGCGGTCCGTCGAAACTGCGCTCGCCCGGGGCGATCTCGAGCAACACGGGGTGCGAGGCACCGCTGAAGCGGGTGATCGTCGGCTTGATGCCCGCCTTGCGGGTCAGCGTCCGGACGTCGGACACCTGCGCGTCCAGCATCAGGGTCACCACGGTGCCGTCGGCGCCGGCTCGCGCCGTGCGGCCCGAGCGGTGCAGATACGCCTTGTGCTCGACGGGCGGATCAGCGTGTACGACCAGGGTGATGTCGTCGACATGGATGCCGCGCGCGGCGATGTCGGTGGCCACCATGACCGTGGCGGAGCCGTCGGAGAACGCGGCGAGGTTGCGCGTGCGGGCGTTCTGCGACAGGTTGCCGTGCAGTTCGACGGCGGGTACGCCGCGCGAATTGAGCTGCCGTGTCAGGTTCTTCGCACCGTGCTTGGTGCGGGCGAAGACGATGGTGCGGCCCGGTGACGCGGCCAGATCGGTCAGCACGTTGACTCGTGCCGCCGTGCCGTCGACGTGCAGCACGTGGTGCACCATCGCCGACACCGGTGACTGCGCCGAGTCGACGCTGTGCTCGATCGGGTTGTGCAGGTAGCGCTTGACGATGACGTCGACGCCGCCGTCGAGTGTGGCGGAGAACAACATCCGCTGTCCGTCGCGCGGTGTCTTGTCGAGCAGCCGCTTGACCGGGGGCAGGAAGCCGAGGTCGGCCATGTGGTCGGCCTCGTCGAGCACGGTGATCTCGATCGCGGACAGGTCGGCGTGATGCGAACGCACATGGTCCTCGAGCCGGCCGGGGCAGGCGATCACGATGTCGACGCCCTGGCGCAGCTTGTTGATCTGCGGTTGCGCGCCGACACCGCCGAAGATGACGACGGAACGCAGACCGGTCGCCTCGGCCAGCGGGGCGAGTGCCGCGTCGATCTGGGCGACGAGTTCGCGTGTCGGCGCGAGGATCAGCGCGCGCGGCTTGCCGGGACGGCGCGGCTTCGCGTCGTTGGCCAGCCGCGTGACGACCGGCAGCAGGAAGGCATAGGTCTTGCCGGAGCCGGTCCGGCCGCGGCCCAGCACGTCACGGCCTGCCAGCGAGTCGGGCAGCGTGGCGGACTGGATGGGGAAGGGGCTCTCGACGCCGTTGGCGGAGAGGGAATCGACGACGGCCTTGGGCAGGTCGAAGTCGGCGAAGGAGGGCATGGTTGACCCACCGGTTTCTTGCACAGACAAGGTTGGATACTCCGAAAAAGTAGTGTGGTCGTCCTGCCCGGCGCGGGTGAGTTCCCGCGGCGCTCGGTTGACGATCGAGAAGCGGCAAAAGGCAGAACAGACGATGCCGCTGTGAGCAGTCTACCGGGTCTGCCCGGAAATGCCGCTATGGCGCTGGTCACCGTGCGCCGACACGGGCTCGGCACCGGCGTCGATCAGGGCAGCAGTGACTGCAGTTCCTCGACGTACCGCACCGACTCACGACGATCGCCGGTCAACGGGTGCACCAGCATCGTCGTGACACCGGCCTCGGCGAACGCGGCCAGCCGTTCCTTGACGAAACCCCGTGTGCCGACCAGCGACACGCTGCGCACGAGTTCGTCGGGCACGGCGTCGATCGCTTCGGCCTTATTGCCTGCCAGGAACAGATCCTGGATGTGGTCGGCGATCTCGCCGTAGCCGTAGCGGGTTGCGAGCTTGTGATAGAAGTTCTGCCCCCGGGCGCCCATGCCGCCGATGTAGAGCGCCAGTTGGGGTTTGGCCCACGCCAACCTGTCCTCGACGTCGTCGCCGACCGCCAGGCTGGCGCTGACCATGACGTCCAGTGGGCCGAGTTCCGGGTCGCGCCTGGCCGATCCGCTGCGCAACGCGTCGCCCCACACGTCGTCGGCCTTCTCCGGGAAGAAGAACACCGGTTGCCAGCCCTCGGCGATCTCGGCGGTCAACTCGACGTTCTTCGGGCCGAGCGCGGCGATGGTGATCGGGATACGTTCGCGCACCGGATGATTGATGAGGTGCAGCGGCTTGCCGAGACCGGTGCCCCGGTCGGCGGGCAAGGGGATCTGGTAGTGGCGGCCGTCGTGGACGACGTCCTCGCGGCGCCACACCTGGCGGCAGATCTCGACGACCTCGCGGGTGCGACCGAGCGGAGCGTCGAAGGGCACGCCGTGAAATCCCTCCATCACCTGCGGTCCTGAGGTGCCGATGCCCAGCCGGAACCGGCCGTCGGACACGTAGTCCAGACCCGCGGCCGTCATCGCCAGCAGCGATGGTGTGCGCACGTAGATCGGGACGACGCCGGAGCCGAGCTCGATCGTCGAGGTCTTCGCCGCCAGATAGCCCAGCTGGCTGATCGCGTCATAGGAGTAGGCCTCGGCGACCAGGGCGATGTCGACACCGACCTTCTCCAGTTCGACGACGTCCTCGACCGCTTCCTTGAAGCCGCCGGCGTAGCTCAGGAAGATGCCAGTCCGCATGACCCCAGAACCTATCCCAACCGGTTGGTTGGGAGTGCGGCGGGTCAGGGCTTGAGCAGGGCGACGACCTTGTTCTCCAGGTCGACGGGGTCGTCGGAGAACGGGTCGAGCACGTCCGCCCGGGGCAGCGCCGCCTCCGGGTCGGCGAAGTCGCGGTAGGCCTTCTCGCCGGTCAGCTCGTGCAGCAGATAGCCGGTGAGCAGGGCCCGGACGATCTTCTGGGTGCCCTTGTCGGCGCCGGGGAGGCCGACCACGCGGGCCAGGCGCCTGCCCTCGATGAGGCCGCCGGCCTTGACCTTGTGCACCGCGCGCAGTGTCGCCGGACGCCACACCCGCGCCAGTTCGACGGCGTTGGATCGCAGGGACATCGGATCGCCCGGATCGGCCAGGATCAGGCCCGGCACTCGCAGCGACGCCGCCGGCGCCACGGTCGGGGGACTGGTCACCGTCGGGAACAACGCGGCGACGGCCTTCACCCGCGACGGCATGCCCGCCGCGGCGAACACGGCCGCCGACCCGCCGAAACCGTGCCCCGCCAGGCCGAGCTTGGTGGGGTGCACGCTGATCTTGCCCGGCCCCAGCCGCACGCCGCTGAGGATGTCCAGGGTGGTGCCCAGGTCGAACGCCAGGTTGAGCACCGAGGGCGCCAGCCCGGTCTCGGTGGCCGGCACGGCGGCGACGATGCCCCACGACGCCAGGTGCTCGATGGTCCCGTGATAGCGGTAGTCACCGGCCAGCCAGTCGTGGCCGAACGCCACCGCGGGCAGGTTCATGCCCGACTCCGGGGTGTAGACGACACCGGGAAGTCCGGCGAAGGCGAGGTCACCGCGCAGAACGCGGTGCGGTCCGCGGCGGGTCAGCGCCTTGAACAGCTTCTTGGTGCTCGGCACGAATCGACCGTAGCCCACCGCCGCTGTCTTCCGCCCTCGGCGTCGTGGTCGCGCGGCGACGGACCGGTTAGACGCCCAGCGCCGGACCGATGGTGGTGTTCCAGGACTCCTGCATCTCGGACTCGAACAGGCCCCACGTGTGGGATCCCTCGGGCCGGACGATGTAGGTGATCGGCACACCGTTGGCGGCGGCCGCATCGGCGAATATCCGGGTGCTGTCGAACACGACGCGCTCGATGAAGCCGCCGGTGATGTTCGGACCGAATCCCGGTGGGAGCCGGTCGACCGCGCCGACGCCGCCGCTGGCGGAGGCGGCCACGTACACCGCGGTGCCCTTTAGTTTCGCGACGTTCCTGGTCGGGTCGTGGGCGATCCACTCCGGTCCGCCCGGGGGACCCCACATGGCCTCGGCGCTCTGCCCACCGCTGCCCAATGTCAGCGACACCTGCTGGACGTTGTCCGCGGGATTCAGCAGACCGCTGTAGGACCCGACCGCCTGGAACAGCCCCGGCGCCTGCACGGCGTAGTCCAGCGCGGTGCCGCCGGTGCTCGACAGGCCGCCGACCGCGTTGCGGCCGTTGGTGTCGTACTCGGCGTTGATGAGCGGCGGCAGCTCCCGGGTCATGTAGGTCTGGTACTGCTTGCCGGGATCGCTGACCCAGTTGGTCCACCAGCTGAACTGGCCGCCCAGAGGCGATACGACGTTGACGTTCCGCTCGGCGAAGAAGCCCTGGATGTCGGTCATGCCGAACCAGCTCTTGCCGCCGGGGGCGATGCCGCCGCCGGCGATGTCGTCGCCGCCGTCGATGCCGGGCAACAGGTAGAACGTCGGGGCACCCGCTTCCGGCGCCTTGAACACGTCGTTGACGATGACCTTGTTCATCGACGGCGAGAAGACCGAGACCTTGTCCCAGCGCTCGTTGACGTGCTGGATACCGGTGATGTGGGCGCCTCCGGGCGCCGCTGCGGGTTCGGCGGTCGCCGACGGAACCGGCGCGAGGAGGGCGGCTGTCAACAACGCAATCACCGGGGCGGCTGCCAGTCTTTTCAAGATCGATGAGGTCACGCCGGGAATTATGTAGTCGGGAGAACTATCAGGCGCGGCTTACCGGGCGCGCCTGCGTGTCGGTGTTTGCACTTGCAAAGACTCTGCTAAGCGCGAACGTCTGACAAAGCTCGGTCGTCTTCACTGCTGGCAAACGTCGGCAGCAACGAAACTCGGTAGTTCACTGCGACGGGCCGCCCGCCGTGGCGGTTCGGCCCCTCGACCGCCCGTCTTCGCAGCTCAGCGTTGGTGCATGGTGGTCGTGGGAGTGCCGAGCGCGGCCCTTGCACTACTCTGGACCCCTATGTGCGGAATCGTCGGCTACGTGGGGCAGCGCCCCGCCTGCGGCATCGTTGTCGACGCGCTGCACCGGATGGAGTACCGCGGCTACGACTCGGCGGGCATCGCCCTGCTCGACGGCGACGGCGGCATGAAGGTGGAGCGCCGGGCCGGCCGGCTGGCCAACCTCGGCGAGGTCCTCGAATGCACCGATCCCGCCGCGCTGTCGGGGCAGACGGGCCTCGGGCACACCCGCTGGGCCACCCACGGCCGGCCGACCGACCGCAACGCCCACCCGCACCGCGACGCCACGGGCAAGTTCGCCGTCGTCCACAACGGCATCATCGAGAACTTCGCGCCGCTGCGGCACGAACTCGAGGCCACCGGCGTGGAGTTCGCCAGCGACACCGACTCCGAGGTCGCCGTGCACCTGGTGGCCTGGCAGTACCACCACGGCCCCACCGCGGGTGACTTCGTCGCGTCGGTGATGGCCGTGCTGCCGCGCCTGGAGGGTCACTTCACGCTGGTGTTCGCCAGCGCCGAGGATCCCGGCACGATCGTGGCCGCCCGGCGGTCCACCCCGCTGGTGCTCGGTATCGGCGACGGGGAGATGTTCGTCGGCTCCGACGTCGCCGCGTTCATCGAGCACACCCGCGACGCCGTCGAACTCGGGCAGAACCAGGCGGTGGTGGTCACCGCCGACGGCTACCGCGTCACCGACTTCCACGGCGCGGCCACCGACGACTTCCGTGAGTTCCACATCGACTGGGACCTGTCGGCCGCCGAGAAGGGCGGCTACGAGTACTTCATGCTCAAGGAGATCGCCGAGCAGCCGACGGCGGTGGCCGACACCCTGCTCGGCCACTTCGTCGACGGCCGCATCGTGCTCGACGAGCAACGCCTGAGCGATCAGGAACTGCGCGAGATCGACAAGGTCTTCATCGTGGCGTGCGGCACGGCCTACCACTCCGGGCTGCTGGCCAAGTACGCGATCGAGCACTGGACCCGGCTGCCCGTCGAGGTGGAGCTGGCCAGCGAGTTCCGCTACCGCGACCCGGTGCTCGACCGCAGCACGCTGGTGATCGCCATCTCGCAGTCGGGGGAGACGGCCGACACGCTCGAGGCGGTGCGTCACGCCAAGGAGCAGAAGGCCAAGGTGCTCGCGGTCTGCAACACCAACGGCTCCCAGATCCCGCGCGAATGCGACGCGGTGCTCTACACCCGCGCCGGACCCGAGATCGGCGTGGCGTCCACCAAGACGTTCCTGGCGCAGATCGCGGCCAACTACCTGGTGGGGCTGGCGCTCGCGCAGGCCCGTGGCACCAAGTACCCCGACGAGGTCGAGCGCGAGTACCACGAGCTCGAGGCGATGCCGGAACTCGTGCAGCAGGTGCTGGGCACCATGGACTCGGTTTACGGCCTGGCGCAGCGGTTCTCGAAGTCGCCGACGATCCTGTTCCTCGGGCGCCACGTGGGTTACCCGGTGGCGCTGGAGGGTGCGCTCAAGCTCAAGGAATTGGCGTACATGCATGCCGAAGGCTTCGCCGCCGGCGAGCTCAAGCACGGGCCGATCGCGCTGATCGAGGACGACCTGCCCGTCATCGTCGTGATGCCGTCGCCGAAGAACGCCGCGATGCTGCACTCGAAGCTGCTGAGCAACATCCGGGAGATCCAGGCCCGCGGGGCCGTCACGATTGTGATCGCCGAGGAGGGTGACGACACCGTGCGCCCCTACGCCGATCACCTGATCGAGATACCAGCGGTGTCAACGCTTTTTCAGCCGCTGCTGTCGACGATCCCGCTGCAGGTGTTCGCCGCGGGGGTGGCTCAGGCCCGCGGCTACGACGTCGACAAGCCCCGTAACCTCGCCAAGTCCGTCACCGTCGAGTAGCTCCGGTGGGCGGGGTCGGGTGCTTCCGCGACGACGCCGCGCACGCGCACTTCATCGACGCCTACGGGCGGGCTCAGGCAGACCTGCCGTCGCATGACGAGTCGATCGATGTGGCAACGGCTTTCGGTACGGCGCGGGTGTACCGCTTCGACGGGGGCGGCGGACGTCCGGTGGTGCTGCTGCCCGGACGCAACGCGTCCACCCCGATGTGGGCCGCCAACCTGCCCGGCCTGCTGGCGCACCGCACGGTGTACAGCGTCGACCTGCTCGGCGAGCCCGGCATGTCGGTGCAGGACCGCCCGCTGCGCGGCGCCGACGATCAGGCGCGGTGGTTCGAGGAGATGCTCGCCCTCCTGGGCCTGTCGTCGGTCCACCTGATGGGCGTCTCGTTCGGCGGCTGGACGGCAGCCAACCACGCCGTGCGCATTCCCGGGCGTGCCGCATCGCTGACCCTGCTCGACCCGGTGATGACGTTCGCGCCGATCCCGATTCGGACGATGCTCGCGGTGGCGCCGATGGGCCTGCCCGGAACGCCGCAGTTCGTGCGCCGCCGCGTGCTGCGCTGGCTCTCCGGCGGCGCCGACGTCGACGAGAGCGTGCCCGTGGCTGCCCTCATCGCTGCGGGCACCGCTGATTTCGTGCTGCGGCAACCACTTCCGCAGCGGTTCAGCGACGGCGAGTTGCGGGCACTGGACATCCCGGTGCTGGCGCTGATCGCCGGCCGCAGCGTGATCCACGATGCCCGCCGGGCCGCGCGGCGGGGTCGGGATCTGTTGCCCCGTGGTCAGGTCGAGCTCTGGCCGGACGCCTCGCACGCGATCAACGGCGAGTTCCCTGACGAGATCGCCGCGCGGGCGGGGCAGTTCTGGGACGAGGTCGACGGCTGACGGCCATCACGTCAGGTGGCGCGCGAGGAACGGGCGGACGAGGTCGACGACGGCTTCCAGGCGGCTCTCCAGCAGGAAGTGGCCGCCGTCGAGCAGATCGATCTGGGCGTGGGGCAGGTCCCGGCCGAAGGCCAGTGCCCCGTCGGGCCCGAAGATCTGGTCGTTGCGGCCCCAGACCGCGAGCAGTGGCACCTGCGAGGTCCGGAAATACTCGTGCACCTGCGGATACAGCTCGACGTTGGAATGGTAATCACCGAACAGTTCGAGCTGGGCGTCGACCTTTTCGGGCGTCGACGCGACCGCGGCGTGCGCGGTCGCCCACGCATCGGGGTCGACGACGGTGGGGTCCGAAACCCCATGCGTGAACTGCCATTCCAGGCCAGCCGGGGTGATCAGCTCCCGTAGGGCGGCGGCGTTCGCCTCGGAGCGGTCGCGGCCGTAGGCGAACAGCGGTTCCATCGCGTCGCCGACGAACCCCTCGACGTATGCGTTGCCGTTCTGGGTGACGACGGCGGCGATCCGTTCGGGGTGCCGCAGCGCTAGTCGCCAGCCGACCGGTGCGCCGTAGTCCTGGACGTAGAGGGCGTAGCGATGCACGCCAAGGGCGTCGAGCAGCGCATCGATGTGATCGGCGAGAGTGTCGAAGGTGTAGGCGAATTCGGCTGTACCGGGCACGTCGGACTGGCCGAAGCCCGGATAGTCGGGCGCGATCACCCGGTAGCGGTCGGCGATTGCGGGGATCAGATTGCGGTACATGTGCGAGCTCGCGGGAGTGCCGTGCAGCAGCACCACCGCCGGAGCGTCCGCGGCACCCGCCTCCCGGTAAAAGATGCGGCGGCCGAGCACTTCGGCGAAACGGTGATGAGTGACCATGTCTAACCCCTTCAGTCGTCCATTGCAGTTAGACACAGTCAATCCGCTGGCTTCTAACCTGTCAACCGAACTATGATGGTTAGCGTGATCTGGCGCGACGTCCTGCTCGACCTGCTGAACACGACCCCGGTGGTCGATGGCCGGCGTACCGAACTTCTCGACGAAGGGTGGCTGGCGGCGCACGGCGCCGACCGGGGGAGCGTCGACGAGGCCCGGCGGGTGCGTGACGACCTGCAGCGGGTGGTGCGCGGCGAGGCGGCCGCCGACGTGCTGGCCGGCTGTCTCGACGGCGTCCGCCGGGTACCGCACATCACGGACGAGGGATTCGCGTGGTCGACCGACGCACCGTGGGCCGGCCACGTGGTGCTGGCATGGGGCGAGCTGCAGCGCGAGCTACCGGGCCGGCTGCGGCCGTGCGCCAACGACGAGTGCCGTTTGTTCCTGCTCGACCGCAGCAGGGCGGGTACGGCGCGCTGGTGCTCGATGAAGGGCTGCGGGAACCGGATGAAGGCCCGCAGGCACTACGACCGGGTGTCGCGCGGTTAGAGCTCTCGGATCCGCGCCTCCGTGACTTCCTCTGCGGCACGGGCGAAGCGGGCCAGCCGCTGTAGGCCGGCGACGTCGAAGTCGGTGAGCAGTCCGGCGAGGTCCGCGTTGAGCGGTTCGTACATCGCGGCGACGCGGGCGATACCGTCGCCCGCGGGTGCGATCACCACACGGCGGCGGTCGTGCGGGTCGGGGGAGCGGGTGATGTAGCCCGCCGCCAGCAGACGGTCCAGCATGCGGGTGGTGGCGCCGCTGCTGAGGTTCACCCGCCGGGCCAGCTCCCCGGGCGTGGCCGGTCCGAATCGGGCAAGCACGTAGAGGCATTGGGTCTCCGTGGGCGACACCCCGAGCCTGCGGGCCACCAGATCGTTGAACTGGGCGACGAGAACCTGCCATCCGGCCATCGCCTCGATGGCGTCCCGCACCGCCGCTGTCCGGCCGGCCGATCGCTCGGGCACGGTTGCGCTCCCTACTGCTGGGGTGCTTCACTGCACAGGTAAGTATTTGCACGATGCAACTATTGCGCCGAGCAATTAAACACTACGACAGGAAGCGGTGGTTCCGCCATGCCCGACTTCACCGGTTCGCTCATCGACCACCTCAACATCGCGGTGCCCGACCTGCCCCGCTCGCTGGCCTTCTACGAGCCGGTGCTGGCCGTCCTCGGCATCGTCAAGCTGCTCGAGGTGCCCGCCGATCCGGCGGCCGGACAGCTGGAGATGCACGGGTTCGGGCGCCACCCCAAGCCGTTCTTCTGGCTGGTGGCCGACGGCACCGTCGGTTCGAACATGCACCTGGCGTTCACCGCGGACGACCGGGCGACCGTGCGCGCCTTCCACGACGCGGCGCTCGCCGCGGGTGGCCGGTCGCTGCTCGAACCTGGGCAGCGGCCCGAGTATCACGCCGACTACTACGGCGCGTTCGTCCTCGACCCGGACGGCGTCAACGTCGAAGCCGTGTGCCATCAGCCCGAACGGCTCAGCAGTACGGCGCCCAGACCGTAGGCTTGCGGTGATGCGGCACTACTACTCGGCGGATGCGATCCGCGACGCCGAAGCGCCGCTGCTGCAACGCCTGCCCGATGGCGCCCTGATGCGGCGCGCCGCCCACGGGCTGGCCACCGCGATCGCCCGCGAACTGGCGCTGCGCACCGGTGGTGTCGCGGGGCGGCGGGTGTGCGCGGTCGTCGGCTCCGGTGACAACGGCGGCGATGCGCTGTGGGCGGCGGCCTTCCTGCGGCGCCGCGGGGTGGCGGCCACCGCCGTCCTGCTCACCCCCGACCGCGCGCACCGTGCTGGTCTGGCGGCGTTCCGGCGCGCAGGCGGTCAGGTGGTCGAGCAGGTCCCGCCCACAACCGATCTCGTGATCGACGGCGTCGTCGGGATCTCCGGCAGCGGCCCGCTTCGGCCCGGCGCTGCCGAGGTGTTCGCCGCCGTCGACGCCGCAGGCATCCCCGTCGTCGCGGTCGATCTGCCGAGCGGGCTCGACGTCGCGACGGGCGCCGCCGACGGCGCCCACGTGCGTGCCGCGCTCACCGTCACCTTCGGCGGCTACAAACCCGTGCACGCCCTCGGCGACTGCGGCCGGGTCGAGCTGGTGCACATCGGACTCGAGCTGCCCGATGCCGTAGCCGCCGGTTTCGAGGCGGGCGATGTGCTGGCGCGCTGGCCGGTTCCCGGCCCCCGCGATGACAAGTACACCCAGGGCGTCACCGGAATCCTCGCCGGGTCGTCGACCTATCCCGGTGCGGCCGTCCTGTGCACGGGCGCCGCCGTCGCGGCGACCTCGGGGATGGTGCGTTACGCGGGCACGGCGGGCCAGCAGGTGCTCGCGCTGTGGCCGGAGGTGATCGCCACGCCGACCGCCCAGGAGGCCGGCCGCGTCCAGGCCTGGGTGGTCGGACCCGGGTTGGGCACCGACAGCGCAGGCGCCGCGGCCCTGGTGTTCGCACTGGACCAGGACCTGCCGGTGATCGTCGACGCCGACGGCCTGACCATCCTCGCCGCACACCCCGACCTGCTCGCCGACCGACGAGCGCCGACGGTGCTCACCCCGCACGCCGGCGAGTTCGCCCGCCTCGCGGGCTCGCCGCCCGGCGACGACCGCATCGCCGCCACCCGCAGGCTCGCCGACCAGTTCGGCGCGACCGTGCTGCTCAAGGGGAATGTGACCGTGATCGCGGAGCCGGGTGGGGCTGTTTACCTGAACCGCGCCGACGAATCCTGGGCTGCCACGGCAGGATCCGGCGATGTGCTGTCCGGGATGATCGGTGCGCTGTTGGCGGCGGGGCTGCCGCCCGGCGAGGCCGCCGCCGCGGCGGCCTTCGTGCACGCCCGCGCCGCCGGCGCCTCGGCGCTCGATCCAGGACCGCACCCGGCGCCGACATCGGCGTCGCGCATCCTTGCCCACATCCGGACCGCACTGGCCCAGCTGTAACCCGAGAGGAAACGCCATGTCGCGCAGGCACAAGCCCGCCCCCCACATCGCTCCCGCGTACACCGGACGGCTGGCGATGGCGCCGGTGCCGTCACTGCGCATGCCCGAGGAGTGCCTCGATCCGCAGTCGGCGTACCGGTTCATCCACGACGAGCTGATGCTCGACGGCAGCTCCCGGCTCAACCTCGCGACGTTCGTCACCACGTGGATGGACCCCGAGGCCGAGAAGCTGATGGCCGAGACGTTCGACAAGAACATGATCGATAAGGACGAGTACCCGGCGACCGCCGCCATCGAGCAGCGCTGCGTGTGCATGGTCGCCGACCTGTTCCATGCCGAGGACCTGCGTGACGACGAGCCGGCCAGCGCAGTCGGGGTGTCGACGATCGGGTCCAGCGAGGCGGTGATGCTGGCGGGGCTGGCGCTGAAGTGGCGCTGGCGCCAGCGCAACGAGAACTGGAAGGGCCGTACGCCGAACCTGGTGATGGGCGCCAACGTCCAGGTGGTGTGGGAGAAGTTCTGCCGCTACTTCGACATCGAGCCGCGCTACCTGCCGATGGCCGAGGACCGCTACGTCATCACCGCCGAGCAGGTGCTGGAGCACGTCGACGAGGACACCATCGGCGTGGTGGCGATTCTGGGCACCACCTACACCGGTGAGCTCGAGCCGATCGGCGAGATCTGCGCCGCACTCGACGAACTCGCGGCAGGGTCCCGCAAGCTCGACATCCCCGTGCACGTGGACGCCGCCAGCGGCGGGTTCGTGGTCCCGTTCCTGCACCCCGACTTGGTGTGGGACTTCCGGCTGCCGCGGGTGGTGTCGATCAACGTCAGCGGCCACAAGTACGGACTGACCTATCCCGGCATCGGTTTCGTGGTGTGGCGCAGCGCCGAGCACCTGCCCGAGGAGCTGGTGTTCCGGGTGAACTACCTGGGCGGTGACATGCCGACGTTCACGCTGAACTTCTCCCGGCCCGGCAACCAGGTGGTCGGCCAGTACTACAACTTCCTGCGGCTGGGCAGGGCCGGGTACACGCAGGTGATGCAGTGCCTGTCACAGACCGCCCGGTGGCTCGGT
The DNA here is from genome assembly GCF_025821665.1 of [Mycobacterium] manitobense. Classification (GTDB taxonomy): domain Bacteria; phylum Actinomycetota; class Actinomycetes; order Mycobacteriales; family Mycobacteriaceae; genus Mycobacterium; species Mycobacterium arseniciresistens. The sequence continues at coordinate 155,936 of NZ_JACKSJ010000024.1, forward strand.
GACCAGTTGCGCGACAGTGAGCACTTCGAGCTGATCACCGACGGCTCGGCCATCCCGGTGGTGAGCTTCAGGCTCAAGGGCGACCCCGGCTACACCGAATTCGACGTGTCCCAGGCGCTGCGGGGCTACGGGTGGCAGGTGCCCGCCTACACCATGCCCGAGGGCGCCGAGAATGTCTCGGTGCTGCGGGTGGTGGTGCGCGAGGGCTTCTCGACCGACCTCGCCAGAGCTCTGCGCGACGACATCGTGACCGTGCTGGGGCACCTCGACGCGCTCAAACCCGACGGCCGGTTCGACGAGATCCAGCCCTTCGCGCACTAGTCGAGCGGGCGGCCCCGGCGGCGCCTCGGCGGCCTCTGGGACAATCGGTGACGAGATGACTGCGCCGCCGACCGACCTCACCACCACCGCGCAGGCGGTGGTGGACCTCGACGCGATCGCCCACAACGTCACCGTGCTGCGCGAACGCGCCGGATCGGCGCAGGTGATGGCCGTCGTCAAGGCCGACGGGTACGGCCACGGCGCCGCTCCGGTGGGGCGCGCGGCGCTCGCTGCAGGAGCGGCCGAACTGGGCGTGGCCACCCTCGACGAGGCGCTGGCGCTGCGCCGCGACGGCATCACCGCGCCCGTGCTGGCCTGGTTGCACGCGCCCGGCGCCGACTTCGCCCCCGCCGTGGCGGCCGATGTCCAGATCGCGGTGTCCTCGGTGCGTCAACTCGAGGAACTCCTCGGCGCGGTCCGCCGCACCGGGCGCACCGCCACGGTCACGGTCAAGGCCGACACCGGACTGAGCCGCAACGGTGTCAGCCCGGCCGAATACCCCGCGCTGCTCGACGCGCTGCGCAGGGCGCAGGCCGACGACGCGATCCGGTTGCGGGGGCTGATGTCACATCTCGCCCTCGGCGATGAACCGGACAACCCGGTCAACGACCGGCAGGCCCGGCGGTTCACCGAGATGCGGGAGCTGGCGCATGACCGCGGAGTCCGCTTCGAGGTGGTGCACCTGTGCAATTCGCCGGCGGCGCTGACCCGTCCGGACCTGGCCTACGACCTGGTTCGGCCGGGCATCGCCATCTACGGCCAGACGCCGATCCCGCAGCGCGGCGACATGGGGCTGCGGCCGGCCATGACGCTCACCTGCCCGGTCGCGATGGTCCGCAGGATCAGCGCCGGTGACGGTGTCTCCTACGGCCACACCTGGATCGCCGAGCGCGACACCACCGTCGCGCTGCTGCCGATCGGCTACGCCGACGGCGTGTTCCGCAGCCTGGGCGGCCGCCTCGACGTGCTGATCAACGGACGGCTGCGTCGCGGCGTCGGCCGCATCTGCATGGACCAGTTCGTCGTCGACCTGGGCCCGGGTCCGGTGGACGTCGCCGAGGGTGACCGCGCCGTCCTCTTCGGGCCGGGCGACGCCGGAGAATCGACGGCGCAAGACTGGGCAGAGCTGCTCGGCACCATCAACTACGAGGTCGTCACCAGTCCGCGGGGCCGGGTGGCCCGGGTGTATCGCGGCGGGCCGCAGGCGGTTTCGGCCCGGTGACGAGCGACGAGGCACGCAGGCGCGGACGTCTGCGCGGCGCGCGGTGGCTGGCCGGGGCGGCGGGCCTTGCGGCCGTCGGCGGGCTCGCCGGTTCGACGGTGATGAGGTCGCTGACCCGGCGCGTCACCGACGACGACCCGCACCTCGACGAGGACTTCGAACTCCTCGACGCCGACCGCAGTTCGGTGGTGACCACATCGGACGGGGTGCCGCTGGCGGTTCGCGAGACCGGGCCGCTGGACGCGCCGCTGACGGTGGTGTTCGCGCACGGCTTCTGTCTGCGCATGGGCGCGTTCCACTTCCAGCGCGCCCGCCTGGCCGAGCAGTGGGGGCCGCAGGTCCGGATGGTGTTCTACGATCAGCGCGGTCACGGCCAGTCCGGTGCGGCGCCACCGGACACCTACACCGTCACCCAGCTCGGTCAGGATCTCGACACCGTGCTGGCCGTGACGGCGCCGAAGGGTCCGGTGGTGCTCGTCGGCCATTCGATGGGCGGGATGACCGTGCTGTCGCACGCCCGTCAGTTCCCGCAGCGCTATCCCACCCGCGTCGTCGGCGCCGCACTCATCTCCTCGGCCGCCGAGGGTGTTTCGCGGTCGCCACTGGGCGAGATCCTGAAGAACCCGGCGCTGGAGGCGGTGCGGTTCGCGGCGCGGTACGCACCCGGGGCCGTACACCGCACCCGCGGCGCGGCACGCGCGGTGATCGGCCCGGTGCTGCGGGCGGCGTCCTACGGTGACGAGAAGATCAGCCCGAGCGTCGTCGCGTTCTCCGAGCGGATGATGCACGACACCCCGATCGCCACCCTCGTCGAATTCCTGCACGCGCTGGAGGTGCACGACGAGACCGCGGGGCTGGCGACGCTGGCCAAGGTCCCCACTCTGATCGCCTGCGGTGACCGCGACCTGCTGACCCCGATGGAGTACTCGCAGGAGATGGCCGCGGCGCTGCCGAAGTCCGAGCTGGTGATCGTCGGCGGCGCAGGTCATCTGGTTCAGCTCGAGGAGCCGGAGACCATCGACGACGCGCTGGTCCGGCTCGTCGAGCGCGCCACGCCCTCCAAGCTCGTCGCGCTGGGGCGGCGGCTGCGGGAGCGGGCCCGGCCCCGTGGCTGAGCGGTCGGGCGGGACGGCGGAACTGGCCACCGCCGAGGACACCGCCGCCCTTGGTGCGCGGCTGGGCGCACAGTTGCGCGCCGGCGACGTGGTGGTGCTCTCGGGACCGCTGGGTGCGGGAAAAACCGTGCTGGCCAAGGGGATCGCGCAGGCCATGGACGTCGACGGACCGGTCACCTCGCCCACCTTCGTGCTGGCCCGCGTGCACCGGGCGCGACGGCCGGACGCACCCGCGATGGTGCACGTCGACATGTACCGGCTGCTCGACCATCCCGGCGCCGACCTGCTGGCCGAACTCGACTCCCTGGACCTCGACACCGATCTCGACGATGCCGTGGTGGTCGTCGAGTGGGGTGAGGGTCTGGCCGAGCGGCTCTCCGAGCACCACCTCGACATCCGGCTCGAACGCAGTGCGCACACCGATACCCGCAGTGCGGTGTGGCGGTGGAGCGCGCAGTGAGCACGCTGATCCTGACCATCGACACCGCCACCCCCGCGGTGAGCGCCGGTGTGGTGCGCCGATCCGGTGCCGAGGTGACCGTGCTCGCCGAGCGTGTCACCGTCGACGCCCGCGCGCACGCCGAGCAGCTGACCCCGAACGTGCTCGCCGCTCTGCGCGACGCGGACGTAGAGGTCGACGCGCTCGACGCCGTGGTCGTCGGCTGCGGACCGGGACCGTTCACCGGGCTGCGGGTGGGCATGGCGAGCGCCGCCGCCTACGGTCACGCGCTGGGGATCCCGGTGCGCGGGGTGTGCAGTCTGGATGCGATCGGTGTGGACGCGTCCTCCGCCCCGGATCTGCTGGTGGTCACCGACGCCCGGCGCCGCGAGGTGTACTGGGCGCGCTACCGCAGCGGCGTGCGGACCGACGGCCCCGCGGTCAGCGCACCGGCCGAGGTGCCTGCCGGTGCCGGCGCCGTGGCCGGTTCACCGGAGCATGCCGCGCTGTTCGACCTGCCGCGGATCCCTCCGGTGTACCCGTCGCCCGGCGGACTGGTGCGCGCCGTCGACGACTGGGACGCGGAGCCCGAGCCGCTGGTGCCGCTGTACTTGCGCAGGCCCGATGCCAAGCCGCCGGCCTCACGGCGATGACGGTCGTCTACGGCCAGCTGCAGCCTGAGGACGCCGCGCGGTGCGCGGAGCTGGAGTCCCTGCTGTTCCCGGGCGACGACCCGTGGCCGGCGCAGGCGTTCCGCACCGAACTGGCGGCCAGGCACAACCACTACGTCGCGGCGCGGGTGGACGACACACTCGTCGGCTATGCCGGGATCGCCCGGCTGGGCCGAAAGGCGCCGTACGAGTACGAGATTCACACCATCGGCGTCGACCCCGGATACCAGGGCAGGGGCATCGGCCGCCGGCTGCTGGACGAGGTGCTGGTGCACGCGGGCGACGGTGTGGTGTTCCTCGAGGTGCGCACGGACAACGACCCGGCGATCGGGCTGTACACCAGTTCCGGCTTCGTCGTGGTGGGCCTGCGCAAACGGTATTACCGGGTCAGCGGCGCCGACGCCTATACGATGAGGCGCGATCCGCCATGACAATCATCTGTGCCATCGAGAGCTCCTGCGACGAGACCGGTGTCGGTGTCGCCGAGCTGACCGACGACGGCGCCGTCCGGCTGCTCGCCGACGAGGTGGCGTCCAGCGTCGACGAGCACGCCCGGTTCGGCGGCGTGGTGCCCGAGATCGCGTCCCGGGCGCACCTCGAGGCCCTCGGCCCGACGATGCGCCGGGCCCTGGAAACCGCCGGTGTGCGCAGACCCGACGTCGTGGCGGCCACCATCGGACCGGGTCTGGCCGGGGCGCTGCTCGTGGGGGTGGCGGCGGCCAAGGCCTATGCGGCCGCCTGGCAGGTGCCGTTCTACGCCGTCAACCACCTCGGCGGTCACCTCGCCGCCGACGTCTACGACCACGGCCCGCTGCCCGAGTGCGTCGGGCTGCTGGTGTCCGGCGGGCACACCCATCTGCTGCACGTCCGCTCACTCGGCGAGCCGATCCTGGAACTGGGCAGCACGGTCGACGACGCGGCGGGGGAGGCCTACGACAAGGTCGCGCGGCTGCTCGGGCTCGGCTACCCCGGCGGCAGGGTGCTCGACGATCTGGCGCGTGAGGGCGACCGCGCGGCTGTCGTGTTCCCGCGCGGGATGACCGGCCCCCGCGACGATCCGTACGCGTTCAGCTTCTCCGGGCTCAAGACCAGCGTCGCCCGCTATGTGGAGAGCCACCCGGACGCGGCGCAGGCCGACGTCGCGGCCGGTTTCCAGGAAGCCGTCGCCGATGTGCTGACCCTCAAGGCGGTGCGGGCCGCGACCGAACTCGGGGTGTCGACGCTGCTCATCGCCGGTGGGGTGGCGGCCAATTCCCGGCTGCGTGAGCTCGCCGAGGAGCGTTGCGCCGCAGCCGGACTGACGCTGCGCGTGCCGCGCCCCCGGCTGTGCACCGACAACGGCGCGATGATCGCGTCGTTCGCCGCGCATCTGATCGCCGCGGGTGCGGCGCCCTCGCCGCTCGACGTCGCCAGCGATCCGGGTCTGCCGGTCGTCAAGGGTCAGGTGGCGTGAGCGAAGAGGTCGGCATTCGCCGCCACCGTGCACCTGTTGGTCGATCCGCGAACATCTGACGGCCGGTCCGGCAGACTCGCTCCCGTGCACTACGACCTGCGGTTGCGACCTGCACAGCCGGCGACACCCGCGCCGGACGCCTTCGAGATCCACCGCCGCCACGTCCCCGCGAGCGAGCACCGCGACGGGTTGTCGCTCGCGTTCGTGCACGAAGGCCTCGGCGGCTACCCGTTGTTGTTGGTGCACGGTTACCCCGAGACGAAGCGGATCTGGTGGCGCAACATCGGTCCGCTGGCCGTGGCCGGCCACGAGGTGATCGCTCCCGATCTGCGCGGCTTCGGCGACTCCGATCTCTCGGCCGACGACGTCTACGACCTCGCGGCGTGGAGCCGCGACCTGTACCTGCTCGTGCACGACGTGCTCGGTCACGAGCGTTGCGGCGTCGTCTGCGGTGACCTCGGCGGTGCGGTCGCCGTTGACATGCTGCACCGGTACCCCGGCTTCGTCGACAAGCTCGTCTACTTCAACACAGTGCCGCCGTTCGTGTTCGACGACTTCGTCGCGGCGGGCATCGACGTCGCATCGATACTCGCACTCGGCGACGGACCGACCGCCGACTACCGCCACCTGCAGGGTGTGACACCGGATGCGCTGGCCGCGGAACTCGATTCACCGGCCAAACGCAGGCGGTACATCGGCGGAATGTACGGCCACCGGCTGTGGGCGTCGCCGGGTACGTTCAGCGCCGCCGACATCGACTTCATGGCCGAACCGTTCGCCACCGAGGAGCGGATGCGTGCCGGCTGGGCGTGCTACCAGCTGATGCACGGCAGGCCGATGAGTGAGCCGCCGATCCTGGACCGCAAGGTGGACGTGCCGACGCTGATCCTCTACGGCATGGACGACCACGTCATCGGGCCGGATTTCCTGCACACCTGCGAGGTGGCGTTCACCGACCGCGCCGGGCCGGTCGTGGTGCCGGGTGCGGGCCACTTCCTGCAGTGGGAGCGGGCAGACCTGCTCAATCCGCTGGTGACCGCATTCTTCGGTGACCTTCGCGTTCACCATTCACGGTAGGCACTACCCGAGCCTTGAGTGCTAGCACTCGCATGTATAGAGTGCTAGGTGGCAGGCGGCCAACCCCCTGCGCCGGCACCCGCGACGACGGCGCACGGACCCGGACGCATGCCGAACACCTGGTAACACACAGGTCCGGGGTGTGCCCGGATCTACACCCGAAATAGTGGAGGGCTCCATCGTGGCGAGCGTGAACATCAAGCCACTCGAGGACAAGATCCTCGTACAGGCCAATGAGGCCGAGACCACGACCGCTTCCGGTCTGGTCATCCCCGACACCGCCAAGGAGAAGCCTCAGGAAGGCACCGTCGTCGCTGTCGGCCCCGGCCGCTGGGACGAGGACGGCGAAAAGCGTATCCCGCTGGACGTCTCGGAAGGCGACACCGTCATCTACAGCAAGTACGGCGGCACCGAGATCAAGTACAACGGCGAGGAATACCTCATCCTGTCGGCGCGCGACGTGCTGGCAGTCGTCTCCAAGTAGCGACGTGTTCCGCCCCGGAGATCCCCGTGCACACGGGTGATGTCCGGGGCGGCATGCGTTCCGTCTCTTCTTTCACACCCCCTTCTCTTCACGACATCCGTCTTTTCAAGCAGGAAGCAGTTCTATGAGCAAGCAGATTGAGTTCAACGAGACTGCGCGCCGGGCAATGGAGGTCGGCGTCGACAAGCTCGCCGACGCCGTCAAGGTGACACTCGGCCCGCGCGGCCGCCACGTGGTGCTGGCCAAGTCCTGGGGCGGCCCGACCGTCACCAACGACGGTGTCACGATCGCGCGCGAGATCGACCTCGAGGACCCGTTCGAGAACCTGGGCGCACAGCTGGTCAAGTCGGTGGCCACCAAGACCAATGACGTCGCGGGCGACGGCACCACCACCGCGACGGTGCTGGCGCAGGCGCTGGTGAAGGCCGGGCTGCGCAACGTCGCGGCCGGCGCCAACCCGATCGCGCTCGGCGCCGGGATCAGCAAGGCCGCCGACGCCGTATCCGAGGCGCTGCTGGCCGCGGCCACCCCCGTCAGCGACAAGAAAGCGATCGCCCAGGTCGCCACCGTCTCCTCGCGCGACGAGGAGATCGGCGAGCTGGTCGGCGAGGCCATGACCCGCGTCGGCGCCGACGGCGTCGTCACGGTCGAGGAGTCCTCGACGCTGAACACCGAGCTCGAGGTGACCGAGGGCGTCGGCTTCGACAAGGGCTTCGTCTCGGCCTACTTCGTCACCGATTTCGATTCGCAGGAGGCCGTCCTCGAGGACGCCCTGGTGCTGCTGCACCGCGACAAGCTCAGCTCGCTGCCCGACCTGCTCCCGCTGCTGGAGAAGGTCGCCGAGGCGGGTAAGCCGCTGCTGATCATCGCCGAGGACGTCGAGGGCGAGGCGCTGTCGACGCTGGTGGTCAACGCCATCCGCAAGACGCTCAAGGCCGTTGCCGTCAAGGCGCCGTTCTTCGGTGACCGCCGTAAGGCGTTCCTGGAGGACCTCGGCATCGTCACCGGCGCGCAGGTGGTCAACCCCGACGTCGGCCTGGTGCTGCGGGAGGCCGGCCTCGACGTGCTGGGCTCGGCGCGGCGCGTGGTCGTCGATAAGGACAGCACCGTGATCGTCGACGGCGGTGGCGGCGCGGAGGCCATCGCCGACCGGGCCAAGCAGCTGCGGTCGGAGATCGAGTCCACCGACTCGGAATGGGACCGCGAGAAGCTCGAGGAGCGGCTGGCCAAGCTGGCCGGCGGTGTCGCGGTGATCAAGGTCGGTGCGGCCACCGACACCGACATGAAGAAGCGCAAGGAAGCAGTCGAAGACGCCGTGTCGGCGGCCAAGGCGGCGGTCGAGGAGGGCGTGGTCACCGGCGGCGGTGCCGCGCTGGTGCAGGCCCGCTCGGCGCTCGACGGCCTGCGCGGGTCGCTCACCGGCGACGAGGCGCTCGGCGTCGAGGTCTTCTCCTCCGCGCTGTCGGCTCCGCTGTTCTGGATCGCCACCAACGCCGGTCTCGATGGCGCCGTGGTGACCAACAAGGTGTCGGGCCTGCCGAACGGACAGGGCTTCAATGCGGCCACGCTGTCCTACGGCGACCTGTCCGAGGACGGCATCGTCGACCCGGTCAAGGTGACCCGGTCCGCGGTGCTCAACGCGGCGTCGGTGGCACGGATGATCCTGACCACCGAGACGGCGATCGTCGACAAGCCGGCCGAGGACGAGGATCACGGACACGGCCATCACGGCCACGCCCACTAGATCAAGCACGCACGAAGCGCCCCCGGTCCTTGCGACCGGGGGCGCTTTCGTTCGTCGGTGGGTGCCCAACCCGTCGATGGTCGACATCTCGGCTCTCAGGGCGGATGCGGCCGAAACGTGCCACCATCGGCAGGTGGCACCGGATTTGCCGATAGGCAGTGCGCTGCCGGCTGAGAACCCCACCTCGCCGGCGCCGACCGGGACATCGCCATGATCGCTCCGCGGCGACTGTCGGGCAGGTATGAACTCGGCGAGATCCTCGGCCTGGGTGGCATGTCCGAAGTCCACCTGGCCCGCGATCTGCGGTTGCATCGTGACGTCGCGGTCAAACTGCTACGTCTCGACCTGGCCGAGGACCCCAGCGTCAATCTGCGGTTTCAGCGAGAAGCGCAGAACGCGGCATCGTTGAACCACCCTGCCATCGCCGCCGTCTACGACACCGGTGAGGTGCAGACGCCGAGCGGGACGCTGTCCTACATCGTGATGGAGTTCGTCGACGGTGTGACATTGCGCGATTACGTGCGTACCCACGGTGCGATGCGCCAACGGCAGGCCATCGAGGTGATCGCAGATGCCTGTCAGGCGCTGAACTTCAGTCACCAGCGAGGGATCATCCACCGCGACGTCAAGCCGGCCAACATCATGATCGGCACGGCCGGCTCGGTGAAGGTGGTGGACTTCGGCATCGCCAAGGCGATCGCCGACAGCGACGTCGGCGTCACCCAGACCGGCGCGGTGATCGGCACCGCCCAGTACCTGTCGCCTGAACAGGCCCGCGGCGTTCGGGTCGACGCTCGGGCCGATGTGTACTCGCTCGGATGCGTGCTCTACGAAATCGCCACCGGAGAGCCACCTTTCGTAGGAGATTCGCCCGTCGCGGTCGCCTACCAGCATGTCCAGGTAGAGCCGGTGAAGCCGTCAGTGCTCAACAGTGAGATCACGCCCGACCTGGACGCAGTGGTGCTCAAGGCGATGGCCAAGAATCCCGACAATCGTTATCAGACGGCCGCGGAGATGCGCACCGACCTCGTTCGCGTGCATCGTGGACAGACCCCGTACGCCGCTATGGCGGGGATCGGCGCCGACGGCGACTCGGCGCTGGCCGGGCCCGACATCAATCCGCCGACAGCCCAGTTGGCGACACAGCCGTCAGGTGACGGCAGGCGGCACGCAGGCCGGTCGACCAGGCGTTGGCTGACTGCGGTCGCGGTGCTGGCTGTGCTCGCCATCGGGGGTGGGATCGGGATCAACCTTCTTGCAAGCGATTCCCGCGACGTGGCGGTTCCCGACGTGCACGGTAGGACGTCGGCCGACGCGGTCGCCGTCCTACAGAACGACGGCTTCAAGACCCGCATTCTGCAGAGCGCGGACGCGACCGTACCGCCCGGTCTCGTGATCAACACCGACCCCGATGCCGACACCGCGGTCGCCGCGGGGGAGGAGATCACGCTCAATGTGTCGACGGGTCCCGTCCCCGACGTGTCGACCGGTGCTGCGCAAGTAACAGTGCCCGAGGTGAGGTCGTTGACCTATGCCGATGCCGTCCGCGAGCTGACGGACGCAGGCTTCGGGCGGTTCCAGCAGGCGTCCTTACCGTCACAACCGGAGATGAAGGACCTTGTCGTGGGCACGAACCCCCCGGCCAACCGAATTGCCGCGACCACCACCGAGATCACCATCGTGCTGGGTTCCGGTCCCCTGACTCCTGATCCCTGATCTCATGAGGGCAGCGGTACGCGCGTGATCAGGTCGTCGAGTGCGACCAGGTCCAGGTACGCGACGACGCGGGTCACCCGTTCGTTCGCCATGGTCATCACCCAGGCGTACTCGTTGACGTACGGCACGCCGTCGCGTGCGGTCGCGGTGCCCCGCCATCGCGCGACCACCTGGTCGTCGTCGGCGATCAACTCCTGAACATCGGCCTGGATCTGTCCGGTCAGCCGGTCCACGATCGGGGCGACGCCGTCGTCGAGGAACTGCTGCCGGCTGGTGTACGTGGTCGGTGCCGTCGCCCGGGCGACCGTCCAGGTCACGTCGTCGGCGAGGATCGCGTAGAAGGTCTCGGCGTCCCCGACACCGCGCGTGAAGGCCTCCCGCACCAGGTGGGTGTTGCGTTGTTCGGCGTCAGCCTGCGGCGGTGCGGCGTCGGCTGTGGCACATCCCGCCGTGACTGCAGCCGCAGCGAGCAGTGCGGCGAGGGTTGTCCTGGTCCTGCGTCGATCGGTCATATCCGCAACGTAGCCAGGCGGTGGCGTCCCAGGCAGGGTGCAGTACTCCCTGGCTGGACATCATGGCGCGGCAGTCACCGTCGAACGAGTATCAGCCGCGCACCCATGGCGATATCGGCGCCTGCGCAAGCCGCGGCGTACGTAGGGGGCAGGCGGGTGATCGAGGCATCGTGGGTGAAGATTGCGTCATACACCGCGTGGGCCGCCCAGCCGACGCCCACTACGCGACGTGCGGTTCGGGCGGGCAGCCAGGTTGCGGCGCCTGCGACCGCGCATGCTGCGGCGAGCGTGACCGTCTCACGGGTGTCGATGCCCCACCGGCGACGCGACAGCGGATACACCGCGGCAGCCGTGACCAGGCCGACGGCCGCAACTGACGTGCGCCTGCGAGGCAGGAATCGAGCCATCGCCATGTCGGCCGCGAGTGCGAAACCCACGCCTTGAGCGAATGAGCTCCGCTCCTCAAAAGTGCTGCTGCGAAACATGACAAGCCGTTCTGTTCGGTGGGCCGGTCTTGTCGTCACCTGCCCTGCACTCCTGGTATCGAGGTAATGCTAAGCACCTGCACAGCACATGGGTCGGGATTGCCCCGACTCGCGGCCGGGAATTCCTGGGCACGCTGCGACGCTGCCAATCCATGTACGTACGTCGACTGGAGGATGCATGAGTAGGCGTTACCCCGCGATCGCTTTCACCGACGACGTGCAGGCGGTGCAGCGCGAGCACGGCAGCGACCGGGTGTACGCACGTAAGCGCATCATTGCCGGTGCTTCCGCCGAACCGGACCGGCTGACCGACGACGAAGCCGAGTTCCTGGCCGAGCGCGACGGGTTCTATCTCGCATCCGTTGGCGAAACCGGCTGGCCGTACGTGCAATTTCGCGGTGGGCCAAGGGGATTCGCGCGCGTCCTGGATCCCGGCACGATCGGCTGGGCGGACTTCCGCGGCAACCTGCAGTACATCAGCACTGGCAACATCGGAGGGAACGACCGGGTCGCGATCATCGCCATGGACTACGCCCGGCGGAGGCGGCTGAAGATCTTCGGGCACGCCCGGATCGTGACCGCCGAGGAGGATCCGGAGTTGATCCGGTCCCTGGGCGACGACGGATATGACGCGGTGGTCGAGCGCGCGGTCATCGTCAGCGTGGACGCGTTCGACTGGAACTGCCCCCAGCACATCACGCCCCGGTTCACCGTCGAGGAACTCGAGCCGGTACTCACAGATATGCGGCGACGGCTGGCCGTCCTGGAGGAGGAGAACGCGTCCCTCAAGGCAGAGCTCGGTCGGATCGGTGACGGCCGTCAGCCGAAATCCAGCAGGGTGTAGGCGCCGCGGATCTGCTTGGTCAGTCGCAGTTGCCAGAATGCGGGAAACAGTCTGTCGAACACCAGGCCCCGGCCGTGCGGCATCGGGAGGTCGTGCACGGCATGGATTCCGGGCACCGTGCCGGCCAGCTCCGCCAGCTGGGAGGCCGACATGCTGAACGGCATCGGCGGGACACGGTACCTGCGCGAGGCCCGCATCCCGTTCGGCGCGAGCCGCTTCACCAGCACCGGCGGCAGGTCGAACATCATCTGCCCACCCGGGAAGCGGTTGGCGCACTCCCTGATGAGGCCCATGGCCTCGTCCGGCTGCAGATACATCAACAGGCCCTCGGCGGTGATGAAGACGCCGTCACTCGCGTCCACCTGATCCATCCACGTGTAGTCGAGGGCCGACTGCGCGATGCTGAGGATCCGTGGGGAGGACGGCAGCAGTCTCCTGCGCAGTTCGACCACGGGCGGCAGATCGACGGTGACCCAGCGGAATGTGGCATCGGGCAGCGCGCTGTTCAGGCGCCAGAAGCTGGTCTGCAGCCCTTCGGCGAGGGCGACGACCACCGCTGACGGACGCCGGGTGAGGTATCGGGCCGCGGCGCGGTCGAAGGCGAGGGCGCGGACGGCTGTCTCCTGACCTCGTCGACCGAACTTGCCGAAGTCGAAGTCGATGGCGTCGGCCAACTGGATCGCCATCGGGTCGTCGATGACGGGGTTCGGGTGGCGGGCCTGGTACGCCCGGGCGTTCAGCGTGAGCAGGGCGGTCTCCGAGACGCCGGTCAACGAGCCGGCGTCGACCCTCTCGCCGTCTGCGCGGTTCACCGGTATCAAATTACCCGGGCGGCCTGCGAGTCCGGCGGGATCGATGGCGATGCACACGGGTGGCCGGATTCCGGCGGTGACTGACACTCTGGCCACTGGCTGCGGGTGGACCCGCTGACCACCATGAGGACATGACCAGCCGGCACAACGTCTCGTTGACCACCCGAGGCGCTCAGTGGGACCTTCCCGACTCCGACATCTCCTCAGCAGCATTGAAGCTGGTGTTCGACGTATCACCGGCATTCCTCGCCAACCACTGCGTCCGCAGCTTCCTGTTCGCACGCGAGCTCGCGTGCACCCCCGACCGACGCGGAGCGGACGGCCTCGACGAGGAGACGCTTTTCCTCGCCTGCCTGCTGCACGACCTCGGCATCACCGACTACGGGACGGGCGGTCAGCGATTCGAGGTCGACGGCGCCGACGCCGCTGCGCGGTTCCTTCGCGACCACGGCATCGCCGAGGACCGGATCGTCACCGTGTGGCAGTCCATCGCCCTGCACACCAGTCTCGGCCTCGCACAACGGTTCGGAGACGTGCAGTCAATCGCGTTCTCCGGTATCTCGCTCGACATCGACGGTATGGACAAGGGCCGACTCACCCGGGGTTTCGCCGAGCGGGTCCATGACGCGTGGCCGCGCGACGACCTCGGATTCGCGATCGCCCGAGCCATCGACCGCGGTATCCAGGCCGATCCGATGAAGGCGCCGCCCTTCACGTTTCCCGCCCACGTGCACGAATTGTTCAACGGCAGATCGCTGACATTCTTCGATGTGATCGCGAATTCCGGCTGGGGGGATCGACCGCCGCAGGAGTGACGCTCGAGGCCGATCCTGTGAATTCCGCGCAAACGCAGGCGTTCTCCGTCCGGATGGCTAGGTTGCCAGTCATGAGAAGGCATCTGGCGCGCGCGGTCGTGGCGATGGCGGCGCTGACCCTGCTGACGGCATGCGCGGGATCGCCCGTGGGTATCGGCACGGAACCCGCGACCGGCAACATGAAGGACGCCGCCGGCGCGCCGGCACCCCAGAACGGGCCGCCGCAGGAGCTGACCGAGCAGCGCGACGTCGTCAAGACCGCGTCCATGACGATCACCGTGGCAAGCACATCGGAAGCCGCTGATAAGGCCGCGGTGATCGTCGAGAACGCCGACGGGCGGGTCGACAGCCGTTCCGAGGATTCCGGCTCGGGGCAGGGCCGGGCGCTCACCTCGATCGTGCTGCGGGTGCCCGCGCCGAAGTTGGACGGTGTGGTGCGCGAACTCAAGACGCTGGGCACCGTTCAGACCGCCGAGACCCGGTCGGAGGACGTGACCGCTCAACGCGTCGATCTCGACGCGCGGATCAAGGCTCTGCAGACGTCGGTCGACCGACTGCTGACGATCATGCGTGACGCCAGGGATCCCGAGGCGCTCATCGCAGCCGAGAACGCGCTGTCGCAACGCCAGGCCGACCTGGACAGCCTGCGGGCGCAGCGCGATCAGCTCGGCGACCGGATCGACTACAGCACCGTGGATGTCACGTTCGTCGCCGAGCGGGTCGGCGGGCCGTCGCCGCAGCAGTACCAGGGATTCCTCGGCCAGGTCGAACGGGGATGGGACGCATTGGTTTCGGTGACCGGCACGCTGTTCCTGCTCGTCGGCCTGCTGCTGCCGTGGCTGGCTGTGCTCGCCGTGTTCGCACTGGCCGGCTACGCACTCATCCGGGTGGTGCGGTCGCGCCGATCGTGAAGCCGGACGGCGCACACCGAGCCGTCATTCGGTGGTGGGTGCCTCGAGGGTCATCAGGTAATGGTCGACGGGTGCGCGCGTCTGGTCCGACGTCTGGAGCAAGCTCGGCAGCGTGTCGACCAAGGTCTGCGCCACGACGTGCAGTTTGATGTTCAGTTCCTGGGAGCGCCATCTCAACACCGCGAAGGCCGCGTCGGCGGTGAGGTCGTAGACGGCCATCAGCATGCCCTTGGCGATGTCGATCGACTCACGGTGGGCGACGATGACCTCGAGTTCCTCGTTGATCGTCTCCTGGACCTGAGCGTGGACACTCGCCGTGATGTCGATGTAGAAGCCGCGGGTGGCCACGATCCGCTTGTCGTCGTCGGTGACGGCTTCACCGACCACCACCACGTTGCGGGTGGTGCCGTCCCTGGCGATGATTCGGTGCCTACTACTGAACGGCGCCGAGGTCTGCTGCAGCAATGCGCGCACCTTCGCCAGGTCGTCGGGGTGCTTGTGGCTGAGGACGAGTTCGGTGGTGGGTGTCACCTCGCCGGGCTCGTAGCCGTGCATCCGGGCCACGGTGTCCGACCACGTCCAGGTGTCGGTGAGGTAGTGGTATTCGAAACGCCCGACCCGCTGCGGAGGTCCGCCCATCAGGGCGCGGTCAAGGCGACTCGCGGCCTGGCCGTCCACGCCCATCTCGGCGGCATCGGCGGCCGCCTGGGTCGCGAAGCCGCTGCTGGTTTTCTTCGAAGCCTTGGTGGCCATGTCCCGAGATTATGCCAAGTCGGGTGGCGATCGACGCCAGCGTCAGAAATCGGCCACCTGGTGCGGTAGGCACGGGCGAGCGCTGCTTTCTCAACGAGAGGGTTGATCCCGTACCCACCTCATAGCGAGCCTGTCAACGCAACCGCGTTGCACCCGCCACTCCACTGAGTATGCCCTTACACGGGAAGATCAAACCCCGAGGCTCAGCCGCCGACGGCGGGCCGCAGGAAGTCACCGGTCACCTTGATCGCGGGCGCCGAGGTGTTCCCGCCGACCACGAGCGTCGCGAAGGCGATGTCGTCGACGATGCCCGCGAACCAGCCGTGCGAACTCGTGTTGTCGCCGAACTCAGCGGTCCCGGTCTTGCCGCCCAGCCCGGGGATGTCGCGCAGCTCGCTCGCGGTGCCGTCGGCGACCGTCTGACGCATCATCGCCCGGAGGCTGTCGACGATGGCCGGCGGAATGGGCTTCGACTCGGTGTCCGCCGTGGTCTTCTCGCCGACGACGAGTGCCGGCGTGATCGTCGACCCGTGCCCGAGGCTGGCCTCGGCGACCGCTAGGCCGAACGGGCTCACGGTCACCGTGCCCTGACCGATTCCGTTCTCCACCTTCTGCGCCGGGGTGTCGGCGCTGGGCACGTTGCCCGTGATGGTGGTGAGGCCCGGGATGACGTAGTCCACGCCGATGCCGAACAGTCTGGCCATATCGGGCAGCGCGTTCGCGGGCAGCTGGTCGGAGAGCACCGCCATGGTGGTGTTGCACGAGCGGGCGAACGCCGTCGTCAACGGCACGGTGCCCAGGTCGAATTCGTCGTCGTTCGGGATCGTGCGGTCCTCGACCGTGACCCGACCGGGGCAGGCCTGCGGGCTGTCGGGTGTCGCGATGCCCGCCTCGAGCGCCGCCGCCGTGGTGATGGTCTTGAACGTCGAGCCCGGCGGATACATGCCCGAGAACGCTATGGGCCCCTGCGCGTCGGCGGGTGCGTTCTGCGCGGCGGCCAGGATGCCACCGGTGCTGGGTGAGATCGCCACCACGACGGCGGGCCGGGATTCCGCGGCGACGGCCGCTTGCGCCAGCAACTGCAGGCGGGTGTCCAGGGTGGTGCGGATCGGCGGCGTGTCCCTGGCCGGCGTCGAAGTCAGGTCGTAGGTGGGCTGACCCTGAGCGTCGACGAGGGCCACCGACCAGCCGGCGGCCGCATCGATCGCCGTGCGCCAGGCATCATCCAGGCCGCTGATCACCGGCGAGGACAGCTCGCGGTTGGCGGTGAGCAGCGCACCCTGCTCGGTGACCGTGACGCCCGGAATCTGGGCCAGCTGATCGCGAACCACCGCCAGATCGGCTTCCCGCAGCCGGATCACCGTGACGGCGTCGTCCTGCGTGGCGGCGAATTGTTCGGCGATGGTGGCCTCGGTGATGGTCGGTGCGAACTGCTGTAGCAGCGGCGCCAGGGTTGCCGCCGAGGCCAGGTTGTCGCGGCGCAGGTCGACCACGCCGACTGTCTGCCATGTCATCAGCGGCTGGCCGTCGCGATCGGTGACGGGGGTGAGGAAGTTCTTGTCGTCGCTGTACTGAAAGTGCATGCCCGCAGCCAGGTCCGGGTGCAGCACCGTCGGCGCCCACTGCACCCGCCACTCGTCGCCGGACTGCGTCGCGGTCGCCGTCGCGTCGTACCGGAAGTTCCGCTCGGGTCCGAACGTCCACGAGTAGTTCAGCGTCGCCTGGTGGGAGTCCTCGGACACGTCGCCGACGTCGACGGTCACCGTGGTGTCCTTCGGCATGCCGTCGAACATCGACGTGATGGCCGGCGCGGCCGCCGCCTGGTCGGTGGTGCCGGCCGCCGCGGCGGCGGCGTCCTTGCGTTGCAGCGCCTCGGCGAATGCCTGCAACGCGTCCTTCGGGTCGCTGCCGGTGAACAGCGAACACCCCGTCGACGCGGACCACAGGACACATACGAGCAGCAGCAGTGCGAAACGTCGAGTCATGGCACCACGAGGGTAACCATGCCGCCGTGCGGCGCCGCCTAGGCTTCGAGACGCGCCCGGACGCTCGCGAGGCGCTGCTGCAGCGTCGCCTCGTCGACCACGCCGCGCGCCAGCAGCGAGTGCGCGAGCGCCATCAACTGGTTCTCGGGGTAGGGCAGATCCGCGTACCGGCTCGCCGAGAGGGCGTCCTCCTCGTCGCGGCGTTCCTTGAAGTTCGGGACATTCGCGTCGCACGCCGCCTGGTCGAGGGCATCGCAGAGGCCGTCGAGGCTGGTCTTCCACGGCGGCACCGGATTCTCGACGCCGTACTTGGCGGCCATCCGCGGCCACACCTGGTTGCGCTCGACGATCTCCTGCAGGACAGCGCTTCTGACTTCGTCGACGGGTTGTGGTTCAGGCTCGGTGGACACGGTGGGTCCTCACTCGGCCGGAATCGGATGCGTCGCCGGCCGGGTCTTGGTGATGACGTTGGTGGTCACGCCCGCCTTGGGCAGCGCCACGCCGATCAGGCAGTCGCGGGTGATGATCTCGGCCAGCTGGTCCTCGCTCCAGCCCTCGGTGCCCTCGGGCTGCATGGGCATCACCATGAACCGGTGCTTCTGGTTGGAGTCCTGCACCCGGACCTCGACGTCGTCGGGCAGGTACAGGCCGAATTCGGCGAGCACCGGGCGGGGCCACCGGACGAGGCGGCGGCGGTAGTTAGGGGTGCGGTACCACTCGGGGGAGTTGCCCAGGATGGGCCGCGGGTAGCACGAGCACAGCGCGCACACGATGACGTTGTGCAGAGTCGGTGTGTCGGCGAGGATCTCGAACGCCGTGAAGTCGCTGGGCGTGCCGAAGCCGGTCGGCTCCATCCAGTCGACGCCGCACTCCTTGCTGGCGGTCATCGGTTCGGTGAGTGCCAGCTGCTTGAAGTCGGGGTCCAGCCACGCCCTGGCCACCAGGCGCGCCGCGGGCGTGGGACCGATCTGCTCGGCGAACTCGGTGAAGCGCCGATGCTCCTCGGCGGTGAAGATGCCCTTCTCGATGCACAACTCGCGCAGCGCGATCTCGAGGACCTCGAAGTCGGTGACTTCGTCCACCATCGGCTTGACCGTCCGGTCGTGGTCGTGGTCGTGGTCGTGAGACATGTATGGATTCCCTCTCGAAAACCGGCAGTCAGTGGGCGGATTCGAGCCAGCGCTCGGGCAGCTCGGTGCGCAGTGTGTCGGTGGCGGTTCCGGTGTAGCCGTCCCACAGCTCGGACATGTTGAACTGGACCACGTAGAACCATTCGGGCTTGGCGTCTTCGCGGTCCCAGGTCTCGTCCTCCGCGGCGGGACTCTCGTAGGCGACCGAGGCGATCTCGCCGGTGGCGCCGCGGCAGTATTCCGGTGTGCGGGTGTAGAAGATCACCGGCAGTTCGCGCACCGTGACCCGGTCGCCCACCTTGAAGCCCGGCTCGCCGGCCAGACCGGAGTACTTCTGCGGATCACCTTTGCCGACAGCGTCTTTGTGGTGGCTGTTCCGTTTCACCTGGGACCCGTCGCCCTCGGACTTCGGTTGCGCCTCGAGCTTCCTGCCGTCGAGGCCACCGGCGTACCGCGAGGACACCTCGGCCATCCGCTCGCTGATCTCACCGAGCGCCAGGTGATGCTTCTCCACCAGGATGCGGGCGACGGCAAGCAGCCACCGGCCGTAGTAGGGCAGCCCGAGATACTCGGCCCGGCCGACGTCGACGTTGCCGATGCGGCGCCGTTCCTCCGACAGCCAGATGCCCCGCCATGCCAGCACCTCGCAGATGACGTAGGTGAGTTCCTCCCACTGCTCGTATTCCTTGTTCACGAATTCTTCGGGCGCGCAGGGCTCGCCACCGACATCGTGAACGGGCTTGAGGTAAGCCGTGATCCGGGCATGGTCTAGCAGGTCGGGAGTGGGGGCGTCCGGGAGCTCGGGGTAGGCGGACTTCAGTCGCGACACCAGTTCGAGCTGCGCTGCGCGTTCGGCTGCCGTGCTCATGGGAGCTCCCTTCATCCCGCCACGGTGCGGCGGGATGTCGAAGTACCGATCGTCGCGACTCAATCTAGTGGCGCGCGCCCGCGAGATGTGGGCTTTTCGGTGCGTTTTCCGCGGGGAGGCCGGGGTCCGGACACGGCGAGGCCCCACCCCGGTTTCCCGGAATGGGGCCTCCTCGAAGTCTTCTCTACGCCGAGCGGCGGATGCCGCGTTTGAGCAGCAGTTCGCGTTCCGCCTCGCTCAAACCGCCCCAGATGCCGTAGGGCTCGCCGACCGCCAACGCGTGGGACCGGCACTGTGCGATCACCGGACAGCTCCGGCACATCTCCTTGGCGCGCATCTCCCGTTGGGCGCGGGCGCGACCACGCTCGCCATCGGGATGGAAGAACACCGACGAATCGACGCCTCGGCAAAGGCCCTGCATTTGCCAGTCCCAGATGTCGGCATTGGGTCCGGGCAGCTGCTGCGGCTGTGGCATGGGTAAAACCCCTCTCTACACACTCTTGTGGAGAACGCGGGAGCGCGTGAGTTGTGGAACCGATCCGAGCTCGTGTCGCCGATGACTACTCGTGCACACAAAGTAGGGGTGCGCCAGAAATTCCGTCAATAGCCTGCACGTGTGCTCAATGACATAACCGCAGCTGGAGAATTTACGTCACGTTCATTGTTGTGACCTGTGGGTAGCGCGGAAGGTGCTAGCGAATCACCCTCGACCAGTACGCTTCACGCGTTTCCGCAGATCGGGTTCGCCGGTTCTGCCCATGTTCTGCGGCACACCGGTGAGTGCCGTAACGCCGCCGTAACCCGCGCACCATCAACTGTTAACCGTGGCTGGTCCGGATCGTCGATGAATTTGCCGGCAACGGCCCGCGCGGTGTGCTTGATACCGTCGCCGAGCGATGACGACGACCCCAGCGACCGCTCTCCGGTTCGCCGCCTTCGGCGCCGACCCGGGCCGCTGGCCGTTGCCGCCC
>NZ_JACKSJ010000025.1 GCF_025821665.1 [Mycobacterium] manitobense
CACCGTCCACGTCGGCCGCCGCCCCCGCACCGTCCACGTCGGCCGCCGCCCCCGCGGCGGCGCCGATCGCGCCGTACGCCGTGGCGGGGTCCGATCCGGAGGAGGGGTTCTCCCCGACGTTCCGGGAGGGTTCGAGTGCCAAGGCGCCGGCGTCCGGCATCCCCGCCGCGGCCGCCGCTGCGGCGCTGTCGGCCGCGGAGCGGCGGAAACGGCGGCGCAAGAAGGTCGCCG
This sequence comes from [Mycobacterium] manitobense, assembly GCF_025821665.1. Classification (GTDB taxonomy): domain Bacteria; phylum Actinomycetota; class Actinomycetes; order Mycobacteriales; family Mycobacteriaceae; genus Mycobacterium; species Mycobacterium arseniciresistens. The sequence goes on from NZ_JACKSJ010000025.1 coordinate 232, forward strand.
AGGTCAAGGGGCGCGGATACGCCGACGCCTACATGGACTACGAGGACGAGCCTGACGGCGAGACGTCGTCGGCCGATGAGCCGCGGGTGAGTGCGTCGACCCGCGGTGGCGGGCCGATGGGGTTCAGCGGTACCGCGGGCCGCTCCGATGCCGCCGCTGCGGGGCTGACGACGGTGTCCACCGATGCGTTCGACGGGGGCCCGGTGGTGCCGATGCTGCCCACGTCGTGGGAGCCCGAGCAGGACGGCCCGGAGGGGGGATCGCGCAACTGAGCGACGTGCTGGGGGACAGTCTGTTTCGAACGAACAAGGGTGAAAGGAAGCAATAGATGAGCATGTTGGATGCGCACATTCCGCAGTTGGTGGCCTCCGAGGCCGCGTTCGGCGCCAAGACGGCGCTGATGCGTTCGACCATGGCGCAGGCCGAGCAGGCGGCGACGTCGGCGCAGGCGTTTCACATGGGTGAGTCGTCGGCGGCGTTCCAGGCCGCGCACATGCGGTTCATCGAGGTGTCGGCCAAGGTGAACGCACTGCTGGACATCGCACAGGTGAACCTGGGCGACGCCGCAGGCACCTACGTGGCCGAGGACGCCGCGGCCGCGTCGACCTACACCGCGATCTGACCGGATTCAAAGGCGAACGAAAGGGTTTGTGATGTCTCAGATCATGTACAACTACCCGGCGATGATGGCTCACGCCGGAGAGATGTCGACCTATGCCGGCGCGATGCACGCGGTGGGCGCGGACATCGCCAGCGAGCAGGCAGCGCTGGCCGGTGCGTGGCAGGGCGACACGGGTATGACGTACCAGGCGTGGCAGGCGCAGTGGAACATGGCGCTCGAGGAGTTGGTGCGCGCCTACCGGGCGATGGCGTCGACCCACGAGATGAACACCGCGTCGATGAACGCGCGCGACATGGCCGAAGGCGCCAAGTGGGGGGCATGAGCCACCGCTGGCAAACCGGGGCCGGCGTCAGGCTCAGTGAGTCCTAACGCCGTCGAACTGACCGTCGAGCAGGCGTGGTTCGTCGCCGACACCCTCGGTGCGGGTTCCTTTCCGTGGGTGTTGGCGATCACGCCGCCGTACAGCGACATGTCTCAACGGTCCCAGTTCGTCGCCGAACGCACCGCCGAGTTGACCGCACTCGGGGTGATGAACGCCGACGGGATGATCGATCCCGCGGTGGCACAGTGGGTCCGGGTGACGACGCGCGCTGAGCAGTGGCTCGATCTGCGCTTCGTCTCCGGGCCGGGCGATCTGCTGCGCGGTGTGATCGCGCGCCGCGAGGGCCGCACCGTGGTGGTCCTGCGCAACGCCCACCTCGTGACGTTCACGGAGATGGCGATCGATCACCCGCATGCGCTGGTTCCGGTGCTGGCCGTCGGACTGTCGGGGCGCAAACCCGCCCACTTCGACGAGTTCGCCCTGCCGGCTGCGCTGGGCGCCCGTTCCGATCAGCAGATCCGCGACGGTGTTCCGCTGGCTGAGGTGCTGGACTTCCTCGGGATTCCGGCGTCCGCCCGTCCGGTCGTCGAGGCCGCCTTCGCCGACACCAGAACGTATGTGGAGATCGTCGCGGGCGAGCACCGTGACGGCCACCGCGTCACCACCAGCGTCGGCGTGAGCATCGTCGACACCCTCGCAGGCCGGGTGTTGGTCAGCCCGGCCAAGGCGTTCGACGGGGAATGGGTCTCCAGCTTCGCCCCGGGCACCCCGTTCGCGATCGCCGCCGCCGTGGAGCGGCTGACCGGTTCGCTGCCCAGCGGACCCTGGTTCCCCGACCTCAACCTCACCCGCGACTTCGACGCGGAGACAACCGAAGACACGACGAGAGATCCGAGAAACGAGCAATGTCCGACAACACTGTGATGCCGATCGTGCGCGTGGCCGTCCTCGCGGCCGGCGACGACGGCGGCCGGCTGACCGAGGTCGCGCTTCCTGCCGACCTGCCGCTGCGCGAGATCCTGCCCGCGGTCCAGCGCCTGGTGCTGCCGGCAGGCGGTTCAGACGATCCCGAGGTGCCCGACCCGGTGCGGCTGAGCCTGGCACCCATCGGAGGGGCGCCGTTCAGCCTGGACGCCACGCTGGACACCGTGGGCGTCGTCGATGGTGATCTCCTTGCGCTGCAGCCGGTCCCGGCGGGCACCCCGGCGCCGCGCATCGTCGAGGACATCGCCGACGCCGCCGTCATCTTCTCGGCGGCACGCGCCAAGCCGTGGGGCATCGCCCAGATCCAGCGCGGCGCGACGCTCGCGGTGCTCGGTCTGGTGCTCATCGCCACGGCCCTGTCCGTGACGCACCGGGTGGTCACCGACGAACTGGTCGGACTCTTCACCGTCTGCGGACTGGCCCTGGCCACCGCGCTGGCTGCGCTGCTCGCCCGCCCGGGGGCCGCCCGGCTGGGCACTGCGCTGTCCGTGGTGGCGCTGGCGCCGGTGGCAGCCGCGTTCACGCTGGCCGTACCCGGCGAATTCGGTGCACCTCAGATTCTGCTCTGCGCTGCAGGCGTGGCCGCCTGGTCGGTCATCAGCCTCACCACCGGGGCACGCGCCATCGGCCTGTTCACCGCGACGGCGACCGTCGGCCTCGGCGTCCTGCTGGCTTCCGGCGCGGCGATCTTCTGGGAGCTGAACCCGGTGAAGATCGGCTGCCTGCTGATCGTGATCGGGCTGCTGGTCACCGTTCAGGCCGCGCAACTCTCCGCGACGCTTGCCCGGTTCCCGTTGCCGGTCATCCCCGCACCCGGGGACCCGACGCCGTCGGCCCAGCCTCTGCGCGTCCTCGAGGACCTGCCGCGCCGGGTGCGGATCAGCCAGTCCCATCAGGTCGGCTTCATCGCGGCCGGTGTGCTGCTGGCCGTCACCGGTTCGCTGTTCCTGGTCGCACCGTCGGACGCCTCGCCGTGGGCGTGGTACGTCGTCGCGGCAGCTGCCGCCGGCGCCACTCTGCGTGCCCGCGTGTGGGATTCGGCGCCCTGCAAGGCGTGGCTGCTCGGTCATTCCTACCTGGTGGCCACCGCGCTGCTGGTGACGTTCGCGGTGACCGAGCGCTACCAGGCGGCGTGGTGGACGCTGCTCGCGCTGGCCGTGCTGGTCGCGGTGTGGGTGATCGTCGCGCTCAACCCGAAGGTCGCATCGCCGGAGAGCTATTCGCTGCCGATGCGGCGCCTGGTGGGCTTCGCCGCGGCCGCCGTCGACGCATCGTTGATCCCGGTGATGGCCTACCTGGTCGGGCTGTTCACCTGGGTCCTCGAACGGTGATGCCTCGGTGATGCACAAGGTCTTGGCGTCGCTGACCGCGACGTGCACGGTGCTGCTGATCAGCAGTCCACCTGCCGCCGCCGTCAGCCCGCCCGAGGTCGACCCGCTGCTGCCGCCGCCGTCCGGCAGCGCCGGACCGGCGCAGCCGATGGAACAGCGCACCGAATGCGTGACGAGCGGCGTGATCGGCGGCAGCGATCCCGGTGCGGTCAGCCCGAATGCCGTCGCGCTCGACCTGGCCGGCGCCTGGGAGCACAGCCGGGGCGAGGGGCAGACCGTCGCGGTCATCGACACCGGCGTGCAACCCGGTCCGAGGCTGCCCGACGTGGAGCCGGGCGGGGACTTCGTGCAGTCGACCGACGGCCTGACCGACTGTGACGGGCACGGCACCCTGGTGGCCGGCCTGATCGCGGGCAAGCCGGGCACCGACGGCTTCTCCGGGGTGGCGCCGAACGCGCGGATCCTGTCCATCCGGCAGAACTCCGCGGCGTTCTCCCCGCGCAACCCGGGCGAGGACCAGGCCACCGCGCGGGCGGCGGGCGACGTGACGAGTCTGGCCCGGGCGGTGGTGCGCGCCGCCGATCTCGGCGCCCGCGTCATCAACATCTCGGTGGTCACCTGCCTCCCGGCGGACAGGTCGGTCGACCAGGCGGAACTCGGCGCCGCGCTGCGGTACGCCGCCATCGAGAAGGACGCGGTCGTCGTGGCGGCCGCGGGGAACCAGCGCGGCGGCCTGACCACCGGGACGGCATGCGAGTCGAATCCGGTTGCCGACGCGGGCAATCCTGCCGACCCGAGGAACTGGGCGGGGGTCACCTCGGTCTCGATCCCGTCGTGGTGGCAGCCGTACGTCCTGTCGGTCGGATCGCTGACCCCCGGCGGGCAACCGTCGGACTTCACCATGGCCGGCCCGTGGGTCGGCATCGCGGCGCCCGGCGAGAGCATCACGTCGGTGAGCAACGCCCCCGGCGGCGGTCTGGCCAACGGCCTGCCCAACGAGAGGCAGGAGTACAACCCGATCAAGGGCACCAGTTACGCGGCGGCATACGTGTCGGGCGTCGCGGCGCTGGTCCGCAGCAGGTATCCGCAGCTGTCGGCCGAACAGGTGGTCCGCAGGCTGACCACCACCGCCCACGGCGGCCCGCGCACGCCGTCGAGTGTGGTCGGCGCGGGCAGCGTCGACCCCGTTGCGGCGTTGACCTGGGATGTGCCCGAAACCGCAACGGCGAAAGCCGTTTCCAGCAAGCCGGTGGCCGCGCCGCCGGAACCACCCGCGAAGGACGACACCCCGAGGATCGTGGCGTTCGCCGGCGCGGGCGCGCTCGCGCTGATCGTGCTGGCGGTCGTGGTGTTCGGCTCTGACCGACGAAAGGACCCCGCATGACGGTTCGGATCACCCTGGCGGCACTCGTCATCGTCGCGGCGGCGCTGGCCTACCCGTGGCAGACCACCCTCGACTGGTGGGTGCTCGGCGTCGCCGCCGCGGTGCTGATCGTCGTCTTCGCCTGGTGGCGTGGGCTCTTCGCCACGACGATGGTCAGCCGGCGCCTCGCGGTGTGGCGCCGCAACCACGGCAAGCGGCACGCCAAGGGGTCCGGCAGGCCGGCGGCCTACGCGACCGTGGTGCTGCGGCTGGACCCGTCCGAACAGCGGGCAGTGCCGCTGCCGCTCATCGCCGGCTACGTCGAGCGCTACGGGATCCGCGCCCACAAGGTGAAAGTCGTCAGCCACGACGCCGGCGGCACCCGCACCACGTGGGTGAGCCTGACGCTGGGAGCGGCGGACAACCTGGCCGCGCTGCAGGCACGGTCGACGAGCATCCCATTGCAGGAGACGGCGCAGATCGCAGGCCGCCGGCTGACCGATCACCTTCGCGAGGCCGGCTGGAATGTGACGGTGGAGGACCGGGCCGACACTCCCGTCCCGCCGGGCGCGAAGGAGACGTGGCGGGGTGTCCGGGACGAGGCCGGATTCGTCGCCGCGTACCGGGTCGCGGTGAAGGACAACCTGTCCGAGACACTCGCCGCCGTCCCCGCGCTGTCTTCGGACACCTGGACCGCGCTGGAGATCACCGGCACGGCGGCGCGTAGAAGCGTCGCCGTCGGGTGCGCGGTCCGCACGGCGGAGCGGCCCGGCGCCGGAGCACCCGCCGCCGGCCTCACCCCGCAGCGGGGGCGGCACCGCCCGGCGCTGGAGGCGCTGGCCCCGGCGTCCGACGAGCGGCTGGAGGGCGATCCGACGGCGCTGCCCGACGGTCTGCTCGACCAGCTGTGGTGGCCGACGGACCAGCCGGGCCGCCGGGAACCCGTGACGCAGGACGCCGTCGCCGCTCAGGCCAGCATGTAGCCGCTCATGAAGCGCGTCATCCGGCGCAGGTAGTCCGGCTGGCTGACGTGCAGCAGGTGGTTGCCGGGAAACCAGTGGAACGCACAGCGATCCCAGTGCTCCCACAGCATCTCGGCCTGTTCCGGCGGGGCGAGCCGGTCACCGAGCCCGGTGATGATGAGCCGGCGTTCCTTCGGCACCAGCGGGCGGTAGTTCAGCGGCGAGGAGTACCGGGTGGCGGCCTCCGCGATCTGTGGGTCAGTCTGTGCGACTGCGCGATTGAGGGCGACCAGCTTGTTGGCCGGGAACCACTCGTCGACCGTGCGATCGGGCGTCACGACGGGAACGTTCGGGATCACCACCTGGATCCGCTCGTCGACCGACGCGATGAGCGCGGAGGTGTAGCCGCCCAGAGAGATACCGGTCAGCGCGATGCGGTCGACACCGGTGAACTCGAGATAGTCCAGCAGCGAGCGGAAGTCGTGCACCGCCTGGGCCATCGCCTCGGCGAATCCGGCGGCGCCGCCCGCGAAGTAGCCGTAACCGCTGAACGGCGACCACTTCTCGGCCCGTCGGCCGTGGAACGGCAGGGTGTAGAGCAGCACGTCGTAGCCGGACCGGTAGAACCAGGGCAGCGACAGGAACAGGCCGTTGGCGAGGTACGCGGAGCCGAGGAAGCCGTGGATGACGCACAGCGTCGGGTGCGGACCGTCATCGTGGCGCCAGTGCTGCGCGCGGACCACGTTGTTGCGCTCGAAGCCGCTGCACCGCTCCCGCAGCGCCGGGTTCACCGCCTCGAAGCTGCTCCTGAACCTGATGTTGTGCACCCGCCCGTGTGCGATCCACTCGGCGACGGGATTGGCCGGACGCGAGGAGATCCGCGGCGGCTCCTTCGGCGCGGGGAACGACACTGCGGGATCGCGGGCCGCCGCCAGTTCGCCGTAGAACCGCAGGTGCTCCTGCTCGATGCCGGCCTGTTCGGGCCGGAACAGCGATCCGATCACCGACGGCAGCATCGCCGCGCCAACCATCGACGCCAGACCGGTGCGCAGTGCGATGTCCGCGGCGGCCGACGAGTCGACGATCAGCCGCTGGCGGACGGTGAGATCCTCCCGACGAGGCAGCCCACGGGGGCCGGCGTCGCCACCGGGCACGTCGGGAACGGGGATGGGCGGATCGACCGGGTCGGCGCTGGACGGCTCCACGGCCTCCGATGCTAGCGAAGTGCGAGACTGACGCACATGTGGAATCCCGACACCTACCTGGCCTTCGCCGACCACCGCGGGCGGCCGTTCTTCGACCTGCTGGCGCGGGTGGGTGCGCAGGATCCCCGCCGGGTCGTCGACCTTGGCTGCGGCCCGGGGAATCTCACGGTCACCCTGACCGAGCGGTGGCCCGGCGCGGTGATCGAGGCCTGGGACAGCTCGCAGGAGATGGTGGACGCCGCCCGAGAGCGCGGCGTCGACGCCCGGGTGGGCGATGTGCGTGCATGGACGCCGGCGCCCGACACCGATGTCGTGGTGAGCAACGCCACCCTGCAGTGGGTGCCCGAACACCGGGACGTGCTGGTGTCCTGGACGCGCGCGCTGGGCGCGGGCGCGTGGATCGCCTTCCAGGTGCCCGGCAACTTCGACGCGCCGTCACACGTCGCGGTGCGCGACCTCGCGAGCAGCGTCGAATGGCGGGACCTGTTGAGTGACATACCGTTCCGCGTCGGCAAGGTGGTCGACGCACCCGCCGGCTACGCCGAACTGCTCACCGAGGCGGGCTGCACCGTCGACGCATGGGAGACCACGTACCTGCACGAGTTGACCGGCGATCACCCGGTGCTCGAGTGGATCACCGGCACCGCGCTGACCCCGGTGCGCAGCCGCCTCGACAACGATCAGTGGCAGCGCTTCCGCACCGAACTGATCCCGCTGCTGGACGAGGCCTACCCGGCCACGCCCGACGGCCGGACGTTCTTCCCGTTCCGCCGGGTGTTCGTGGTGGCCAGGGTCGGCTAGCGCCTCTGGTTCAGCAGGTCGAGAACCTGGGCGACCAGACTGTCGATGTCGGCGCCGGTGGTGTCGAGCACCAGATCCGCGTTCTCCGGCGCCTCGTAGGGCGCGTCGACACCGGTGAGGCCCTTGAGCTCGCCGGCGCGGGCCCGCTTGTAGAGGCCCTTCGGATCGCGCTTCTCGCACTCTTCGGCCGACGTCGACACGTACACCTCGATGAACGGCAGCTTCGCCGCATCGTTGAGCGCGCGGGCGATGTCGCGGTCGGACTTCAGCGGCGACACCAGCGACGCCAGCGCCACCACGCCGGCATCGGCGAACAGCCGGGTGAGATGCCCGACCCGACGGATGTTCTCGGCGCGGTCACCGGCGGAGAAGCCGAGATCATCGGACAGCCCGTGCCGGATGTTGTCGCCGTCGAGCAGGTACGCGACCTGACCCGACTCGACCAGGGCCCGCTCCACCGCCACCGCGATCGTCGACTTTCCCGACGCGGGCAGCCCGGTGAACCAGATCGTGGCGCCGCGCTGCCCGGTGGCCGTCCACCGGTGGGCGCGGTCGAGAGACGATGGATGCCAACGGATGTCGTTGCGCGTCTGCTCGCCGGGCTTGACCTCTCGCGGCTCGGTGATGGTGCCGGCGCCGACGGTGTCGTTCGTCGTCTCGTCGATCAGGATGAAGGCGCCGCTGTCCCGGTTGTCGGCGTAGGCGTCGGCCACCACGATCGAGCTGGTGCGCAGCGTGACAGAGCCGATGTCGTTGAGCGACAACTCGACCGGGTTGTCGACCTCCTCGAGCGTCTCTGGGTCCAGCCGGCTGTGCAGGGCCTGGACGGTGGCCCGCACCGTCCGGGTGCCCTGCTTGAACGCCAGCCGGTCGCCGGCCCGTAGCGGGGTGTCGCGGAACCAGCACACCGTGCCGTCGACCTCACGGGCCAGCACCGGCAGGGTGGCGTCCTCCTCGCCGCTGACGAAGACGTCGCCACGGCCGACGTCGATGTCGTCGGCCAGCTCGATCGACACCGACAGCGGCGCGACGGCCACCGGCCGGTCGTCGTCGAGGGTGTCGACCACGGTGACCGTCGACCTGGTGCCCGACGGCAGGCTCACGACGGTGTCACCGACACTCAGCGTGCCCGCCGCCAGCCGGCCGGTGTAGCGGCGGCGCTGCTCGGCGGTCGGCCGCGACACCCACTGCACAGGGAGCCGCAGCTTGCTCGCCTCCGGTTGCGGCGCAACGAGTTCGACGTTCTCGAGATACTCCAGCAGTGTCGGCCCCTCGTACCAGGGCGTGTTGTCCGAGCGGTGCACCACGTTGTCGCCGAGTTTCGCGGCGATCGGGATGACCGTGAGCTCGAGGCCGCCGAGGCGTGCCGCCACCTGATGCAGCTCCTCGCGCACCTCCTCGAAGCGGTTGCGGTCGAAGTCCACCAGGTCGATCTTGTTGACCGTCGCTACGAAGTGCTTGATGCCGAGCAGCTTCGCGATTCGGGCATGCCGGTTGGTCTGGCGCAGCACACCGGCGCGGGCGTCCACCAACAGCACGGCGGCGTGGGCATTGGACGCGCCGGTGAACATGTTGCGGGTGTAGCGCTCGTGGCCGGGGGTGTCGGCCAGGATGTAGCTGCGGCTCTCGGTGGAGAAGAACCGGTACGCGACGTCGATCGTGATGCCCTGCTCGCGCTCGGCGCGCAGCCCGTCGGACAGCGCCGCCAGGTCGGCGACCCCCTCTTCGTCCTTGACGGCCTCCAGATGGTCGAGCGGGAGGCTGTCGGTGTCGTGCAACAGCCGCCCGATCAGCGTGCTCTTGCCGTCGTCCACCGATCCGGCGGTCGTGATCCGCAGCAGCTGGCGGGTGACCGGGGTGGTCGGTGCCGACACCGTCGAAGCGCTCATCAGAAATAACCCTCTCGCTTGCGGTCCTCCATGGCGGCCACCGAGGTGCGGTCGTCGGCGCGGGTCTCGCCGCGCTCGGAGACGGTGGCCGCGGAGATCTCCTCGATCACCTTCTCGATGTCGACGGCCCGCGAGCGCACCGCACCGGTGATCGTCAGGTCGCCGACGGTGCGGTAGCGCACCCATTCGACCGCGGAGGTCTCGTCGCCCTGGGGCTGCACGTACTCCGACACCGCCAGCAGGATGCCGTCGCGGCCGACCACCTCCCGCTCGTGGGCGAAGTAGATCGAGGGCAGCTCGAGGTTCTCCAGCTGGATGTAGCGCCAGATGTCGATCTCTGTCCAGTTGCTCAGCGGGAAGACCCGGACCTGCTCGCCCTTCTTGATGCGGCCGTTGTAGAGCGACCACGGCTCCGGGCGCTGTGCGCGGGGGTCCCACTGCCCGAACTCGTCGCGGAAGCTCAGGATGCGCTCCTTGGCGCGGGCCCGCTCCTCGTCGCGCCGGGCGCCGCCGAAGGCCGCGTCGAAGCCACCGGCCTCCAGCGCGTCGAGCAGCGTGCGGGTCTGCTGCCGGTTGCGCGACGCGCCCGGACCCGGATCGGGCACCCGGCCGTTGTCGATCGACTCCTGTACCGACGCGACGATCAGCTTGTGGCCCTGGCCGGTGGTCCGGCGGTCGCGGAACTCGATGACCTCGTCGAAGTTGTGGCCCGTGTCGACGTGCATGACCGGAAACGGCAGCGGCGACGGCCGAAACGCCTTCTCCGCCAGCCGCAGCAGCACGATGGAGTCCTTGCCCGCCGAGAACAGCAGCACCGGCCGCTGCAGCTCGGCGACGACCTCCCGGATGATGTGGACGGCCTCGGCCTCGAGCAGGCGGAGTTCGTCGACCCGGAGGTCCTCGATGGTTGCTGTCATGTCGGAAGTCCTTCCCTCTGCGCGTCGGCCTTGTAGCGGTCGACCCATTCGTCGGAGCGCTGATCGGCCTGCCGTTCGAGCACCGGCGACGGCGCAAGCCGGGGATCGAGGCCGAGTCGTTCGAGGACGTCTCCGACGACCTGGGTGAGGTTGCGCCACAGCACCGGGTACGGCACGTCGACGTAGTCGACGCTCTCCTCGGCGAACCAGGTGTGCCAGCCCTCCTCCTGGGCGCGCAGCATCCTGACCACGTGGGCGATGGCGCCGGCGTGGTACTCGGCGCGGGCGTCCCGCACCGGGTCGGGCCTGCCGCGCCAGACCCGGGTCTGCACCGCCCGCCAGAACGACACCGCCTGGGAGATGACGTCGGGCCGGTACACGTGCACCAGCAGCGGGTCGGAACCGACCACGTCGCGGATCGCCGCGAGCAGGCCGTCACCGGACCGGTCGGGCAGATCCTTGGCGCGGTCCAGCAGCAGCGGCGTCTGGTTCCACATCAGCTTCCCGCCCCAGACGCCGTTGGGGGTGCGGCCGACGGTGCGGATGTAATCCCGCCAGATCGTGGCAGGGGCCAGGTCCGGCGTGCCGGCGTCCAGCGGGTCGAGCAACCGAAGGATCGATTCGTCGGTGACGTCGGCGAACCACTCGCGGGGCTGGGGCGCCTGGCTGGTGCGGGGCAGATACTGGAAGAACTCCTGGGGTTCACCGGCGACGCCGGTCGCTCGCAGCGACTCGACGAGCAACGTGCTGCCGCTGCGCTGCGACGCCAGCACGAGATACGCCGTCGGATGGTCAGGCATGCGCGAGAGCCTAACCGGCGCCGTATTCCGTTGCAGAACCGACTATTTGAATCATCGTGATCCTGACTCTTGTGTGGTGCTGTGTTGATCTTCGATGCCGCGGTCGGCCGCGAGCGCCGACCTGCTGGTGATCCTTCCGCCGTGGATGCGCAGGTATGTCTCGGTGAAGCGCTCTGAGATCCGGGTACCCGCGAAATCGGAGGGAATCACGTCGTTGGTCTTCTGTCTCCAGTCGTGCAGCAACAGGGCGAGATCGTTGGCGACGGCCTCGGCATCCGCGGTCGCGTCGGGACCGAGCAGGTTGTCCTGCTCCGCCGGGTCGGTGCGCAGGTCGTACAGCTCGCGTTGCGGCCGTTCGGAATTCACCAACGGCGCCACCGCCCGGCCGGGCGCGCTGGCGGCGATGTCCCACGGCAGGTCCAGCAGCGGCCGTGCGGCGTAATTCTCGATGTAGCTGTAATCCTTGGTCCGGATCGCGCGGATGGGGTCGAAGGAGTCGTGGTAGGTCTTCGTGGAGTACAGGTGGGTGCGGGTCTGGGAGCCGTCCACCGGCGGCGCGATGAGGTTCGCTGCGTGGCTCATGCCGTCTACGTCCGCGGGCACCTCGATGCCGAGCAGGTCGAGCAGCGTCGGCACCAGGTCCACACCGCTGAACAGGTCGTCATAGGCCGTCGGCGCGATGCCCGCGTCGCGGGGCGGCCGGATGATCATGGCGATGCCGGTGCCCGCGTCGTAGAGCGTCGACTTGGCGCGCGGCAGGGCGGGCCCGTGGTCGGTCATGAACACCACCCAGGTGCTGCGGTCCAGACCGGTCTCCTCCAGGGTGTCGAGCAGCCGGCCGACCGCGGCGTCGGCCACGGTGATCGAACCGTAGAAGTCGGCGAGGTCCTGGCGGACCTCGTCGTTCTCGGGCAGGAAACCCGGCACCGAGACACTGTCGGGGTCGGCGGGGGTGTACCGGTCGTGCGGATACGGCCGGTGCGTCTCGAAGAACCCCGCGGTGAGCAGGAACGGCCGGTGCGGCGACTGCCGCAGCCAGGCGGCGGCGTGCTCGACCACGTACTCGCAGAACGAGTTGGACACGTCGAACTCGGTGAACCCGAGCCGGGCCGGGAAGGAGGTCTCGTGCTGCATGCCGAAAAGAGCAGTGTGATAACCGGTTTCAGCAAGGATGTGCGGCAGGGTGCGGATGCCCGAGCGGTACTCCCAGCCGTGGTGGGCCAGCCCGACGAGGCCGTTGGTCTGCGGGTAGCGGCCGGTGAACAGCGACCCGCGTGAGGGCGAGCACAGCGGTGCGGTGGCGTGGGCGCGGGTCAGCAGGATGCTCTCGGCGGCGAAGTCGTCCAGGCGCGGGCTGGTGACGTCGGGGTGGCCGTAGACGCCGAGATACCGGCCCAGGTCGTGCCAGTGCACGATCAGGACGTTGTCTCGACGGGTGCTGTCGCGGCGTGGCTCGGTCACCGGGCTCCTCTCGCTGGTGTGCTGTCACCGCACAGCGTCCGGTGTCGATGCGCAACCCTTTGCCTCATTCAAAGATTCCACATCCGGCGCCCGTCGGTGCGCCGCGGAGGCGCTACCTCTTGGACGGTGCGGGGCCGACGCTCGGCTGCACGTGGCGTGTCACCCACTGTGCGGCCAGTTTGACCAGACCGGACTGCGGATAGCGGACGTGCGCGTCGAAATCCTGACCGAGTGAGCAGATCGGGTCGTTGGTGTTGCACAGGTCGGCGGTGCGTGCGCCGAACACCGGGCTCATCCGGGTCAGCGGCTGGCCCACCCGCGCCGAGGGGTTGCCGAAGACGGTGATCGCGGCGATGTGCGGGACGACCGCGGCGGGAAGCGGCGCGCTGTAGCCGAGCCCCGCGATCGGCGACGTGGCCACGACATCGATGACCGCCGCGCCCTGCGAGTAGCCGCCGAGCACGATCTTCGTGTCGGGACACTTCGCCGCCGTGGACTGGGCACGGCGGCTGGCGTCATTGGCGCCGGCGGCTACCTGGACGAAGTCCCACGACGCCGGGTATTCGACGGCGTAGGTGCCGATGGACTTGCCCTTGACCATCGGACGCAGCGCGCCGACCAGCGCCTTTCCGACGACGCCGAGCCCGGGCGGTTCATCGGTGCCGCGCGCGAAGATCACCTCGATGTCTGAACACTTCGGGGCGGCGGATGCCGACGGGGCGGCAGGCATCGCGAGGACGGCGAGCGCGGTCACCGACGTGGCGACCGATGCCGCCCGTCGCGCGAACCGGCTGTCGACGGACACGGCCTCTCCTTGGTTGGCTGGATCTTGATTTTATACCCAGATTTCACAGGGATCACTCCAGTCACACAATGAGCAGGCCCGGCAGTCAGCCCGCGGGGCGCCAGCCGTGCATCGCGGCGTCCATCTGTTTCTCGTCCAGCGGCTCGACGTCGAGGGGTTCCTGCCCCTCGCGCCGGCGCATGCCGTCGAGCAGCAGCGCCACGTACCGCCGCCACAGTCCGGGCTCGACGTGCCCGGCCCACTCGCCCACGGTGCCGGCAAGCAGTCCGAGGCAGGGCACGTCGGTGGGTTCGATGTCGGCCCGCAGGTGGCCGTCGTCGCGTGCCCGCTCGACCAGTTTCGACGTCAGCGGGGCGATCCGCTCTCGGGCGCAGTCGACGCCGTACCCGCCGTAGGCGGTGCTGTAGACCATCTGGCGCAGGCCCCGGTCGGTGGCGGTGAGTTCGCAGAGCTGCTCGACGAACCACACGAAGCCGTCCCACGAATCCTCTTGCTGTAAAGCCGCTTCCGCGAGGGCGACGACCTGCTGGATGCCGTGTTCGAAGATCGCGTCGACGAGTTCCTCTTTGGTCGCGAACCGTCGGTAGACGGTGCCGACGCCGACATTCGCGTGCTGGGCGACGTCGTTGAGGGTGGCCTCCATGCCCTTCGCCGCGAACAGTTCGCGCGCGGCCTCGAGCACGCGCTGCCGATTGCGTTCGGCGTCCTTGCGCAGCCCTCGGCATGGTTTGTCAATCATCACGGTCAGTTTAGTGATCTGCGTAACGGGCGTCCATAAGTGGATTGACGCTATCCACTTAGCGGCTTAGATTGCCCTTCTAGATCAACCGCCGCCAGGTCGCCTGCGGCAGCCACCACCGCGAAAGGGTCGACGTGACCGCAGTCTTCGTGATGCTCAAACGCGTCTGGTTGCCCCTCCTGTTCGTGGTCGCCATCGCGGTCGGCGTCGTCAGCGTGGCCCACCTGCGATCGGTGTTCGGTTCGGACGGCGCGGTGGTGACACCGGTCGGCACCGACACGGCGGACAACTTCAACCCCAAGGTCGTGATCTACGAGGTCTTCGGCTCGGGCGGCACCGCGGTGATCAACTACACCGACCTCGACGGGCTGCCGCAGCGGACCGGCGAGGTGACCCTGCCGTGGTCCCTGCGGCTCGAGACGACGGTGCCCTCGGTGACGCCGAACATCCTGGCTCAGGGCGACGGCGAGTCGATCGGCTGCCGCGTCCTCGTCGACGACGAAGTGAAGGACGAAAGGACGGCTCAGGGCGTGAACGCCGCGACGTACTGCTTGGTGAAGGCGGCATGAGCGAAGCTTGCGAGCGAATCGAGGGCAGATGAGCAACCCCGCCGGGTGGCAGGCGCAAGCCGGCGCCGACGACACCCCGACCGACGCCATCCCGCCCGCACGGCACGCAGCGCGACCCCGGGTGGCGAGGTTCATCCGCACCTTCGCCGTCCCGATCGTGCTGGCCTGGGTTGTCATCGTCGGCCTGCTCAACACCGTGGTGCCCCAGCTCGAAGAGGTGGGCAAGCTGCGCGCGGTGTCGATGAGCCCCAACGACGCTCCGGCGCTGGTCGCGACCAAGCGCGTCGGCGAGGTGTTCGATGAGTACGACACCAACAGCAACGTGATGATCGTCCTCGAGGGCGACGATCCGCTGGGCGCGGACGCGCACATCTTCTACGACGAGATGATCCGCCAGTTGCGTGCCGACACCACCCACGTCCAGCACGTCCAGGACTTCTGGGGCGACACGCTGACCGCGGCGGGCGCGCAGAGTGTCGACGGCAAGGCCGCATACGTGCAGGTGTACATCGCAGGCGATCAGGGCGAGGCGCTGGCCAACGAGTCGGTGGAGGCGGTGCGCGCCATCGTCGCCGGCGTGCAGCCGCCGCCCGGCGTGCAGGCCTACGTGACGGGTCCGGCGGCCACCACCACGGATCAGAACGCCGTCGGCGACGCCAGCATGAAGACCATCGAGGCGCTGACCTTCGCCGTCATCATCGTGATGCTGCTGCTGGTCTACCGGTCGGTGGTCACCATGCTCGTCACGATGGTGATGGTGGTCATCGGCCTGCTGTCGGCCCGGGGCATCGTCGCCTTCCTCGGCTACCACGACGTCTTCGGGTTGACCACCTTCTCGACCAACATGGTGGTGACGCTGGCCATCGCCGCCGCCACCGACTACGCGATCTTCCTGATCGGCCGCTACCAGGAGGCGCGGCGGTCCGGCGAGGACCGGGAATCGGCGTACTACACCATGTTCCACGGCACGGCGCACGTCGTGCTGGCGTCTGGGCTGACGATCGCCGGAGCGACGCTCTGCCTGCACTTCACCCGGCTGCCCTACTTCCAGACCATGGGCATCCCGCTGTCCATCGGCATGGCGATCGTCGTCGCCGCGGCGCTGACCCTCGGGCCGGCACTGATCTCGATCACGAGCCGGTTCGGTCGCGTGCTGGAGCCGAGGCGGTGGGGACGTTCGCGCGGATGGCGCAGGGTCGGCGCCGCCACCGTGCGGTGGCCCGGTGCGGTGCTGGTGATGGCCGTCGTGCTGGCGCTGGTCGGACTGCTGACCCTGCCCGGCTACCACACCACCTACAACGACCGGATCTTCCAGCCCGACGACGTGCCCGCCAACATCGGTTACGCGGCGGCCAACCGGCACTTCTCCGAAGCGAAGATGAATCCCGAACTGGTGATGGTCGAGGCCGACCACGACCTGCGCAACCCCGCAGACTTCCTGGTGATCGACAAGATCGCCAAGGCGATGGTCCGCGTGCACGGCATCGCGCAGGTGCAGACGATCACCCGCCCGGACGGCAAGCCGGTGGAGCATGCGTCGCTGGCCTACACCATGAGCCAAAGCGGCACAGGGCAACTCATGAACAACGACTATCAGCAGCGGGTGTTGGAGAACACCTTGAAGCAGGCCGACGAGATGCAGGTGACCATCGACTCCATGGAGAAGATGCAGTCCATCACGCTGCAGATGGCCGACGTCACCCGGCGGATGGCCGACAAGTTCAACAACACCTCCCTGACCGTCGCCGAGGTGCGCGACCACCTGGCCGACTTCGACGACTTCTTCCGCCCGATCCGCAACTACTTCTATTGGGAACCGCACTGTTTCGACATCCCGATCTGCTGGTCGCTGCGGTCGATCTTCGACAGCCTCGACGGCATCGGCGCGCTCTCCGACGACTTCCAGGAGCTGGTGCCCGACATCGAGCAGCTCGCTGATCTGACACCGCAACTGGCGGCGCTGATGCCGGCGATGATCCAGACGATGAAGAACCAGAAGCAGATGATGCTCAACCAGTATCAGGCGCAGAAGGCGCAGCAGGACCAGAACATGGCCACCCAGGAGGACGCCACCGCGATGGGCAAGGCGTTCGACGCCGCTCAGAACGACGAGAACTTCTACCTGCCGCCGGAGGCGTTCGAGACGGCGGACTTCCAGCGCGGCATCAAGCTGTTCCTCTCGCCCGACGGCCACGCCGTCCGGTTCACCGTCTTCCATCAAGGCGATCCGCTGACCGAGGAGGGCACGTCGCACATCGAGCCACTGCGCGTCGCGGCGGCGGACGCGATCAAGGGCACCCCGCTGGAGGGCTCGACGGTCTACATCGGTGGCAGCGCAGCGATGTTCAAGGACATGCAGCAGGGCGCCGACTACGACCTGCTGATCGCCGCCATCGCGGCGCTGATCCTGATCTTCCTGATCATGGTGGTGCTCACCAGGGCCGTCGCCGCGGCAGCGGTGATCGTCGGCACCGTGGTGCTCAGCCTCGGCGCCTCGTTCGGCCTGTCAGTGTTGTTGTGGCAGCACCTGATCGGGATACCGCTGCACTGGATGGTGCTGCCCATGTCGGTCATCGTGCTGCTGGCGGTCGGCGCGGACTACAACCTGCTGCTGGTGTCCCGGATGAGGGAGGAGATCCACGCCGGACTGAGCACCGGCATCATCCGGTCGATGGCCGGGACGGGCTCGGTGGTGACCGCCGCGGGACTGGTGTTCGCCTTCACGATGATGTCCATGGCGAGCAGCGAGCTGATCGTCATCGGTCAGGTCGGCACCACCATCGGCCTCGGGTTGCTCTTCGACACCCTGGTGGTGCGGTCGCTGATGACACCGTCGCTTGCGGCGCTGCTCGGGCGCTGGTTCTGGTGGCCGCAGAACGTCCGCAGGCGGCCGGTCCCGCAACGCTGGCCGAGCCCGCGGCAGGTCGACGCGTCCGCAAGGGATGTGCCCGAAAACGCCCTGCCGTGATCAGGGCAGCAGCCGCTGCAGCACTCCCTTGGAGACCTCCTCGGGCCGGTACTGCTCCGCTGCGTAAGAGCCGATCGCGAGGATGCCGCCGGTGAGTGCGGGTACCGCCCACTGCAGGATCTTCAGCTGCTTCTGTGCCGCGGCGACGTCGGGCGGGGTGGCGGCGGCGGGCGTGGTGCCGTCGGCGGCCGGTACCGCGCGGTGCTCGGAGACCTTCTTGCCGAGCACCCTGCTGTAGCCCGTGACGCCGAGCGCCGCGGCGGTCAGGGCGATCTTCGTGGCGGCCATGGAGGGTACGCCCTGCTGGGCCCGCATCCGGCCGAGGTCGTGCTTGAGCAGGCCGACGGCGCCGGCGAGATGGACGCCGATCGCGGCCGCATTGACCGGGGTCCAGCGGTCCCAGCCGGCATTGGCGACGGCGCCGACGCGGGACGGGTCACCGCCGGCCGAGGCGGCGGCATTGAGAGCGACGGCGTTGGCGAGGGTGCCGCCGAACCAGGCCGCCAGGCCGAGATCGTGAAGTTGGTGCGAGAGCGTGGCGCGGGCCATGTGAACTCCTGGAGACGTCGAGGGGGCGAAGTGCCCGCCTCATACCCCGGGCCCTGCGCGCCAAACGACGACCCCGCCGCCGTCCGCAGCGGTGCGTCTCAGGGGTGGTAGGGCACACCGACCGCCCGGAACACCCACTCCGGCGGCACGTCGAAGGCCAGCGTCCGCGCGGGGAGGCGCTCCAGCACCTCGCCGGGGATGTCCTGCTTGTAGTACAGCGACAGGCTGCCCTCGCAGCGGGGGTCGACGGTCGCGATGTCGACGTCGAGTTTCAGGCCCGAATCCGAGATCTCGGCGGTCACGGCGCCGGTCTGCGGCGCCGACCACGGCTGGTCGATGGTGCGGCCCGCCAGCTTGGGCACCGTCGAGAGCGTCGCCAGCACCCGTTCGTCGGTCAGGGCGAGCGAGCCGGTGTAGCTGGCGACGCTGCCGGTGGCTCGCGCGCCGGGTATCGACCCGGTGAAACGCCGCGTCACCGGCACGTATTCGGCGAGCAGGAGCACCCCCTCGGACTCGACCTGGGCACGGAGCTCACCTGGCAGTTTTCCGATGCGGAGCAGCTTGCGGACGAATACGGCCATCTCTGCACGGTAGCTCAGCCGCGGGGAATGCCGAGAGCGCTGTAGACGAACTTGGGTGGCACATCGAAACCGATGGTTCTGGTGGGGATTCGGGTGAGCACGTCGGCGGGCAGCGCGGTCTTGTAGGTCAGCGAGAACTGGCCGGAGAACTCGGGGTGGACGACGGCGAGGTCGGGGATGTCGAGAAGCAGGCCCGCTTCGGACACGGTGCCCGCGACCATGCCCCTCTGCACGGCGGTCCACGGCTGGTCCACAGACCGCCCGGCCTTGCCCGGGATGGCCGACAGCGTCGCGAGGACGCGTTGGTTGGTCAGCACGAGTGCGCCGCCGTAGCCGCGCACCAGCCCGACCGACCGCCGGCCCGGCACCTGACCGGTGAACCGCACCACCGCGCCGAGGAATTCCGCGCAGAATATGACGCCCTCGGCCTCGACCTGCGTGCGCATGTCGTCGGGAAGTTTGCCGATGCGGAACAACTTGCGTAGCAGCGCCATGATCAAAAGGTAGCTGAGCGTGCCGCGTGATACAGCTGTTGGGATGAACAGACGCACGCTGCTCATCGGTTCGGCCCTGGTGGCCGTCGCCGGTTATGCGGCGTTGTGGCTGGGCTTCACGCAGGGTCGGCCCTGGCAGGACGCCATGGATTCGGCCGCGCTCGACCCGCTGTACAGGTTCGGCGCGGCACACCCCGCCTGGGTGACCGGCTGGGACGTGTACTGCACGGTGGTCAATCCGGTGGTGATCCGGATCCTGTCGGTGTTCGTGATCGTGTGGGCATTCGTGCGGCGGCGCCATCGCCTCGCCGTGTTCCTGGTGTTCTCCGTCGTGTTGAGCGGCCTCGTCACCGAGCTGGCGAAGGCCGCGGCCGACCGCCCGCGGCCGTCGGGCGCCTTGGTCGCCGCGCACTCCACGTCGTTCCCCTCCGGGCATGCGCTCGGGCTGATGGCCATCGTGCTCGCGGTGCTCACCGTCGTCTGGCCCTCGGTGCGGCCGCGGCTGCGCATACCGCTGGCGGTGCTCGGCGGCCTGATCGTGCTGACCATCGGCGCCGCTCGCGTGGTGCTCAACGTCCACCACCCGTCCGACGTGCTCGCCGGGTGGGCCCTCGGGTACGCCTGGTTCGTGCTGTGCCTGCTGCTGGTGCCGCCGCGGGTCAGGGCAGCGGACGGAACACCTGCAGCGCGCGGTAGCGAACGCTGAAACTCGCCTCGTCGTAGACGGTTCCGATTTCGCCGTCGCGCGCCAGCTCCGTCGGCCCGTCCACCGCGGTGAAGCTGAACTCGGGCACCCGCATCTCGTGGTAGAGCGGGCTGCGGGTGAGCCGGCCGAGCATCAGCGCCGCCAGGATCCGCAACCGGCTGAAGGGCCGGCCGGTCTCCAGGATCCGCACGTCCATCAGGCCGTCGTCCATCTTGTGCCGGCGGGCGGGGGCGAAGCCCGACGGCAGGTATGTCGAGTTGCCCAGGAAGAACAGCGATGTCTGCAGTGTGTGGTTGTCGTACTCGATGCGCACGGGCACGCCCCGGCGCAGCGTGTAGAACATCGCGTAGACGCCGGCGAGCGGTTTGCCGATGCGGTGCTCCAGCTTCTCCCGGGTCTGGACGAACATCGGGTACGCCCCGATGCTGGCCGTGTTGATCACGATGTCCTTGTCGTTCAAGCACACCAGGTCGACACACGAGACGGTGCCTCGCTGGATGGTGTCGATCGTCTTGGCCACGGTGTCGCAGCCGATGTCCCTGGCGAAGTGGTTGAAGGTCCCGCCGGGGAACACCGCGAGCGGCATCCCGAGTTCGACGGCGATCTCGGCCGCGCATGACACCGTCCCGTCACCGCCGCCGACGGCCAGCACCTCGGCGCTCTCGGCGGCCGACCGCAGCACCGTCTTCAGGTCCTCGTCACCGCTGAGTTCGACGATCTTGGCCTGGGGGAGTGCGTCGCGGACCTCGTCGACCACCCGGGCTCCCGTCCCGCTGCCGGACGCCGGGTTGATCACCAGCACCACGCCGGCGCCGTCGGGACGGGGATCGGTGTGCACGCGCAGCGGTGCGGCCGTCGGCATCTTGGTCGGGACCGCGGTCGGCACGATGCGCCCGCCGAGGACGGCGAGGCCGGCCCCGAGGCCCAGTCCGGCCAGCACGTCGCCCGGATAGTGCGCTCCGACCGCGATGCGTGACATGCCGACGAGGCCGGCGAGCAGCGCGAGTCCCAATCCGACCGGTGGGCTCTCCAGACCGACACCGACCGCGAAGGCCGCCGCGCTGGCGGAGTGACCCGAGGGCAGCGAGTTCGACGTCGGGAACCGCCGGGACCGCCGGGCCAGCGGCACCACGATGTAGTTGGGGCGAGCCCGCTTCCAGATCTTCTTCGCGCCCTGGTTGGTCACCAGGCTGGTCACGCCGAGCGTGAGCAAGCCGCGGGCGGCGCCGCGTTTCGCCGAAGCGCTGCCGAACGCCCCGATGGCGGCGGCGAGCGCGAACCACAGCTTCGAATGGTCCGCCGCCCGCGTCAGCCGCGGCATCACGGCATCGAGCAGCGGGCTGGGGGATTCGGCGATGGCCTCGAAGACCTCGCGGTCGAGTGTCCCCAGGCCACGGCCGATCTGGCGGAGGCCTTCGCGGCGGCGGCGGAGCGGCAGTTCCATGGCTTCAACGTAGCCGCTGCCCTTGACAACAAAACCTGTCAAGGGGAAGGCTGGCGGACATGTTGGACGTCGAGGTGATCGCGGACCCGGCCGCGGCCGTCAGCGCGCTCGACCCGATCCGCAGCCGGCTGCTCGCGGAGCTCACCGAACCCGCCTCCGCGGCGACGCTGGCCACCCGGGTGGGCATCACCCGGCAGAAGGTCAACTACCACCTCAAGGCGCTGCAGGAGCACCGGTTGGTCACCTCCGCGGGCGAACGCCGCTGGGGTGGGCTGACCGAACGCCTGATGATCGCCACCGCCTCGTCCTACGTGGTCTCGCCCGGCGCCCTCGGCCCCGTCGCCGCGGACCCCGACCGTGCGGCCGACCGGCTCTCCGCCGGATACCTGATCGCCGTCGCCGCACGCACCGTCCGTGAAGTCGGCGACCTGTGGCGGTCCGCCCGTGCCGCGGACAAGCGCCTGGCGACACTGACGGTCGACACCGCGATCCGGTTCCGCTCGCCCGCAGACCGGGCGGCGTTCACCGAGGAGGTGTCCGCCGCCGTCGCCACCCTGGTGGCGCGCTACCACGACGAGACCGACCCACGCGGCCGCACCCACCGGGTGCTGCTCACCGCCTATCCCGCACCGAAAGAGGAAAACTCCCGTGCCCGTGAGAAGTGATGATTCCGGCCGCCGCTGGGTCGAGATGGAACTGCTCGTCCCCGGCACCCCCGAACAGGTGTGGGAGGCCATCGCGACCGGCCCCGGCAACAGCGCCTGGTTCACGCCCACCACCATCGAGGAGAAGCAGGGCGGGGACATCGAATTCGACTTCGGTGGCGGCCTCACCCAGCACGGGACCGTGACCGGCTGGGAACCGCCGTACCGCTTCGCCTACGAGGAGCGCGACTGGAGTTCGACCGTTTCGCCCGGCCCGCTGGCCACCGAGATCACGGTGACCGCCCGCTCGGGTGACCGCTGCGTGATCCGGATGGTGCACAGCCTCTTCACCGAGAAGGACGACTGGGACGACGAACTGGAGACCTTCGAGCAGGGCTGGCCCGGATTCTTCGAGGTGCTCCGCCGCTACCTGCAGCACTTTGCCGGAGCGCCCGGCGCAGCGGTGCACGCGATGGTGCCGTTCACCGGCGACATCCGTCCGGCCTACCGGCGGCTCACCGACGCGCTCGGCCTGTCGGCCACCGATGTCGGCGATCGCTGCCAGACCACCGGCGCGGCACCGACATTGGCCGGTGTGGTCGATCTCGTCCACCAGGATACGGCGCTGCGCGACGTGATCGTCCGGCTGGAGCAGCCCGCGGCGGGCCTCGCCGTGTTCGGCGGCTTCACCGCCGGTGACCACGGCCGGATGATGATCACGATCTACTTCTACGGTGCCGGGGCCGCCGACGCGGCCGCGGCCGAACAGCCGAAGTGGTCGGCCTGGCTGGCGGATCTGTTCGCCGACCAGGCGGTTGCGACCTGATCGTGTCCGAACGTTGACAGGACCGAGAGCGGCGGCGTCGACGATGGGTGTGTGCGCCGGTTGTCGATACTGCTCTGTGCGGCGGCCGTGCTCTCGGTCTTCCCGGCGGCGCCCGCAGCAGCGGCGGCGCCGTGGTTCGCCCGCTCGGTCGGGGCCGCCACCCAGGTGATATCGGTTGTCGGCGTTGGTGGTTCGAAGGCGAAGATGGACGTCTACGAGCGCACCGCCGCGGGCTGGCAGCCGGTGGGTGCCGGAATCCCGGCGTTCATCGGCGCCAACGGAATGGCTCCGCAGACCCACGACGGACAGATGAAGACGCCGATGGGGGTGTTCACCCTGGACTTCGCCTTCGGCACCGAACCGAATCCGGGCGGTGGGCTGAAGTACGTCCAGGTCGGACCGGATCACTGGTGGGACGGCGACATGAAGAGCCCCACCTACAACACGATGCAGGTGTGCAAGAAGGACCGCTGCCCGTTCAACACCTCGTTGGCCAGTGGCACCGAGAATCTTCAGATCCCGCAGTACGCACACGCCGTGGTGATGGGCGTCAACAAGGCCCGCGTGCCCGGCAACGGCGGCGCGTTCTTCCTGCACAGCACCGACGGCGGGCCCACCGCGGGCTGCGTCGCCATCGACGACGCGACGCTGGTGCGGATCATGCGCTGGCTGCGCCCCGGCGCGCTGATCGCCATCGCCCAGTAGGGCACCGGCGACCGCTGTCTACAGGTGCAGTGCGCGGCCCTTCTTGAGCTTGAAGTCGAGGTTCTCCAGCGACATGCTCGCGTCATAGGTGCGGTCGTAGCCGGTGGCGCTGATCTTCCAGCCGTCGGGCGTGCGCCGGTAGCGGTCGCGGTAGAACGCCGCCCCGATGAGCATGAAGTTGAAGTCGGCCGCGATCACCCGGTCCTGTAGATACCAGGTGCCCGACGCCTCGTCGCCGTCGACCGTGATCTCCGGGTGGCTGACGCGGTGCTCGGTGACGATCTCCGGCCCCAGCGACGTGCGCATGAACTCGACAAGACCGTCGCGGTCGGTGAAACGGTGCTCCTCGCCGAGGGATTCGCCGTAATCACCGGCGACGTCCTCGGTGAGAGTGCCGGCGAACGTTTCCCAGTCCTTGGTGTCCAGCGCCCGCAGATAGCGGTACTTGACCTGCTTGATGTCGTCGATGTCACCCATGGGCTGACTGTACGGATGCAGTCAGCCCCCTGGTCGCAGGACCCTCCAACAGCGTGCCGTCCGGCGCGAACCGCGACCCGTGCAGCGGGCACTCCCACGCCTCGTCGGCGTCGTTCCAGTTGACGATGCCGCCCAGGTGCGGGCACACCGGCGACACCCGGTGCTCCACCCCGTTCACCCGGCACCTGGCTTCCAGGTCCCACGGCGGTCCGCTCACCACTCCGCCGGATTCCGGCGAGCGGTCCCCCATCCGGGTGACCGGCGTGATCCAGCCCTTGGCCAGGTTGAACCCGACCTCGAGGTTGGCCTGCAACGCCTTCGGGATCCCGGACAGCTCGTGCGGACTCCAACTGGCGAAGGCATCCGCCCAGTCCATCCGGCCACCGAGAATGCGTCCGGACAGCGCGAGTGCCGCGGCGACCCCGTTGGTCATCCCCCATTTGTCGAAACCCGTTGCCACGAAGATCTTGTCGTCGCCGGGCAGGATCGGCCCGACGTAGGGCAATTCGTCGGCGGGTGTGTAGTCCTGTGCCGACCAGTAGTGGGTCTGCATGGCGCCCGGGTAGTGCTGCTTGGCCCAGGAGTCGAGTTCCTGCACCGACGACGACGGGCTCTTCTCGCGGCCGACGGGATGGCCGGCCCCACCGACGATCAGGCGGTCGCCGTCAGGGGTGGGTGCGTAGCGCACCGACCGGGTGGGCGAGTCCACCGAGAGGTACATCCCACGGGGGAGGGTGCCGGGCACCTTGTAGGCCATGCAGTAGGACCGCTGCGGCTTGAGCCGGGCGAAGAATCCGCCGCGGTCGAGGATCGGGATGCCGGTCGCCAGCACACACTGCTTGGTGTGCACGTCGAATTCCTCACCCGCCGATGTGCGCACGCTCAGCGCGAGGCCGTCACCGTGCCCGGACACCCGCTGCACCCGCGTGCTCTGCACCAGCCGGCCGCCGCGTTCGTCGAGTTCGACCACAAGGCTGTCCAGGTACGGCATCGGATCGAACTGAGCCTGATTGGCAAGGCGCACACCGCCGTTGAACTCGAACGGCACGTCGGCGTCGTCGACCCAGTCCGCGGCCAGCCCGGCGGCCTGACAGGCCTCGAGTTCCTGACGCGCGGAACTGACGCCCTTCTCGGTCTGGGCGTAGGTGTAGGCGTCCTCGCGCTGCACCGAGATGCCGCGCGCCTCGCAGTATCCGAGCAGCCATTCCTGCCCCTCGCGATTGCCCTGGGCGTACATCTTCGCGATCTTCGGCCCGTGCTTGCCGACGATCTTCGACATCTTGCTGCCCTGCAGCACGCTGATCTTCGCGGTGGTGTTCCCGGTGGCCCCCGCGCCGACGGTGAACGCCTCGAGCACCAGGACGTTGCGGCCGGCGCGCGCCAGCAGTACGGCCGTGGTGAGGCCGGTGATGCCAGCACCGACCACCACGACGTCGGCGTTGCGGTCGAAGTCGGAGGACACCGACGAGGGGTGTGCTGCCTGTTGCACGCGGTCGGCGAGCCAGAGTGACGTCATGGACGTGAGATACCCAGCGGCGCTGCGGCCAAACGCGCCCGTCCCGGCCGCAGATCGGTTGCCGCACGCGCGTCAATTACCGGTGACACGGCGAGTAGAGGGTTGCTGGGGACGTCAAAACCGTGCTGGCCGAACGCGGTTGGCGCAGCTCAGCGCGGAGTGTCTGACGGCCGACCCTGATCCGGGGCGCTAGGGTGTGGGGCGTTATGAGCGACCCCCTGGGGTTGTCGATCGGCACCACCAACCTGGTTGCGGCGCGAGTCGGCGACCGACCCGTGACGCGCCGTTCGGTGCTGACCCTGTTCGGCGACCGCACACCGCAGGTCGGCTCAGCACTCGAGCACGGGGTGGCCGGACCGGGCGTGGTGCTCAGCGGCTTCGTCGAGCGGGTCGGTGATCCGGTGCCGCTGGTGGCTGCCGACGGCTCGTCCTACAAGGCCGAGGCCCTGCTCGTCGAGGCGCTCGACGCGATGGTGGACGTCGCCGGAGCGACCGGATCGCCGGAACTCTCGATCGCCGTCCCCGCGCACTGGGGCGCCTCCACGCTGTGGGCCCTGCGCAGCGCGCTGCGCACCAACCCGCGGTTCGCGCCCGGCGGCACACCGGTGCGGCTGGTGCCCGACGCCGTGGCGTCGCTGTCCGCGCTGAACGCCGAGCCGGGATTGCCGTCGCAGGGCGTGGTCGTACTGCTCGACTTCGGTGGCAGCGGCACGAGCATCACCCTGGCCGATGCGGGCGCGTTGTTGGAGCCGATCGACGAGACCACCCGGATCGCCGACTTCTCCGGCGACCAGCTGGACCAGGCGTTGCTCACCCACGTGCTCGACGGCGTGGCGGCCGCGGGGGGCACGGACCCGGCCGGCACGGCGGCCGTCGGGTCGCTGAGCCGGTTGCGGGACGAGTGCCGGGCGGCCAAGGAGCGGCTGTCGGCGGTCACCATGACCGAGCTGCCGGTCGAGCTGCCCGGTTACGGCTCGACGGTGCGGGTCACCCGCGCCGAACTCGACGGCATGGCCGACCTCCCGCTGACCGGCGTGCTCACTGCCCTCGACAATGCACTGGCGCGCAACAGGATCGGATGGGCGAACGTCTCCGCACTGGTCACCATCGGTGGTGGCGCGAGCATCCCGCTGATCACTCAGCGTCTCTCTGAGTACTCGCGGGCGCCGGTGGTCACCACGCCGCAGCCGGCCCTCGACGCCGCGGTGGGCGCCGCACTGTTCGCCGCCTACGGACCGACATCGGATGCGCAGACCGGCGTGGCGCCGACGGTCGTCGTCCCGCCGGTGGTCGAGGAGGCCGCGGCGGATGCGCCCGGCTCGGCGACGTTCCGGGCACTCGCCTGGTCGCAGGACGACGACGGCGCCGGCGAACCCGTGCCGTACAGCGGGGGCGACGCCTACGACAGCCCCTACTCCAGTGGCTTCGACACTGGGTTCGAGAGCGGCGCGACCGGAGCGCGACCGCCGGTGCAGTACGTGCCCGGCACCGGACCGATCGAACAGCGCCGGCCGTGGCTCGGTCTGCCGCAGATCGTGATCGGCCTCGCGGCGGTGGTGGCACTGGTCGCAGTCGGCGGCGTGGCCTACGGGCTGACCAGCTCCAGCAGCACGACACCGAGCACGCAGGTGGAGACGACGCGGGTGCCGGCCAGTGCGCCACCGCCGCCCCCGAGCGAGCCTCCGCCGCCGCCGGCGCTCACGGTGGTCAGCGAACCTCCGCCGCCACCCCCGCCACCCACGACGCAGCCACCCGCGCCGCCTCCCCCTCCTCCGCCGCCGACCACGCAGCCCGTCACGACGACCACCACCACCACCACCACGACGACCACCACAACGACGACCCCGACGACGACGACGCCGACCACCACCACGACACCGCCGACCACCACCACGACGACACGGACCACCACGACGAACCCGATGACGACGACCTACGTCACGGTGCCGTTCGTCCCGGTTCCGATCCCGATCCAGGTGCCGGCTCAACCCCAGAACCCGTATCAGCCCCAGAACCCGTACGCGCCGCAGAACCCCTACCAGCAGTCGCCGTACGGTCCCTGAGGCGCCGCTCGCCGCAGCGGCTCGAGAACCCCGTCAGCAGCGAAGGATCTCGTTGCCTTCAGGATCCGTGTGCGGCAGGTCCGCGTCGTGCTTCGCGAGAACGAGGTGTACCCGGTTGCGCACCCGCTTGGGCGTGTCGACGCGAATGAACTCCACCCAGAAGCGCCCGTCCTGCCGCAGCGACGCGTACTGCGGATGGGACCGCGTGACGGGCAGCCCGGTGAGTTCGGCCCAGAACTGGGCTTGCGCACGGGGGTCGAGCGCATCGAACACGACCGCGGCGACAGGGCCGATGCCGCGGTACTCGTCACGCGGTTCCAGCACGCAGAACTCGTTGCCGCCGGGGTCCGCCAGCACCACCCAGGGCACGTCATCTGTCTGGCCGACGTCGACGGGCCGCGCGCCGAGGTCGCGGGCGCTGCGAACCAGGTCGTCCGGATGCTCGGCGGACGTGGTGGCCAGATCGAGGTGCAACCGGTTCTTCACCTGCTTCGGTTCGTCCGTGGCGGCGAACCGAAGCGCGGCATCCTCGCCGAGCGCGACCGACGTGCCGTCGACCACCGGTAGGCCGAGCAGGGCTGACCAGAACCGCACCAGCTGCGAGGGATCGGCCGACTCCACCAGGACGTGGTGAATGGGGTGTGGCATGGGCGCAACGCTAGTGGCCGGCGCCGACATCACTGTGCTCGAACCACTTCGATCGTTCCGGCCCTTTCAACGGCCGCCGGTGCCTATGGTTGAATCGGGGCAATTTGCTGGACGGCGGGAGGCGAATGGCCGGCGGGTTGCGTTTCGGGGTGAGCACGCAGGGAGGGCCGCTGGCCGCGCAGGAGCTCGCGGAGGTGGCTGACGCGGTGGGCAGAACCCCTGAATTCGTGCTCTGGTACGAGGATTTTGCCTCCCCGCCCCCGGTGGCGAAGGTGAATGCCGTGATCGGTCGCATAGCCGAACCCGTCATCACCTGGGAGCCCCGACTGTGGCACCGCGAATCCGCGGAGCCTGACGGAGCCATTCTCCCCAAGATCAATTCCGGTTGCTACGACGATTACCTCCGACGGTGGGCCGACGAACTCACCGGATCGCGGGTTCTTCTCAGATTCGCCCACGAATTCAACGGCACCTGGTATCCGTGGTCTCCCGGGGCCGGAATCTCCGCCGAGGAGTTCGTCTCGGCGTGGCGGCACGTCCACCACCTCTTCCAGGAGTCCGGCGCCACCGGTGTCCGTTGGGTGTGGGCGCCGGACGCCGGACCGATCTGCAGTGAGCCGCTCACGGCCTGGTATCCGGGCGACGAGTACGTCGACGTGCTCGGTATCGACGGCTACAACTGGGGCACCACCCTGCCCGGGAGCCGGTGGACCGCACCCACGGAGATCTTCGGCGACGGGCTGGCCGAGCTGCGCCGGCTCTGTGACGCCAAGCCCATCCTGGTCACCGAGGTCGGGTGCACCGAGGCGGGCGGCGACAAGGCCGAGTGGATCGGCGAGCTGGTGCGCATGATGGCCGGCGAGCCGCAGGTGATCGGCTTCATCTGGTTCCACCACGACAAGGAAACCGATTGGCGACTGACCAGCACCACGGCTGCGGCCGCGGCGATGGGCGCATCGCTGAGTGAGGCGGCGGCGTGAACACCGAGACGTTGAGCCAGCGGTACGCGCTGCCGCCGGAGGTGGAGAACGAGAGGGTGCGCTCCCTCGAGCAACTGCACATCCTCGACACGCCGCAGGAGGACCGGTTCGCCCGCATCACCAGGATGGCGCGCTGTGTGTTCGGCGTGCCGATGGCATCGGTGAACCTGATCGATCGCGACCGCCAGTGGTTCAAGCAGGCCGACGGCCTCTCGCTGGGCCCCCAGACGACGCGGCGCAATTCGGTGTGCCAGGCCACCATCGCCCGCACATACCAGCACCCGGAGGAGCCGGCGTTGATCCTCGAGGACGCCGCCGACACCGAGTTCGCGTGCGTGCCGGGCGTCGGGGGTGACGGCATCAGGTTCTACGCGGGCTATCCGCTCTACGGGCCCGGCGGTCACCCGGTGGGCACCTTCTGCATCTTCGACAACCAGCCCCGGGCACTGGCGGACTCCGAACTGCAGGCCTTCAAAGAGCTCGCCGCGTGGGCACAGCGCGAGCTGGAGAGCTCCGACGACCTCGAGCGGGCTTCGGCCGTCCAGCGGCAACTGCTTCCCCGGCCGCTGGGCGACCTGCCGGGCTACTCGGTCTGCGCGATGTGTCTTCCGGCCTACGCAGTGGGTGGTGACTTCTACGACCACTACCGCGTGCAAGGTGGCGCCATCTTCACCGTCGCGGACGTGATGGGCAAGGGACTGGGTGCGGCCATCCTCGCGGCCAGTGTGCGTTCGTCCCTGCGGGCCGCCTCCCGCGCTGTCGACCGGCTCACCGCGACCGACGTCGACGTCGCCGACACGGTGAATTCCATTGCGGCGCAACTGAGTGAGGATCTGGCGAGCACCGACACGTTCGTCACCCTGTTCCACGCCAAGCTCGACATCAACAGCGGGCGGGTGGAGTTCGTCGACGCGGGCCACGGCTTCGCGGCGGTGATCCGCGAGGACTCCCGGGTGGAACCCCTCAACAGCGAGGACCTCCCCGTCGGTGTGCTCGCCGGGTACACCTGGACACGCGGCGAGGTGACGCTGCAACCCGGTGACACCCTCGTCATCGCCTCCGACGGCGTCCTCGACCTGGTCGGCGACGGCATCGACGTCCGGCCCGCGCTGAAATTGGTGTCTCAATACCGCGACCCCGCCGAACTGTGCGACTTCGCCCGGAGCCTGCATGCCCGGACTCCTCCGCTGGACGACGTCACGCTGGTGGCCGTGCGACGCGAGCCGTCGTGAGGCATCAGCTGCCCCAGGTCGCCGCCGGGAAGTATCCATCGCCGTGGCTGCGCGGTCTGATCCTGGTGACGATGCTCCTCGGCGTCAACTACATCGTGTGGCGATGGCTGGCGTCGGTGAACTGGGCGGCGTGGTGGATCGCCGTTCCGTTGGTGGTCGCAGAGACATACAGCGTGATCGATTCTCAACTCTTCGGGCTGACGATGTGGCGGACGCTCCGCCGCAACCCACCCGGACCGCCGCCGGAAGGCGCCACCGTCGACGTCTTCATCACCACCTACAACGAACCGATCGAGATGGTGATGGCGACCGCCACAGCGGCGCAGGACATCCGGTACCCGCACAGTACGTGGATCCTCGACGACGGTGACCGTTCCGAACTGGCTGCCGCCGCCGCCGAACAGGGCGTCGGCTACATCACCCGGTCCGCGCACTGGACCAAGGACAAGCCGCGCCACGCCAAAGCGGGCAATCTGAACAACGCACTCTTCGAGACCGACGGCGAGTTCATCCTGATGCTCGACGCCGATCAGGTGCCCGCCCCGGAGATCCTGGACAACACGCTCGGCTATTTCCGGGATCCCTACATGGCGTTGGTGCAGACCCCGCAGTTCTTCCACAACGTGCCGATGAGCGACCCGCTGGGCAGCCAGGCGCCGTTGTTCTACGGTCCGATCCAGCAGGGTAAGGACGGCTGGAACGCCGCGTACTTCTGCGGCTCGAACGCCGTGCTGCGCCGGGAAGCGTTGATGCAACTCGGCATCCGCGGCTATGTGCGGGCGATCGAGGAGGGCATCAAGCGCACCCTCTACACCGCCGACAAGATCCTCAAACAGACCGCCGGGCAGATCGGGTCAGACGAACGCGATGCTCAGGCCGCGCTCGATGCGGTCCGCGATGCCGTGCGTGACGCCCGCCGAGAACTGCGCGACAAGCGGCCTCTCGCCGACATCACGTATACGTTCCAGCAGCGTGTCGACGCCGCGGCACGCACCCTGGTCGATTCGGACATCACGGCGATGCGGGCGGATCTGGAGATGATCGCCGCGATGAGCGCAGACCTGGAGGACCCGGCGGCCGATCTCGTCTTCGACGACGAGGCGCTCGCCACGCTGGCGGACCGCGAGTGGTCGCCGCTGGGTGCGATCGAGTCGATCCGCGCCTTGATCCGGTCGGTCGACGTGGACCGTGACGACGAGGCGCAACCGGTGCTACCGATGGCGACGATCTCGGTGACCGAGGACATGGCGACGTGCATGCGTATGCACTCCATGGGTTGGCGAACGGCCTACCACCACGAGAAGCTCTGTGAAGGGCTGGCACCCGAGGATGCCGGCACCATGCTCACGCAGCGGCTGCGGTGGGCGCAGGGCACGATCCAGGTGATGCTGCGGGAGAACCCGTTCGTGCAGAAGGGCCTCAGTCTGGGCCAGAAGCTCATGTACTGGTCGACCATGTACAGCTACCTCGCCGGATTCGCCGCGCTGGCCTACATCGCGGCTCCGGCCGTCTACCTGATCTTGGGCATCATGCCGGTGCAGGCCTACAGCTGGGATTTCTTCGGCCGGCTCATCCCCTTCCTGCTCCTCAACCAGCTGATGTTCATCGTCATCAGCCGCGGTACCCCGACGTGGCGAGGGCAGCAGTACAGCCTGGCGTTGTTCCCGGTCTGGATCAAGGCGTGTATCACGGCGTTTCGCAACGTCTATTTCGGACGCCCGCTCGGGTTCGCAGTGACGCCGAAGACCCGACAGGCCGTGAACGCCACGCCGTGGCACCTGGTGACCTGGCAGCTGGCGGCCATGGCGATGCTGGTCGTCGCTTCGGTGATCGGGATAGTCCGGCTGTACTTCGGCGCCATCTCCGTCCTCGGCGTCGGCGTGAACCTCTTCTGGGTGCTGTTCGACCTGTTGATTCTCAGCGTCGTGATCCAGGCGGTTCGCTACCGCGGATATCGATCGGAAGGAGCGTTATGACCCAATATCCCACGCGTACGACAGCGTCCGACACCACGGTGATCAGGCCGGAGGGACGCCTCAACATGGTCGCGGCCCCCGGTCTGCGCAAGCAGCTGCACGGCCTGGTCGAGGCGGGCAGCACCAAACTGGTGGTGGATCTCAGCGGGACCGAGTTCATCGACTCGTCCGGGTTGGGTGCCCTGATCTCCGGTCTGAAGGCCGCACGTCAGGCCGGTGGAGATCTGCGCATCGCGGCGCCCACCCGGCAGGTGGTCACGGTACTGGAACTGACGAACCTCAATCGAGTTCTGCGCGTTCACGATTCGGTAGACGGTGCATTCGATGGCCCAACCTGACACGCCGTACGTGCTGAACACCACCACCGGGCCGGAGACGCTGAACGCCATCCAGCAGACCCTCGACCACGTCTGGTCCGCGCACGACATCCCTGAAATGGTGCGTATGTACATGGATCTCGCTGTCGGTGAGATCGGGGCGAACATCATCGAACACTCCGGCGGAGGCAAGCCCGTCCACCTCCGAATGGAGGTCCGGGTGCTTCCCGAGTCGATCCAGGCGATCTTCACCGACGACGGCAGACCCTCTCCGATCGACCTGTCGGAGGCCGAGATGCCCGACGGGTTCTCGGAGCGAGGCCGCGGCCTGGCGATCGCCCACCGGGTGCTCGACGAATTGTCCTACCGCCGCGACTCCGACGGCAATCACTGGACGTTGGTGCGTAGCCGCGCGGAGTAGCCCCGGCCATGACGGCGCGTTGACGCCTGCGACGATTTATGGCGAAAGCGGCGCCGGCACGGCTGCGGGGGTTTACCTTGGGTGCACGGGCGGCCGCGTGCCGCCTGGAACTCTTGTCCGTCGGGGGATGTGGCTTCGAGGCGGATCAATGGGTGCATCGGCGTACGTGGGTCGAGTCGGCGGACTGGCGGTGGCGCTCGGCGTCGGCATCGCCGTGGTGTCGGGCGGTGCCGGGGTGGCATTGGCGGAGGAGACGTCCACCTCCGACAACACATCACAGGACTCCTCGACGGACACCACCAAGGACGCCGCCAAAGATGAATCCGCGGACGCTTCGACACCTGCAGATGACAAGACGCCTGAGCCGGTGGTGAAGAAGAAGAAGTCACCGTCATGGCAGTCCCGTCTGGAGAAGCGCCTGGAGAGGCTGAAGGCGGCGGGTGCCGACGCCAGGAGCCGCTGGAATGCCGGCGGCGAGACATCCGTCGAAGATGGCGTCAAGACGGACGCGGGTGGCCCCGACGCCACCGAGGCTGCCGGCGTAGGCACCGGCGGACCGGCTCAACCGGCCGTCGTCAAAGGCGAAGTCAAGGCGCCACCTGCGCTGTCGTCGTCCTCGGCCCGGTCCCGGGAGTCCGCACGAGACGACCGCATCACCAGGATCGAGGTCCAGGCCGCGCGTCCCAGGGTGACCACACGCGCGGTCGTCGTCGAGAAGACCGCAACCGGGCCGCAACCGGAGACCAAGACACTCGCCGCGGTGACCGAGACCCGTTCCGTCACAACAGCGGTCACCACCGCGGTGTCGTCGGTGACGGCGGCCGGTGGGCAGGTCGCTTCGGCCCTGGCGGCCGCGCCCACTGCGGTGCCTGCACCGGCGCCCGCGACGCGCATCGTGAACCGCGTGCTCGCGGCGCTCGGCCTGGGAACGCTGTCCAACGTGCCGGTCGCGCCGACATCGCCGTGGGCGCTCGGGGCGCTGATGGCGGTGGCTGCGCGACGGGAGACCGAACAGGTGGCGTCGACGGCGGCTGTCTCCACCACGGCGCGCGCCGCCGTCACGACTGCCGCGACCACCACCACGGCGCTGGTCGCCACACCCGACCCCGCCACCAGCAATGTGGTCACACCGGTTCCTGTCAGCGCCAACACCGATCTCATCACCGCCGTCACCGGCCGGAACAGTTTCAACAGGACCTACGACAGATTCGGTATCGGAGGCACGGATCTGGGGATCATGTGGGACAACGGCATTCGCGACAATCCGTTGACACCGGTGAACGAACACCAGGTGCTGATCGCCTTCGGCGACACCTTCTACGGCGACAATCCGGTGCGGCAGACCGGCTGGCGGATGAACACCCTGTTCCGCAGCTATGACACCACGCTGTCCAACGGAATGTACGTCCACGACGGCATCATTCACGATCCCGGCACCTACAGCGGATCACCGATGTCGGTCAACAACTATTCGCGCGAGATCATCGGGAAGTACGGTTACGCCGTCGGACCCGAGGTGACGATCATTCCCACCGCCGCGATCTCCGTGCCCGGCGCCGGGGTCAACGGCGCGACCAGGCAGTACATCAACTTCATGTCGGTACGGTCCTGGGACACCCCGGGCCGGTGGACCACGAACTATTCGGCCATCGCGTATTCGGATGACAACGGCCAGAACTGGCGCACGGTGCCGGCGTCCTCGGTACGGCCCGCCGCCGTCGGACGCTCGACCCGCCCGTTCATCTCGGGCAACCAGAATTTCCAGCAGTTCGCCTACGTCAAGGGCGCGGTCGTCGACGCCAGCGGTGCGCCGGTCACCGATCCCGTGACCGGAGAACCGAAAACAGACGGATACGTGTACGCCTTCGGCACACCGGCCGGTCGCGGCGGCACGGCCTACCTGTCTCGGGTCAACGAGAAGGACCTCCTCGACCAGACCAAGTACCAGTACTGGAACGGCTCGTCGTGGGTGAACAACAACCCCGCGGCCGCCAAACCCATCCTGCCCGGGACGACCACCACGTCGTGGTTCGGCTTGGTGAAGAACACCACGTACCCCACGGTCGGCGAGATGTCGGTGCAGTACAACGCGTACGAGAAGAAGTACGTGATGCTCTACGCGGACCAGAACAACAACGTGGTCATCCGCAAGGCGGACCGGCCCGAGGGCCCATGGACGGCCCCGACGACGCTCGTGACCTCGTCGAAGATGCCGGGGCTCTACGCGCCGATGATCCATCCTTGGTCGTCCACCGCGAACGTCTCTTCCAGCGACCAGCAGTACCTGTACTGGAACATCTCGACGTGGGACGACTACCAGGTCAAGACCATGCGAACGGACCTCAGCAAGGTGTGATGCCGGGGCCCGGGGTCCGCCGCGGCCGTCGCCGACGTGGTGGCTGTCATCAGCGTGGCGCCGGCCTCGATCTGCGACGGCGTGGCGATCATCTCGGCCCGCCCGCAGGCCACCCAGCCGATCAGCACGGCCTTGGCGACGAGGATCAGCGACACCGTCACCAACGCCTTCCGCAGCCTCATACCCTCAGGGTAGCCACCCATCGCCGCAGGTAGCGGGCTCGGTGAAGTTGCAGATTGCACCAACCCGGGTAGGCGGCGGTAACCTCGGTCCGACTGACAAGCAGATCGGGAACGTATCAGTGGACCTAGTACTCGGCCTCTCGATAACGTCGGCTGCCATCCGTTTCGTGCTCGTTGAAGGCGCGACCGGCGAGGGCGCCACGGTCGACAAGGGCACCCTGGAACTCGACGGCGCCGACAATGGCCTGAATGACCTGGTGGACGCGGTTCTCGGCGAGGGACCCTTCGCCGCGGTCCCCGGCCGGCGACCACGCGCGATCGGGGTCACCTGGCTCGGAAGCGCGACGGCTGCCGCCTCGACGGTGCTCGAACTCCTCGCCGACAAGGGCGCGGACAACGTCATCGCGGTCTCGGAGTCGGACGCGGCGGCTGCCTTGGCGACGGGAATCGGTGACATCGCCGGCCTCGAGGACATCGCCGTGTGTGTGGTGGAACCCGACGCGGCCGTGGCCGCGGTCGTCGACGCCCACGAGGTGGTGGTCGACGTCATCGAACGGTTCGGCGCGGGTGATGCCGCCGAGGTGGCGCACTGGCTGACCGCGCTGGTCGACAGCTGCCCGTCCGAACCGGCCGACGTCTACGTCCTCGGCTCGGCCGGCGATCTGGACGACGTCGTCGCATCGCTGGACGCCGGGGGACTCGCGGTCATCTCCGCCGCCGAGGCCGACCTGGCGATGGCCCGTGGCGCGGCACTCGCGTCGGCCCGCAGCACCTACGACCTCGACCTCGGCTTCGTTGCGGAGCCGACTCCCGCAGGCAAGCAGCCGTTCGTCACGCCGCGGGTGGCCGCGCTGGGCGGGGTGCTCGTCGCCGCGGTGGTCACCTTCGTGGTGTCGCTGTCGGTCGCCCTCACCCCTCAGTCCACGCCGGAGCACGAGCAGACGGCCAACGCGTCGGAACAGACGGCGAAGGCGGCCCTGGTGCAGGACCCGGTGGCGAAGCTGCCGCCGCGGCCTCAGAAGCCGGCGCCGCGCCCGGTGCCCGCCGCACCGCCCGTCGACGTCGATCCGCCCGCGGCACCTCCTCCGCCGCCCGAGGTGCTGCCGGTCGAACCGGTGGAAGCGATGCCGGTACCCGAGGCGCCCGCGCCGGAACCACCGGCCGCCGCCCCCGCACCGCAGGGCTTGCCCGAACCGGTCGTGCCGGCATACGTACCCCCCGCGCCGCCGGCCTACGTCCCGCCGGCCACCCCGCCGGTCCCCGCGGTCGACGGCACCCCACCCGGCTTCGTTCCGGGCAACCCGGCCTATGTGCCGCCCGGCGCGGGCACCGTGCCGCCGGTCCAGCAGCCCGAGCCACGTCTTCGCGACCGCATCATCGGGCGGCTGCCGCTCATCAACCGGTTGCAGGGTCCGGGAGGGTAGCGGGTCTGTCGGTGGCGTTCGGCAGGATCGCCTGCCATGAGCCAGTCACGACGGTCACTGACCTTCACCAGATCCGCAGCGGTGGTGATCACCGCGGGGATCGGTGTCGCGAGCTTCGTCCTGTCCTTCGCCGCTCTGCGTGACCTGGCGGCGCGAGCCGGTGTCCCCGGGCAGCTCGCCTGGCTGTGGCCGCTGATCGTCGACGGGACGATCCTGCAGGCGACGATGGCCGTGGTGGTGCTGGCCGGCTATCAGGACCAGGCCAGCAGCCGTCGCTACTTCTGGACCGTGTTGACGTGCGCGGCCGCCGTCAGCGTCGGCGCCAACGCACTGCACGCCGTGATCCCCGCAGGCGCGCCGATGAACCCGTGGCTGGCGGCGGCGATCGCCGTGGTGGCGCCGGTGAGTCTGTTGGCGGCCACGCACGGGCTCAGCCTGCTCAGCCGCATCCCTGGGCCTCCGGAGGCCGGCGACGCCGGTCTCGACGACGAACACGCGTCCGTCGCGGCCGACGCCACCGTCACCGAACTCGCCGAGGAGCCCGTCGGGCAGGCGTCGGCGGACATCGGCATCGCGGCGCGCCAGCCCTGGGAGTCGATGGCCGAGGCGATCGCCTCGCGTGACGACCTGCGGGGGCTGTCCGCCGACGATGTCGCCGGCGTGCTGCACCTGAGCTACGAGCGAGACCACTCACCGCAGGCCATCGCCCGTCAGCTCGGGTGCGACCGCCGGACGGTGCTCCGGATCATCGATGCGAGCGCGGAACTGCTGCGGTCGGGCGACGTCAGCGTGGAACGCCTGGCGGTGTAGGTCCTCACGCGCCGCGGCCGAGGCGGTCCAGCACCGCGTCGAGGCTGACCACCTCGTCGGCGACACCCTTCAATTCCCGGGCCGTGGCGTGGTCCCAGAACGCGACGGTGGTCGGGAAGCCGCGCGACGACAGCGAGTGCACTCCCGGCGTCAGCTCGCAGTCCCCGGCGATCACCACCGCACGGTCGCCGGGTTCCATCGCGGTGAAGGAGTGCTCGACGAGTTGCGTCGCGATCATCACGTCGAACTTCGTGGCGGTGTCGCCCGGCGCCTCCCGGTCGAAGACGACAGCGTCCACTCCGTCGAGCGACCAGATCGTGTCGACCTGGTGTGGCCGGACGCCGAAGAGCGAGGTGTGCCCGCCGCGCTCGGCCTGCGGGCACACCGCTTCGTACAGTCGGCCGTAGTCGAGGTTCCAGGCGCCGTCGACGATGTCGCGGCTGATCGCGTCGTGCAGCGAGGAGGCGAAACCCCGCCGGACAGCCGCGAGCCGCTGCCCCTCCCAGCAGACCGAGGGTCCGTCGATGTACACGAATCGGCGCATGGCGTTCGTGACGTTACCCGCACCGCCTGGACTAAGAATTCATTGAGAGAAATGTCGACCGCGATCAGGGGGACCGTGTGCGGCCGGCGCTGTGACCTGCAGGCATGCCGCCGAATCGGTCGAATGATGCGAAAGGTCCGATTCGTTGTCGTGACAACTCCGTGACTCGACCGTGACATTTGCTGGAATTTGCATCTATCGTGCATCGGGTGGGAAGGCATTCGGTGACCGCCGACCGCCGACGGGTGTCGGTTCTCCTCGGCGCATTCGCTTCCCCGGCCATCGTCTTCATCGCCGCGGGCTCCGACGTCTCGCCCGAGGCCAAACGTCCCGAAGCCCAGGTAGCCCCCGCCCCCGAGCCGGCCGCGCCGTATGGCATGGAACTCGTCGCCGGGGCCGCACCCGCGCTGGCGTGGATGCCCGCGTCCGCCGATCCCGTAGCCGTCCAGCCGCCCCCGGCGTCGCGGTACCGGATCGTCGACACCGCCAAAGCCGAACGGATCCTGCACGCCGGCGACGCCCCAGAGAGCGGCCTTCAGGTCAAGACCATCCTGGCTGCCCGCAGCATCAGCGCGGCCTTCCCCGAAATCAACCAGATCGGCGGCGTGCGGTCCGACGCGTTGCGCTGGCACCCCAACGGTCTGGCGCTCGACGTGATGATCCCCAACCCGATGTCAGCCGAGGGCATCGCCCTCGGCAACGAGATCGTCGCGTTCGTCCTGAAGAACGCCGAGCGGTTCGGCATGCAGGACGCCATCTGGCGCGGGCGCTACATCACGCCGAGCGGGGTGCGTAACGGCGGATACGGCCACTTCGACCACGTGCACATCACCACCACCGGCGGTGGCTACCCGACCGGAGACGAGCTGTACTTCCGCTGACCGTCAGGACGACCCGGCCGGCGGCACCGGCAGCGTGCCCATCGGCCGGCTGTAGGCGGATTCGACGATCGGACGCAGGCGGGCGTCGTCGACGACCTTCTGAGAGTTCGGCGTCCATTCCTGCGTCACCATCGGCAGGAAATAGGTGGCCGGAGCGCCAAGGATGTAGGTCGCATTTCCCTCGGCGAACACCTTGTTGGCGGGATCGTTCAAGCCGATCTTGCTGTAATCGCCGTGCACCTGACCGAGCTCGCCTTTACCGCCGACCACCGTTGCGGCGCTGCGGTTCTTCTTCGCCGTCGCATTCGACAAATCGTTCGGGCAGTCGGCGTAATAGTCGTACTGGCGGGCGATCACTTTGACTGTGAACGGTGTGTCGTCCGGAAAATTGTTGCCGCCATAGGCGGCCACACATCCGCTGTCGGGCACATTGGCGCACCCGTTGTACTTGCTCTCCAGGTCGCCGGTGAGTACGAACTGCACCGTCGCCGGATCCACGGCGCTCGTCGGCCCGTAGCGCCGGAGCCAGGCGTCGATGACCTGCGCGCCCTGGCTGTGGCCCAGCACGATCTTCTGTCCGGGCGTCGAGCGCAATGCCTGGTCGAGATTGTCGGCGCCCTTGTTGGTGTTGGTGGCGCCGGGGAAGTTGTTGTACGGGACCTTGACCTTCACATTCGGTGCGGCGAAGAGCTCGCCGCGAAGCCAATTGGACGGTAGTTCACGGAAAGCCGGCGCCAGTGTCAGAACGGTCGACCCGCCCGGTCCTGGTGCGGCGTGCGATGCGGCCGGTGCGACGAATGCCGCGCCGGTGAGCATCATGAGCGCGAGTATCGCTGCCAGAACTATGCGTTTCACCGGTGCCCTCCCTCACAGGTGTCCGCGGAATTGCGGGTGCCCGAATCGGCACCTGCTTGTATAGCTCTCCTCGACCGTGATTTCGGCGGCAGACATTCGATGGACATTGGACTGACGCCGAATCGACATTGCGGTCGAAACACGACGGCCCCCTCGTCGCCGAGGGGGCCGTCGCTACCAGCGGTTCCGAATCAGCTCTCGGAGCCTTCCGACTTCTTCTTGTCGCTGTCGTCGGACTTGGGCTTGTCGTCCTTGGTGCCCGGGTCGTCCTTGGCCTTGTCGTCAGCGCCGTCCTTCGTGGCCTCCGACTCGGTGGTCTTCTTCTTGGGCTTCAGCGAGTCCGTGAAGCTCTTGACGCCCTTGTTGAAGTCGTCACCGGCCTTCTTCAGCGCCTTGAGACCGTCACCGGGCTTGTAGCCCTTCTTGACCGGCGTGGTCGAGGCAGGAGCGCCCTCGCCCTCGCCGTCGACCTCGATGACCTCACCGGTGGCGCCGGTGGCGGGCACCGTGACGGGCACCGTGGTGTTGCCCGCCAGCACGGCGGTGTCCTTCGTCGTGGCCTCGTCGATCTTGGCAGGCGCCTCAGGCGTCGGCTCGACCTTGACGTCGACAGTGCCTGCGGCCGGACCGAAGGCCGCCAGCACGTCGGGCGCGGACCGTTCCGTGAGCGTCGTCGGCGCCGGCGGCAGCTGCGGGGTCACCGGCGTACCACCCAGTGCGGTGATGATCTGGTTGGGCAGATCCACCGCCAGGTACTTGAACAGACCGGCCTGCTGCTGACGCGGGTCGAGCAGGCTGGGCCATTCCTCCCCGCCCGGGCTGAAGCTGGGCGCGAAGCCGTTGACGAACGCGTTGACCGTGCGGATGGGCAGGTTGGTCAGCTCGTTGATCGCGAGTTCGGTGTCGCCTGCCTCGTAGGCCGCCATGGCGTCGTCCAGGACCTGCGCGACCTGGAAGAACGACGTCTGGAACGGACCGACCGCCGCACGGACCAGCGTCTGCTCGTTGAGCACGTTGATCAGGTTGTCCAGACGGTCGAAGCCGGGCAGGGCACCGTCGAATCCGCCGGCCACCTCGCCGCCCAGGAAATCGCCCGGGATGGAGAACAACGGGACGATGCCCGCAGGCGTGCCGCCGATCAGCGGGCGGAGGTTGTCGAGGACGCCGAACACGAAGAAGCTGTTCAGCTCGAACGCCATGTTGGTGAACTGGCCCTGGTCGGGGTCGTCCGCAGGCGGGTCGTAGACCTGGAGATCCGCCAGCAGCGTCTGGAACTCCGTGAACGACAGCTGCATGCGCTCGAAGAGGCCGTCGTAGTTCTCGTTGACCGGCGTGGACAGGTCGTCCTCCCGGCCGAAGAACGCGATCTGCAGGTCGTCGCCGTAGACGGACTGGAACTGCGACAGGCGCGTGAACAGCGCCGTCGGGTCCGACAGGTTGCCCACGAGGATGTTCGACAGTTCGCCGGGCAGGTCGGCGTCGGCGAACGCCGCCGCCACCGCGGCATAGCTGTTCGTGGCGTTGCTGCCGAGGTAGCCCAAGTTGAGCTGCGACTCCGCGAAGAAGTTCTGCAGCAGAACGAGCGGGTCCGCGGCGGCCGTCAACGCGACCGCCCGCTCCTGCGCCTGGGCCTTGATCTTGATGTCGTCGTTGATGGGCGACACGGGGGCAGCAGCGATGGCCGTGGCCCCGGCGACGGCGATGCCGGCGGCGAGGAACTTGCTGACGCGCGAGGGCGAAGCGGCGGCATGCCGCCCCGACTCTGCGCGATGGGCTTTGTGCACTTGGTCTCCTGGTCTAAGTAACTGAGGGTTGCCTTATCAGGCAGACGGACAGTAGCTGAGCGTTACCTGAGGAACAATGGCTACGTCTCACCTGCGAGGACGATCTTGATTCGACAATCGCCTGTGAGGAACCTGAGACAAAACCGTCAGCGAGTGCCTTAGCTGCTTCCCGCCTGCGGCGGTTCGCGCGGAATTTCCAGCCGCGTCAATGAGGGGCGTGTCCGGTGCGCGAAAGGTAGCCCCCTACGGCGGCCTCCTCGCCCGTAATCTGAGCGAACTCGCCCGCTCCGGGAATCTGGGACGTGAGCACCAATTTTAGGTGAGCCTGCCCTAATTAAGCTAACCTAAGAACCTGGTTCGAGGAAGTCGCGGGTGCCGCCGGATGAGGCCGGCACCGTTGGGTGGTCGGTTCACGATCCGGCCATTAAGTGAATATTCATTCAGGGTCGCGAACCCATCTACCGATCGAGATCTGGGGGCGGGTGTGATCCTCGACACAGCAACCGACCTGAGAGCGATCTCAGTGTCCCGAGGCCGGGAGCGCCGCCTCGTGGCCGCGCGACATCAGGCGGGATTGCACATCTTCCAGGAACCGCCTTCGCGTAGGAGTTTGAGCGTGACTCGCGGCGATGGCGGACGGGTGACCTCGACGGTGGCGGTGTCGCCGTCGACCGAGATGGCGCCGAAATTCACGGCACGGCGCTCGCCGGCCTTGATGGGCCCGCCGTCGTCGGTGCCCTCCATGCCGTCGGCGAACTGTTCGGCCTCCGCGGCACACATGAGCGCCGACATCTTCTCGGTATCGGCGGTGTCGGAGGCTTCAGCGAATCGGCTGACCGTGTCGCGGATGCCCGCCAGCTGCTTCTCGCTCTGATGATGCTGGTAGCCCCAGATCCCACCGGCGACGCCTGCGACGGCCAGCACGCCGACGACCGCGGCGATGATCCACTTGCGGCCAGAGCGCTTCGGCGGCGGTCCGCCGTGCGGCGGCCCGCCATAGGGAGGCCCGCCATAGGGAGGCCCGCCGTAGGGAGGTCCGCCCGGTGATCCCCACTGCGGTGGGGGAGGTGGTGGTCCCCAGCCCGGCGGCCCTGCCCACTGCTGCGGCGGCGGCGGTGGCTGCTGCGGCGGAAACTGCGGGGCGGAGAACGGATCCGGTTGGGGGCCGGGCCACGGTCCGGGGAACGTCATCGTCACTCTTCCAACGGCATGGTCATGAACAGGTCGAGGGATTCGCCGAACGGCTTCAGCTCGAAGTCGGGTTCGAAGTAGGTGACCGCACTGCCGGCGGGCAGGTCCGGTGACGTCAGCAGATCCCCGTGCGGACCGCGTCCGGTGACGCGCAGCAGCCGGCGCATCTCGGGTGCTTCCGCTGCCGTCTCGTACCACTCGATCCGGGCGGAGTCCTCGGGGTCACCCCAGTACGCGGCCAGCGTGTTCATGAGCGAGGGCGGGGTCAGGCCGCAGGATTCCCGGTCCCATGTGGTGAAACCGGCGTGGACTCGGCGCAGGAAGGTCTGCACCGGCGGCGGCAGCGAGTCGAACAGCGGTGGATCGTGGTCGCCGAACGTGGCCGGATCCTCGCCCATCCACACGCCGTAACCCTCGCCGGCGCTCGCCGCCACCACGTAGTCGAGCGACGCAGCGCCGATCCAGGGATGTTCGACGACGCGGACGTCGACGAGGTCGGCATGCAGTGCCTGCGCGAAAGTCGGCACGAGAGCCAGGAAGTCGTCGTTCCAGAGGGCTAGCGCCACCTGCCTGCGGTCTCGGGGATCCGAGGAGTCGGCTATCGGCCACCATGCCTGCGGGATCGCCGCGCGGGTCTGTTCCCCCGGCTCGAGGATCGTGAAGGGCTCTGTCTCCCAGGGCATCGCGGCCGCGAGGGCCTCGTGGTCGATTCCGGCCATCGATGAGTCTCCCCGCGCTAGGGCAGCTGGCTGTCGGCCAGTTGCGCGATCAACTCGGTCAGTTCTCGGCGTTTCTCGTCCTGCAGTGCGACCTGCTCGTCCTGCCACTGTGGATCGACACCCTGCATGTCGGCGGCCGAGCGCGAGTTCTTGTTCTTCGCATTCACCACGGTGGGTAGCCACTGCAGGTTCACCGGTGCGTTGAGCACGAGCCACATGTTCTCCGGCGTCAGTTCCATGAACCGCGGCAGATACATGATCTCCACCTTGG
Organism: [Mycobacterium] manitobense; assembly: GCF_025821665.1. Lineage (GTDB taxonomy): Bacteria > Actinomycetota > Actinomycetes > Mycobacteriales > Mycobacteriaceae > Mycobacterium > Mycobacterium arseniciresistens. The sequence continues at coordinate 44,566 of NZ_JACKSJ010000025.1, forward strand.
GCACGATGTGATCGGCCGAGACCGCCGGTCCGCCTCTGGCATTCGTGCCGATGGGCCGGTCCGGTTGCGACGGGTGCCTGTCGTCGCTCGCCGGCCGGGGCGCGCCCTGCAGTGAGACGTTCGGGTAGGGATACTCCGGACTCTTCTGCTTGTTGATCGCATCCCACAGCGGTTTGATCGGGCTGCTCGGCGGGATCGTGATCCGGGTGCCGAGGGTGGGCAGCGGCGTGGGAGGGGTCCATCCGCTGGGGACCTTCGTCTTGGCGACGCCGATGTTGTCCAGCGCAACCTTGTTCAGCGGTTTGGTCGGGGGTCCGCCGGCGCGGAGTTTGTCGGTGACCGCGGCACAGGCCTGCAGCTGACCGAGTTTGGCTGCCTTCTCCGCGTTGAGCTGGTCGGCTTCCCGGTTGTACGGGACGACGATCTCCGGCGGACCCACGCCGCCCGGCAGTCCCCGCGCATTGTGCTCGCCGATCTTGGCCATGGTCGCTTGCAGCGAGGCAACCTGTGCGGGGCATGCGGCCTCGTCGGCATGGGCGACAGGAGGTGACCAGCCACCGAGCGTGACCGCGATCATCACGGCCACGGCCGTCACCAGTGCGCGGACGGACCGCCGTGTCGCCATGACCGATCTCCCCGTGACAGCCGAAGGTGTGCCCTGATCCTAAGGCCGTCACGAACCACGGATGATCGCAGATTCTGCCGTCGCGCCGACGGCTGTCGCGGAACCGGCGACGGACTTCGGCGGGGTTTGCGCCCAGTTTCGCGCCCGTTCCGTTTACGGTACGGGGGTGTCGAGCATGGATCGCCGAAGCGCAATGTTGATGTTGGGGTTCGGGGTGGCGGCTGCTGCGCTGCCCCTACCCAAGGCTGGGGCTCAGCCGGTGATCGGCGATGCGCCGCCCGGGCCACCTCCCGGTGTACCCGGATTGCCCGTGGCTGCCGCGGAGCCTGGACCTGGGCTGTTGTTCGCCGATGAGTTCAACGGACCGGCCGGTGCGCCGCCGGATCCGGCGTCGTGGTTCATCGTTCCGGCCCGTGAGACGATCCGGAATCCTGTCGAGTGGGACAAGCCGTTCAACATGGGTCGTTATGTCACCGACCAGGAGCATGTGTTCCAGGACGGGATGGGCAACCTGGTCATCCGCGCCACCCGCGGTGAGGGCGCGAACATCCAGGAGAAGTACGCCAGCGCGAAGGTCATCGGCAACTGGCGCGGCGGAATCGGAACCACATGGGAAGCCCGCATCAAGCTCAACTGCCTGACCGACGGCGCATGGCCGGCCTTCTGGTTGATCAACGACAACCCCGTGCGCGGCGGTGAGATCGACCTCGTGGAGTGGTACGGCAACCGGGACTGGCCGTCGGGCACCACCGTGCACGCGCGGCTGGACGGTACCCAGTACCAGACCCACAAGCACCCGGTCGACGGGGATTGGCACACCTGGCGCATGACGTGGCAGCCGGCCGGCCTGTACTTCTGGAAGGACTACCAGCCCGGAATGCAGCCGTTCTTCACCGTGCCGTCGAACTCGCTGCCGGAGTATCCGTTCAACGACCCGGGCTACACGATGGCCCCGGTGTTCAACATCGCCGTCGGCGGCTCCGGCGGTCGTGAACCCGCAGGCGGCAACTACCCCGCTGACATGCTGATCGACTGGATCCGGGTGTTCTAGGCCCTCGGCGTCGGAATCTCCAGCAGCTCTCTGCGGAGCACGACGGCCGTCACGTCATCGCGATCGAGATCGACGTTCGCGCCCGCACAGAGCGCGTCGACGAGTGCCTGGGGATCGGCGCCACAGTCCTGTGCGCACCGCGCGACGGCGTCGGAGAGTTGCTGGACCGAGCCACCCCACATGTCCAGGACACCGTCGCTGACCAGCAGGATCGCGTCCCCGGGATTCAGCGCGCCGCGCTTCTCGTGCCAGCCGCTTTCCAGCCCCATGGGGAGGTCGGCAGACGCCACGCGCTCCACCCGGTGGGATCCGGTGCGGACGATGAAGTGCAGTCCGTGGCCGGCGTCGGCGAACCGGAAGTCACCCGTGGCAAGGTCGATCAGCACATAGGTCAGGGTGACGAACGCACTGGTGCGTTGCAGGTCGCGGTCGATCACGTCGGCGGCACGGCTGACGGCTTTGGACGGACTGACGTCGAGATCGTTGGCCCTCAGGGCCGCCCTCGTCGCCGCGGCGAGCATTCCGGCGCCCATGCCCTTGCCCATCACGTCGCCGAGACTGAGGACCGCGTGCGGCGCCTGCACCCGGATGTCGTAGAAATCTCCGCCGACCTGGCGGGCGGGAACCGACACCGCCCCTGAACTCCACCCGGGCGTGCTCGGGAACTTGCCGGGCAACAGGGCCCGCTGGACCTCGGCAGCGCGCATGAGCTCGGCCTGTTCGAGCCGGCGTGCCCGCACCGCTTCGGTGATGTCGTAGAACTGAAGGGCCACGGTGCGGCTGGTGGACTCACCGCTGATGAGGGACATGCTGACATTGAGGATGCAGTCGGCGGCGGTGGTCAGGGTGAGGCGGGCGTTGTCCTCGGTGAGCGCATCCATCTCTGCGGAGAGCACGCCGATCGCGTCCTCACCCAACAGGGTGCTCAGTGAAGTGGAGGGGTCGCCGAGTCCGGGGAGGATGGCCACCGCGGACGCATTGGTCCGCGTCACCTTCCATCCCGTCGCGTCGCGGGTGGCGATCACCATGCCGGCGACGGAGGTCTCGAAGATCGTCCGGAACAGTTCCTCCCGTTCGGCCAGCCGCAGAGAGGTGCGCTGCTCGAGCCCCACGGCCAGAGACAGCAGAAGGAACACCACCACGATCGACAGCAGGAAGGTCTGCAGTACGACGACGCCGGTGTCCTCGCCCAGGCGATCGAAGGCGAACGGGCCGCGGTCAACTGCGCTGCCGGCGTAGGCGATGATCGCGACGCCCAACATCAGCCAGATCAGTTGTCGGGTCGACAGCCGCACCGCCGCCCAGAGCAAGGGGATGAAGGGGAGGAAGGACAGCGGCATCCCGGGGGTGAAGGCGAACACGAACGCGGTCACGCCGAGCACCAATGCCACCTCGGCGACGATCTCCGGCAGCCGTACCTGACGCGCGCGGCCGGGAAGTTTCATGAACAGCGGCGCCAGCAGCAGCATGCCCGCGGCGTGCTTGGGCACCGCCGTCACCAGGCGCGTCCAGGCTTGCGACGAGTCGGCCAGCAGATAGGTGGCGGTGGACCCGACCAGGTCGTAGACGACCGCGGCGGTCAGGACGGCGATCAGCAGACGACCCAGATCCCGAGGGCCGGCCAGCGCAGGCACGGTGTCCGACCGGCCGCGCAGCAGCACGGCCCCAACCGCCAGCTCGATTCCGCCTGCCACCGCCAGCGCGACCGCCAACTCCACCGGCCGTCCCGCCCACATCAGGAGCGGGAAAGTGATGGCGGCGACCGCAGATGCGAGCATCCAGGTGTAGCGCCGCGGGAGGCGAAGGCCCAGTCCGAGTGCGATGCCCGCCGCGGGCCACCATGCCGTCGACACCAGCGCCGTCGGTTGGGTGACCAGCGACAGCCAGCCGGCGATCAGCACGGCGACGAGGGATCCGATGATGAACACCGTGGTCGATGCCTGCCGGCTCATCCGCGGCGCTGCCTGCGTACTCGAGTCAGCGACCATTTGCTCACTATTCCCGAACGCCCCGCAGCAAACCCTCGAAAGGCGAAGTTCGACGAACCGCCGGATCGGTGGAGCGGATGGCGGGGTCCGGGCCCGCGTCGTTCACGCTGTCTTGGCGAGCAGTGAATACCGCTGTCCGAGAACGTGATTCACGGTAGTTGGTCGTGGGCCGACGGCGGTGCGTGTCGCGAAAGTCCGGCTGATGGCATCGGTGACGGTTTGGGGAGCCTCATCGAGCAGCATGTGGCCCGCGTCGGGAAGGTGCACGTGTGTGGCGCCGGGGATGGCCTCGGTCATCTCGTGCGCGTGCGACGGCGGAGTGAGCAGGTCGGCGCCGCCACTGAGGACGACCGTCTCGGCGCGGATCGAGCCGAGCGTCGAGAGTTGATCAAAGGACCGTAGGCCGGGCAGGAATCCGACGGCGGTGTCGAGGGTCGTCGCTGCGGCCGAAGTCTCGGCGAACAACCTCGAGAGTGTCGAGCGTGCATCGGCGTCACACCGCAGTGCCAGAGCCGCGTACAGCGGCTTGCTGAGCACAGAGATGGCGCGGTGCGGCGTGAGGGCGGCCAGCCCGCACAGGATATTCGTCGCCGGATTGGCCAGCAGGCGGGCGACGCCGCGCTCGGTGAGCCGGCCGGCGGCCGTCGCGGCGAGGACCAGTCCGGTGGGCTCGACGGGGCGATCAGCGGGAGGGCGGCCGAGGTACGCGAGGGCGACCATCCCGCCCATCGAGTGTCCGGCGAGGGTGAGTGGGCCGGTGACGCGAAGGGCGGTCAGCACGCCGGCGAGGTCCTCGGCGAGTTGGGTGACCGTGTAGGTGCGCTTCGGGGCCGAATCCGACCTGCCATGGCCGCGGTGGTCGTAGCTGATGATCCGGAGACGATCGCCCCACTGCCTAGTCAGGTGATCGATCTGGCCGGTCCACGAGTCTCTGTCGAGGCAGAGACCGTGCAGGAGGACGACGGTGGCCTGGGCGTCGGCGGGTCCTTGGTCCCGCACCGCCAGCTGCACGCCGCCACGGACGGTGATGGTCCGTTCGGTCACCGCAAGGCGTCGGCGCCCGGTGCAGGCGGTGCGCGGGTGGCGACGCGAAGACCTCGGGGCGCCCGTGGGGGCGGTGGGTGCCGGGGTCGCTGTAGCCATGAAAGAAATGGTCGCGGAACCGGGGTCGCTCCGTAATCGACGCGAGGCCAGAGTTCACCGCGGGACGGCAACAGTTTCCTATCCGGGGGGTAAGGCTCGAGGCTAGGCGCTGTCAGCCGGCGGCCCGTTCACCCCCGGCTGGTGTCGTCGGCCGCGAGGCGGGAATGCTGCTGGAATGACTTCGGCGAGGCGTTTCGTCCACGGGCTGCTGGTCGGATCGCTGTCCACGGCGCTTCTGCTCGCCATGGGCTGCGCGCCCGTGCCCGTCGAGCACACCTCGGGCATCGTCGCGGCGCACCCGGTCCGCTGGGGGGTGTTCCTGCCCGACAATCAGTCGGACTCGAGCGCGTTGCCCGTCGTCGTGCAGATGGCGCAGTCGTCGCCGCAGTACATGCTGCGGTTCGCCGCGATCGATGACCCCGTCCCCGTGGCCGACCTGTCGTCGATCCAGGCGGCCGGCGCCCAGCCGGTGCTCACGCTCGAGATCTGGCAGCCCGGCGCGGGCGTCGAACAGCCCGCGTACGCATCAAGCCGGGTGGCGGTCGGTGATTTCGACGACCGGTTGGATCGGTGGGCCCGCGAACTGGCGGCCTGGGGTGGGCCGGTAACCCTGCGGGTCGGCCACGAGATGAACGCACCGCACTATCCGTGGTCGGTGGGCGTCAACGGCAACACCGCGGCCGACTCGGTCGCGGCATGGAAGCACATCCGGGAGCGGTTCGCGCGGGCCGGGGCCGACCGCGTCTCGTTCATGTGGTGTCCCGACGCGACCGCGGAGGGGGCCGACGCCATGGCGGCCGCGTTCCCCGGCGTCGACAGCGTCGACGTGTTGGGGTTGGACGGCTACAACTGGGGCGAGGACGATGGCCACACCTGGCAGGCGGCCGATCAGATCTTCGGTGACGCTCTCGACAGGCTGCGCCGCTTGGACGGTGAGCACGACATCGTGATCGCGGAGACGGCCAGTGCCGAGGGTCCGCAGTCGGGCGTCGACAAGGCGGACTGGATCTACGGGCTGTTCGACTTCCTCGCCACGCAGGAGCGGGTGCGGGGCCTGATCTGGTTCCAGGCCGAGAAAGAGCGCGACTGGAGGTTCAACTCGTCACCGCAGGCACAGGAGGCGTTCAAGCAGTCGGTGGCGAAACACGCCGGCGATTGACGGGCCGCCTCACGCGTAGAGCCTGGGGCGTGAGCGCGCTGCCGAATCCTCGATGCACTGCTCGTAGAGCTCGAGGTAGGCCGAGGCCATCACGTCCGGGGCGAAACGACGTTCCGCTACCGCGCGGCAGTGGGCGGGATCAATGCTGTCGACTTCAGTGACCAGCCGAGCCAGCGCAGCCTCATCACCGAACTCTGCGAGCAATCCCGTGCCGGGTTCGACGAGTTCGGGCAGACAGCCGCGGCGGTAACCGACCACAGGTGTGCCGAGGGCCATCGATTCGATGACCGCGGTACCCCCGGGTTCGTCCCAGCACACCGGAAACAAGGTGGCGAGCGCGGTCGAGACGAGGTGGTCGCGATCATCCCCGGTCACGTTCCCGATCCATCGCACCCGCTCACCGTCGACGTATGGGGCAACCTCGTCGCGCCAGTACCGAACGTCGGCGCAGCGATCGGCGTTCGGCTGGGCGCTCAGCTGCTCCGGCGTGGTGAACGGCCCGATCGGCCCGGCCAAAACCAGCTCCCACCCGAATCGCTGCGCCAGGCGCGCGGCGATGTGTTGGCCCTTTCTGCGGTTGATCCGCGCGACCAGAACGAGATGGCCGTTCCCGGCTGGGGCGGGCCGACGTGTGGCGTGGTGTGCGAGCGGAGTGGCCAGATGGATGTGCCCGAGACTGTGGTGGCGAAGCGCATCGGGCGCGCGCCGCAGTTGCTCGGCGGAGACACCGTTGACGTGGAATCGATCATGCCTGCCGAATCCGCGGTAGAAGGCGCGGTGCTTCGTCAGATCCCAGTGCAGGGTGTGCAGCACGGTCGGCCGGTCGGCGCCCATGGTCGCGAGCATGCTCGGGCCCAACACCTCCATGTGGTCGTGAACCAGGTCGATGTCCGAACGGCACCGCAATTCGGCGGCGATGCGTTGCAAATGCGCTGCAGCGACACCGACTACGTCGTTGTAGGGCTCCGCGAGGTGGGCGAACTGCGGCTCGTCGAACACGTGGATCTGTTCGTCGACGTCGATCGTGCTCTGCCCGACGGTGGCAAGGACGACACGCACCCCGCGCAGGCGTAGCTCCGGAATGAGCGTCGCGATGATGTTCTCGATTCCGCCGTAGCCGACCGGCGGAACCGTCAGCCACGGTCCGGCATTGATCAACACCGTCGGAGTCATGGTCGGTGATTCTCGAGCGGCCAGGAACGGGCGGCGGGAGCGGCGGCGGACAGGTCGGCAACGGCGTGGACGTCAGCCAGCGGCGGTCTCTCCCGCACACTGACATCGGAGGTCACCAGCTGGTGGTGCACGGGAGATGCCGTGTCGTGCCGAAACTGTGTGAGCCATCTCGAAACCGGCGCGTCGTCGACACCGCGGCGCCCACGCGGGAGTCGCGCGTTGGCGGTCTGCAGTATCTGGGCGGCCATCCGCCCCAACGCTTCGATGTCCTGGTGACGATGGGTGCGCGTGCCCAGGTCCACCTGTGCGAGCGCGTCCAGCCCGACCAGATCGAGCAGATCGACCAGCATCGCGAACTCGACGCCGTAGCCGGTCGCGAACGGGATCTGTTCCAGTACGTTTCGGTAACCCCCGTACTCGCCTGCCAGGGGCTGTACGAAGCCGGCCAACTGCGGCCAGAACATGTTGATGAGGGGCCGGGCGACGAGTTCACTGACCCGACCACCGCCGCCGGGGACGGTGACCTGATCGGTGGTCAGCGGGCGCAGGTAGTGCGCCTTGACGAACACCACGTCCGGTTGACACAGCAGCGGGCCGAGCAGTCCGACGATGAAGTGCGTGGTGAAGTCGCGTAGGTCCGAATCGATGAAGAGCACGATGTCGCCGGTGCTGGCAGCCAGCCCCTTCCACAACGCATCGCCCTTGCCGTCCATTCGGGGTTGGTCGGGCAGGATCTGGTCCTGATGAAACACCGTTGCCCCGGCTGACGCCGCGACTGCAGCCGTCGCGTCGGACGATCGGGAGTCGATGACGATGAGCTCGTCGACCAGACTGACGTCCGCCATGAGCCGGCGCCGTATCTGCGCGACGATCCCCCCGACGGTCTGCTCCTCGTCGCGGGCGGGCAGCACGACGCTGATTCGTCTGGTGCCTTTGGCCCGGATGACCCGCTGCAACGTCCACGACATCCCGCGACTGGACCGCCGTGGCAGCCACGCCCATACCTCGGGGTCCACCCCGGCCGGAATGTGTTCATCGCGTTCGCGCATGACACCCGGGTTACCGTTTACACCGACGTCAAATCCACCCCTAGGGGTGGAGTAGCGCCGGTGTCCAGGGGTAAACGGCATCGACGCCGACCTGGGAGATCAACTGTGGACTGCTGCAATGTCGGATTCGTAGGCGCCGGTGGTGTTGCCGTGCGCCACGCACACCATCTCGCTCAACTGGGGGATGTACGCATCATCGGCGTGACGGACCCGGTTCCGGCGGCCGCACGGTCATTTGCCGACATGACGGGGGCAGCCGTGGTAGCTGACCTGCAGGCACTCCTGGACACGTCGCCGGATGCGGTGTATGTGTGCGTTCCCCCGCATGCCCATGGCGCTATCGAGGAACGGGTGCTCGGCGCAGGCATCGCCATGTTTGTCGAGAAGCCGGTGGCGTTGGACCTGCCTACTGCCGAGCGCATAGCCGACACGGCGCGGATGTCCGGCGTCGTCACCGCGGTCGGTCATCATTGGCGCTATTCGGCGGCCGTCGACCTCGTCCGTGAACTACTCGACGGCCGACCTGTTCGGCTCGCGGTGGGGTCGTGGATCGACCGCGTGCCACCGGTGCCCTGGTGGAGCAGGCGGGCGATGTCGGGCGGTCAGATCGTCGAGCAGGCGGCGCACGTGCTGGACCTGATTCGGCTGTTCTGCGGCGACGTCGTCGAAGTCGACGCCTACGCCAACGCCGCGCCGCCGGGCGTGCCGGACGCCGATGTCGACGGAGCCACCGTCGCGATCCTGAGGTTCGAATCCGGAGCGGTGGGAACCGTCGCCGCTACGTGCTGCCTGAATTGGAAGCACCGGGCGGGTCTTGAACTACATGCTGACGGCCTGTCGGTCACCATTCACGAAGACGAGATCGTCGCGAGGACGGACCGAGGAGTCGTGCGGCGCAGTCTGCAACCCGACGACGCCAAGCGGGCGGCCGATCGTGCGTTCATCGACGCCGTTCTCGACAACGGCGCGGCTCGCGGCGGGATCCTGGTCGACTACGACGAAGCGTTGCGGACCCATGAATTGGCCTGCGCCATAGCGGCTTCAGCCAGAGACGGCCGGCCGGTGAGACTTCATGCCTGATCGCAGGATCGCCGTCGTGGTCGAGCGCAGCGGCGTGGTCACACTGCGCGATGAACCCCCACCGCCGCCCCTGCGGGAGGGCCAGTTCGACGTGGAGACCGTTTTCAGTGGACTGTCGACAGGGACGGACCTCAGTTGGGTGAAGGGCACGAACCCGGGCCTGCACCGTAGGTGGGATCCCGAGCTCGGGCTGTTCATGCCGGGCACCTCGGACGTGGGATATCCGATCGAGGGTTTCGGCTACATGCAGGTCGGCCGGGTCACCGGAAGCGCGACACCTGCAGTGCAGGCAGGTGACCTCGCCGCCATGACCTACGGGCATCGCAGCGCCTACCGCGCTGACGCGCTGACCGACCGTTTCGTCACGCTGCCGACTTCACTCGATCCGGTGCTGGGCATCTACGCCGCCCACATGGGGCCGATCTGCGCGAACGGGCTACTGCACGCTGCCGCGGACATTCATGGCACTGATGTGCGCGGCCTCGGCGACGGTGTGCGGGGTCGCCGAATCGCTGTCACCGGCGCCGGCGTCGTGGGTCTGCTGACCGCACTGTTCGCCCGTCTGCACGGCGCAGAATCGGTCGTCCTCGTCGAGCCCACCCCGTCACGCCGCCGGATCGCGGCCGACCTCGGCCTGGAGGTCGTCGATCCACACGACGTCGACCCGGCCGTCCTGCTGAAAAGCCGATGGCGTCACGGTGCCGGTGACCGCGGAGCCGACGTCGTTTTTCAATGTCGCGGTCAAGCCAGCGCGTTGGCGCTCGCCCTTCGCATGGTGCGCCCCCAGGGCACGGTCATCGACCTGGCGTTCTACCCGGGGGGAAGCGAAGAAGTCCGCCTGGGGGAGGAATTCCACCACAACGGACTGAGCCTGCGCTGCGCTCAGATCGGACGGGTGCCGCGCGGGACCGGCCATATGTGGGACCGCGAACGCCTCAGCACCGAGACCTTGGCGCTGCTGACCGCCCACGGCAAGGGCATCGCCGAGCACGTCATCACCGACTACTCGCCGTTGTCCGAAGCGCCGGAGACCCTGGTTCGGCTGGCCGGCAGCCGGCACGACGGGCTCCAACACGTGTTCACCTGAACGGGTCCCGCGCCTTCAGGCCCGTTACCAGGCATTTCGTGGAGCCGATGACGGGAATCGAACCCGCGTATTCAGCTTGGGAAGCTGCTTCGGCCCATCGGGGCTCGTTCGCTAGCCTCCGTAAACCGCCGGAACTCGGCCTCTATGTGCAGCTAAGGGGCTACTTGTAGCCGATTTCCGCAGACGTCAGTTGGGTTGCGACTTAGCCGTGTAGGCCCCTGATGACGGTCGAAACGCGGTCAGTCGGAGCAAACCTGCGCCCGTACGACGCAGGCGCCTGTGCCCGTTTACATCATCACCCGTAAGAGCACACAGCCGGGCGTGTGACCATCACCACTACCGCAAATCAACTCGTGTAACTGGGCCTCCGAGCGCACAGTATGCGCAGTCACCGCTTGTTGTCACGTTCGTTCAGGCGGTAGAGGATCTTCCGTAGAGGCGTCCGCCGACGTGCTGTCCAAGCCTATGACTTCAAACGTAGACCAACCATCGACTCCTGATTGCGACAACCGCCACCCTTTGGGTGCACAGGCGTCATCGGCAGCCTCTTGTTTTACTAGCGCTTTCAGCAAATCCAGTTTGTCCAGCGGCGAACACGGCACAAATGTTGCATTTTCGAACGTCAACCCGCCATGGAATCGGGCGTCTCCGAACCACGCCATACCCTCGAAGAGTGCATTCCCGAAGAAAGCGTAGTCGCGGAACTCGGCCTTGGGAAAGCGGACGTGGTCTGCGAATTTTGTTTCATCGAACCAAGCAAAATCCGTGAACTCAACGCCGTCGAACCATGCGCCATCTGGAAATCGGCTAAAACGATCCAGCACGGGCCTTTGAACACCGCCGAATCAAAATGGGTCTGTCCGACGAACTCGCACCCTTCGAAGTGCGTTGTTCCGACAAACCGGGCATATTGAAAGTCTGCGGCCCCCATCTTGCACAAAGACATATCAAAGTCAACGAGCGTTGCTCCTCGCAGCGATACGTGCAGTGCGCCACCGTCCAAAGCCCTCCAGCCGCGGGCGTCGTCCTTCGACAAGTGCTCCGCGAGTATCCGTTGCGCCGTCTGGCGGACTTCAAGTTCCCGCCTTGCTTCCTCGTCTTGTCGCCGTGCGTCGGGCCGGATAGAGCGTGGCGATCCCGCACTCTTTCGATCAACTTCGAACACGTGATCGGCGGACGGCACATATGGTGCGTTGTACGGCATCCGCAGCTATCCACAAATGACGTTGACGATTGCCTGGCGCTGGCCTCGGGCGGCTACTCCGAGCCGCTCAAGCGAATATAATCCGCCCAGTCTAACTTGTGGCTTTTCGTGGCCAAGTTGCTCGACCGCGCGGTTGAAAATTTCGGTTACTCGGCGTTCTGAGGCATCGGATTCGGTGTGGACCTGTGCGCGCTCGCTCAGCCATTGCCGGCGTGTTGCAAGGGCGAGCGCAGCCGCTCCACCGGTTCCGGCCCCGATGGCGAGGCCCGTTCTAATTGCATCAATTCGGGCAGCTGCCTTATCCCCGGTCGACCCATTGGCCACCAATAACAGAACGACGATTGCTGTTGTAGTAGCAATTAACGCAAATACGCCAAGTAAGATGTACGTCTAAGCCCGGATAGGCTTCAAACCATTTGGCCCGAGTTCTCTGCCTTGCACGGAGCGCAGGATATCGCCATCGTGTCGACCGCCGCGTCCCCTTGAGCAGGCGAGCACGCCGATACTCCATCAGCCATAGCCCTGCTAAGGGCCGCGTGTGCCAGCCAGAAGGGTAAAGCGACCCGGCTGCACGCAGTTGCACGTACCTTGCAAACGCTGCATCCGCACTGCTCAGATAGTGTCCCCGGCAAGTTCGGAGACGGGAGAAACCGGCGGTGCAGGGATGAACTGGTATGAGAAAGCGCTAGAGGCTGCCAACCGGATCGACCCAGGCCACACCTCGCCGTGGAAGCTCGCAAGCACGTATGCGTTGCTCGCTATCGCGCAGAGCCTCGAATCGCGGCCAGCGACACCAGCCTCTTCCGCGGGCAAGCAGTCAGGCAGCGACCTTCTCACGGTGAACGAGGTTGCTGAGATGACGCGCCTGACGCCGGCCACGCTGCGGTGGTGGCGGTCGGTTGGCCATAGTGGGCCGAAGTCATTCAAACTTGGTCGCCGTGTGCTCTACCGCCGCGCCGATGTCGAGAAATGGATGCAAGACGCCAGTGAGTAATCCGCCGGTTCTGCCGGAGCTTGGCACGCCCGCCGACGTCGCCAAGTACCTGCACACGACCGTCGATTCTGGCACAGAAGCGCTATCTCGGCACAGGACCGAAGTTCATCAAGGCCGGGCGCAAGGTGCTATATCGCTGGTGTGACGTCTGGAGTGGCTGGACCAAAACACCCGACGGCGCACTGACGATCAGCGATGAATTGGGATAGCGATGCCGCCGACCGCCTCGCCCACGCCATCCGGATCTCCCTGCGGGGGCTAGGAGACTCGGCCCCGCAGATGTGCTCGTCGCCCGGAGGGAACGGAACTGGCCGACCTGGACCTGCCCGTGCCAATCGGGGTCCAGATCGGCGTCACCTTCGGGCGGGGCCGAGGTCACGCAAAAGCACCTAATACCCCAAGTCAGTACCTACTGACCAACGACCGCCAGAAATTATCACGTTGCATGGGTCGGCCATCCTAGGTGCCGAGTAATCATTAGAGCCCATCGTTTTGAGTAACGCGTCGCGACGCTCGGCTTGCGTACATCGCCTTACTATGTTCGGAGGGGTTGCAAGTGGGCGTATGGGGGCATGCGTGACGCCAACGGCGATTGCAAAAGGTGAGTCGCGCAATAGCGACGGCTTTGAGCTGTGCTTCCCACACCACAGGAACCCCGGAACATCCACTTCCGAAGGCAGGCGAAATTGAGTAGCACCGATCTTGTAGTGGTTGTACCTGGCATTACCGGCAGCACCCTTACGCACAATGGAAAACCCGTTTGGGAACCCTCCGCAGGTGCGCTCCTGGGGGCGATTCGGACGTTCGGCCGTAGCCTCAAGCAATTGCAACTGCCGACGGGAATAGGCGATGACCACCCTGATGATGGAGTGGAGGCGGTGGCGATCATGCCCGACTTGCATAGCATTCCAGGGCTGTGGTCGCCAGTCGATGGTTACTCCGTTCTGCTGAAGCGTCTAGAGGTAATGCGGCTTGCCGGCAAGATCGGAAAACTGCTGTCGTTTCCCTACGACTGGCGATTGTCCAACCGGTACAACGGACAACGCCTTGCCGACCTTGTCGGCGATGAACTTGGACAATGGCGCGACAGCGATCCGTCACGGAATGACGCCCAGCTCGTTCTTGTTTGCCACTCTATGGGCGGACTCATCGCCCGCTGGTACATCGAGAAATGCGGCGGCGCGGAGGTTACCCGAAAGCTCGTCACGCTTGGCACCCCGCACCGTGGAGCCGCGAAGACAATCGACCAACTCATCAACGGCGTCCGTCGTACACTCGGACCGCTCAGCGTCGACCTGACCTCCTTCGCGCGCAGCCTGCCGTCTTCTTATCAATTGCTGCCTGACTACGCTTGTATCGACCGCAGCGGGTCTCTGCATCGGCTCGATGAGATCAACATGCCCGGCCTCGACACCGCCATGCTGGCGGATAGCAATCGGTTTTATCGGGATCTCGCAGCGGCTGAGGCCGCTCGGCCGGCCAGCATGGAAACGACTCATGTAATCGTTGGCACCCGGCAATCCACTAGCACTACAGTCCGCTTGACTAGCAATGGGGTTGAGGTGCTAAGCACAATCGGCGGAGATAACGACTACGGCGACGCTACTGTACCGATGGCCGGCGCAATCAAAGAAGGTCTACCAATGGACACGCCCTTCATTTCGCGCGTCGTCGATCGTCACGGCCACCTGCAAGACAATCCCTACGTGCTCGACGAAATTGAATCGGTCATAACCGCGGTCCCAGTCAAGCGAAGAGCCGGGGGGAGCGTGCCGATTCGTGTCAATACTCCAGAACTAGTGGTCTTGGGCGAGCCCGTCACCGTCACCGTCGATATCGAGCTGGGCGAAGACCAACCCGTTCCTGCTGTGCAGATCGAATTAGAACCCGAAAGTTCTTTGAAAACTACGCGATTGGTCCGTCGGACTCCCACCATCCGCGGTCGGCACCTCGAAACCACGTTCCACCCCGAGGCGCCGGGAGCGTATCAATTGCGCGTCACGGGCACAGCACCAGGATCACCGGTAACGCCTGTCGGTGCTGCCATCCTTGTCTGGCAAACCGAAACCAACGCTCCATCATCATGAAACCGGGCAGATTTGTTGGGGTAGGAGTTGATCTTTACGACGCATCAGAGTTGGACCAGTTGGAGTATGCGGAGAGGGAGGTTAAGGCTGTCGCTCGCCGACTAAGCCCAGCGTTTGTGGGTGAGCCCGTAATTAATGGGACTGACGAACAGATCCGGAAGCACCTCAACACGCTCCCCAACACGCGGCCCGGGGCGCTGGTGTTGTTGTGGTCGGGCCACGGGAAGGCAAGGGGCCAGCAACTGTGGTTGCAGGCGAAGACAGGCGAAGTACTAGCGACTGAAGTCGTGAGCCGTTGTGCGGAATCAGGCGCCGCGCAATTGCTGCTATTAATTGATTGCTGTAATGCGGGGCAGGGGCTGGAAGACGCAACGCGGGTCGCGTCGTCGTTGTTAGCGGAGTATCCGCCTGAGAGCAAACGCGTTTGGTTCGGGATCGTCGTGTCGTGCCGAGCAGGAGACGACGCTCGCGACGGCGCCTTCGGATCGCTATTGGAGCGATTGCTGACCGCAGGTCCAAGATCGCCGGAAATGCAACGGCGTTGGTCACATCAAAACCAATGGATATTCGGCGATGACCTGGGCGCCGCGATCGTCGAGGAGTGGGAAGACGAAGACCAGATACCCCAGTTCCGCAGCCAGGGTCGACGATTCTCGATGCTGCCCAATCCTTTATGGGCTCCAGATACCCCAGAGCAGGTAGTGGAGCATTTGCTTCTGGCGGCCCGCGGCGAAGGCGATGCAGATGAACAGTCGTTGTTCAGCGGACGGGTCGACGAGGTCGATCGAGTCGTCGAGTGGGTGCGTGACAAGAATGAAGGAATTCGGGTAGTCACCGGGTCCGCGGGCACCGGTAAGTCCACGATAATCGGTCGCGTAGCGGCGCTATCCAACCCCATTGAGCGCGCTCGCCTCCTTCGCCGGGGCGGCTGGAGCCACAGCGATCCCGGACAATGTTCAGTCCATGCCTATGTCCAGGCGCGCGGTTTGACTGCACGCGGTGTCGCCGAACTTATCGACGACCAATTGACTGGGGGGCCAGACCAGACCACCGCAGAATCCGGTCAACTATGTCCGCCCGAACTTTCGCCAGCCGACGGCGGCCGCCGCGGCCCGACGGCGCTCGTGGCTGAATTGCAGCACGCGCGTGCACAAGGTGGTAAGCCGCCAGTGATATTCGTAGACAGTCTCGATGAGGCTCGTGACGAAGCGTTCTCTATCGCCGAGGAGCTACTCAGACGGCTAGCCCCCTTTGCCGTCATCGTCGTGACATGTCGTCCATTGGCTCGGAATAGAACGTTGCCGCTGTTGCTCGATGAGCCGACTCAGTTGCAGGATGATTCAACGGAATTACTGCTGGACGTGCTCGACCCGATCGCGATAATGAATTTGGATTTGTCCGCTCACCAAGAATCGCAGCGGACGGCGATTCGTGCCTACGCTATCCGCCGGCTCGCCGACCGCTCAGTCGACATGGACGCCAACGCAGTCGGCGATCAACTCGTCGAGCGTGCTACGACCGACCAAGGGTCATTCCTACTAACGCGAATTCTTGTCGATCAATTGGCGGCCTCGCCTATCAACACCTCGAGGCCCAATTGGCACGAGGAATTAGCCGACTCAATTGAGACCGCATTCAACGTTGACTTAGCACAAGTAGCGGCTGGCGATGTGAACTCGCCAGAGGACCGAGAACCGGTGCAGCTGGCGCGCACGATGTTAACCGCCCTGACATGGGGTTTTGGAGCCGGCTTCCCTGAGGACGAATGGCTGGCGGTGGCCGCGAGTCTGACCGGCGTGCTGTTGAACGCAAATCACATCACTTGGGTATTGGATCAACTGGGCCGCTACGTCGTCCAAGACGGAGAAGCCGGAACCGCGGTGTATCGAGTTGCCCATCAGAGCCTCGCTGATTACCTGCGGCCTCAATACCTCGGCACAGCCGAGCAACCCTTTGAGCCAGCAGCGGCAACGGTATGGTCTGCGTTGGCCGAGCGGTACGAGGGTCTGGTGAAGGATGGATACCGTGCGGACGCGCCTACTTACCTCTGGCGCTACGCACATCGTCACGCGGCCGCCGACGGTCCAAACGGGATCACCCGTCTGCGCAGCTTGGCCAGTCTAGATCCCGGCTTGCTCCCAAGCGTTGCACAAGCCGATTTGGAGGTTGCAGAAACCTTCAGACGATGGGGCAATCTCGACGATGCACTGGCTTCTTCGGAGGAAGCGGTGAGGTTGTTCAGGCACGCGGCGGCCGTCGAACCCGCTTTTGTTGCTCACCTCATATCGGCACTCAACAACTTAGGCCTCAATTACCGTGATGTGGGCCGCCAAAGCGAGGCGTTGGCTCTTGCCCAACAGGCAGTCACGGCGTATCGGGAGTTGGCCGCCGGCAACCCCGCCTACTTGCCTGATCTGGCATCTGCCCTCATCAATCTTGGCATCTACTTCAGCGAACTCGGCCGACCGCACGATGCTCTTGGCCCGTCGGTTGAATCCGTTACGTATTCGCGCGCGTTGGTAATGAGGAACCCTGCCGAGCTGCCGCGCCTCGCTACTGCATTGATGAATCTCGGCGTTCGCTACCGGGAATTGGGGCGCCCTCAGGAGGCACTGGCACCCTCCGCGGAGGCTGTTGCCTACTTTCGAACACTGGTCGAAGCGGACGCCAGTCATCTTCCTGATCTAGCGACCGCGTTGGTAAACCTTGGAGTTCGCTATCGCGATTTGGGAAGGCTCGGTGATGCGCGCGAAGCCTCAGAGGAAGGTATCGCCAATCTACGCGACCTCGTGGAAACGAACCCCGCCCATGTTCCGCGTCTCGCTATGGCCTTAGCCAACCTCGGGCCGCTCTATATCGAATTGGGCCGACACGCCGACGCCGTCGAGCCCGCCGAGGAAGCCGTTACCTTGAGGCGCCAGCTGGCTACTGATAACCCCGCCGAAATTCCACGTCTAGCCTCAGCGTTGCTCAATCTCGGCGCACTCTGCAGTGCATCGCAGCGGCCCGACGACGCTGTAGAGTCCACGGAGGAAGCCATCGGGCTGTATCGCGAGTTGACTCAATCAAACACGGCTCAGATGCCCAGCCTCGCTTCAGCCTTGACAAACCTCGGCGTGTATTACGGCGAGTTGGACCGACTTCCTGATGCGGTGGAACCGATCGAAGAAGCCGTAAGCATCTATCGCCGGGTCATTGGCCAAAATCCCTCGGTCGCAGCCGAACTTGCAACCGCTTTGACGAATCTCTGGTCCGACTACAGTCAGCTGGGTCGCGTGGGCGAAGCGTTTACCGTCGCCCACGAGGTCGTTATTTTGCGCCGTCGACTGGCAGCCGCCAACCCAGCTCACCTGCCCAATCTCGCGTCAGCCCTAATAACGCTGGGCCTCCGCTACAGCGAATTGGGGGGTCTTGGAGAAGCGGTGGTGCCGCTCAGAGAAGGCGCGCGGTATTTGCAACAGCTGGCCGCAACTGACCTGTCTCAGTCTCCTCGCCTCGCGATGGTGTGGATAAAGCTCCGCGATCTCTTTACTGTGCTCGGCCGAAACGCCGACGCGCAGACCGCAACCGAGGCCGCACTCGCCGCGACGGAGCACGCAGTTGACTACTTAAGGTCGCGCCCAGCAGCCGACCAGGCTAACAATTCCGAGCTGGCGACTGCATTGGCGAACCTCGGAACTCTTAGCAGGGCGCTCGGCCGGCCGAACGAGGCTCTGAGTGCGACCACGGAAGCGGTTGGCTACCTACGTGAGCTCACGGCGGCCGACCCGGCGCAAAAGCCCCATCTCGCCGGTGCATTGGCCAACCTCGGCGCGTTCCGCAGTGAACTTGGACAATCCGAGGCCCTGAGCGCAGCTAAAGAGGCCGCTGATCTATACCTCGAACTGGTTGTGGACGATCTTGTACATCTGCGTGGCCTCGCGGCAGCGTTATCGAATTTGGACCGCGACGTACGCGCCTTCGAGGGTGATCCCAGTGCGGTAGATGAGCTCTGGGATCAAGCCGCTGAGCATATAGCTGATCCTCATGCGCGGGCCGAGCTGTTGATTCAGAGGGCTTGGTCAGCGGCCGATGGTGACCACCGTGCCGCGGCTTGGCTAGCACAAGCGACCGAAGCAGCTACTGGCGACTGCGACTTAATGGTCAACGCGCACAACGCTGCCCGGCACCACCGCAATGCCGCGCCGGTCAATTGGGATGAAGCGTGGATCGAAGTCACTGGTGAACCACTACCAATCTGGCTAACAGTAGATAGGGACTTGCTACGCGCCGCCCGCGAATGGATCGCAACGCCGACATATCGGGCGGAACGCGACTACCTTAACGCCAACAATGAACTGCTCAATCCGTCCGCAAACACAGCAGTCGAGGAAGCGCTTCTGGAAAAAGACGAAGCAGAAGGCGAAAGATACCGCGAAATCCTATCGATAGCGCGAAAAGATGGCGTCGAAAACGCCTACCGGTCTCTTATGAGATATGCACTATTCGAAGATTTCGCGGCGGCGGACACCGAAGAACAACAACACATGCTGCGCGACCACTTTGATGATCTCACACACCCCAGCATAAGGTCTTGGGCTTCGGAGGCCGCGAATGCGGACGACGCCACCCCGGACGCCATCCAGGCAAGCTTATTGGTCAGCTTGGCGGCACTCGAGGATAGCGCTGGCACCTTGGAACAAGTCTTCGCGGCGCTACGTGAACCGGAGTTGTTCGACGGAATCCTCCGCAACATCGCCAGCCGTCCGGATGTCGGCACATGGCTCACACCAGTGTCTTTCATCGGTATCACCGCGGCTAAGTCGGCCGAATCCGCAGGACGCGCGTCTGTATACGCCGCCGTCGGCGCAGAAGTGGCAGGTGACCCCGATTCGGCCAAGCAGTTAACGCGGCAGGCAATCGCCGCTGCACCCGACGAGCGTAACGATTGGATCGTCCTCCTCGCTGACTTGGCGGCCGCCACGCCTGAAGCACTTGCAGTCATCAGATATGTAGCCGGAAGCTCCGGCGGGTAAACCAGCTCTCACATTGCAGCATGCGCTACTTCTCCACCAGTGAATGCCGCGACGCTGCCACCTCAAGTACGCGCACTTGTAACTGCCTGCACCGGTCGAATCAGCCATCGAAGGGGAAACCCGGGGGAGTCGGTGAGCAGACGGATCGTGATTTGTGCGGACAGGACGGCGTTCCTTAGGAAGTCGAGCGCCAAAAATCCTCCAGCGCCATCAGTTCGATGTGGAGCCTCGAACCTCATATACCACTCAAGAAGCGCCGAACGAGCGCAGCATGAGGCGCGAAGCCGTTGAACGTGCCTGTCGTACAAACGATCTGGTGATTACCGACGGTCGGCGACTTGGCGTGGTTCGACGTGGCACCCAATCGGTATCGTGTAACAGCCGTAATCTGCCGACGTCGTTGGTCGGCTCGCAAAGCAGCCTTTGGCGGTTGCCCCGCTGAGGCTGTACCCGATGCAGCAGGAGTGCTCGAGGTGGGTCTTAGATAACCCTTGCGAGTGAGCGAAGGTTCGTATGCACTTGAGTGCTGCGGCCCAGGCGGCGCAGTCCATTGCGGATATGCGACGCATGGGCACGCTCGGCGACGACGTGTTCGCAATATCCGGCCGCGCAGGTGAGATACATCATGTCGACCAAGTCATTGTCATGCCAGCGCAATTGGGGGTCTGCGAGCTTTTCGTGCAGTAGCTCGCGATACAAGCCGAGCGCTGGCATGTCGTGGACATCACGCTCGCTATAATTTCGGGTCCAGTCCGACGTCTCTTGCGGCGTAATGCCAGCCGAATGGGCGGCCTTGGGTAGTTCCGTACCGAGATCGGCTATGAACTTCGCGTGAGTTCGCCGGCGTTTCAGCTCCCTGCCCGTTGGGTTCTCTCCCAAGAAGTCTGCAAACAATTGGAATTGCGCTGTCCACGCATGATTCGAGGTTATGGGGACAGCCTCCGCGTCAAGCATCGTGTCGATAATTCCAGCAGCACATCTGAGTGCGTGAGTTATCCATCGTGCCTCTGCCGGAAGATTGGCACCGATCGGAGGGAGGTCGGTGTCTCGGCCGGAGTGGATAACATTCGGCTCCAACGTGATTGCCGACGGATTGAGGGGGCTAGGTTTCCCGTAGCGGCTCGCCAGCGCGTGTCGCAACTCGAGGAGTCGGATATGCAACGGGTCTCGAAGCTGCCAGCCATGTGTTAGCTGCGCAATTGTCAGACCCCTGTTGTAACGTTCTCTCACGTCTGCTTGTTTGCATGTTTCTGACATGTGTGCTGCAGACATCGGCAGCACGATCTCTCTCGCATTGGCGAGGGTGATGAAGTGCGAAGCTGCGGCGAGTTCTTCTGCATTTGTGACGCGCTCCGGCTGGTGAATCGCAAGAGTTAGCGTGCTCCAGTGGTTTTGGTCGAGATAGATTGTGGGCCTACCATGCAACGGGGCCAGATCACCGGCCGCGGGTAGCTCGAAATGAATGTCATGATCTTGCGTGGTTCGTATGTGAAGCTGGGACGACATCGTGTGGAAGGTGGTATCCCGAATGGCGCTAGTCGGTGCGAACGGATTGTTTCCGAGCGTTGCTTCTATAACTCGACCATCCGTAAAAGCGACCGACATAGTCCCATCGCGGCCGAGGCGCATCGTCGAGATGCCGTTGAGAAAAGGTTCATTCATATTGCTTCACAATTTGGTGGCGGATATTTCCGATGCTCGGTTCCGGATCGATCGATGATCAGAGCTTGGATGACCGTACACGCAGCATGTGACAAATGACCGCACGGCGCCTCGGTCGCCTGCTCACGTACCGCGGACGCCGGGTGTCCCCCGCAGGCATATCAGTGCAGCTCTTGACCAGTCTGGCGCGTGGCGGCAGCCAACATAGCCCCGGTTGCGTCTAGCGCAAATTCATTAGTCACACCGCCGACAATGCGCTTAACTACCGTAGTGGTCGAGCTTCGGCATGAGAGACGTCGAGAGGAGGAGAACAGAACAGATGGCTAAGGGGCGTCGTCCGAGACGTGCCGAACTTCGAAGGCGTCTCGCGCGATGCTCGGCGCATGAGTTATGGACGGTGCTCTTCGCAGCGGGGGCTTCTCCCAGCGTCCGTCGGCGTTGGCCTCGCGTGCAGGATCTGGTCGCGAGGACTGTGGCGCTAGACCAAAGGACTGGAAAGCGTGTGAACGCGGACAGTCTTGAACAGCTGCTGGAACTGTGTGTTCAGGAGGAGCCCTGGTTGCTGGGCCAAGAGGACTGCCTACCGGAGGACCCGCGTGACGTCGTCAAAGTACGCCTTGGTGAACGTATCGTTCGGTTGTTCCCCGGAACGTTAGAACGCCCAATTGCGGATGTAGACAGGGCTCTGCTGGTCGCGAACGCCGTCGACGAGGTTCTCAACGACACATTGGGCTTCGGGGTAAGAAATGTTCTCGACGTTGCGCTCGCCTATATCGACTGGGCTATGGAGCAGTTGGCTCCGGCATGGCCGCACTCCGCAAAGTCTCAAGAGGGCACATCAAGATTGAGCCAGGCTGAGGTGGAGGCGGCCAGGGAGGTCGTTGCGGCTGGAACGCCTAGTGCCTTGACGGCGACTGATTCTAGTGTCAGGGCACTTGAGTGGCTCACGTGTGACGCCGCTGATTTTTCTTACACCGGTGGTCACCCGCAGAGTCCGTTCGGCCGGTTTCTTCGCGTCCGCGGATTGCCCTGGACCGAGGACGATGAAGCGCACTGGATACCGCTAGCCTTTATTCCGGAAGTACTGAGCTATGCGATCGGAAAGCTGGCGCACGAGGCTGCAATTTCACAGGAAGCGCAGACAAAGTTTGCCCAACTCGCAGCTCAGGAAGTCCGCAGAAGTCTTTGGTCCTTCGGGACCGCTATTTATGGTCCTCAGTACGAGGATTCAACGCCGGTGCCAGTGAGAGACAATGCTGTGCAATGGGTGTCGCTCACTACAGGCAGGCGCGCAGTCGCGGTGCAACTAACGTCAGGCTTGCGGCTGAGCGACCTTCAAGCGTTCGATCTACCCGAGGCGCTTCGTCTGTCTCGTGAAACTCCCTCAGAGACTTCGGATTCGGTGAACGTCGACATGTCGGTTGGTCGCTTGGAATTGGACCCGCGAATTGAGATCGTGCCACTCCACATAACTGCAACGCCGCACCACATCGTCGTTCCGCAGAGAATTGGTCTTCCAGCGATGTCGATGGATGACCTGCGTTGGGCGAGTTTAACTGCAGACAGGCCGACGGACCTATTCACGTTCTGCCGCGAGATGGCGCGCGGCGACCGCCCCCCTCTCGTAGTCTTCGAGGCGATCGACGTTTGGGAGTCCTGGCGCAAGAACGGCAAGAGTCTTTACAGAGGTGGTCAGCAGCCGTCGTTGATCGTAGTTGAACCACACGCCGGCACCGCCGAATGGCGCCGAGCAGTTAGTCTTTCGGCAACTGAGCGTGCATTACTCAAGCTGTGCTTGCCCCCGATACGAGCACTCGCGGGGATGGATGAAAGGGACGACGGGCCACCCACCGTCTACGTGTATGCGCATCACACGCCAGCATCAGACGAAGACGATCCTATCCGGCCATTGCACAGGCGGCCGGGTCTTGACGGGTGGAGTCTTCACACAGGTGCGGTTCCGGTAGCCGTAACCGCAATACGCAGCGAGTGGAATGACGAGCTCGTCGGCCCGCTGCGGGAACTCTCCATCGCTGTGGCGGCCGCAGTCGACGCCAACGAAGCGGTGTGGACGAGCATTCATGACAACACGAATGTGTCCTGCTACCACATCGACCTAGTCCCCGGGCCGACAATCGATGAACGTGCGTTTCATTGGATCGATCGGCAGGTAGAGTCTAGCGATGACGGCGACGTTGTTTATGCTCGTCTGGCCGTGTCGGTGAGCACGTTAGCTAACGTCGCTGATGCCGATCCAACGTTGGTGCGAAATCAACTCGCTTCAGCTTTCAGCGATCTCGTAACTGCAGTCGGTGTCGATACTGAAGTAGCTGACGCGTTTGAAGAAAACTGGCGGAAAACCAAACCGACGTTCGCGGTGCGGATCACAAGCCTGCCTACCGTCAGAAATGAGCTGCCACAGCCAATCGGTCTCGATCACGCGATAGTCGCCCAGGTCGAGCAACGCATAGCCGTGGCGGTACGCGATGCCGGCTTAAGGCCAGGCCGCTACACCGGCGATCAGGCGAAAAGCCTCGATCGTGACGTACTTGCACCTGCGGCGCTGGCCGCGCTCGACGAAGCTATCTCGGCGCATTCCATGGATACGTTGGTCGAATTCGGCATGCAGCAGATAGAGCGCGCGGTGAACCACAAGAATCGCGCGCTTCTGGAGCTAGGCCAAACCGCTTCCTTGATGGATGTCGGTCTCGACCCAGTTGAGCGATACCGGGAAGCCGAAGCCGACTATCTCTGGCTGAGACGTTGTTGCGAAACCGCCGTTGAATCTGCACTACGTTCAGCTCCAGACGGAGCGATGCCAGTCGACCAAATCGCATGGAGCGAAGTCTTGGCGGCAGCGCACGCATACCTCCAAGCAACCAACCGCAGCGAAGGAGTGCACTACCAGCTCAGTCCGACGTTGATCGATGTCTCGGACCTATACGAGATCACAACCGACCTCGACCCGGGAGAAAGTACGGAAGGCAATGGCGGCTCCGGTGCATCTCCGTATCACCTGGACGTTCCCGCATTCGGCCGAGCACTGGCCGAGGAACGTATAGCGCGCGATATAGCTAGAGACATCAGCGGCGAGACAAATTTAGAACCGCCCGGCGAAGGATCATCGTCATCCCGGCACGGCCACGATGGCCCCGACACCGACGACTTCCCGGACGCCCAGCCGATCACCAACGATCTGAACATGGCGTTGGACAGCGCCATGTTCAATCAGTTCGGGGCGTCCGGAACCGAGATCGCTGCGACGCTATTTGCGCTCTCGGCATGGCCACTGGGCGACACGGATGGAGACGCCGTCGTTGTTTGTCGCGACGACCTCGTCCAGCACGTCGTCGAAAGCACTCACCTCCGGAACACAGATGGAGGTGAGGAAAGGGCGATGGCCGCAATTGACATGCTTACTAGCAAGAGCGCCGAGCTCGCTCAGGAGGATTGGAAACCCTGGCACGCGAGAAGCCGTAAGCGGAGACTGCTGGTCCAGCCGATACCCGAATTGTCCGACGGCCAGCTCGTCGTCGCACCGCACCTGTGTTATGGCGCGGCGACCGTTTACCTGCACTATTTCGAGCAAGGCCAACTCCCGTGGGCGCAACCGCAACCGCCTGTTGAGGTCGAGAAGGCGCTAGAAGCAATTCGTGACGAACGGAACCAGGCACTTGAACGTCTCGTGGGCTCGACACTGCGGAAGGACGATTGGTCCGTAATCGAGCGCGTCAAGGAATCGAAAGCCGCAAGGCTCAACGTACCTTCGTTACAAACCGAAATCGACGCGGTAGCAGGTAAAGCCGGTTGCTCTTCCATCTGGCTTCTGGAGGTGAAGGACCCCTCGGACGTTGCCGTGATCCCGGAGATTCGTCGATCACTAGATCGCTTCTACCTTGACGGCAGCAAACACAAGGGCTATGCAACTCAGCTGCAACGAAAATACGACGACCTCCAGCCGTACGCCGCAGAGGTGGCGCGCGCGCTTGGACTTCCAGACCGGGCTGAGGGCGCGGAATCATACGTAATCCGGCCGCTATTTGTGACGCGCGTACCAGTCGCGGCGGGATATGTCGGCGGCCCTTTCCCGTTCGCAACGTTGTTAACGCTGCTTTCAACGGTAAACACAACCGACGGTGATGAGTGAGTAGGCGCCGCCGGCGGGTAGTCATCTGACTGCTCTAAGCTTGTGATCGTTCGTTTCATGCTCGAAGGCGCCGTGGAGTGGAATGCAGCGGGTCCGGTTCGTGGTATTCCAAGGCCGATGATGCCGCGTATAGCTGGCGGCGACGGTGGCGGGCTGCGCATATACGACTAGTCCGAGATCCGACGATGGGGCGACCTAGTCGAGCGCAGCGGTCGAATCCATGTGTCGCCACCTAGTGGGAACCGTTGGCGGGGATTGGTTACCCGCTTGTCGGCGGTGAGTCCCAATGAGCGCCGAAATACAACAGCGGAGACCTAGCTAGATGACGCCTCGGCGGGCAGTTCGATGACGGTGAGGTGCGGGTTGCCGACGGCCGAACTGAACGCGTCAGCGTGCGCTTGCGCGACCGTCGCGTCGTGGGACCTCCATGCGTGATCTAGTTCGGTTGTCAGACGATAAGTGGGACCCGGCGCGAACTCTTTGGCCGCGACCGCGTGTAGATAGCTAGCGGGCTTCCCGTCCTGATCCAGTTCAGCGATCCCATAGTAGGTCATTTCTAGTCCTCTCTGGTGTTCACTGCAGGGTGCGGGGTGGCGTCACGGTGAGAGGTGGCCCGTCGCAGTCTATTTCGATCACGTCAACCTTTCCGCCGCGGCCGGAGGTCGCACTCATCACGTCCGCGATCTCGTCGGCGGTCAGCTTGTCTGCGAATCTCCATGCTTTAGACCGGTCCTTGGTCAGCCGGATAGCTCCCGTTCCGGGCTGCCAGGCCGGATCGAATGGGAGGTAGCCGACGAGCTTGCCATCGTCGTCGAGTGCGGCGATGCCGAAGCAGGTGGTGGTCATTGGCTGTCGCTTAGTCGTCGCCTTCGAGGGCGTCGTGGATCTCGTCGTCGGCGTGCTCGCAGTCGGCGTCGATCAAGAGAGCACTCCCGTCAGGTAGCGTCACTGAACGCAGTGCCTTGTCGGTGAATCCGGTGGCTTCGCGAGCGGCGGCCAGCGCGTCGTCAGCGCCGTCCGGCATGAGTTTGCGCAACTCGTTGGCGTGCGTGAGCGCCATGATCGCCATCAGACGGCGGAACTGCTCATTGGTCAGCGATTCGAGGTGGTCACGATCTGCACCGGTCTCGACCATCGCTTCGGTTAGCTCGCGACGAGCAGTGTCCCAATCTTCCTGCAGGGCCGGGACACTCGCCTTGGCGTCTTTGATCAGCAGCATCAGGTGAAGCGGATCGGTGGGGGACAATTCGAACTGGTAGCGGGTGTAGAAGCTGCGCGCCCGGTCGTGGAGTGCGTGCACGAGGATGGCGCGGACTCCGATGTCTTGGGCGACTTGTACGCTCCGTGCGATGGCGTCGCGGAGTAGGTTCTCGCCGAGTCCGCAGCCTTGGTGTTTCCGGTCGATGGCGAGGCGCGACAGCAGGATCACCGGTATCGGGTCGGGCATGTTGCGGCGGAACTTGCCGGTGCAGTCAGCGTGCGACACCGCCCCAGTCGAGAGCGCGTAGTAGCCGACGATGCGGCCGTCTCGGCAGGTGACGAAGCAGCGTGACGCGCCTCCGACGTGGTTGGCCAGCGCGCGTTTGCGGAGGTAGTCATCGAGGGTGGGCTCGCCGCTGTCGAACGTGGCGGCGTCGTCAATTTCGCTGATCGGTCGGGGGGTGCTGTAGCCGGTCATGCGTCCCGTTCGAAGATGGACGGCTTGGCGAACATCTTCGCCAACGTTTCCTTGAACTGGACGGGTCGGTCGAGCAGGGCGTTGAATTCGGTCCACGCGGCGTCGTCGATGACGAAATGTCGACGGTCCGCGAGTACGTCGCGGGCGTGTGCGACGGTGGCGCGCACGGTGAAGCTCGTGAGGTCGAGCCCTTCGACCTCGGCGGCATGGCGGATCAGTGCGTCCTGCTCGGGGGTCAGACGCACCGCGAAACGCTCAGATTTCGTAGCCACGCATTCATTGTGTGCCCGATAGGCGTACACGTCAACCATGGCCACGGCGTTGGGGCCGACGGTTAGCAAACCATTTCTGCAATGGGCATCGCTGCGCAACGGTCAAACAACGGTCAAGAATCGGCCATCACGAGTGGCCAGGGTGAGCATTTTATGCCGCCGAACTGAGGATTCGTGGAGCCGATGACGGGAATCGAACCCGCGTATTCAGCTTGGGAAGCTGATGTTCTGCCATTGAACTACATCGGCGGTGTGGCTAGTGAGGTTAGCACCACGGGCCGATACGCTGCGCGAGTGCTCCTTTCCGATCGCGACATCCGCGCCGAGATCAGCGCCGGGCGGATGGGCATCGATCCGTTCGACGACACCCTGGTCCAGCCCTCGAGTGTCGACGTGCGCCTCGACAACCTTTTTCGGGTGTTCAACAACACCCGCTACACCCACATCGACCCGGCGCTGCGCCAGGACGACCTCACCACGCTCGTCGAACCCAAGGAGGGCGAGCCGTTCGTCCTGCATCCGGGTGAGTTCGTGCTCGGGTCGACGTTGGAGCGCTGCACGCTCCCCGACAACCTGGCCGGGCGCCTGGAAGGCAAGTCGTCGCTGGGCCGGCTCGGGCTGCTGACCCACTCGACCGCCGGCTTCATCGACCCCGGCTTCAGCGGCCACATCACCCTCGAGCTGTCCAACGTCGCCAACCTCCCGATCACGCTGTGGCCGGGCATGAAGATCGGCCAGCTCTGCCTGCTGCGGCTCACCAGTCCGGCCGAGCACCCCTACGGCAGCAGCCAGGCCGGCTCCAAGTACCAGGGTCAGCGCGGCCCCACCCCGTCGCGGTCGTATCAGAACTTCATCAAGCACCCCGACCCCCGCTGACTGTCGCGCCCGTGCGGCGCCGGGTGTGAAGGTGTCTGCACGCACGGCGTCGAACGTGAAGGTGTCTTCACGCTCGGCGCAAGAGACGGGTCGATCGCAAGAGGGAATGAACCGAGGATGTCCCGTTGTCGTTGATCCGAGTAGGGTCGAAATACCGGCGTCAGCGGGCATTCGGTGCGTCGCGATCCGGCCAGGGCTTCACCGCGCACAGCTAACACGGTCGAGATGTAACGACTGCGCTGGTCGCGACGATGAAGTTCTAGTTGGAGACTCGTGACGGTCGATTGCGCAATGGCGAACGAGCAGGCGTAGCAAACACTTGGAGGATCTGGTGGACATCGTACTGGGTGTGTCGATGACACCTACGACGGTCCGCATGGTGCTGGTTGAAGGGGAGAAGGCCGACGGCGCGATCGTCGACCACGACGTCTTCGACATCACCGCAACCGAGGGCTCAGCAACCTCGAGCGCGGCCGACCAGGTCGTCGCCGCGGTGCTCGGCACCAAGGAGAGCGCGGCTGAGGGCGGCCATTACCTGAAGTCGATCGGCGTCACGTGGAGTGACCACGCCGAGGCGTCGGTTCTGCGCGACACGCTGACCGCCCGCGGTATCGACGACGTCATGCTGGTGTCCGAGGGGCACGCCGCCGCCTCGCTCGCCCAGGCCGTCGGCCGGGCGGTCGGTTACGCGACCACCGCCCTGCTGTTCGTCGACCGGGACACCGCCACGCTGTCGGTCGTGCAGACCGACGACGGCTCGGTCGTGAAGGTGCTCAGCCGCAGCCTGCACAGCGACGACGCGATGGCCGTGCTCACCGAGATGGCCGCCGCGGTCGACGCGCAGGACTCCGCGCCGGACGGCATGTTCGTCGTCGGCTCGGGCGTCGACGTCACCTCGGTCAAGGCGCACCTCGAGCACATCGTGTCGCTGCCCGTCAGCGCACCCGACGAATCCGCTCTGGCACTCGCTCGCGGCGCCGCGCTGGCATCGGCGCACGCCCCGGCCCTCGAGGCGTCGACCGTCGGGCTGGCCTACTCGCAGGATCCCGACGGCGGCACCACCGCGGGCGGCGCTTATGCGGGGCTGGCCGCGGCCGCCACCCAGATGCGGCCTGCCAGCGATCCGGGGCCGACGCCCGAGGACTTCGTCGCCGCCGACGTCGATCTGCCCGCCGACGAGAGCCGTAAGCCGTTCCTGCTGGTCGGCAGCGCACTGACATCGGTGTTCGTGGTGGGTGTGGTGGCGCTGGCCATCTCGTTGGCGGTCAGCATCCGGCCGACCGCCGATCAGCGGCCCAGCCCCGCCCAGAGCGCGATCGTCCCGAGCATCACGCAGGCCCCAGCGGCGCCGCCCCCCGTACGGGAGGCTCAGCCCGTGCAGGCGCCGCCCGCCGCCCCGCCGGA
>NZ_JACKSJ010000026.1:0-56116 GCF_025821665.1 [Mycobacterium] manitobense
AGGCGGCTCCGGCTCCGGCTCCCGAGGCGGCTGCAAACGCTCCGGCTCCGGCACCGGCGGGACCGGCTCCTGCGCCCGCACCGGAAGGCGCCGCGCCGGCTCCGGCACCTGCACCGGGCGGCGCGCCGACCTTCAGCCCGGACAGCCCGCCGACACAGGACTTCATGTACCCATCGATCAGCAACGGGTGCACGAAGGACGGCGGAAACGTTCTCGCGACGGCGATCTCGGTGGCCGGGCCGGCGAAGATCCCGACACCGGGGCCGGGCCCGGGGCAGACCGCCTACGTGTTCACCGCGGTCGGCACGCCCGGACCCGCGGCCGAGCAGGCGTTGCCGCTCAACGTCACCTGGGTCAACCTGACCACCGGCAAGTCCGGGAGTGCAACGCTCAAGCCGCACGCCGACATCAACCCGCAGGGGCCGACGACGATGACGGCGATCGCCGACACCGGGTCGGGCAGCATCATGTCGACGATCTTCGGTCAGATCACCACCACCGAGAAGCAGTGCCAGTTCATGCCGACCATCGGGTCGACGGTCGTGCCCTGACCCTGACCCTGGTACGAAACGGAATTCCCGGCCGTCGAGCGTGCTCGACGACCGGGAATTCCGTCTCTCGGGTGGTCTAGTAGGCCATGAAGAGGATGGCGTCGCGGTCGTAGTCGCGACCAGGATGCGCCTCGCTGAGGTGGGCCTGAGCCTTCTCGACCAGGTCGTCCTCGTCCTTACCGGTGATGGCTTCCCCGCACGGGCAACTCAGATGTGTCTTCATGGGTCCATTCTGCACACATGCATCACCGGGCATGTCGGGATGGGCGACGCCGAAACTGCGCCCAGGGCTGTCAGCCGGGGCGCGCCACGACCCTGTGCGCAGTCTCGCGGAAATAGTCAGGCCTTCGCGGCCTTGGCCGCCGCCTTCGCCTGCTTCTTGTACGAACGCACCCGCTCCAGCGAGCCGGCGTCGGTGACGTCGGCGACCGACATGTGCGAGCCCGCCTTCCCGTAGTCACCCGCCGCCGCGCGCCAACCCTTCGGCGTCACGCCGTACTGCTTGCCCAGCAGCGCGAGGAAGATGCGCGCCTTCTGGTCGCCGAACCCGGGCAGTCCCTTCAGCCGGCGCGCCACCTCGGCGCCGTCGGGATCGCCATCGATCCACAGCGCGGCGGTGTTGCCGTCGTACTGGTCGACGATCACCTGCGCCAGCGCCTGGATCCGCTTGGCCATCGACCCCGGGAACCGGTGCACCGCAGGGCGTTCGGCGCACAGTGCGGCGAACGCCTCCGGGTCGTACTCGGCGACCTGGCGGGCGTCCAGGCCGCCGAGCCGGTCGGCGAGCTTCTTCGGCCCGGCGAAGGCGACCTCCATCGGGATCTGCTGATCGAGCAGCATGCCGACCAGCAGGGCGAAGGGGTTGGCCTCCAGCAGAGCGTCGGCCGCCGGATCCTGAACAAGCTGCAGTTTCGGCACGGCGCCAGTCTAAGGTGACCAGAGGCTGGTGAGGTGACATGTCTGGCGAGCTCGCGTTGGTGCTGGCGGCGGTCCTGCTGCTGGCGGCGGTCGCCGCCGCGGTCGCGGTGGTGCGCACGCGCCGCGTCGTGGCCACCCCGACCGAACGCGCGGTGCACGCCGCGCTGCACACCGCGTCGCTTGCGGCCCGCGCCCTGCGACAGGGCCTCGACACCGAGTCCGCTCAGACGTCGGCGCCTTTCCTGCGCGGCCTGACCGGCGCCGACGGCGTCGCACTGTTCGGCCGCGACGGTGACCTGCTGGCCCGCGACCCCGCCGACGAACCGGTGTGGACGGCCGACGTCGTCGACGATTGCGAACGCACGGCGGCGCAGTCCATCTCCGGTGAGCGCCGGGTGCTCGAGGCCGGCCGGACATCGGCGGTGGTGGCCCAGCCGTTGCTGGCCGAGGACGGCGACGTGCTCGGCGTCCTGGTCGTGGTGACCACCCGCACGCCGGGCCCAGGCCTGCTCGGCGCTGTCGGTGAGGTCGCCCGGTATGCGGCCAGCCAGCTCGAACTCGCCGAGCTCGACGCGTCGCGGGCCCGGCTCGACCGCGCCGAGGTGCTCGCGCTGCGTGCCCAGATCAGCCCGCACTTCATCTACAACGCACTCAACACGATCGCCTCGTTCGTGCGCACCGATCCCGACCGGGCCCGCGAGCTGATCCTCGAGTTCGCCGACTTCACCCGCTACTCCTTCCGCGCGGCGGGCCCGTACACCACGCTGGCCGACGAGCTCCGCAACATCGACCGGTATCTGACACTCGAGCGCGCCCGGTTCGGCACTGCGCTGGACGTCCGCCTGCAGGTGGCTCCGGAGGTGCTTAACGTCGTCGTGCCGTTCCTGGCGCTGCAGCCGCTGGTGGAGAACGCGGTGCGACACGGCCTGGCCGGTCAGGCCGGCGGCTCGGTCGAGATCATCGCCCGCGACGAGGGGTCGGACTGCGTCATCACCATCGAAGACGACGGCGCCGGAATGGATCCCGCAGCGCTGAGGGCGGGCTCGGGCGACGCGCTCAACGCGGCGACCACCGAGTCGGCGCACGTCGGCCTGACGAATGTGGATCATCGCCTGCGGGCGGCGTTCGGCAACGATTACGGTCTGGTGGTCGAAACCGCGATCGGTGCGGGCACCAAGGTGATGATGCGGGTGCCGAAGTTCCGGTCCGGTGTCCGGGCCGGCGGAGGAGCGTTCGGGTGAAGGTCAGATGACCGGCCTGACGGTGCTCGCCGTCGACGACGAGGCACCCGCCCGCGACGAACTGGCCTACCTGCTCGGCCGCCATCCCGGCATCGCCGAGGTGCACAGCGCCGCCGACGCCACCTCGGCACTGCGGGAACTCAACCAACGCACCATCGACGCGATCTTCCTCGACATCAACATGCCGGGACTGTCCGGCATCGAACTCGCCGGTGTGCTCGCCAACTTCGCACACCGGCCTGCGGTGGTGTTCGTCACCGCGCACGAGGACCAGGCGGTCGCCGCGTTCGACGTCGGCGCCGTCGACTACCTGCTCAAGCCGATCCGCCAGGAACGCCTCGACGAGGCGGTGCGCCGCGTCGTGGCTGCGCGATCCGCCGAACCCGCGTCCGCGGAGGCCGCGGCGGCGCCGGAGTCCGACGTCATCCCTGCCGAGGTGGGTGGCGTCACCCACCTGGTGCCGCGCGAGAGCATCGGGTGGGTGGAGGCAGACGGTGACTACGCGCGGCTGCACTCGGCATCCGGCTCGCACCTGGTGCGAATCCCCCTGAGCACTCTCGAAACACAGTGGCGCAACTTCGGTTTCCAGCGCATCCACCGCTCCTACCTGGTGGCGCTGCGGCTGGTGACCGGGCTGCGCACCGCCGACGGTGCGGTGCTGGTGCGGTTGCGCGCCAATGGCGCGTCGCCCGCCGTCGAACTCCCGGTGAGCCGGCGTCAGGCCCGGGAACTGCGCGACCGCGTGGTCCGCGATCCGATGCGTCATCTCAAACCGCTGGCTGGCGATGAGTAGCCCCGACCGGCCCCAGCGCGAGCGCGTCGTGCTGGCCCACCGCCGCGGCGCACGCATGGTGCGCACCCGCGTCGAGGTGCAGGAGCAGACCCAGGTCGGCGACGCACTGGTGCGCGGCCTGGTGCGGGCGCAGTTGGGCCTTGCGCTGCGGCTGGCCGCCGTGGTGATGTCCGCCGTCACCGCGATCGTCGTGGTGAACAGCTCCTTCCCCGGCCTCGCCGACGTCGACGTGGCGGGTGTCCGGGCCAACTGGCTCATCCTCGCGGTGCTGGCCTACCCGCTGCTCTACGGTGTCGGCCGCCTCTACGTGCGGTTGGCCGAACAGGCTGAGCGGGACTTCGTGCGCGTCGTCGACAGCGAACCGTGACCGGCTCCCCGCTGACCGCGGCCGCACTGCTCGTCTCGGCGCTGGCCACCATCGCGATCGGTGCGTACGGAGTCCGGTTCTCGCGCACCACCTCCGACTTCCTGGTCGCGTCGCGCAGCGTCGGCTCGCAGTGGAACGCCGCGGCCATCTCCGGTGAGTACCTTTCGGCGGCATCGTTTCTCGGCGTCGCGGGCCTGATCGCCAAGTACGGCGCCGACGCACTGTGGTACCCCGTCGGCTTCACCGCCGGCTACCTCGGGCTGCTGCTGTTCGTGGCGGCCCCGTTGCGCCGCTCGGGCGCCTACACGGTGCCCGATTTCGCGGAGTTCCGCCTCGGCTCGGCCCGGCTGCGGAAGATAGCGATGCTCACCGTCGTGGTGATCTGCGTGTTCTACCTGGTGCCGCAGTACCAGGGCGCCGGGCTGGCACTGAGAACGCTTCTCGGCGTTCCGGTCTGGATCGGGCCGCTGGTCGTCGGCGCGATCGTCGTGACCAACGTGGTCGCAGGCGGCATGCGGTCGATCACCTTCGTTCAGGCGTTCCAGTACTGGCTGAAGCTGACCGCCGTCGCAATCCCCGCGCTGGCGCTCACCGGGTTGTTCTTCACCGGCGGCGGCGAACTCGGTGGGCCGCTGCCGCCGACCGTGCAGCAGGACACCACCGTGGCGATCGAGACCGACGTCGTGGTGCAGGTCGCCGCGCCGGCCGGGATCACCGTCGCCGGCACCCTCGACGGGAAACAGGTGGCCGACGCCGCGATCGGCACATCCGGCGAGCACACCCTGAGCGCGGGCAGCACGCTGACCCTCGCCGCCGGAACGCCCACCCCCGTGGTCGCGGGCACCCCCGGCGCGGGCTCGGAGTGGCTGGCCTCCGGCGGTGGTCTCGGCGGGCGTCATCCGC
Organism: [Mycobacterium] manitobense; assembly: GCF_025821665.1. Taxonomy (GTDB): domain Bacteria; phylum Actinomycetota; class Actinomycetes; order Mycobacteriales; family Mycobacteriaceae; genus Mycobacterium; species Mycobacterium arseniciresistens. The sequence continues at coordinate 4,774 of NZ_JACKSJ010000026.1, forward strand.
TGTACCAGGTGGTGTCGATCATCATCGCGACGTTCCTCGGCACCATGGGCCTGCCGCACGTGCTGGTGCGCTTCTACACGAATCCCGACGGCCGGGCGGCGCGCCGGACCGCGCTGGCCGTCATCGCGCTGCTGTCGCTGTTCTATCTGTTCCCGACCCTGCTCGGGGTGTTCTCCCGGTTGTACGTGCCGCAGCTGCTCATCACCGGAACCGCCGACGCCGCCGTGCTGCTCGCACCCGGCGCGGCCGTCGGCGGGCCGGGCGGACAACTGCTCGCCGCGCTGGTGGCGGCCGGGGCGATAGCCGCATTCCTGGCGACCTCGTCGGGGCTGCTGGTCAGCATCGCCGGCGCCCTGGCCACCGACGTGCTGCGCGGCCGGGTGCGTGACTTCCGCGTCGCCGCACTGGTCGGTGGCGTGATCCCGATCCCGTTGTCGCTCATCACCTCCGGCCTTGAACTGTCCCGCAGCGTCGGGCTGGCGTTCGCGGTGGCCGCCTCCACGCTGTGTCCTCTGCTGGTGCTCGGCATCTGGTGGCGCGGACTGACCGCTCTGGGGGCAGCCTGCGGGCTGGTGGTCGGCGGGCTGGTGTCCGGGACGGCGGTCACCCTCGCGATCACCGGCGCCGTCGACGAACAGGCACTGGGCGGCTGGCCAGCGGTGGTGACCGGCTATCCCGCTGCCGTGAGCGTGCCGCTGGCCTTCGCGACGATGATCGCCGTCAGCCTCTGCGACCGCCGCGGCGCACCGCGCGACGTGGCACAGATCTTCGCCCGCATGCACGTCCCGGAACGACTCGGGATGGGCATCGAACGGGTGCCCCGCGGCTGAGCCGCCGTTCGTCGTGGCCGATCGACCGCTCACCGCAGCCGACCCCGTCCTCGCCGTGTGACCTGCGGGAAAGACGGGTATGTGACCCACATCTCAGCTAGCTTCGCCGATGAGCCGGTTCACACACACGAGGTCAGGAGTCACCGTGCCCGAGACCATGCCCTCGGATCCCGCGGCCGCCATCAGCGGCCAGCGGTATCTCGAGGTCCAAGCAAGTCCGGAATTCCAGGAGCTACGAAGCAGGCTGCGCCGCTTCGTGTTCCCGATGACCGCGTTCTTCCTCATCTGGTACGGCCTCTACGTCGTGCTCGGCGCCTTCGCGCACGACTTCATGGCCACCCGGGTGTGGGGCAACATCAACGTCGGGCTGATCGTCGGCCTCGGGCAGTTCCTCACCACCTTCCTGATCACCGGAATCTACGTGCGCTTCGCCAACCGGGAACTCGACCCCCGCGCCACGAAGATCCGCACCGAACTGGAAGGTGAGCTCAAGTGACCGTCCTCGCCGCCGAGGCCGTTGGCAACACCGCCGCCAACATCGGCATCTTCGCCCTGTTCGTGGCGATCACGTTGGTCGTGGTGATCCGGGCCAGCCGCAACAACCGCACCGCCGACCAGTTCTTCACCGGTGGCCGCGGGTTCACCGGGCCGCAGAACGGCATCGCCATCGCCGGTGACTACCTGTCGGCGGCAAGCTTCCTCGGCATCGCCGGCGCCATCGCCGTCTACGGCTACGACGGCTTCCTGTACTCGATCGGCTTCCTGGTCGCCTGGCTGGTGGCCCTGCTGCTGGTCGCCGAACTGCTGCGCAACACCGGCAAATTCACGATGGCCGACGTGCTGAGCTTCCGGCTCAAGCAGCGGCCGGTCCGGGTGGCGGCCGCGACGACGACGCTGACGGTGTCACTGTTCTACCTGTTGGCCCAGATGGCCGGCGCTGGTGGCCTGGTCGCGCTGCTGCTGAACGTGAGCGACAAGGGCGGGCAGGCGTTGGTGATCGCCGTCGTCGGCATCCTGATGATCGTCTACGTCCTGGTCGGCGGCATGAAGGGCACCACGTGGGTGCAGATCATCAAGGCCGTCCTGCTGATCGCCGGCGCCGGGGTGATGACGGTGATGGTGTTCGTCGAGTTCGGGTTCAACTTCTCCGAAATCCTCGGCTCGGCTCAGGCCGCCATCTCCGGTGCGACCACCGAGGGCGTCGCCAGCCGCGACGTGCTCGCTCCCGGCGCCCAGTACGGCGGATCGCTGACGAGTCAGATCAACTTCATCTCACTCGCGCTCGCCCTGGTGCTCGGCACCGCGGGCCTGCCACACGTGTTGATGCGGTTCTACACCGTGCCGACGGCCAAAGAGGCGCGCCGGTCGGTGGTCTGGGCGATCGCACTCATCGGCGCGTTCTACCTGTTCACGTTGGCACTGGGTTACGGCGCAGCGGCGATCGTCGGACCGGACCGCATCCTGGGTGCCCCGGGCGGAGTCAACTCCGCCGCTCCCCTGCTGGCGTTCGAACTGGGCGGGGTGATCCTGCTCGGCGTCATCTCGGCGGTCGCCTTCGCGACGATCCTCGCAGTTGTGGCGGGGCTGACGATCACCGCGTCGGCGTCATTCGCACACGACATCTACGCCAGTGTGCTGAGAGGGGGTCCCGGCAAGGCACCGGTGACCGAGGCGGAGCAGGTACGGGTATCACGCATCACCGCGGTGGTTCTCGGCGTGCTCGCCATCGGACTCGGCATCCTCGCCAACGGCCAGAATGTGGCTTTCCTTGTGGCGCTGGCCTTCGCCGTCGCGGCGGCGGCCAACCTGCCGACCATCGTGTACTCGCTGTACTGGCGCCGGTTCAACACCCGCGGCGCGCTGTGGAGCATGTACGGCGGCCTGCTCTCGACGATCGTGCTGATCGTCTTCTCCCCCGCGGTGTCCGGAGCCAAGACGGCGATGCTGCCCGGCGTGGACTTCGCGTTCTTCCCGCTGGCCAACCCGGGCATCGTTTCCATCCCGCTGGCGTTCGTGCTCGGCATCGTGGGCACCCTCACCTCGCCGGACGACGAGGGCCGCGAGGTCGCCGCAGAGATGGAGGTGCGGTCGCTCACCGGCATCGGCGCGGAGAAGGCCGTGTCGCACTGACCACCGCGCCGGAACTGCATTCCCGGCGATCAAGCGAGTCGCTTGGTCACCGGGAATGCAGTTCCGTGCACACGAACGGAATAACCGGGGCCGTCGGCGTCGCTGTCATCAGATATGTCTGACAACGCGCCGGCGGTGCCGTCTGCCCCCACCGACTCCACGCCGACGGCCGGCCGCTTCGCCCTCCCGTTGCTGGCCTACGCCTTCGCCGCGATCATGGTGGGCACCACGCTGCCCACGCCGATGTACGCGCTCTACGCCGAGCGCATGCACTTCGCGGTGCTCACGACCACCGTCATCTACGCCACCTATGCCGGCGGCGTGCTGTTCGCGCTGCTGACCTTCGGCCGCTGGTCCGACGCGATCGGCCGACGCCCGATGCTGCTGGCGGGCGTGGTGTTCGCCCTGGTCAGCGCCGCGGTGTTCCTGGTCGCCGACTCGGTGGCGGTGCTGCTGGTCGGCCGGGTGCTGTCCGGACTGTCGGCGGGCATCTTCACCGGCACCGCGACCGCGGCGGTGATCGAGGCCGCGCCGCCGCGCTGGCGCGACCGGGCGGCCGCCGTGGCGACCGTCGCCAACATCGGCGGCCTCGGCCTCGGCCCGCTGCTGGCCGGGCTGCTCGTGCAGTACGCGCCGCAGCCGTTGCACCTGGCTTTCGTCGTCCACATCGCGATGGCTGTACTCGCCGGGATCGCGGTGTACGTGGTGCCGGAGACGTCGAGTCGGGCCGGACGGATCGGCGTGCAGCGGCTGTCCGTGCCCCCGGAGACGCGGGCGGTGTTCGTCGTGGCCGCACTGGCGGCCTTCGCGGGGTTCGCCGTCACCGGGTTGTTCACCGCGGTCGCCCCGTCGTTCCTGGCCGGCGTGGTGGGTATCGACAACCACGCGGTGGCGGGTGCGATCGCGTGCTCGATCTTCGCGGCGTCGGCGGTGGCGCAGGTGGTGGCCCGCCGGACCGCACCGCAGCGGGCCGTCGCCCTCGGCTGCGTGATCCTGTTCGCCGGCATGGTCATCCTCGCTGTGGCGCTGGCGTTTTCGTCGCTGCCGGGACTGCTCGCCGCCGCGGTGGTGTCCGGCGTCGGTCAGGGCATCAGCTTCAGCCGCGGGCTGGCCGCCGTCGCCGAACGCACCCCGCCCGACCGGCGCGCCGAAGTCAGCTCCACCTACTTCGTGGTCGCCTATGTCGCGATCTCGGTGCCGGTGGTGGGCGAGGGCCTGGCCGCCCAGCACCTCGGCCTGCGCACCGCGGGATTGAGTTTCGCGATCGCGGTGGCCGCACTGGCCGCGGTCTGCCTGCTCGCGATCCTCGCCCAGGAGCGACGGATGAGGTCGAGCACGTACGCCGGCTGAACCGTCGTCACGGATAGGGCAGCGGCGCGCCGTCCCGATGCGCGAGCAGTGTCGTCATCACCTGGATGTCCTGCGCCTGCTCGTTGATCATCACCGCGGCGGCCCGCCGTACCGGGTCGGTGGCGGTCTGCCGCACGACGTATGACGCCATGTCGATTCCGCCCTGGTGATGGCGCACCATCAGTTGCAGGAACAGCACCTCGTTGTCGCGGCCGGTGCTGCGCTGCAGCCGGGTGAGCTCGACGGGTGAGGCCATCCCGGGCATCGCCGTCGGTGCGTCACCGGGATGGTCGTGTCCGTCGTGGCCCATCCACGCCATCGGGGTGGTCGCCGCAGGCGGTGCGTCGACGAGCTGAAGCCAACCGGTCATCTGCCCGATCTCGGTGAGCTGGGTGAAGCGGATCTGCTCGGCGAGTGCCCGCACGTCGGGCCCGACGTCGCCGACGAGCATGTCGGACATGGTGACCGCCTGTTGGTGATGCGCCGACATGTCCTGGGCGAAGCCGATGTCGACGGCCGTCATCAGCACCGGGCGCGGCGGTGGCTGGCGGTACGCGAGCACGATTGCACCGCCGAGCGCCGCCGCGGCGAGCAGCGCCACGATCCGCACCACGACCCTCCGCGTCATCGTGGCGGGTACACGGCGGGGTCGAGCCGCAACGCCATGAAGCCGTTGTCCGAGCAGGACACGAAGAGCATGTTGCCGCGGAACTCCGGCGGCGACATGCACCAGTCGGCCGACAGGTCGAGCCCGATGATGCGGCCGTCCCGGATGATGTCGTTGCCGTTGATCTGCCCGTTGAGGATGGCCTGGGCGATGGCGATCGCACCGCTGGCGGGCGGAACGATGATGCCGCCGAACCGGACGTGCTGCGAGTTGGGCAGCCGGTCGTTCTTGCCGGTCTGCGCGGGTGGGTTGAAATAGGCGATTTCTCTGATGTTCTCGGGATCGCGGACGTCGAAAACCCGGATGCCGGACTGCGTCCACCCGCATGCCAGCGCCTGCGGATTCTCCCGTCGGTCCACCGCGCAGTAGTGCGACTCGTAGCCGAAGGCGCCGCTGCTGGAGGCGGTCGCGGCCCACGTGTCGAGGTTCTGCGGCAGGTTGATCTCGAGCTTGACGGTGTTCTTCAGCCGGAGGTCGGCGGGGTCGGCGGCGTCGAAGACCTTGACACCGCCGGAGCCGAACTCGTCGACGTTGAACAGGTGCGGCGTACCGGCATAGGTCACGTAGATGCTGTGCTGGCTGATCAAGCCGTCCCGCCAGTGTTTGTAACCGCGCAGCGGCAACAGCTGGTGCATGGTCGTGCCGGGCGCCACCCGGTCCTGGATCGCCGAGGTGTCCAGGATGTTGAGCCCCTGGGCGGTGGACATGTACATGGTGTCGCCGTCGGGGGTGAATTCCATGCCGTGGCTGGCGAATCCGGCGGGCGCACTCCACACCACGGCCGGGTTCGCGGGATCGGCGATGTCGACCGCGCTGGCCCACATCTGCCCCGAGGCCCAGTAGGTGTTCCCGTCGGGCGAGAATCCCCCTTCGTGGGTCAGCATCGGGATCCGCACGCCGGGCAGCGAACCGCGCCCGAGGTTCAGCAGGCGCGGATGCGCGCAGTCGGTGGAGATGTCGTAGATCGAGATGTAGCCCAGCCCCATCACGAAGGGCACCCCGGTGCCGGCCAGTAGGCCCCGAGCTTCGTTGACCTTCAGCGACTCCCAGGTGCCGTTCACCATCGCCGGCTCGCTGAGCATCGCCGTGGGCCGCGGATTCGTCGGATCCGAGACGTCGAGCACCTGCACGCCCTGGGTGCGAGGAAACGTCGACCCGATGTAGACGCAGTTCTTGTACGACGCGCTGGTCCACCCGGCGCCCGGCCCCTGGAACTGGCCGAGCAGGTCGATGTTGCAGTGGTATCCCTCGGTGCTGCGGCGGGAGTCGCGGTCGGCGAGCGGCACCTCGCCCTGCAGGCCGGTCTCGGTGCGGTCCCCGGGACGGCACGTGGCCGCGGGCACCGACGTCGGCCAGATGTCCTTCGACTCGTCGAAGCCCGGGGGAAGCGTCGCCCAGGCGTTCGTCCCGCCGGCCCCGATGAGCATCATCAGCACCGTCATGACCACGAGGACCCGCTCGAGCGCCCGCCCGCCGATCCAGCGGCCCTCCCCCGCCGGAACACATCTCCCCATGACCGGAACGTAACATTCTCTAATCTATTAGAGAACATAATGCGAAGAATGGATATCTGTCGCAAGTGACAATTGCCGTCCGCCGCAGCGACTCGCAGGTCGGCTGGGACCGCGCTGCAATAGACTCGAAACATCGCAGCACGCAGGAAGTACGACGCACCGCAGCGCCGGCGGGACCTCGCCGACGCGGGTATCGCCCTACTGGGCACCCAGGGCTCGCGCGGTCTGAGCCATCCGCGCGTGGACCGGCATGCCGGCGTCCCGGCGGGCACCACGTCGTTCTACTTCCGCACCCGCAAGGCTCTGCTGCTGGCCATCGGCAACCGCATCACCGAGCTGGATGTCGCCGACCTGTCGCTGATGGCGGAGTTGGGTCATGACGAGGCCGGCGGCTACTCGGGCACCCTCGGGCTGGCCCAGCTGGTGATGTTGTCGGGCACCGAGCCGTATCTGACGCGGACGCGGGCACGATTCGAGATCGTCCTCAGTGCCCGCCAGGATCCCGAGCTCGACGAGACGTTCCGCAACTACGGCATACGCTTCTATGCCCTGGCTCGCGATGTGATCGCGCAGTGGTACGACGATCCCGACGTGCCGGACAGCGTGATCGAGGAGCGGGCCGTCACCGTCCTGACGTTCATCAGCGGTGTGATGACCAGCTTCGTCAACGGCTATTCCGTCGTCTCCGACGCCGCCCATCTCGACCGGCTGATCCGCCAGATACTCCAGAGCAGCGACCTGGCGTGACGATCAGGACAGGAACCGACTGACGTACGGCGCGAACCGCTCTCGCAACTCCTCCTCGTCGATGCCGAAGTCCTGCCACGACGTCGAGATCCGGCCGAGCCGGCCTCGCTGATGCCCGTCGAGGTAGCCGGCCATCGCCGCGCGCGCCTCGTCGGTCAGCGGTTCTCCGGCCAGCGCGTACACCGCATCGGCGACGCGCATCTCGTCGGCCATGAAGTCGTCGAACCGGACGTCGATCGAGCAATCCGGTCCGAGCAGGTCGCGATCCCGGATCAGTGCCGCGAGCATCTGTTCCAGCCGCTCGACCCACATCGCCGCCGTGTCGTGCACCGGGACCGGATCGCGGTGCATCCGTGCCGAATAGGTGATCATCGCGATCATCGACAGTGCCACCGGCACCGGATCGCGGTGCGTGCACACCACCACCGCGCCGGGGAAGATCCGGTCCAGCACCGGTAGTTGCTCGAGATGCTGCGGCGATTTGAGCAGCCAGCGCCTGCCGCCGCGCAGGTACTGCATCGCCTTCAACTGCGTTGCGAGATAACGGTAGTGCGGGCCCTGATCGTGACGCTGATAGTGGTCGCGCCAGCGCGGCACGTCGGCCATCGTCTCGAACAGCATCGTCGAGAAGTCGTTGGCCAGCAGCTGGATCTCCTCGTGCACGTGGTCGGTGGTCATCTCGTGCATCAGCCGGAAGTGCGGCATCACGACGTCCATCACGGTCACGGCGGCGTCCATCCGCAGCCGGCGGGGATCGGGTTCGACGCCCTGCTCACCCGGCATCGGGAATGGCTCGACACTCTCCCAGTACGGCATCGTGCGGAAGGTGGTCGGCGCTGCCAGCAGATTGTGCAGATGGGTGGTGCCGGTTCGCGGGAGGCCGGCGATCACCACCGGCGGCAGCAGTTCGATGTCGTGGATCTCGGGATGGCGGTTCAGCAGGTCGTTGAGCAGCAGCCGGTTCTTCAGCAGCTGCACGAGCATGACGTGGAAGTTGACCACCCCGGGACCGTGTAACCCGGAGATCTCTTGCAGCGCAGCGAGATAGACATCGAGACGGTCCCGGTAGTCGTCGGCGCCGAAGTCGTGCAGCCCGGTCTCGGCACTGGCCTTGGCGTGCAGCGCGGCCGCGTCCAGCGGGCAGTCCGCCGCCATCATCGCCATCATGTCGCGGATCTGCTGCGCGTCGGCGCTGAACCGGGGGTGGGCGAGGTCGTCGAGCTGGACGACTGCGCCTGTGGTGTCGCTCACAGCGAGTTATGTTACTCTGAGTTACGTAATGACGACAGACCTGGGTCGCCCCCGGAATCCCCGCATCGACACCGCGGTCCTCGAGGCGACCGTCGACCTGCTCGGCCGTACCGGCTACGCGGCGCTGTCGGTCGACGCGATCGCACGCCGGGCGGGCACCAGCAAGCCGGCCATCTACCGACGATGGCCGAGCAAGGCTCACCTGGTGCACGAAGCGGCCTTCCCGCTCGACGCCGCGGTGGAACTGCCCGCCACCGGGTCTCTGCCGGACGACGTCCGGGAAATGGTGCGCCGCACGGCCGCAGTGCTCACCACCCCCGCCGCACAGGCGGCACTGCCCGGCCTGATCGGCGAGATGGCCGCCGACCCCACGCTGCACACCGCGCTGCTCGAGCGGTTCGGCGACATCCTCGGCCGGGGGCTGTCCGAACGGTTGGCCGACGCCGCCGCCCGCGGCGAGGCCCGGCCCGACGTGGCCGCCGGCGACCTCACCGAAGCGATCGCCGGCATCACCCTGCTGGCCTTGCTGAGCCGGGGCGCCCTCCTGGACGCCGCCTGGGTCGAACGCACCGCCACCCTCATCACGAAAGGCATCAGCGCATGACCGGAAGCACCCACGAGTCCACCGCCGCCTGGCGCGAACTGCTCGACACGCTGGGCAGCCTCGACCGCACCTTCCTCGAGGGCGACCGTGCGGTCACCGACGACCGCCACATCGCCGACGGCTACCGGATGCTCGCGACGACGCTGGGGGTGGCCTTCGACACCTACCTCTTCGCCGACCCCGCCCGACCGCGCTGGCTCGAGGTGAACTCACCGTCGCGCCCCGACCGGCGGTGGGGCGGCGACAACACCGACGCCTACTACTTCATGTGCCCCGTCGACCCGCAGCGCCGCTACCGCATCAGCGGCAACCGCGGCGACAGCGTCTACTTCTCGGTGACCGCGTACAACGAACCCGCGCCGGGCGCATGGTCGGACCGCATCGTGGCGATCGTGCGCGACGACGACCTCGAGTTCACCCCCGACGGCGACTTCACCTTCGACTTCGGCCCGGCCCCCGACGCCGCGGTACTGATGACCCGCGACTACCAGGCCGATCCGCGCACCGGCCGACCGGTGCGCTGGGAGATCGAGGCGCTCGACGAGCCACCGCCGTTCCGACACGGCGACGCCGAGACCGCATCGGCGCTGCGCGCCTCGGCGGCCTGGCTGCGGACGATGTTCGCCATCCTGCCGCTGGCCGTCGGTGTGCGCACCGACGACGCCCTCTCGCACGGTCACGAGATTGCCTCGGTGGCAAACGAATTCGCCGACCCATACCAGGTTCCCGACGCCAACTTCGGCTGGTCGGCGCGCGACGCCTGCTATGCCTACGGAAGTTTCGTGCTCGAGGACGACGAGGCCCTCGTGATCACCCACCGCCCGCCGCCGTGCCGGTTCTGGAACCTCGTGGTGTGGAACCAGTTCATGGCCACCCCGGGAGTGGCCGACGCACGAAGTTCGATCAACGGTCACACCGCGGTGCCCAACGCCGACGGCTCGGTGACGATCGTCGTCTCACCCGGCAGCACACCGCACCCGAACTCCGTTACCACGCTCGGCTATCCGCGCGGCAACCTGGCATTCCGGTGGTTCCTGGCCGACGAGGTGCCTGCCCGGCCGCAGGTGCGGTTGGTCAAGGCGGCGGACGCCCCGACAGAAATTTGAGTAGCACTACCTAGCCGGTCGCGGCATACCGTTTTCGCATGCCAGAACGCATGTCTGAGTCCCGGGTCGCGTCGCTCCTGCCCGCGGGATTCCCCACCCCCGCCGAGGTCGCCGCCGGCACCCCCGCCACCCGCGACCGGGCCATCGACGTCATCCGCATCACCGCCCTCGTCGGCGTGGTCCTCGGCCACACCGTGATGGCCACCAGCACCATCCGCGACGACGTCTTCATCTGGAACAACCTGCTCACCGCCTCGCCGGTGTTCCAGGCGCTCACGTGGGTGTTCCAGATCATGCCGCTGTTCTTCTTCGCGGGGGTTGCGGCGTGCGTGGACTCCTGGAAAGCCGGGACGTCCTGGGGCAACTGGCTGCTGCGCCGCTGCACCCGGCTGTACCGCCCGGTGTTCTACTACCTGGCGTTCTGGGGCGTCGCCCTGGTGACACTGCGCGTGGTGCTGCCCGAACACGTCTACGAACCGATCGCCGGGATCAGCATCCAACTGCTCTGGTTCCTCGGCGCCTACGTGCTCGTGCTGGCCGCCGTCCCGCTGCTCACCCACATCACCACCACGGCCAGGCTGGCGGCGGCGGTGATCGGCGCCTACGCGTTCGTCGCGGCGATCGACGTGCTTCGCATCAACCTGGAGATGCCGAAGCTGGTGTCGTACCTGAACATGGCGGCCTGGCTCATCCCCGGCATGCTCGGGGTGGCCTACCGGCGACGCCTGCTCGACGGCCGCACCGCACTGGGTGTCGGCATGGCGATGCTCGGGGTGAACCTGGCGCTGCTGTGGTGCGGCCCCTACGAGCTGAGCCTGGTCGGCATCGAGACCCAGCAGCTGAAGAACATGACACCGCCCTCGCTGCTGCTGGCCGGACACGCGATCATGATGTGCGCGTTCGCGATCGCCGCCGCTCCCGCCATCAACCGGTGGGCGCAGCGGCCCCGGGTGTGGTGGCTGGCCGCGATCGGCAACTCGGGGGCGATGACGCTCTACCTGTGGCACATGCCGGCGCTGCTGGCCATGCATTTGGTGTTCGATCACCTCGGCATGCCCCGGTTCGACCCGGCCGCAGACGGTTTCGTCCTGCTGTCGGTGGTTCAGCTGGCGGTCATGGCGGGGCTGATCGGCCTGGCCTTCGTGACGCTGCGCCCGCTGGAGAACGATCCGCTTCCGTTGTGGGACGGCGGCCTGGTGTCGCGGCCGGGGCCGCGCAGCGCCGCGGTCGGTGCGCTGCTCTGCGTGGCCGGCGCCGCCACCCTGGCCTCGGTCGGCTGGGGGCTCAAGGATCTGGGCCTGTGGTGCGTCGCGGTGATGCTGGTCGCGCTGGTGGGCGCCCGCGGGCTGGCCAATGACGCGGCGGTGAGCTTGCCGCGTGTCACCAAGCGTGCGGTCACGGCGATCTGACCGCCGGATCGTCGCACTGACCGCACTCTCGACGAGTAGGTCAGCGGGTCTAACCGCTCTTGCGGCGGAACTCCCTACGGCTCTCCTGCGGGCCGTGCGCCCTTGGCTGCTTGCGGCCGCCGTCCTTGTGCGCTGCCCCGCCGCCCGCGTTCGCCTTCTTGCGTTCGAGTGCTTCGCGGAATTTCTGCCTGGTGTCGTCGTCCGGTGCGGCGGCTCCGGTCGCTTCGCCGTTGCTCTCGGTTACCGGTTCGTCAGCCATGAGCGCAGCGTAGCGTGCCCGCCCGCCGCCGTCGCGAGGTTTACCGCCGTCCCGGCGGCATGCCGTAGACATGCGAGATCGGCAGTGTCAGCAGCACCCGCCGATCGTCCACCATCGCCCGCCGGTAGTCGTCCCAGTCGGGATGTTCCCCGGCGATGTTGCGGTACAGGGCAATCAGTGCCTCGACGGTGTCGTCCCGGGGGTCGGCGGCCGGTGCGGTCAGCGCCGCGGTGCCCTCGGCCACCGCGTACGACCACCCGTCGTCGGAGCTGACGTGCAGCGAGGCTCGGGCGTCGCGGCGCAGATTGCGGGTCTTGGCCCGCGGTTCGGTGATCGAGACCGACACGACGAGCGCGCGCGGGTCGAAGTGGTAGCTGACGTTCGACAGCTGTGGCCGGCCGTCGCGCTTGATGGTGGCCAGCACGCCCAGCGAGTTGTTCGCGATCAGCGCCAACAGCTTGTCGTCGAACACCTGACGGACCATGGAGCGAGCCTACGTCTTTACCATCGATCGGATGACGGCGATCGACGGCAACACTCTCGAAGGCGTTTCGGCCACCACCCTGTGGACGTTGCACAACCGCGGCTCCGAGGCCAAGAGGTCCGACGGCGTGATCCGCGATCCGTGGGCGGTGACACTGTTGGACGCCATCGACTACGACTACCGCAAATTCGGAAGGCCCAACCAGTCGCACGGGCTGCGGGCCCGCGCGTTCGACGACGCGACCGCCGACTATCTGCGCACCCGCCCTGGCGCATCGGTGGTGGCGCTCGCCGAAGGCCTGCAGACCAGCTTCTGGCGCCTGGACCGCCTCGGCGTCGCCGACGAGGTGACGTGGTACTCGGTCGATCTGCCCCCGGTGATGACCCTGCGCGAACAGCTGCTGCCGCGCGACGACCGGATCGTCGAGCTGGCCCAGTCGGCGCTCGACCGCAGCTGGATGGATCGGGTCGACGCGTCGCGGGGAGTGTTCATCACCGCCGAGGGCCTGCTGATGTACCTCGAACCCGGCGACGTGCTCGACCTCCTTCGCGATTGCGCGGCGCGCTTCCCGGGCGGACAGATGATGTTCGACTCGATCCCGCACTGGCTCAGCAGGCGCACGCTCAAGGGCCTGCGGCTGTCGGACCGCTACGTCACACCCCCGATGCCGTTCGCGCTCACCGCCGACGAAGGCGTCGCCCTGCCCGGACGCGTCCCCGGCGTGCGCGCGGCCCGCGACATCGCCATGCCGCGCGGTCGCGGACTCTTCAACGTGCTGTTCTGGCCGTCCCTGGACCGGCTTGGGTTCCACCGCCGCAACCGGCCCAGCATCACCCTGCTCGAGTTCGGCGGGTGAGCCGCTGCGTCACGCTGGGCGCAGTGTTGCGGTGGGTACATTCGCGTAGGTGACAGGTACACCCCCCGCCAAGGTCGACGCCAGCGCACTGAAGGACGTCTCGGAGACCGCCCTGCTGACCCTGCAGGTGCGGGCACACGAGGCCAGGCGACCCGACTCCCTGATCGACGATCCGATGGCCGTCCGACTCGTCGACTCGATCGACTTCGACTTCGCCAAGTTCGGCTTCACCCGCCGCCAGGACATGGCGCTGCGCGCGAAGACCTTCGACACCTACACCCGCCGCTATCTCCTCGACCACCCGAAGGCGACGGTGGTGGCCCTCGCCGAGGGGTTCCAGACCAGCTTCCACCGCCTCGACGCCGCGGGTGTGGGCAATGAGTTCCGCTGGCTCACCGTCGATCTGCCGCCGATGATCGCGCTGCGCGAGAAGCTGCTCCCGCCGTCTGACCGGGTGCGGATGCTGGCCCAGTCGGCGCTGGACTATTCCTGGATGGACGCCGTGGACGACTCCGACGGCGTGTTCATCACGGCCGAGGGCCTGTTGATGTACCTGCCGCCGTCGGACGCGATGGGGCTGATCAACGCCTGCGCCACCCGGTTCCCCGGCGGCCAGATGATGTTCGACCTGCCGCCGCCGTGGTTCGCCGCGATCACCCGCCGGGGTATGCGGACGTCGCGGCGCTACAAGGTGCCGCCCATGCCGTTCAGCCTGACGGTGTCGCAGGCCGCGGAACTGGCCGACACCGTGCCGGGCGTGCGCGCGGTGCACGACGTGCCGATCCCGGAGGGCCGCGGGCGGCTGTTCAATGCGCTGGCCTGGACGGCGCAGCGACTCCCGGCGTTCGACTCGGTGCGCCCGGTGACCACGCTGCTCGAGTTCGGCTAGCGCTAGTCGAAGGCCGATTCGACGTAGCGCAGCGCCTCGGTCTTGTCGACGCCGAGCGCCCGCGCCGCCGCCACGAAGGTGTGCGCCGCGGTCGCCATCGCGGTGTCGGCGGGATCCACCCTCGCGACGAATGTGCCGAACCGGCCCCGGGTTTCGAGGATGCCCGCCGTTTCCAGTTCGCGGTAGGCGCGAGCCACGGTGTTGACGGCGAGGTTGAGCTGACCGGCGAGTTCCCGCACGGTGGGCAACCGGGTGCCCGGCGGCAGCCTGCCCTCACGGACACCGTCGATGATCTGCTGCCTGAGCTGGTCGAAGAGTGGCCGTGCTGCTTGCGCGTCGATCCGCACCCAATCCCCCAATTCGGCCACGTGCCCAGTATTGCTCACAGCCGCTACTTTGGTCATGTGCAGGTGACGGTGCTCAGCGGGGCAGGCATCTCGGCCGAGAGCGGCGTGCCGACGTTCCGCGACGTCGAGACGGGCCTGTGGGCCAAGGTCGACCCCTACGAGATCTCCAGCGCTCACGGCTGGGCGAATCAGCCCGAGAAGGTGTGGGCGTGGTACCTGTGGCGCCACCACATGATGGACGCGGTGGAACCGAACAACGGCCACCGCGCGGTCGCGGCGTGGCAGGACTACGCCGACGTGCACGTCGTCACCCAGAACGTGGACAACCTGCACGAGCGGGCGGGCAGCCGCAACGTCTACCACCTGCACGGCAGTCTGTTCGAGTTCCGTTGTGCGGCGTGCGGCGGGCAGTTCGAGGGCGTGCTGCCCGCGATGCCCGAACCGGTGGAGTCGGTGGACCCGCCGCAGTGCCCGTGCGGCGGGCTGATCCGCCCGAACGTGGTGTGGTTCGGCGAGGCGCTGCCCGAAGACGCATGGCAGCGGTCGGTGGCGGCGGTGACAGCCGCGGACGTGGTGATCGTGGTGGGCACGTCGTCGATCGTCTACCCGGCCGCCGGGTTGCCCGAGCTGGCGCTGGCCAACGGCACGGCGGTGGTGGAGGTCAACCCGGAGCGCACGCCGCTGTCCGACGCCGCGACCGTCAGCCTGCGCGAGTCGGCGGCCGGCGCGCTGCCCAACCTGTTGCAGCGGCTGCCGCAGCTGCTGGGTTAGGTCGTCGTGGGCGGCTGGGCGGGCCGCTGCTCGAAGTGGCGTCGCATGCCCGCGAGCATCTCCTCGTGGGCCTTCACCGCTTCGCGGTGCGCATAGCCGATCAACGGGCGCGGCGCGACGAGCCGCAACCGTTCGACGACTTCGGTGCCGCCGTCGACGGCCTCGAAGCTCACGACGTCACGGAGTCGCACACCGAGGTGCGCCTGCGAGTCGCCGATTACGTCGCCGTCGACGTCGACGTCCATTTGCACCGAGTACCACATGCGAATTGCCAGTGGTCCGAAGGCGTTTCGCTCCTGCACGCGCCAACGCCCGGGAGCGATCTCGCGCACCGTCAGGATCAGCGGATGGACCGCCTTCAGGTTCTGCAGGTCCGTGTAGAAGGCTCGGATCGTCGCGGGATCGGTGGGCACGAACTCGGTCAGCGTCCACTCCGAGCTCGCGCGCCACCAGCTCACGGTCAGTCCCTGACCGCCCGGCCCAGTGCCACCTCAGCGACCGGCAGCGGCGCCCAGGACGGCAGCACCCACTCGCGCCGCGCGTCGTCGACGCGGAAGCCCGCCCGCGTGATCGACGACTCGGTGTCGCGGTGGGTGTGGCAGTTGCCGAGCAGCCGCGGCCAGACCGTCGCGTCGGCGATCCGCTGCAGCCGCGCCCGCATCCCGGTGCCCGCGACGTGCTCCATGTAGCGCAGCTCGCCGCCCGGCCGTAGCAACGAATAAAGCTGTCGCACAACCGCGTCCGGATCATCGACCGAGCACAGCACCAGGGAGCACACGATCGCGTCGAACGGTTCGCGGGCGGCGAACTCCTCGACGGCGTCGCCGCTGACGGTGATCGGAACGGGTGCCTGCGCGGCCGCCTCGCGGGCCGTTTCGGCGAGCCGGTGCTCGGGTTCGAGCGCGACGACCTCGGCCACACCCGGCGGGTAGTGCGCGAAATTCGTGCCGGTGCCGGCGCCCACCTCGAGCACCCGTCCGGTCAACCCGGCCAGGTTCTCGGTGCGCAGGCGGCGGACGGTCTCCGGTTCGTGTCCGGACATCGCGGTCCACACCCGCGCGAAAAACGGATTGTCAACGAGGTCGCTCATCGGCCATCTCCTTCATCAGGGCGATCGTCTGCTGCGGTGGCGTCTCGACATCGATGATCGTCGACATGATGTGCCCGCAACAGACCGCCCGCAGCACGCGGTCGGCGAACGCCTCGACGTCGCCCCAGGGCAGGTAGGGCCGCGAGATCAGCATCGCCGCCACCCCGTGGGCGGCCGTCCACAGTTCCAGCGCCAGCATGGTGGGGTCGCCGGGCGGATAGATGCCCTCGGCGATCAGCTCCTCGATCGAGCCGCGCATATGGACGAACGCCGAACTGTTCAGCGTCACGTCGACGTCGCTGCCCGGTCTGCCCTCCCCCATCGTCGCGATCCGGTACAACTCGGGAGTCTCGGTGGCGAACCGGACGTAGGCCAGACCCTGCGCGCGCAGCACGTCGATCGCGGACGGCTGACCGGCCGCCACCCGCTGCATCTCCTCGTCGAGCTTCTCGAAGTAGCGGGCACACACCGCGTCCAGCAACGCATCCTTATCGGCGAAGTGCAGATAGATCGACGGCGGGGTGACCCCGACGCGCTGCGCCACCGAGCGGATTGACACCGCCTTGGCGTGGCCGGTCTCCAGCAGCAGATCGGTGGCGGCGTCGAGGATCTCCTCGCGCAGGTGCTCACCGGACCCGCGAGGGGCCCGGCGACGCTTCACTTCGGCCGGCCCGCTCACGTCATCCAGTGTCCGACACGGCGAGCCGCGACCGGTCATCGACCCCCGCGGGGCGCTCCGGGACCGACTCGCTGATCCCGATGCGCTCGTGCAGCCGGGCCAGCGGCGCGGGCGCCCACCAGTTCCACCGGCCCAGCACGTGCATGAATGCCGGCACCAGCAGCATCCGGACCAGCGTCGCGTCGGCCAGCACCGCGAGGGTGAGGCCCACCCCGAACATCCGCATGAACGACACCTGCGCGGCGATCAGCGCGGCGAAGCTGATCGACATG
The DNA here is from genome assembly GCF_025821665.1 of [Mycobacterium] manitobense. Lineage (GTDB taxonomy): Bacteria > Actinomycetota > Actinomycetes > Mycobacteriales > Mycobacteriaceae > Mycobacterium > Mycobacterium arseniciresistens. The sequence continues at coordinate 22,029 of NZ_JACKSJ010000026.1, forward strand.
ATCAGTGCCGCGGCGGTGACGACGCGTCCGGTGCGGGCCAGCCCGAGCGCGACTGCTTCGTCGTTGTCCTCGGTCGTCCTACCGGGTGATCTCAGCCAGTACTCCCTGATCCTGGAGACGAGGAAGACCTCGTAGTCCATCGACAGACCGAATGCGATGCAGAACATCAGCACCGGCATGTTGGCCACCAGGGTTCCCGTCGGGGTGGTGCCGAACGCGCCGAGGTGACCGTCCTGGAAGATCCAGACCAGCGCGCCGAACGCCGCGGACAGCGAAATGATATTGAGCAGCAGGGCTTTCAGCGGTATCACCACGCTGCCGCTGAGCAGGAACAGCAGCACGAACGTCACCGCCGCGATCACGCCGAGCACCAGCGGCAACCGCGATGTGATCGACTCCGAGCTGTCGCGGTTGATCGCCGCGACACCGGTCAACTGCACCGGCCGGTCGCCGGGTGGGGCCACCGCGTGCAGGTCGTCGAGTTGCGCGTCGGATGCCGCGGTGAACAGCGGTGCCTCGCTCGTCACGGTGAGATAGGCTGCGCCGTCCCGCATTCCGGTCGATGCCGCAGGCGGCCCGACCGGTGAACCGTCGACGAACGCGCCACCCGGCGCGGACACCGAGGCGACCTGGGGCACCCGTGACAGGGCGGCGGCATAGCGGTCGAACCCCTCGGGTGTGACGCCGGCGGCGTCGGGCAGCACCACCGTGACGTTGGCCGCCGAGTCGACTGCGAAGCCGTTGCGCAGCTCGTCACCGACCTGGCGCGCCGACGCGGACTCGGGCAGCACCCGGTCGTCGGGGAACCCCCACTTGATGCCGAGGAACGGCGCTCCGAGCAGGAGCAGCAGGGTGACGACGGCCAAACCGATGACGATCGAGCGGCGCATCACGAACCTCGTCGAGCGGTACCAGAAGGTCTGCTCGACCGGACGCGGGACGGGATCGGGCCGGCCCAGGATCCGCCGCATTCCGCGCCGCACGTCGAGGGCGTCGATGCGATCACCGAGCAGCGCGATCGCCGCGGGCGCCACCACCAGTGCGGCCGTCGCGGCGAACACCACCACGGCGATCCCGGCGTAGGCGAACGACTTCAGGAAGTACATCGGGAACAGCACCATCGCGAGCATCGACAGCGCGACCGTCATCGCCGAGAAGAGCACGGTGCGGCCTGCCGTCACCATGGTGCGCACCAGCGCGCGGTCCCGGTCGGCGCCGTCGGCGAGTTCGTCGCGGTACCGGCTGATGATGAGCAGGGTGGAGTCGATGGCGATGGCCAGCCCCATGGCGATCGAGAGGTTGAGCGCGAAGATCGACACGTCGGTGAACAGGGTGACGGCCCGCAGCGCCGCCATCGTGCCCAAGATCGCGAAGGCGCCGACGATGAGGGGCAGCGTGGCGGCGGCCATGCCGCCGAACACCCACAGCAGCACCAGGAAGCTCAGCGGGATCGCGATCGACTCCATCAGCAGCAGGTCTTTTTCGCTCTGCCCGTTGACCTGCACGTAGGTCATGGCCTCGCCGCCGGCCCGCACGGTGACGCCGTCGCGGTCGTGGACCACCTGCTCGACGAGCGCCTTGGCGTGTTTCTGGGCGCCGCTCTCGCCGCCGGTGATGCCGGCGACGATCAGGCCGGTGCGGCCGTCCTCGCTCACCAGCGCCGATGCCGCGGCGGGCGGCGCGGTCCACGCCGAGCTGACCTGACCGACGTTCGGCGAGGCTTCGAGCTCACGCACGATGTCGTCGCCGACGGCACGGGCGGCGGAATCTCGCGCGCCCGCCTCTGAGGTGACACTGATGACCAGATCCATGTCACCGCGGTCGAACTTGTCCACCAGCACCGCGGTTGCCCTGGCCGACTCGGAGGTCGGATCCTGGAATCCGCCGGCGGACAGGTTCTTGGCCACCGGGATGCCGAAGATCCCGGCCGCGACCATCACGAGTGCGGCGATGACCAGGATCCGGCGGGGCGCGGCGATCGCGAATTCGGCCATCCGTTGCAGCATCGTCGCGTCCTCCCGACCGATCCGTGGACTTACCGGCGCTAACTTAACAACGGTAACCCGAGACGTCAACGCCTGCCCGCCGGATTGCCGCCGGCGCCCGGTCGAACCACCCGGAACGGCACGCGATTGGCCCGATCGGGCAAACCAGGACCGTTCGGGGTGCCCACTTCGCCCCTGCCTGCGATGATTCGCCCGTGACCACCTCAGTCGTCGGCCGCGCGAGCGACTCTCGCGTGGTCGCCGACTTCCTCGCCGCGGCGTCTGAGCAACCATCCGGCCTCGGCATCGAGGGTGAGGCGGGCATCGGCAAGACGACGCTGTGGCTGGGCGCGGAGGACCGGGCACGCGGCCTCGGTTTCCAGGTGTTGTCCGCGCGCGCCGTGCATGCCGAGTCCTCGCTGGCCTATGCGGCGCTGGCCGATCTCCTGCGCGACGTACCTGCCTCGGTCATCGACCGGCTGCCCGAGCCGCAGCGCATCGCGATCGACCGGGTCATGCTGCGCGGCACGGACACCGGGCCCGCCACCGACCAGCGTGCGGTGGCCGCCGCATTCGTCTCCGTTGTCGAGACGATGACGGCCGACGCGCCGGTGCTGGTGGCGATCGACGACGTGCCGTGGCTCGACGCATCGACCCGCGCGGTCGTCTCCTACGCCGCGCGCCGCGTCGCCGGGCCGGTCGGAATCCTCGTCACGGCACGCACCGAATTCGACGATCCCGACGCCCTGTCGTGGCTGCGGCTGAGCCGGCCCGACGCCATGCGGCGGCATCGGGTCGGCCCGCTGAGCCTGGGCGGTCTGCACAATCTGCTCTTCGAGCGGCTCGACCGGACGTTTCCCCGCCCGGCCCTGGTTCGCATCGCGGAGATCTCCCGCGGTAACCCGTTCTATGCACTCGAATTGGCGCGGGCGTTCGACGGGCCACCGCGGGCCGAGGCCGAGCTGCCCGCCGGCCTCGCGGAGCTGATGCGCAACCGGATCGGCAGGCTGGACCGCGACGCAGGCCGGGTGCTGCTCGCCGCCGCGTGCACCGCCCAGCCCACGGTCCAGCTACTCGCCGAGGCGACCGGCAACACCGTCGATCGGGTGCTCGAGGTGCTCGAGCACGTCGAGACGAACGGCATCATCGGCATCGAGGGCTCCCGGGTGCGGTTCGCCCATCCGCTGCTGGCGCACAGCGTCTACACCGACGCCAGCCGTCCGGACCGTCGCCGGATGCACCGCACGCTGGCCCAGATCGTCACCGAGCCCGAGCTCAAGGCGCGGCATCTGGCGCTGGCCGCGGTCAGCGAGGACCCGGCAACCCTGGAGGCGCTCGACGCCGCGGCCGAGGTGGCGCGGCGCCGGGGAGCGCCCGCGGCCGCAGCGGAACTGCTCGAGATGGCGTTCCGGCTCGGCGGCGACGACCCGGTCCGCCGGCTGCGCGCGGCCGAACACCACTTCGAGGCGGGCAGCACCGACCGCGCCGTCGAACACCTCGACCCCACGATCGAGCTGCTGCCCGGTGGACCGATCCTCGCCATGGCGCTGATCCTGCGAGCCGGCCTGCGCATCTACGACAACCGCTTCGCGCTCGCCGCGCAGCTCCTCGAGCGCGCGCTCGCCGCAGCCGGCGACATCCCGAAGCTGCGGCTGCGAACCCTGCTGCTGCTCTGCATGGCCCGGGGCATGGCGGGCGACTTCGACGCCTCCACCCGTGCCGCCGATGACGCCGTGCGCATCGCCGAGGAGATCGGCCGGCCGGCGCTGCTGAGTCAGGCGCTGGCCCTGCAGGTGCACGCCGGCCTGCAGTTCGGGCATCCCTTCGACGAGGCCGCCCTCCGTCGCGCCGTCGAGTTGGAAGACCCCGACTACAACGGCCCGATCCTGTTCCGCGCCCACGTCGTCAACGCGTTGTCGATGGCCCACGTCGGCCGGCTCGAAGAAGCCGCCGTGCTCATCGCCGAGGCCCGCCGACGGTGCGACGAGCGGGGCGCGGAGAGCGATCTGATGGCCATCGCCGGCTGGAGCACGCTGATCAGCATCTGGCGCGGACGTTTCGAGGAGGCCGCGGGATATGCCGAGGAGGCCGTCGAGCGGGCCGAACAGCTCGGCGGCGACTCGGTGCTGGTGATCCCGCGAACCGTGCGGGCGGCCGCCTACTCCTATCTGGGTCGTTTCGAGGAGGCCCACGCCGACGCCAAGGCGGCCTACGAGTGCGCCGTCGAGTGCGAGGCGGAACGGATGACCGAGTGGCCGCTGATGACACTCGGCTTCATCGAGGTGTCACAGGGCAATTACGCCGAGGCGCTGACGGTCATGGCCCCGTTGATCGCGATGTTCGACCGGATCCCGGGCACCGAGATGATGTCGTCGATGCATGTTCCCGATGCCGTCGAGGCGATGGCCGCGCTGGGCCGCCTCGACGAGGCCGAACCGATGGTCAGGGAGATGGAGAGCAATGGCCGGGCCCACGACCGGCCGTGGATGCTCGCCGTCGGCGCCCGCTGCCGCGCCATGGTGCAGGCCGCGATGGGTGACGTGGAGGCCGCCGAGCAGACGGCCTGTCGTGCGCTGACCGAGCACGACCGGCTGCCGATGCCGTTCGAGCGGGCCCGCACCGAGCTGCTGCTGGGGCAGCTGCAGCGCCGACTGCGTCAGAAGGATCTCGCGGCGGGCACGCTGCGATCCGCCCTGCTGACTTTCGAATCGCTCGGCGCCCAGCTGTGGGCCGGCCGGGCCCGCGCCGAGCTGGCCCGGACCAACGTCGGGCCGGGCGGCCAGGCCGCGCTCACGCCGTCCGAACGGCGCGTCGCCGAACTGGCCGCCTCGGGGATGACCAACAAGGATGTCGCTGCCGCGCTGTTCATCAGCCCGAAGACCGTCGAGCACAATCTGGGGCGCGTCTACCGCAAGCTGGGAATCCGGTCGCGCGCCGAACTTGGCCGGCTCATGGGTGGCTCGGAGGCCTCCGACCAGGGTTCTTTCGATCGAAAGCACCCTCGGCAGGATTAGGGAAACGCCCGATTCGATCGTCGCGGCCCGGCGATAACTTGAGCGCTATGGCCGCCGCCGCACCGCACCTCTGCTGTTTCCTCGCCGAGTGGTACCGGCCCGAGATGACCCGGCCTGCCGTCGAGGACCTCCTGGGCGAGCTGGATGCGGCGACCGCCTCGATGGCGGCTGAGGGCAAGTCGGTGCAACTGCTGCTGACCTTGGCCGTACCGACCGACGAGGTGCTCTACGGCGTGTTCACCGCCGACACCCCGGAGGTCGTCAGCGAGGTGTGCGCCCGGGCCGGCATCCCGGTCGCGCGGCTCAGCACCGATGTCGACGCCCGTCTGAGCTCGTGGTGACCCCGCGGCGATGACTATCGCGGGCTGCGGCAGTCTGACTGATCATGAACACCGCCACTGAGAGCACCGCACCCACCGCGACACCTGCGACCACCGACGCCTCCGCCAACATCGCGCTGCTGATCCTGCGCCTCGGTGTCGGCGCGGCGATGCTGCAGGCCGGCCTGCGCAAGGCACTGGACTTCCCCACGACCGCGGGCTACATGGAAGCCGGCGGCTGGCGGCTGCCCGAGCTGGCGGCATTCATGGTGACCGCGTCGGAGACGCTCGGCGGCATCGCCCTGATCCTCGGCGTGCTGACGCAGCTGGCCGCATTCGCGGTGGTCGCGGCGATGATCGACGCGTGGGCCGTCAACGTCTCCGGCGCCGCGTTCTGGTCGGACCCGTTCAACGCGCCGTTCATGATCGGTCTCGGCGCCGTCGCGCTGCTGTTCGCCGGCGCCGGCGCCTACTCGCTGGACGCCAGGCTTCGGGGTCGTACCGTCTGGCCGGTGCGGATCGCCGTCGGCCTGCTGGCGGCCGCCTTCGTCGTCGCCATCGTGACCTGGATCGCACTCAACGGCACCAACCCGATCCACCTCACGACACCTACTGGCTAGAAACCTACCGAGAAGTAGGATTGCCACCATTTTCCGAACCGTGACTCAATGAACTCTTAATGGTGACCCATACAGTCAGTGTCATGTGGATCGACGACACCAGTGCCGATGTCATCAAGGTCGACTTCGAGGCGCTCTACCACGGGGACTTCCTCGTAGAGGGCGACACCTCGGAGCAGCTGGACGACCTGGCCCAAGCCGTGTGACCACGCGCGCCTGATCGGCGCGCGTGTCACCCGTCAGCCTTTGCTGCCCGCCGGGGCGCCTCCGGTCATCTCACGATGACCCACGGCGCCTCAGGCGGGCACTTTTTCTTCCTGGCCCGCGGTCACCATCCCCGCCAACCGGGCGGTGATCAGCTCCTCGGCCTCCGCTACCATCCGCGACACCAGTTCTCCGCAGGTCGGGATGTCGTTGATCAGCCCCATCGACGTGCCCACCGACCAGATGCCTGCGTCGAGGTCGCCGAGCTCGTAGACCTTGTTGCCGCGCACACCGGCCACCAGATCCTTGACGTCGGGGAACTGGCCACCGTTGTTGAGGATCTCGACCACCTCGCGTGACACCGCGTTGCTGGCCACCCGGGCGGTGTTGCGCAGCGGCCGGAAGATCAGCTCGGTGTCGAGCTCGGTGCCCGCGACGATGGCTTCCTTGACGTTCTGGTGGATCGACGACTCGACGGTGCACATGAACCGCGACCCCATGTTGATGCCGTCGGCGCCCAGCGCCAGTGCCGCCACCAGGCCGCGGGAGTCGGCGAACCCGCCCGAAGCGATCATCGGGATGTCGATCTTCGCCGCCGCCGCCGGGATCAGGATCAGGCCGGGGATGTCGTCCTCGCCGGGATGGCCGGCGCACTCGAAGCCGTCGATGCTGATGCCGTCGACACCGAGGCTCTGCGCCTTGACCGCGTGCCGCACCGACGTGCACTTGTGCAGCACCTTGATGCCGTTGTCGTGGAACATCGGCAGGTGCGGCGCCGGGTTGGATCCCGCGGTCTCGACGATCTTGATGCCGGCGTCGACGATCACCTGGCGGTACTCGTCATAGGGCGGCGGGTTGATCGTCGGCAGGATCGTCAGGTTGACGCCGAACGGCTTGTCGGTGAGCTCGCGGGTCTTGTCGATCTCCTTGGCGAGGTCCGCGGGCGTCGGCTGCGTCAGCGCGGTCAGGAAGCCCAGCGCCCCGGCATTGGCGACGGCCGCCACCAACTCGGCGCGACCCACCCACTGCATCCCGCCCTGCACGATGGGATGTTCGATCCCAAAGGTCTCGGTGAACTTCGTGTTGAGGGTCATCGGGTCACCTCGGGGCCATGCGGATGGCGCCGTCGAGGCGGATGACCTCGCCGTTGAGCATCGGGTTCTCCACGATGTGCACGGCCAGCGCGCCGTACTCGTCGGGGTCGCCGAGGCGGGCGGGGTGCGGCACCTGCTGTCCGAGCGACTTCTGCGCCTCCTCGGGCAGCGAACCCAGCAGCGGCGTCTTGAACAGGCCCGGGGCGATGGTGCACACCCGGATGAGGCTGCGCGACAGGTCGCGCGCGATCGGCAGCGTCATACCGACGACGCCGCCCTTGGACGCCGAGTACGCGGCCTGGCCGATCTGGCCCTCGAAGGCGGCGACCGACGCGGTGTTGACGATCACGCCGCGCTCGTCGCCGTTCTTGCCGGCGAGCGGCTCGGTCTTGGCGATCCGCTCCGCGCTCAGCCGCAGCACGTTGAACGTGCCGATCAGGTTGACCTCGATGGTCTTCTTGAACACGTCGAGCGGGAAGGGCCCCTCCTTGCCGAGGGTCTTGATCGCGCTGCCGATGCCCGCGCAGTTCACGTTGATGCGCACCGGGCCCAGCGACTCGGCGACGTCGAGCGCCTTGGTGACGGCGGCCTCGTCGGTCACGTTGGTCTCGACGAAGGTGGCGCGGTCACCGAGGTCGGCGACGGCCTCCTCGCCTCGCAGGTCCAGCACCACCACCTGTGCGCCCGCGTCGAGCAGTCGCTTGGTCGTCGCCAGGCCCAGGCCCGATGCCCCGCCGGTGACGACGGCTACGGCGTCTTTGATCTCCACTGATGTACTTCCTCTCCGGCCGGCCAGCGCCGCCGACCTACTGGTTGGTTGGGGACTATACCCAGTCGTTCAGCACGGATTCGGTGTCCGCTCCCGGCGCTCCCGGCGCCTTCGGCAGATCCGGTGCGGTGCGCGAGAACCGCGGGGCGGGCGCCGGGTACAGCGAGCCGTCCTCGCGGTAGAACGTGTCGCGTTCGGTGTTGTGCGGTTCGTCCTCGACCTCGGCGAAGCTCAGCACCGGCGTGACGCACGCGTCGCTGTCGGCGAACACCTTCGCCCAGTGATCGCGGTCATGGGCGGCGAAAGCCTTGGTGAACACCTCGCGCAGTTCGGCCCAGCGCCCCATGTCGTTCTGGTCGGGCAGCTCGGCGCCGTCGAGGCCGAGTTTCGCCAGCAGTTCGGCGTAGAACTGCGGCTCGATCGCGCCCACCGCCACGTATTTGCCGTCCGCGGTCTCGTAGGTGTCGTAGTACGGCGCGCCGGTGTCGAGCATGTTCACGCCGCGCTCGTCGCTCCACATCCCCATCGACCGGAACGCCCACATCATCTGTGCCAGCACGCTGGAGCCGTCGACCATCGCCGCGTCCACGACCTGGCCCTTGCCCGAGCGTTCCCGCTCCCAGAGCGCCGAGAGGATGCCGACGAGCAGGAACATCGACCCGCCGCCGAAGTCGCCGACCAGGTTGAGCGGCGGCACCGGCCGCTCACCCGCGCGGCCGACGGCGTGCAGCACGCCGTTGAGGGAGATGTAGTTGATGTCGTGGCCGGACCGCTGACTGCGCGGGCCGGTCTGCCCCCAGCCGGTCATGCGCCCGTAGATGAGCCGGTCGTTGACCTTGGCGCAGTCGTCGGGGCCGAGCCCGAGACGTTCGGTGACGCCGGGCCGGAAGCCCTCGATCAGCACGTCGGCCTTCGCGATCAGCCGCAGCACCAGATCGCGACCCTCGTCGCTCTTGAGGTCGGCGGACACCGACCGCCGGTTGCGGAGCAGATGGTCGCGGCCCTTGGTCGGAATGCCCGGGCCCTTGCCCGGCCGTTCGACGCGCACGACGTCGGCGCCCAGATCGCCGAGGATCATCGCGGCATGTGGCCCCGGGCCGATACCGGCCAACTCGACGACACGCAATCCCTGGAGTGGACCCGCCATGCTTACCGCCCTTCACCTGTGGTTGACCGCCGACATAGCTTACTTGTATAACCTTCTGCAGTGATCGCGGGTCGTCGACTCGTCGAAACGCCTACCGGGACTGGTGCCGATATGACCTCAACCGAAACGTATCTGAGCCTCGACGACCTCACGGTCGTCCTGCGCGACGGCGTCCTGACGGTCACCCTGAACAGGCCGGACAGCCTCAATTCGCTGACCGCGGAGATGCTCGGCGGCATCGCCGACGTCCTGACCCGGGCGGCCGCCGATCCGGCGGTTCGGGTGGTGCGGCTCGGCGGCGCCGGCCGCGGCTTCAGCTCCGGCGCAGGCATCAGCGAGAACGACCAGACCGCCGACGGCCACGACGCCAAAGCGGTGCTCGACGCCGCCAACCGCGCGGTGGCCGCGATCGTGGCGCTGCCCAAGCCGGTGGTCGCCGCCGTGCACGGACCCGCGGCGGGGGTCGGCGTGTCGCTGGCGCTGGCCTGCGACATCGTCCTTGCCTCGGAGAAGGCGTTCTTCCTGCTCGCCTTCACCAAGATCGGGCTGATGCCCGACGGCGGCGCGTCGGCGCTGGTGGCCGCCGCGATCGGCCGGATCCGCGCGATGCGGATGGCGCTGCTGGCCGAGCGGCTCTCCGCCACCGAGGCCCACGAGTTCGGACTCGTCAGCGGTGTCTACCCCGCCGACGATTTCGAGACCGAGGTCGACCGGGTGCTCGCGATCCTGGTGGCCGGCCCCGCCGTAGCCCTGCGCAAGACCAAGCAGGCGATCAACGCCGCCACGCTCACCGAGCTCGAGGGCGCCTTCGACCGGGAGAGCGAAGGCCAGCTCCAGCTGCTCGGTTCGCATGACTTCCGCGAGGGCACAAGGGCCTTCCAGCAGCGCCGGTCCGCGGAGTTCACCGACAGCTGAGGTCACCTCCGCCCGAAAATCGTTGGACCGAGGGCCATCCGGTCGGCGACCATCGAGCGCGTGAGCACACACTTCGATCTCGAGCAACCGGCGCCGGCCGGCGGCTGGCGCGTGCTCGCACCCTTCCGTTCCCGCGAGTACCGCCTGCTGATCGCGGCGGTCTCACTGTCCATCTTCGCCGAGGGCATGTGGACGGTCGTGATGGCGCTGCAGGTCATCGCGATCGACAACGATCCTGCGTCGCTGTCGCTGGTCGCGACCTGCCTGGCAGGCGGACTGGTGGCGTTCGTGTTGGTCGGCGGGATCGCGGCCGACCGAATCAGTCAGCGCGCCATCATCATTGCCGTTGCGGCCGTCAACTTCGGAGCCGTCGCGACGGTCGCGGCGCTGGGACTGCTCGGCACGCTACGGATCTGGCACCTCGCGGTGGCCGCCGCCGTACTGGGCATCGCGGCCGCGTTCTTCTTCCCCGCCTACAGCGCCATCCTGCCGCGGATCCTGCCCGCCGAACAGCTGCTCGCCGCCAACGGCGTCGAGGGCGTGGTGCGGCCGGTGTTCCAGCGCTCGGTCGGCCCGGCAGTCGCGGGTCTGGTGGTCGGCGCGACGTTCCCGTCGGTCGGCGCCGTCGTGGTCGCGGGACTGTTCGGGCTGGGACTGCTGCTGCTGATCGCGACGCGCCCGGCGACCCGGGCCGTCGAGCCATCCGTCGGCGAGAAGCCGCGGATGCTGCGCGACCTGCGCGACGGCTTCGTCTTCATGGTCGCCACGCCGTGGCTGCTGTGGACGCTGTTGTTCGCGAGCCTGTTCGTGCTCGTGGTGCTCGGTCCGATCGAGGTGCTGCTGCCCTTCGTCATCGCAGACCGATTCGAGGACGGCGCCCGCATGTACGGCTTCGTGCTGGCGTTCTTCGGAGTGGGCAGTGCGATCGGCGCGCTCGCGGTGTCCTCGCGGCGGCTGCCGCGGCGCTACCTCACCGTGATGATGGCGATGTGGAGCGTCGGGTCGATCCCGCTCGTCGTCATCGGCACCACTTCGTCCTTCCCCGTGATGGCGGCGGCGACCTTCGTCATCGGCGTGACCGACGGTGCGGGACTGGTCATCTGGGGCACGGTGCTGCAGCGGCGGGTGCCGCGGCACATGCTGGGCCGGGTCTCGAGCCTGGACTTCTTCGTGTCGCTGGCATTCATGCCGCTGTCGTTCGCGGTCGTCGGCCCGCTGTCGAAGGTGGTGTCGATGCAGACCATCTTCTGGGTCTCCGGTGTGGTGCCGGTGCTGCTGGCGGTGGTCGCCGTGCTCGCGGCCCGGATGCCGCGCGACGAGGTGGCGAACCCGCTGCGCTGACTGTCAGACGCCAAAGATGGGCGGAAGCGCGAGCACCATCACCAGGCCCCAGAAGAAGTGGGTAAGCATCGGGGCGAGCACGCCGCCGGTCGCGCGGCGTTCGAACGCGCAGATGGTGCCGAGGATGATGGCCGCGAACGCCAGCATCGGGTTCTGCGTGCTGACGCCGGTGACGATGACGTAGACGAGCGTCGTGACGATGAACGCGAACCAGCCGTTGTTCCGTTTGCCCAGTGAGGAGTACATCGAGCCGCGGAAGAAGATCTCCTCGGCCAGGCCGTTGATGACGGTGATCGCGACGATCACCGGCAGTGAACCCTGGTTCGCGAATTCGAGCACCTGGACGATGTAGTCACGCACGGCAGGGATCTCACGCGCGACCAGGCCGCCGACCACGAATGCGCCGCCGAGTACCAGGCCGATCGCGGTTCCGGTGATCACGGGCCGTTGGTTGCGTCCGCGGAAACAGATGCGGCCCAAATGAACCGGGCCGGAGACGAAGGCGCCCACGGTCCACCACGCCGCCAGCCCCATCGTGAACCAGTAGAAGGCCGGGTCGCCAGGGGGCAGCCGCAGCGAATACCCCAGCAGCACGAACCCGCCGACGACGAAGATGGCCACGAAGATCCGCCTGCGGCGGATGGTTGCCGGCCCCTCGTTGTGCGGTTCGGCAGTGCCGGTGAGGATGCGGCGTGCCTCGGAGAAGAAGCCGCTGCGTTCGTCACACGACTTCGTCGACACCTCGGTCATCAGTGGCCCACCTTCGGGGCAAGGCCGATGACGGTGTCCAGGCCGGTGCGCACCGCCGCGGCCACCGGTCCGGGTACGGCGCCGAGCAGTCCGAGCGCCGGCCGCGCGATCGGCAGGGTGAACGGGCGGATCAGTTGGGTGATCCGCTGCACGTCACCACCGGCCCAGTCCGGATCGGTGTCGGCCAGGTGGTGGACGTCGGCGAGCGCGTTGACCGGGCGTGGTCGTTGCCTGGCCAGCGAAAGCGTGATCGCCTCGTCGACCGAGGTGAGTCCGCCCGGCGGGTCGGGCACCAGGTCGCGCAGCCCGTCGCCGGACGCCGTCATCGGATGATCAAGGGACTCAACGAGATCGGCAGCCAGTCCGCCCGGCACGGGCAGCACCAGGCCGGTGACCTTGGAGACGATCGAGGTGTCGATGCCGCGGACCGGAAGCGGCGCCCGCCACTTGCCGGCGATGTGCGCGTACTTCGTCAGCAGTTCGCCGTAGGTCGTGGTCTCGGGACCGGAGATGTCGTAGGCGCCGGCGGGAACCCGGTCGGTGTCGGCGGCGGCCACCAGGTAGTGCAGCGCGTCGCGGATCGAGATGGGGTCGATCGGATTGGCCGCCCACTTCGGCAGCGGGATGACGAGGAACCGGTCACCGACGTAGCGCAGCATCTCGAAGGAGGTCGATCCGGCGCCGATGATGATCGCCGCGCCGAGCCACACGACGTCGGCGCCGCCCTCGATGCTCAGCGCCTCGGCGACCTCGGCGCGGCTGGCCAGGTGCTCGGACAGTGTGTCGTCGGTCGGGACGAAACCGCCTAGGTAGACGATCCGCTTGACGCCTGCGTCCCGGGCGGCGGCCGCGACGTTGGCGGCGGCGCGGTTGTCGGCGTCGCGGAAGTCGGGCTGGCCGATGCCGTGCACGAGGTAATAGATGACGTCGATCGGCCCGGCGTCGGCGAGGGCCTGCTTGACCGATGCCGGGTCCCCGGCGTCGAGGGAGACGCCGGTCACGTCGGCGTGCCAGCCGAACGTCGCCAGCCGGTCGGGGTTGCGAGTGGCGGCGACGACCTTGTCACCGCGCTCGACGAGGGCGCTCACCAGCCGCGATCCGACGTAGCCGGTGGCGCCGGTGACCAGGATCCGCATGTTGCTCACCGTAGGCCTGTACCCGGAGCGCAGCGTCGGGAACCCTGAGGTGCGGCGGCTCACTGTGACGCGGCACACACACGCGCCGTGGCCGCGAGAACCGTTGCGCCGGCCGAGGATCGGCGGCTACTCAGGCGCCGGGCCGACCACGGTGGCCCCGCGGTGGTGGTCGATGAGCCGCTGGTAGACCTCGGCGTTGTAGCGGTTGGCGGCGACCTCGGCGTCGCTGAGCTCGCGCCGCACCTTGCCCGGCACTCCCGTCACCAGGGACCGGGGCGGGATGACCGCACCCTGCGGGATCAGCGCACTGGCGGCCACCAGGGAGCCGGCGCCGATGTGTGCGCCGTTGAGGATCACGGCGCCCATGCCGATCAGGCAGCCCTCCTCGATGGTGCAACCGTGCAGCACGGCGTTGTGGCCGACGCTCACCGCCGTGCCGATGCACACCGGGAACTCGGGGTCGCAGTGCACGGTGACGCCGTCCTGGATGTTGGATCCGAACCCGATCTCGATCGGCTCCACCTCGGCGCGCAGCGTGGCGCCGTACCAGACGCTGGCCCTGGCCGCGAGCGTCACCTGGCCGATCACGGCGGCGTACGGGGCGACCCACGACTCGGCGTGCAGCTTCGGGGCGTGTCCGCGAAGGGCCAGGATCAGCGGCTGCGACATGGGCGACATCGTAGGAGCCGATCGCGGTGACGTGGTCAGGAACCCCGAAAGACCTTGCGGTAGCCGGTCGGTGACATCCCGACGCCGCGGCGCAGATGGTGCCGCAGGTTTCCACCCGTTCCGAGCCCCGAGAGCCGGGCCACCTCGTCGACGGGCAGATCCTCGGACTCGAGCAGTTCGCGGGCACGGTCGACGCGCCGACCGCGCACCCATGCGCCGGGGGCCTGCCCGGTCTCCTCTCGGAAGCGGCGGATGAACGTGCGCGGGCTCATGTGCGCATGCCGGGCGAGGCGCTGCAGGGTCAGCGGCTCGTCGAGCCGGCGCAGCGCCCACTCGCGGGTGGCCGCCGTCGAGACTCCCCCGCCGGCCGCGGTGTCGTCGTGGCGCCGGTCGATGAACTGCGCCTGCCCGCCTTCACGCCACGGCGGGACCACGCAGTGCCGGGCCACCGCATTGGCGACCGCGGCGCCGTGGTCGGTGCGGATGACGTGCAGGCACAGGTCGATGCCCGCGGCCAGGCCGGCGGAGGTGAGCACGTCGCCGTCGTCGACGTAGAGCACGTTCTCGTCGATGCGCACGGCCGGATACAGCCGCCGCAATTCGTCGGCGTGCTGCCAGTGGGTGGTCGCCGGACGGCCGTCGAGCAGGCCCGCCGCCGCGAGCACGAACGCACCGGTGCAGATCGACACCAGGCGGGCCCCGGTCGGGATGGCCGCAAGCGCCTGCCTCGCCTCGGGGGGCAGCACTCCGTCGACCCTGGCCGGTGGGTAGCGCGTGCCGGGGATCACCACGGTGTCCGCGGTGGCGAGCGCCTCCGGACCCGCCGTCGGGAGGACGGCGAACCCCGTGGTCGACGGCACCGGGTCCGCGGTGAGGCCGCAGGTGACCAACTCGTAAAGGGGTTCGCCATCGGGGCCGGCGGCGGCGCCGAACAGCGTCGGCGCGATGGCGGCGTCGAACCCGATCACGGGCGGCAGCAGCAGGACGGCGATCCGGTGCACCCGTTCATGTTGGCATGTTTTTAACGAATAGTGTCCTTCTTGCCACTGGTCGGCCCCCGGCCGTGCGGGTCAGAGTGATTCGGTGACTGTCACAGCTCGACCCGGCACGGGCAGCCGCGTCCACTGGGCGTGGGTGGTCGCGGCGGTCAGCTTCGTCGCCCTGCTGGGCGCCGCAGGCTTCCGCTCGGTGCCGGGCGTGATGATGAATCCGCTGCACCAGGAGTTCGGCTGGACGCACGGCACCGTCGGCCTCGCCATGTCGGTGAACATGACGCTGTTCGGACTGACGGCGCCGTTCGCGGCCGCGCTGATGGACCGCCTCGGCGTGCGACCCGTGCTGACCGGCGCGCTGCTGCTCATCGCGACCGGTTCGGCGCTTTCCGTGACGATGACGGCGAGCTGGCAGCTGGTGCTGCTGTGGGGCGTGCTGGTCGGCGTCGGCACCGGTGCGATCTCGATGGGCTTCGTCGCCACCGTGGCCACCCGCTGGTTCGACGCCCGCCGCGGCCTCGTCACGGGCGTGCTGACAGCCGCGAGCGCAACGGGCCAACTGGTCTTCCTGCCGCTCGTCGCGGTCGTGACCACGACACACGGCTGGCGGTGGGCGTCGCTGATCGTGGCCGGGGCCGCCCTCGCGGTGGTGCCACTGGTCGTCGCGTTCATGCGCAACGCACCGCAGGACAAAGGTCTGCTGCCGTACGGCGCGACCGCTCCTGCCCCGCCGGCGCCGGTCCCGGCGAGTGGATTCCGCGCGGCGTTCGAGGGGCTGGCGATCGGTGCGCGGGTGCCGGCGTTCTGGCTGCTGGCCTCGAGCTTCGCGATCTGCGGCATGACGACCAACGGCCTGATCGGCACCCACTTCATCCCGGCGGCCAACGACCACGGCATGCCCACCACCGTGGCGGCCGGGCTGCTGGCCACGATCGGCGTGCTCGATGTCGCGGGCACGGTGTTCTCCGGCTGGCTGACCGACCGGGTGGACCCGCGGTTGCTGCTGGTCGTCTACTACACCGGGCGAGGGGTGTCGCTGCTGCTGTTGCCGTCGCTGCTCGCGCCGCACACCGAGCCGGGCACCTGGGTGTTCGTCATCTTCTACGGCCTGGACTGGGTGGCCACCGTGCCACCGACGATCGTGCTGTGCCGCGAGTACTTCGGCGCCCGCGCACCGGTGGTCTTCGGCTGGGTGTTCGCCTCCCACCAGCTGGGCGCGGCCGTCGCGGCGGCCGGTGCGGGCTGGCTGCGCGACCGCAGCGGCGACTACGACACCGCGTTCTTCCTGGCGGCGGGGCTGTGCGGGGTGGCGGCGCTGCTGTGCCTAGGTATCCGGCGGACTGTGACACATCCGACGTAACGATCGCTCGATCCCGTGCTCAGAGCGTGTTTCGGCGCTCGCCGCAGGCCGGCGACCCTCGACCTCGACTTGGCCGTTACCAATTCGTGGCTTTACCCTACGAGACGGCGCCGCACCGGTGGCCGGACATCTCCGCCCATCGGGGAGGGCGTTCTGACGAGCTGAGGAGCCTGACGTGAAGACTCGCACCAGTAGAGCACTGGGCGCGGCCGTGGGAACCGCGGCCATCGCCCTGTCGCTGCCGTTGGCGGTCAATGCCTACGCGCAACCCGAACCGACGCCGTCCAAGCCGGTGGAGAACCCGCTGCCCAATCTCGAGGGCGACTGCGACCCGTTCCGGGCCACGAACACCAACTGGAAGAACTACGCCGCCCAGCCCGTCAGCCAGGTGCTGGCGCAGATCCCGGAGATCAAGACCTTCAACTCCGCGGTCTCGGGCCAGCTGAACCCCGCCGTGAACATCACCGGGGTGCTCGACAACGGCCCGTACGTGGTGTTCGCGCCGACCGACGAGGCGTTCGCGAAGCTGCCGCCCGAGCAGCTCGAGAACCTCAAGACGAACGCGAACGCGCTGACGGACCTGGACTACTACCACGTCTTCCTCGGCCTGCTCGGCCCCGCCGACGTGAAGGGTCAGCGGCCCACCCAGCAGGGCGCCGAGATCAAGGTCGAGGGCACCAACGGCGACATCAAGGTCAACGACACCGCCAAGGTGATCTGCGGCGGCATCCCCGCCCAGAACGCGCGGATCTACCTGATCGACACGGTGCTCGACCCGGCTGCCCCGCCGGAGGCGCTCACCCCGACGCCGAAGTCGCCGACCAGCACCACCACCACGACGACCCCGACGACACCCCTGCCGGCGGAGATGCCCGCCGCGGACGCGCCGATCGGCTAGCTGTTCATAGATTTCGGCGCGCTCGCGTTCGGTGAACGAACGTGAGCGCGCCGAATTCGTCGGTTACAGGCCGAGGTCGCGGCCGATGATCTCCTTCATGATCTCGGTGGTGCCACCGAAGATCGTCTGGATGCGTCCGTCGACGTAGTCGCGCGCGACGCGGTACTCCATCATGTAGCCGTAGCCACCGTGTAGCTGCACGCACCGGTCGACGACCTTCTTGGCCACCTCGGTGGCCCACCACTTCGCCTTGGCGGCCTCGACCGCGGTCAGCTCGCCGTCGACGACACCCTGCAGGCAGCGGTCGATGTACTGCTCGGTGACGTCGAGCTCGGTGTCCATCTCGGCCAACAGGAACCGGTTGTGCTGGAAGCTGCCGATCGACTGCCCGAACGCCTTGCGGTCCTTCGCGTACTGCAGTGTCTGCCGCCAGGTTTCGCGTGCGCCCGCGATCGCGGAGATGGCGATCGAGAGCCGCTCGGACGGCAGGTTCGTCATCAGGTGGTAAAAGCCGCGGCCCTCCTTACCGAGCACGTTGGCGTTCGGCACCCGCACATTCTCGAAGTGCAGCTCGGAGGTGTCCTGGGCATGCAGGCCCATCTTGTCGAGCTTGCGGCCACGGGTGAAGCCGGGCATGTCGCGCTCGACGACCAGCAGCGAGAAGCCCTTGTGCCCGGCCTCCGGGTCGGTGCGGGCGACCACGACGCACAGGTCGCAGTTGATGCCCGACGAGATGAAGGTCTTGGAGCCGTTGACGATCCAGTCGTCACCGTCCCGGACCGCCGAGGTGCGGATGCCGGCCAGGTCGCTGCCCGCGCCCGGTTCGGTCATCGCGACCGCGATGATGGTCTCGCCGCTGGTGATGCCGGGCAGCCAGCGCTGCTTCTGCTCGTCGTTGGTCAGGTCCTTGAAGTACGGGCCGACGACGTCGTTGTGCAGGCTCAGTGCGGGTGCGGGTACGCCGGACTTGGCGATCTCCTCGTCGATGATCGCGTTGAACCGGAAGTCGTCGGTGCCGCCGCCGCCGAACTCCTCGGGCATGTTGAACCCGATCAGCCCGTGCTTGCCCGCCGCCACGTAGGCGGACCGGTCGACGAGGCGGTCGGCCTCCCACTTCTCGGCGTTCGGGACGAGTTCACTGTCGATGTAGCCCCGCACGGTGTCGCGGAAGGCCTCGTGCTCGGCGTCGTAGATCGTTCTCTTCATTGTTGTTTCCTCACTTGGCTTTCCATACTGGCTCGCGCTTCTGCGCGAAGGCCAGCGGTCCTTCTTTGGCGTCCTCGGAGCTGAAGACGACGGCGACTTCGCGCCTCGTGCGTGTCCAGCCGGGCTCGTCGTCTGCCACGACGCGGTCGTCGGCGCCGATGGCGACCCTCTTGCTGGCCTGCACGGCCAGCGGAGCGTTGACGGTGATCCGTTCGGCCAGCGCCAGCGCGGCGTCGAGTACTGCGCCTTCCTCGCCGTCGGGCACCACCTCGTTGATCAGGCCCCACTTCAGCGCCTCGTCCGAGGTGATCGGTTCTCCGGTGAACATCATCTGCAGCGCGACCTTGCGCGGGATCTGCTCGACGAGACGGAACACCCCGCCCGCGGCCGCTATCAGTCCCCGCTTGACCTCCGGCAGACCGAATTTGGCACTCTCACCGGCGACGACGAGGTCGCTCGCGAGTGCGAGTTCGGTGCCACCGCCGAGCGCCGTGCCGTTGACCGCCGCGATCGTCGGCTTGTCGATGAAGTGGCGGACGTATCCGGCGAAGCCCCACGCGGGCCGGTCGGGGTGACCGATGTTCTCGCCCCGCGACAGCGCCTTGAGATCGGCTCCCGCACAGAAGGATTTGTCACCCGCCCCCGTGACCACGACCACCCGGACATCCGGATCCTGCTGAGCCTGCTCGAGGGCGTCGCCCAGGGCGATCGACACGGCGGAGTTGATGGCGTTGCGCGCCTCCGGCCGGTTGATCGTGATGACCATGACGTTGCCCCGGCGCTCGACGAGGGCGCCGGGGGCCGTCGTGGTGTCGGCTCCTGTCACAGCAGCTCGAGGATGGTGGCGTTGGCCTGGCCGCCGCCCTCGCACATGGTCTGCAGGCCGTACTGAATTCCCTTGTCCCGCATGTGGTAGAGCAGCGTGGTCATGATGCGCGCACCCGAGCCGCCGAGCGGGTGACCCAGCGCGATCGCGCCGCCGTTGGGGTTGAGGTTCTTCTCGTCGGCGCCGATGTCCTTGAGCCAGGCCAGCGGCACGGGAGCGAAGGCCTCGTTGACCTCGAACGCGCCGATCTGGTCGATGGTCAGGCCCGATCGCTTGAGCGCCTTCTGGGTGGCCGGGATCGGGGCGGTCAGCATGATCACCGGGTCGGCGCCCGCCAGCACCGCGGTGTGCACCCTGGCCAGCGGCTTGAGGCCGAGCTCCTTGGCCTTCTCGGCGGACATGAACAGCAGCGCCGCCGATCCGTCGGAGATCTGCGAGGAGTTGCCGGCGTGGATCACGCCGTCCTCCTTGAACGCCGGCTTGAGCTGACCCATCTTCTCCAGGGTGGTGCCGCGACGGATGCCTTCGTCCTTGAGCACCGGGTTGCCGTCCTGGTCCTTGATCGCCACGATCTGGTCGTCGAACGCGCCGGCATCCTGGGCAGCGGCGGCCTTCTCGTGCGAGTCGAGGGAGAACTGGTCGAGCGTCGCGCGGTCGAGGCCCCACTGCTCGGCGATCATCTCGGCGCCGATCCCCTGGTTCGGGGTCTGCTGGTAGCGGTCCTTGAAGCCCTGCGGGTACGGGTTGCCACCACTGGCCAGCGACGCGCCCATCGGTGTGCGCGACATGGCCTCGACACCGCCGGCGACGACGACGTCGTAGTGGCCTGCGACCACGCCTGCGGCGGCGAAGTGCACCGACTGCTGGCTCGACCCGCACTGGCGGTCCACGGTCACCCCGGGCACCGACTCCGGCCAGCCGGCCGTCAGCAGGGCGGTGCGGGCGATGTCGAGCGCCTGCTCGCCGGCCTGCATGACGCAGCCCCAGATGACGTCGTCGACCAGTGCCGGGTCCACGCCGGCGCGCTCGACGAGGCCGTTGAGCACCTGCGCGGAGAGTTCGGCGGGGTGCACGCCCGACAGACCGCCGTTGCGCTTGCCGACAGGCGACCGCACGGCCTCGACGATGACGGCTTCAGCCATGGAAGTTCTCCTTTGAACGCGACCTTGGAGCCCGGGCAGGGCCCTGATGAGCATTGCCACCGAAGGTAGACGAGTAGGTTTACTAGGTCAACCTACTGGTTGGTAGAGTCGGACTCGCGCCCGTCGCCCGGGCCGCACATGGTTTACTGAGTTGTACAGCTGGCCTGGATGCCAGGTCAAACACCGAACCGGAAGAGAACGCGTGCCTCGAACCACACCACTGGCTCCGATGATGGGGGCGAGTGCCGTGATGTCGGGGAACACCGTGCGCTCCCCCAAGACTGCCGAACTGGTGGCGGGCACGCTGCGCCGGATGGTGGTCGACGGTCAGCTCAAGGACGGCGACTTCCTGCCGAACGAGGCCGAGCTGATGAGTCACTTCGGCGTCAGCCGCCCGACGCTGCGCGAGGCCGTCCGCGTGCTCGAGTCCGAGCGCCTGGTCGAGGTGCGCCGCGGTTCGCGCACCGGAGCCAGGGTGCGCGTCCCCGGGGCGGAGATCGTCGCCCGGCCCGCGGGGCTGCTGCTCGAACTGAGCGGCGCGACGATCGCCGACGTGATGACGGCCCGGTCGGGCATCGAGCCGATGGCCGTGCGGCTGCTCACCGAGGCCGGTGACACCGCCGCCTACGACGAGCTGGAGCGGACGCTGGCCGAGGACGTGCCGATCGGCTGGGACACCGGCCGGCTGGCCGAGACCACCGGCGAGTTCCACCGCCGGATGGTCGAGCTGTCGGGCAACGCGACGCTGAACATCATGGCGGGCATGCTGCACGAGATCACGGTGCGCCACACCGCCTTCGCGATGAGCGAGAGCAATCCGCCGTCGAAGGCCGACTACGAGAAGCTGATGCGGTCCTACCGCCGACTGTTGCAGTTGATGCGCTCGGGTGACGGCGCGGCCGCGGAGGCCCACTGGCGCAAGCACCTCGACACGGCCCGGGGCCTGCTGCTGCAGGGACTGGAGACGGTCAAGGTCCGCGACGTGATGGGGTGAGGAGCTTGCGGATCACCCCCGAAGTGCTGGGCTGAGGCTCACGTAGCGTCGGCGCCGTCCTTCTGCCACGTGACGTGCACCGGCGCGGTGTCGTCCCACGGTTGCCGCGTCACCAGGTCGGCCACCTCGACGTAGCCGCGTTCGAACTCGCCGGTGGCCGCGTCGACCAGTCGGTACTCCTGGCGCTGCCGGTGGATGGGCTGACCGTCGATGAGAACGACCCTGACCTCGCCGGGTTCGAAATGGCACCGCTTCTGCATGGCGGCGATCAGCTGCTCGTTGTGCATGTGGCCGTCGCCGAAGTTCCACCCGATCGCGGTGCTGCAGATGCGCTCGCCGTCGGTCAGCACGTAGTCGTCCTCGTTGTGCCCGGCCATGGCGCGGTGCGCCAGGGCGAACATGGCCCGGCCGTGGCTGTTGAACGACCGGAACGCGTACCCCATGTAGAGGTACATCTCCGCGGTCTCCTTGCTGCCGTAGTACTTCTCCATCTGCGCGGCGGGCATGGCGGCGATCGCGACGAGGCCCGCGGTGATCTTCTCGGCCGCCGACGGCTTCACGCACCACAGCGTGGTGTCCCAGTTGCCGGCGTAGTACCGCATGCCGGGCAGGAAGGACACCTTGCGCGGGAACAGGTTCCCCAGCACCACGGTGCCGGCGACGACGGCGAAGAGCACGATCGGCCACGGACTCTGCAGGTCGCTCAGGCCGATGCCGGCATGGCCGACGAACAACGCCAGCACGCTGAACATCATGAAGACGTTCCACTCCAGCGGCACCCCCATCGGGATCGACGACAGGATGCCGAAGTGGAACACCAGCATGATGAAGGCCGCGATCGCACCGGCCCAGCCGCCGTGGCTGAAGAACAGCACCAGCGGCACGAGTCCCTCGACGGCGGTGCTGAAGTGGGCGAGCCAGCGCGAGGCCCGGCCCGGCCGCAGGTCGTCGGGGAAGTGCTCGAAGAACCTGCGCTTGATCCAGCGCGGGCGGAACACCGGGTTGTTGCTCATCATCGTCGAGATGACGAACGGGAAGTGCTTGTTGAGTTTCGACGTCGCCGCCCCCAGCCAGATGACCAGGCACACCAGCTTGGCGGCGATGATGATGTCGGCGCCGCTGAACAGGAAGCACACCGCGAGGGAGGCGTACACCTCGCCGCGGGCGGCCAGGAAGATCACCTTGTCGCGCAGGCCGATGACGGCGAGCAGGCCCAGCACGGCCGCGGTCTGCCAGATCGGCAGCACGCCGACCTCGGTGCCGAGTGCCGGGATGGGACCGGTGCCGTCGGAGAACAGCGCGACCACCAGCATCACCAGCAGCGCGCCGTAGACCGCGACGTCGAACGGGGTGCGGCTGTCGCCCTTGGTCAGCGGGATGCGATCGGGCCACGGTGGCAGACGAATGGTCTTCGGCCGCAGCCAGTACAGGATGGAGCCCATCGGCGGGAAGAACCGGTTGTTGAGCGGTCCGAAGCCGCAGCCGAGGCCGACCACCTCGAATAGCATCGTGTACAGCACGACCTTCTGGAAGACGATCGGCTCGGCGTACCACGTGGCCACGGCGGTGAACCCGTCGATGCCGTCGGTGCTGAGCACGATCAGCCAGGCGACCAGCACATACAGCAGGATCTTGACGACGTAGAACAGGTGCAGCACGCCCGGCGTGCCGAAGCCGACCTCGGCCCAGTGCCGGGCCATCGGCACGATCCTCTCGGCGCGGGTGCCCTTGCTCCATTCGGCATAGTCGACGACGGGCGCGTCCTGTTTGAGAAAACCCATGCCGGACAGATTAGAACGTGTTCTAGTCCCGCGGTCCCACTTGGTCCGATGACCGTTGCATCGCCGGCTCGCGCCGGGCCGGGATCAGCCCGCGGTCTTGGCGGGCGGCCGGAAGAAGATCGCCAGCTGCCCGATGCCGCCGGCCAGGCCGAGGACCACCGCGACGGCCAGGCCACCCCAGCCCTGCACGTAATCCCAGACGGCGGTGCCGTGGAACAGCGCGTAATCCAGGCTCAGCTTGCCCGCGCCGATTCCGGCGATCGCGACGGCCGTCACGGCCAGGATCAGGTTGTACTCCCAGCCCTCCTTGACGATGAAGAAGCCGTTGTGGCGGTGCACCGTCCATGCGGCCACCAGCATCAGCGCCACGAAGCCTGCGGCAGGCACCGGGGTGAGCAGCCCGACGGCAAGGCCGATGCCCGCGGCCATCTCCGTGCTGGCGGCCACCCGGGCGTGGAACGTGCCCGGCTTCATGCCGATGCTCTCGAACCAGCCCGCGGTGCCGGGGATGCGCCCGCCGCCGAAGAACTTGTTGTAGCCGTGCGCGGCCATGGTCAGGCCGAGCACGACGCGCAGCACCAGAAGGACGAAATCGTAGGCATCCACGTAACAGAATCTAGGGCATCTGTCACACGGCTGCCCACCCCCCGTCGATGGACAGCACAGCGCCGTGGATGTTCGACGCGTCGTCGGCGGCGAGGAACACCACCGCGGCGGCGACCTCCTCGGGGGTACTCATCCGCCGCGACGGGATGCGCGCCAGCATCGGCCCGACGTGCTCGGCGAACTCCACCGCGCGTTCGGTGGCGATCGGTCCGGGCGCCACGGCGTTGACCCGAACCCCCGACGGCCCGTACTCGTCGGCCCACGACTTGGTGAAGGAGTGGGCGATCGCCTTGCTGCCGGAGTACACGGCCGAACCGGCGCTGCCGCGCAGGCCCGTGTTGGATCCGATGTTGACGACCGCGCCCTCACCGCGCTCGGCCATCGCGGGCGCGAGCAACCCGGTCAGCAGAAGCGGTGCGAACACGTTGACGCCGAACACGTCCCGCAGTTCCTGCTCGGTGATGTCGGACGTCGGCTTCGGCATCAACAGGGTCGCGGCGTTGTTGACGAGGATGTCGAGCCGGCCGCCCGCGGCAGCGACGGCGTGCTCGGCCAGCGCTTGGACGGACTCCGCTCCCCCGCCCAGATCGGCCGTGACGAAGGCCGCTTCGCCTCCTGCGGTGCGGATTTCGGCGACGACCGCGTCACCGCGTTGCTTGTTGCGGCCGGACACGACGACGAAGGCTCCGGCGTCGGCGAGCGCCCGGGCGATGGCTGTTCCGAGGCCTCCGGTGGAGCCGGTGACCAGCGCGGTGCGGCCCGCAGGCCGCGTATCGTTTGTGCTCATGAGTCCGACAGTGCTCCGATGAAAATGGACCCGCAAGTCCAGAAATTCACCGCGAAGGGACGCGCCACCCGGCAGCGGATCATCGATGGCGCCGCAGCCGAGATCCGCGTCAGCGGTGCGGTCGCCACCACGCTCGACGACGTGCTGGCTCGCACCGCGACCTCGAAGAGTCAGCTGTTCCACTATTTCCCGGGCGGCAAGGAAGAACTGCTGCTCGCCGTCGCCGCGCAGGAGGCCGACCGGGTGCTGTCCGACCAGCAGCCGCATCTGAGCAGGCTGACGTCGTGGGCGGCCTGGCAGCGTTGGCGCGACGTGGTGGTCGAGCGGTACCGCAGGCAGGGCCGGATGTGTCCGCTGTCCACGGTGATGTCCGAAATCGGCCGCACGCCCGGCGCGCACGCGGTGACGACGACACTGGTCGACCGCTGGCGGATGGAGATCGAGGCCGGCGTACGGGCGATGCAGGCGCAGAACAAGATCGCCGCGTCGGTGGATCCGCAGCGTGCCGCTGCGGCCCTGCTGGCCGGCATCCAGGGCGGGGTGTCGGTGCTGCTCAGCACCGGCGACCTGAGCTACCTGGAGGCCGCGCTCGACGTGGGGATCGCCTCGTTGCGCGCCTCTCAGCCCAGCGCCGCGGCCAGCCGCGCCGTGTAGGCGTCGACGTCCCCGATCGCCGACTCGGCCGCATGCACGCTGACCGCGATGGTGTCGCCGATGCCGTGCACACCGTGGGCCAGTCCCACCATCGGCGAGAGTTCGGGGAATCCGGTGGTGACCACCACCGGCGCGCCCCCGAAGCTCAGGTCGGCGGCCCCCCTGTCGACGCTCGAGACGACGGTGTTGCCGATGACGAGCGGCGCCCGCACGTCGGGGTCGAACTGAGCGACGCCCCAGCGCAGCAGCGGGGCCGGCGTGGCGGCGAATGCCAGGCCGGCTGCCCGCATGCCCGGATGCGCGGCACGGCGTCTGCGGTCGGCGAGGTCCTGCGCGATCCGGTGGGCCCGGCCGACGAAGTCGAGCTCAGGGTGCAGATCGACGCCGACGTTCCCGAAATGATTGTGCGCCAGCCTTTTCCCGGCCGTGGCCATCGGCACCTCGGCGCCGAGGGTGGCGGGGTCGTCGCCGAGTTCGCGCAGCTGCGCGGCCAGCGCACCCGACACGGCCGCCAGCACACCCGTCGTCACCGTGGGCCCGGGCAGCGCCTGTCGGCGCCGGACGATCGTCCGGACGTGCCGCTCACCGGACGGCCTGGCGTTGGTGCGCAGCGGTGGACGGGTATCCGCCTGCGGCGGTGTGTGTCCGGCGGCGACATCGCGCAGCAGTCGGCGATGGGTCCGTGCGGCTTTGATTGCCCGGCCGGGCAGTCGGGACGCGGGCCAGCATGCCGTCGGCACCGGCTCGACGCCACCGGGCCTGCCGAACAACAGGGCGGCCAGCGCCGAGCTGCGCACCCCGTCGGCGAGAGCGTGGGTGGTCTGCAGCACCGCGACGGTGCCCGGGCGGTCGGCGCCGGGGATGGCCTCGACAGCGCCGAAAAGGTGCAGCCGCCAGGTCATCTCGCGGGCGTCGAGCTGGCCGTCGGCGAGCCGGCGGATCGCGGCCAGACAGTTGGGCCAGCTGCGGTGGTCGAGTTCGTGCACGCAGAATTGGCGGTCGTCGATGTCGGCGCGCGCCCACTCGGGGTAGGTCAGCGGCCCGTGTTCGCGCACCCGCAGCCGCAACTCGCCGCAGCCGCGGGCACGTTGACGCACCGGCTCGAGCGCCTCCCGCGGGTCGTCGGGGCCGCCCGCGAAGCCGTACACCAGGAATTGGTCGCTGGGCATCTTGGCGGACAGCCAGTGGGTCTGGGCGTCGGCCGCGGCGAGCCGGCGCATCGCTATCGCGCGGCGCCGACGAACCCGACGATGTGGCGGCCCACCTCGTCGGGCTGCTCGAGCTGCAGGAAGTGGCCGGCCCGCGCCACGATCGCCATGTCGCTGCCCGCGGGCAGGACCGGCTGCACCCATTGGGCGTAATCCGGTGCGGCGCAGCCGTCGTCGGCGCCGTGCAGGTACAGCGTCGGCAGCTTGGGCGCGGACAGCCAGTGCCGGTGCAGTTCGGCGTACTGCTCCGGTGGCTTGGTGTTGCGCACTGTCGCGCGGTAGTAGCCGAGCGCGGCCCGCCAGCGCTCGGGCGCGCCGATCGCCGCGTCGACGTGGCGGATGTCCTCACCGGCGGAGTAGCCCGGAGACCACTGCCGCCACAGGCGGGGCACCACCCAGGAGGCGGACCGGTCGGGCAGGAACGGCAGCTGGAAGTAGGTGATGTACCAGCTGCGCATCAGCTGGCGGGGCAGCTGGGCGGCCAGCCTGCCGCGGTCCGGCAGCCGGCCGATCGGCTGGAAGCTGGCCGGCGGGGGCACCGACATGATGACGGTCTTCGCGAACGGACTGTCGGGCATCGCCGCCAGCCCCGCGGTCGCGATCGCGCCCCAGTCGTGGCCGATGACGACGTCGCGCCCCGTCGGGCCTGCGGCCTGCAGCACCCGGAGGGCATCGTCCATCAGGGCTCCGACGTGGTAGCTCCCGTCGGACGGCAGGGACGACGGCACGTAGCCGCGCATGAACGGCGCCACCACCCGCCATCCGGCGGCGACGAGCGCGGGCGCCAGTTTCCGCCAGCCGTACGCGGTGTCCGGGAAACCGTGCAGGCACAGGGCGACCGGGCCGTCCTCGGGACCCCATGTCAGCGCCCGCAGCCGTCCCGCGGGGACGCTCACGTCGAGCCAGCCGGGTTCACTCATGCGCTCACACCGGCTCGAACTGCGAGACGAGCCACCGATCGCCGACCTTGTCGAGGGTCACCCGCACCGTCGACAGGTTGTCGGTGGGCATCTGCCCGCCGACGCTGACCTTCTGATTGACGTAGAGCATCGTGACCGCACGGTTCTTGTCGACCGATTCGATCGCGGCGCCGGGAACGGAGGCGACGGCCGTGATGCCTTGCTGCTTGGCGCCGGGGATCACGATGTCGTTGGTCATGGTGATGTAGGTGTCGCGGAAGGGGCCGGTGAGCAGATCGCGGGCTTCGGCGAGTTGCTGGTCGATCTCCGCGGGGTCGTAGGTCAGCATGAGCGCCACGGTGTTGCGCGCGGCCTGCAGGCTCTCGGCGCGGGCCGCATCGGCCTCACGCGCCTCGTTGACCTGCCACTTGAGCAGGCCCGCGGAGATCGCGAGGATCAGCGCGAGCGCGGGCAGCACACCGAAGGCCAGCACCCTGGCCCACGGGATGCCGGCCCGGGGCTCGGGCTCCGCAACCTCCGCGGTGTCCTCGGGCTCGGACGGCTCCGCGGTGGCCTCGGGCTCCGCGACGTCCGGGGTGTCGTCGGGCTCAGTGACCTCGGGGGTGTCGTCGGGCTCGGTGACCGCGGGAGTGTCGTCGGGCTCGGTGACCGCGGGAGTGTCGGACTCGGTGACCTCGCCGGCTTCGATGACCTCGGGGGCGTCGGGCTCGATGGGATCCTTCTCGGTGCTCACTGCACGAACTCCACGTCCGACACCTTCATCTGGCCGTCGACCTCGTCCACGGTCACCCGCATCCGCCAGAACCGCAGCGGTTGGTCAGGCGCGCCGGCGTTCGACGCCGCGATCGACACCGCCACGAGCACCTTCGCCGAGTCACCGGTGTCGGACACCGACTCCAGGGCGGCCTGCTGGATGGTGCCGACGGACTTCGACTGCGCCTGCTTGACCACCTCGGTGTAGGGCGCGGCCCGCCGCTGGAACTGGTCGTAGAACCCGCCGGTCGACGAGTCGAGGATGCGCTGCACGTCGCCCTCGGCCTGCTGCCAGTCCACCGAGGTCAGGTTGAGCACACCCTGGCGGCCGGTTTCGAGGAAGCGTTCGCGCTGCTGCTCGGCTTGGTGTGCCTGCCAGGCCTGGTAGCCGAGCCAGCCGGTCAACCCGGCGAGCGCAAGCACCACGACGAGGCCGGCCACGGTGGCCAGCCGGATCAGTGACCAGGGCGCTCCGCGTCGCTTCTTCCGGGCGTCCGCCGTGTCGCCGCTGTCTGCATCCTCGGATACGGACTCGACGTCGGCATCCGGCTCGCCGACGTCACCGTCGACGCCCCAGTCCGCCGGGGCGGCGTGCTTTGCCATTGGTCGCTCCTTCGCGGCACTCCGCCTTCAAAGTACGGGACGGCGATCCGCGACCTGGGCGACTCCCCGGAGGATGGGCGGCTCAGACTGCGGCGACGGCGTCCTCCAGTTCGGCGACGAGGATCTTCTGCATGCCCAGCATCGCCTTCGTCGCGGCCGCCGCGCGGGCCGGGTCGGGATCGTTCAGCAACTCGTAGAGCCGCTTCGGCACGATCTGCCAGCTCAGCCCGAAGCGGTCCTTGAGCCAGCCGCACTGCGACTCCTCGCCGCCGTCGACCAGGCTGTTCCAGTAGTGGTCGACCTCGTCCTGGTCGGCGCAGAGCACCTCGAAGGACACCGCTTCGGAGAACTGGAAGGCGGGGCCGCCGTTGATGCCGAGGAAGCGGGTGCCGTCCAGGACGAACGTGCCGTATGCCACCTCCCCGGGCGTGCCGGGCCCGGCTTCGGTGTAGCGGTACATCTGCTCGATGTGGGAGTTGGGGAACACCGATGTGTAGAACGCGGCGGCTTCCTCCACGTTGTCGTCGAACCACAGCGACGGCGTGATGGCGGGCATGGCGAATCCTTTCTGCTGGAGACCTCGTATGAAGGGAGACTCGACCCAGCCGAGAACCTCATCGCCGCCGCGATAGCGTGAGGCTGTGAGCACCGCGAAGTCCGATCAGATCCAGCCGCAGACCGTCACCTTCCGCGGCGCGGAGGGGCTGTCACTGGTCGCCGACGAGTGGAATCGCGGTGCGGAGTCCGCGGCCGGCAGACCGACTGTGTTGATGCTGCACGGCGGGGGTCAGAACCGCTTCTCGTGGAAGAAGACCGGCCAGATCCTGGCCGATCAGGGGCTGCATGTGGTCGCGCTGGACAGCCGGGGCCACGGCGACAGCGACCGCTCCCCCGAGGCCAACTACACGGTCGAGGCGCTGTGCACCGACACGCTCGCCGTGATCGATCAGATCGGCAGGCCGGTCGCGTTGATCGGGGCCAGCATGGGCGGGTTGACCGGCATCACGGTCGCGCACCGGGCGGGGCCGGAGAAGGTCACCCAACTGGTGCTCGTCGACGTGGTGCCGCGCTATGAGAAGGACGGCAGCGCGCGCATCCGCGACTTCATGTTCAGCCACGTGCACGGCTTCGACTCGCTCGAGGAGGCCGCCGACGCCGTCGCCGAGTATCTGCCGCACCGCGCCAAGCCCCGAAGTCCCGAGGGCCTGAAGAAGAACCTCCGGCAGCGCGACGGCCGCTGGTACTGGCACTGGGATCCGGCGTTCCTCACCGCCCCGAACGACGACCCGTTCGTCCGGGAGGATCAGCTCGAACAATCGGCCATCGAGTTGACCATCCCGATACTCCTCATCCGTGGCAAGCTCTCCGACGTGGTGAGCGCCGAAGGGGTCAGAGACTTCCTCGCCAAGGTGCCTGCGGCGGAGTTCGTCGAACTGGCCGACGCGGGCCACACGGCGGCGGGCGACGACAACGACGCCTTCACCGAAGTCGTGGTGTCCTTCGTCAGCCGGTGAGCAACGACCGCCGCACCGTCGGCTTCAACTTCCTCGCCGAGCCGGAACTGCCTGCGCCGCAGGTGACCGAGGCGCAGGCCGAAGAGCTGCTGAGCACGCACTACGGCGTGACCGGGCGCGCCGAGTCGCTGGGCAGCCAGCAGGACAGGAACTTCATCGTCCGCGCTGACGACGGTGACGTGCTCGGAGTGTTGAAGATCGCCAACCCGGCGTTCACCGGAACCGAACTGGCGGCACAGGACGAGGCGACCGCGCTCATCGAAGCAGCCGAACCGGGGTTGCGAATCGCGGTTCCCTTGGCGAACCGGACCGGTGCCACGTGCACGGCGGTGGACGGACTGCTGGACCGGACCGCGTACGTGCGGTGGCTGCGCTTCCTGCCCGGCGGGACGCTGTTGGACGCCGGCTATCTGTCGCCGGCCGCGGTCGGCGCGCTGGGTGACATCGCCGGGCGAGTGAGCCGCGCGCTGGCCGGGTTCGAGCACCCGGGCCTGGACCGGATCCTGCAATGGGATCTGCGCTACGGCGCGGATGTGGTGGCGGCGCTCGGCCACCACGTCGATGACCCGTCCCGTCGTGCGCTCGTCGAGCAGGCCGCGCGGGACGCCTGGACGCGGATCGAACAGCTGGCCGACGAGTTGCCCTGCCAGCCGGTGCATCTGGATCTCACCGATGCCAACGTGGTGGTGTCGCGCGCGGCCGACGGATCGGTGCGGCCGGACGGGGTGATCGACTTCGGCGACCTCACCACGAGTTGGGCGGTCTCGGAGTTGGCGATCACGGCGTCCTCGGTGCTCGGGCATCCCGGCGCCGATCCGACGTCGATCCTGCCTGCGGTGCGCGCGTTCCACGAGGTGCGACCGCTGAGTCCGTCGGAGGTCGACGCGCTGTGGCCGATGCTGGTGTTGCGGACCGCGGTGCTGATCGTCAGCGGCGCGCAGCAGGCGGCGATCGACCCGGAAAACGACTACGTCACCGAGCACGCCGACGGTGAATGGCGGATGTTCGAACAGGCGGTGTCGGTGCCGCAGGACGTGATGACGGCACTGCTGCGGGCGGAACTCGGGATGGCGGCGCCGGCCGCGCTGCCGGCCGGCACGCTGGTCGCGGGAATCTATCCGAACGAAATTGTCACGCTTGATCTTTCGGTGACATCTGATGCGTACGACGATGCCTTCGTCCCGGGCGGGTGGCTGCGCGATGACGTCGAGGACGCGGCCGCGCGCGCCGCTGTGGGCATCGGGGCTGCGTTGGCGGTCACCCGGTTCGGTGAGCCGCGCCTGAGCCGCGCGCAGAGGTTGAGCCACCGCAGCGCCGACGTCGTCCCCACGGGGATCGGGGTGTGGCCGGCGGAGGACGTCGGCCTGGTGGCGCCGTGGGACGGCGAGGTCGAGCACGTCGACGGTGCCGCGGTGCTTCGCGGTGCGGAGTTCGAGCTGAGGCTGACCGGGGTCGCCGGTGCGCCGACCGGACGCGTCGCCGCGGGTGCGTCGCTCGGCGAGGCGGTCGCGGGCCGCTGGTGTGAGGTGACGGTGCAGCCGGTCGGGGCGCCGCGAGCGCCCGCGCTGGTGCGGCCAGAGTTTTCCCGGGGGTGGCTGGCGTTGGCGCGGGATCCGTCGCCACTGCTCGGACTCGCCGCAGTCGAGTCGGACGCGGTCGACGGTGATCTGATGGCGCGGCGCGACAGGAGTTTCGCGCCCGTCCAGGAGCACTACTACCGCCGGCCGCCGCGGATCGAGCGGGGCTGGCGGCACTTCCTGATGTCGACGTCGGGGCGCTGCTACCTGGACATGGTCAACAACGTGACGGTGCTGGGGCATGCGCACCCGCGGGTGGCCGATGCCGCGGCGCGGCAGTTGCGCAAGCTGAACACCAACTCGCGGTTCAACTATGAGGCGGTGGTCGAGTTCAGCGAGCGGCTCGCGGCGACGCTGCCGGAGCCGCTGGACACCGTGTTCCTGGTGAACTCGGGGTCGGAGGCCAGTGATCTGGCGATGCGGCTGGCACTGGCGGCGACGGGTAGGCGCGACGTGGTGGCGGTGCGGGAGGCCTATCACGGGTGGACGTATGCGACGGACGCGGTGTCGACGTCGACGGCGGACAATCCCAATGCCGTTGCCACGCGGCCGGACTGGGTGCACACCGTCGACTCGCCGAACAGCTTCCGCGGGACGTACCGCGGCGAAGACGTGAACCGTTACGCGGCCGACGCCGTGGCCCGGATCGAACAGTTCGTCGCCGAGGGTAGGCCACCCGCGGCGTTCATCTGTGAGGCGGTCTACGGGAACGCCGGAGGGATGGCGCTGCCGGACGGGTACCTCGAGCAGGTGTACGCGGCTCTGCGCGGGGCGGGCGGCTTGGCGATCGCCGACGAGGTGCAGGTCGGCTACGGCCGACTCGGCCACTGGTTCTGGGGTTTTCAGCAGCAGGGCGTGGTGCCGGACATCGTGTCGATGGCGAAGTCGACCGGCAACGGATCACCGCTCGGGGCGGTGGTGACCAGCAGAGCTGTTGCCGAAGCCTTCAGGTCGCAGGGCTACTTCTTCTCCTCGACCGGCGGCAGTCCGGTGTCGTGCGCGATCGGTATCGCCGTGCTGGATGTGCTGCGCGACGAGGCCCTGCAGCAGAATGCGGCGGATGTCGGCGCGCACCTCAAGGCACGGTTGCAGGAACTGCAGACCCGGCACCCGATCATCGGTACGGTGCACGGGATCGGGTTGTACCTCGGCGTCGAGATGATCCGCGATCCGGAATCGTTGGCGCCAGCCAAGGAGGAGACGGCCGCGATCTGCGAGCGCATGCTCGAGCTCGGGGTGATCATCCAGCCGACCGGCGACCATTCGAACATTTTGAAGACGAAGCCGCCGTTGTGCATCGACGTCGAATCCGCCGACTTCTACGTGGACACGCTTGATCGCGTGCTCACCGAGGGGTGGTAACCGCTCCCGCTAGAAGGGTGGTGGTTCGTCGCCGGGTTGCGGTGGTGGCTTGGGGGCGAACAGTGCGTCGAGTGCTTGTCGGCGGGCGCGGCGGCGGGCTTCGCGGTGTTCGCGGTTCTGTTGGCGTTCGGCGGCAATGCGGGCGGCTTTGTTCTGGGCTCGGGTGCGTTGCCGTTGTGCGCTCACCGGATGGGTCGTCGTGGGTGTCGCGTCGGATGACGGCGGCTGCCGGTGCGCAGAGGCTGGGGAACAGCACGGCGCTGCCCGGCCTGGTGGTGTAGGTCTGGCCCGCCGGGCTGGTCCAGATGACGGTGCCGTCGCGGTGTTGTTGGTCTCGCCAGCCCCAGAAGGTCTTGATCAAATGGTGCAGGCGGCACAGGCATTTCAGGTTCGACGCCTGGGTCGGTCCGCCCTGGCTGTAGGGGATGGTGTGGTCGATGTCGGCCTTCCAGGCCGCCACGTCGCAGCCCGGGAATCGGCAGCCCATGTCGCGGCACCGCACGAACTCTGCCAGCTTGCGCGAGGGGGTGTAGCGCGGTTCGGGGCCGGCGTCGCCGGGATGGATCAGTGGGCGGATGGTGGCGTGCTCGGCCAGGTTGGCGATCTGTTCGGGCGGCAGGATGCCGTCGTTGTGCACGAGCGTGGCCACCGAGTCGGCGTCGGCAGGGTCGTCCGCCGGCTCTGGCTCGTCGGTGGATTCGTTGTCGGCCTCGGCCTCAGCCGACTCGGCGGCGGTCTCGGCGGACTCGGCGGGCTCGCCCGGTTGGGCTTCGGTGTCCGGGTGCTCGGCGGGTCCGTTCACGACATGGATGACGAAGGGTGCGGCGACGGCGTCCTTGTTCGGGCAGTCGGGATTGCCGCATTGGCACTGCAGGTGGTCGGCGCCGCTGGAGATGGCTTCGATGGCATCGACGCGGCGCTGCTTCTTGGTGCGGGGATCG
>NZ_JACKSJ010000026.1:56159-61455 GCF_025821665.1 [Mycobacterium] manitobense
GCGGTGGGCATGGTGCCGCCGATACTGCTCATGCCGTCGAGGCCGTCGATGACCCAGATCTCACGCTCGTCGGCTGCTTTCTGGCGGCGCCGCACCGCGTCCCGGTCGTGTGTGGCGATGACGCGGTCGACATATCCGCAGACCTGGCCGTAACTGAGCCGCATCAGCCGGGCCGCCGCACCTGCCAGGGTGGCGTCGACGTGGGTCAAGACGGCGGGGTCGGTGATCAGGGTGGTGCGCTGCAGCAGAGTGGTGACGATGTCGAGGGTCAGTTCACCGGCGCGGAACATCGCCGAGACCAGGGGTAGGCGTTCACGCAGTCCGCGGGCGAGGCTGACCTGATCCTTGGCGCGCTCGTAGGCGATGTTCAGTGCCGCGCCGATCTCGACGGCCACGGCCGATTCGGTGTCCACGGCCCACTGGTCGCTGAGCTCATCGCGCTCGGCGAACCGCACCGCGTAGAGGTCGCCGATCGCGGTCAATCGCGCTGCGGCCTGCTGGTTCTCCCGGCGCGCCGCCGCCACCACCGCGGAGATCAGTTCGCGCGCCTCGACCGACTCCGGGCGCGCGACGGCCAGTACCTGGTCGAAGCTTGCCTGCGCCGAATCGAACATACATTCGATTATCGCAGAGGGGTACGACAGAACTGGCGGATCGGCGACACCCCCGTGACCGGATTCCAGCGCATCGTGTCCGTCCAGGCGGCGTTCGTTCGACCCGCCGTCGCTTAACGTCGACGCCGATGTCCGCCGTCTTCCTCAGCCTGCATGTGGTGCTGGCGATTCTCGCCATCGGCCCGATCGCCGTCGCGGCGAGCATCTTCCCGCGCTACGCGCGTGCCGCCGCCGGGCCGGACGCCGCGGCCGGGCCGGTGACGATCGCCCTCCACAGGATCTGCCGTACATACGCGATCGTCGGAGTGGCGGTGCCCCTCCTCGGCATCGGCACCGCGCTGTCGATGGGCGTGCTGACGCAGGCCTGGGTGCTGGTCTCGATCGCGCTCACCGCGATCGCCGCCGCCGTCCTCGTCGCGAGCATCCTGCCCGATCAGCGCGCGGTGCTCGACGGAGCGACGGTGCCGCGACTCGCCATGACCACCGGCATCTTCAACCTGCTGTGGGTGGCGGTGACCATTCTGATGATCGTGCGACCGGGATCGTCGACCGAAGTCTGAGGCTTGCTTTCCGGGCGGACGCTCGCGTTTAGTCGACGCATGACGCGATCCGCGGACGAACTCGTCACCGACTTCTGCGGCCGGTGGACCTCCCCCGACCCCCGTGAGTTGGCCGGCTTCTTCACCGAAGATGCTGTCTTTCAGAACATCCCGTTGCCCGCGGTGCAGGGCCGGGCGGCTATCGAGGAGTACATTCGCGACTTCCTCGGTAACTTCGAGCACCTCGAGTTCCGGGTACATCGGCAGGTGAGCATGGGCGACCTGGTGATGAACGAACGCACCGACGTCATGCGTCGCCCCGGCGGCGCCGACATCGAACTACCCGTGATGGGGGTGTTCGAGATCGCAGACGGCAGAATCGCGGCATGGCGCGACTACTTCGACATGGCCACGATCACCAACGCGTTCAGCTAGCCGGACAGCAGTGAGCGGATTGCAGACCGCTGCCTACGCGCTCGGCGCCGTCGCGGCGGCAGAGGCCGTGGCCATCGCGGTGCTGTGGGTACTCCTGACGCGCAGTCGCCAGGAGGCCGAGGAGCTGCACCGTCGATACGACACGCGCAACATGCTCCTGAGCGGCGGCCGTGAAGCGGTGAAGACGATGTGGCAGACCGCCACCCTGGTCCGCGAGAAGGGCTTCGGCGGCGCCATCCGGACATCTATCGAGGACCTCGCCGACTGGTTCGAGGTGGAGCGACCCGACCTGGCTCGGCTCGCCCCCGACGGCAAGGTGGCGATCATGTTCTCCGACATCGAGGACTCCACCACGCTCAACAACCGGATCGGCGACCGGGCCTGGACACGGCTGATCAGCGGGCACGCCCGCCTGGTGCAGCGGCACGTCAAGAACCACGGCGGCCACGTCGTCAAGAGTCAGGGCGACGGCTTCATGGTGGCGTTCGCCCAGCCGGATCAGGCGGTGCGCTGCGCCGTCGACCTGCAACGCGCACTGAGCAAGCGGCCGAACGGCATTCGCGTGCGAATCGGTATCCACTCGGGCAAGTCGGTGCGTCGCGGTGAGGACCTGTTCGGCCGCAACGTGGCACTGGCCGCCCGGGTGGCCGCACAGGCAGAGGGCGGCGAGATCCTGGTCAGCGATTCGGTGCGCGATGCCTGTGAGGGCGCCGACTGCGACGGTGTCACGTTCGACGAGGGCCGCGACGCGGAGCTCAAAGGATTCAAGGGGTCCTACCGGCTCTACGCGGTCTCCGACTAGGCGCGGTCAGCCTCCTCCAGCCGCCTGTGCAAGCGGGCGCGGATGTCGTCGGCGGTATACGCATTGCGCTTGCGCTGGTCCCGCGCCACCAGCGCACCCCCGGCCACCACGCCCGCCACACCGGCCAGCCCAACCCACTTCCAGATGCTCCGCATGATCGACAGTGTGCCTAAGCTGCGCTGGTGAGTGCGAACACGGTGTCGCTGACGCAGGCGCTGAACGAGACCCGCACGGGTGACATCTGGCTGTTCCGCGGCGCTTCCGGTCCGGACCGGGCGATCCAGACGATGACGAACGCACCGGTCAACCATGTCGGCATGACGGTGGCCGTCGACGACATGCCGCCGCTGATCTGGCATGCCGAACTCGGCGACAAGCTCCTCGACCTGTGGACCGGCGACCATCACCGCGGCGTCCAGCTCAACGATGCCCGGGAGGCCGCCGAGCGGTGGATGCAGAACTACGGGCAGCGGTGCTGGCTGCGTCAGCTCAGCCCGTACGCGACGCGCGAGCAGGAGGACCTGGCACTCAAGGTGATCGCCCGCATGGACGGCACGCCGTTCCCGTCGACCGCCCGACTGACCGGCCGATGGTTCCGTGGTCGCGTTCCCACGGCGAGTGACTGGGTGCGGGGAATCCCGTTCGTGGACCGCAAAGTTCGCACCGCCGCGCAGCGCAGGAAGGCCGAGAAGGTGAACGCCGGCCTGCAGACCGCCTACTGCGCCGAGACGGTGGCCATCACATACGAGCAGATGGGATTGCTCACCACGGAGAAGCACTACAGCTGGTTCGACCCGGGCAAGTTCTGGAGCGGTGATGACCTGCCGCTCGCCGATGGCTACCGGTTGAGCGACGAGATACCGGTGACGCTGGGCGGTTGACCCGGGCTTGCGTCACCAACGCACGAAGCGCGCCCACAACGGACTAAATCCGCCATGGGCGCGCTTCCAGAACCCGGTCAACGACCGGGGGTGATGCGATTACTTCTTGAACGCGTCCTTGACCTTCTCGCCGGCGTCCTTGAGGCTGGCCTTCGACTGATCGCCGCGGCCCTCGTTCTCGGTCGTCCGGTCGCCCGTCGCCCGTCCCAGGGTTTCCTTGGCCTTGCCGCCGAGGTCTTCGATCTTGTTCTTCGCTTTATCGGTGCCGCTCACGGTGCCCACTCCTTCGTTGGCGATCCGGCCCGGAAGCCCGGGCCGAT
The DNA here is from genome assembly GCF_025821665.1 of [Mycobacterium] manitobense. Lineage (GTDB taxonomy): Bacteria > Actinomycetota > Actinomycetes > Mycobacteriales > Mycobacteriaceae > Mycobacterium > Mycobacterium arseniciresistens. The sequence goes on from NZ_JACKSJ010000026.1 coordinate 59,751, forward strand.
GCTTTGAAGTACCCCTCCGAGCCTCGCGCCGAAACCCGCACACGCATCCGGCGAGACGCAGCTAACATTCACGTCGGGTCCGGGATTCTGCGACGGGGTGGGGACTTTTCGGTGGCTTTTTTGACTTCACAGGCACGGGTGCGCCCGTGGGCATACGGCTTCCGGCGCGGCGCAACCGTGGTGGGCGCGGCTGTGACCTCGATGTTCGCGCTGCTGGCGGGGCCGGCACCGGCGTCCGCGCAGCCGCCGCCGTGTACCGACGTCGAGGTGGTGTTCGCTCGCGGCACCAACGAGCCGTTCGGTGTCGGCGCACCGGGACAGTCCTTCGTCGACGCGCTCCGGTGGCATCTCGGCATGCGGAGCCTGGCGGTGTATCCGGTGAACTACGCGGCCTCCGGCGACTTCGCCAGCCCGGATTTCCAGCGGACCGTCGTGGACGGCGCCCGGGACGCGGCCGTGCACATCCAGAACACCGCGGCGGCCTGCCCGGCCACCAGGATCGTGCTCGGCGGGTACTCACAGGGCGCGGTCGTGGCGGATTTCGTCGCCTCCGGAACCGCGCCGCAGGGCCTCCCGCCCGAGGCGGTGCCCGCGCCGCTGCCCCCGGAGGTCGGTGAGCACATCGCCGCCGTGGTCTATTTCGGCAAGCCGACGGATCAGGTGCTGCGCAAGTACGGCGCCACCGCCGTCCCGCTCAGCGAGCCGCTGGCGGCGAAGTCACTGAACCTGTGTGTGCCGGGCGACCCGATCTGCAGTCCCGGCGCCGACGGGCATCTGCACGGCCTGTACGTCGCCAACGGCCTGACCCATCAGGGCGCTGCCTTCGCCGCAGGCCGGTTGACCCCACCGCCGCCACCCCTGCCGCCACCGCCGATGTAGACGGCGCTCAGAGCCGGGCGAAGCAGGGGTCGGCGTCCTCCTTGGGGATCGACGCGTTCTGACTGGAGAAGGTGCCCACGACGCCGGTGTCGGTGACCTCGACGCTGTCGGCGTGGATGCCGAGCGGGTAGTTGTCGTTCAGCTTCTTGGTGAGGTCGTTCAGCGCCGACTGCACCGTGTCCTTCGGCAGCGGCCCGTTGACGTCGAGGACCTGCAGGTCGAGGTTGCCGTCGGCGACGACGGGTTTGGCCGTCACGCTGTAGTCCCCTGCGTCGAGGATGATCGTGCCCGCCGCCGGATCCGTCCGCACGCCGGTGACCAGGCTCCCGACGCCGGGCAGGTTGTCCGCCACGGTGTCCTTGATACCGGCCGACTTCCACGTCAGCGTCGCGTTCAGCGAGCCGATCGTGCCCTTGGAGTCCGCGTTCTCCTGCAGCCGGATGTCCTCGAGCGTGACGTCCGCGGTCATCCCGTTGGCGCTCTGCACGCGGTCACCGGCGGTGACGACGGAGATGTTCGTGTAGTGGCCGGTGATGTGCTGCCACAGGAACGGCGGGTTCACGCCGAAGGAGATGGTGGCGCCGTCGTCGACCACGCATTCGGCGACCTCGACCAGGATGCTGTCGGCCCGGCTGCGGGCATACAGTTCGGCGCCCGCGAGGCCACCGACGATCGCCGCGACGGCGATGACCGCGATGAGGATGACCGACTGCTTGTTGCCCAGCAGCGACCCCCGCTTGGATGGCTTGGGCGCGTCAGCTTGCGGCGGCGCTGCCGGCGGCAACGGCGGGGCCGGCGGGGCCGGCGGCGGTACTGGCGGGGCCGG
>NZ_JACKSJ010000027.1 GCF_025821665.1 [Mycobacterium] manitobense
GACCACCAGGTTGCTCTTCTCGATGGCCGGCGAGGTGCTGAAGATATTGGCGGCGGTGACGGTTCCGCCGGTCAGCGCCTGCACGGTCGCGGGGCCGCCACCGTCGCTGATCGCGATGAAGTTCGCCGGCGAGATGTCCAGCCCGTACTTCTCCTTCAAGCCGACCAGACCGGTCTGACGGGTCTGAAACTCCGAGGGCCCACCGACTTTCACCTCCGCCGAGCGGGTGGCGAGATCGGCGATGGACTTCAGGTTCCAGCGCTGCGCCGTCTCCTCGGACACCGCCAGGGTGTCCTTGTCCTCGGCGGGCGAGGGATACAGGATCGACAGATCGCCGGGCAGCGCCTTGAGCAGCGCGATCAGCACCGCATCCGAGGTGGTCGCGGTCGCCTTCGCGTCGAAGTACTGCAGCAGGTTTCCGGTGTACTCCGGTATCAGGTCGATGGAGTGGTCCTGCACCGCGGGAATGTAGGTTTCTCGGCTGCCGATGCCGAACTGCCGTTTCACGGTGAAGCCGTTG
>NZ_JACKSJ010000028.1 GCF_025821665.1 [Mycobacterium] manitobense
GTCGGTGCTGGCATTCCTGAACAGTCCTGCTGCCAGTTACATATCCGGACAAGTGATCTGGGTGGATGGCGGTAGTCGGTGCTGGCATTCCTGAACAGTCCTGCTGCCAGTTACATATCCGGACAAGTGATCTGGGTGGATGGCGGTAGTGTCGCCAACAAGATCGCCGAGGGACTGGAGGTTCCCCGATAGTGGCCAACATGAACGATTTCCGTCGTGTCGCCGACGATGTCCGCAACTGGGGACGCTGGGGCGACGACGACGAACTCGGCACCCTGAACTTCATCACCGCCGACAAGGTGGCCGAGGCGGCCGCAACGGTCAAGAAAGGCACCGTCATCTCGCTCGGTGGTGACTTCGGTGCCAACGGCCCGCAGGGCGCGTTCAAGTTCCGGCAGAACCCGGTACACGTGATGACCGTGGACGGCGGGGATGCGCAGACCTTGGTCGAGTACGCGCCGGGCTGGGCCCGCAACTCGGTTGCGCAGGAACTCAGCTCGTTCTTCGTCGACAACCCGTTCC
>NZ_JACKSJ010000029.1 GCF_025821665.1 [Mycobacterium] manitobense
GGCCCCGGTGATCTCCGCGGTCAGGGTCGAGGACACCATTTCCGGTGTTCGCCAGTACATCCCGGCCGGGAACACGAATCGCTGCGTGGTTTGTCCGGATACCACCACCGGGCGCATATCGAGATTGAACACCCCTGCTGCCACATCGCGCGCTCCGTCGAACACCGCTACCTGAACGCCAGCACCCGAAAGCGAGACCGCTGCATCACAATCCGTTTGTATCGGAACATCGACCGCGAGCCCCTCCTGAGTCAGTGACACCGTCGCTGACCCGAAACTGCTCGGGACATCACAGCTCTGCACAGTGGCCGTCGCCCCGGAGTTGCCCGCCGCGTTTCTCGTCGTAGCGGCACTGCTCCCGGTCGCGGTGCTTCTGTCGTCGCCCGAATCACTCAGCGCGATCGTCACCGTCACGATGCTCGCGACCAGCGCAACCGCCGCACCGACACCGATCAGCACATTCCGCCTGGTACGGGACGGCACGGGAGCGGCA
>NZ_JACKSJ010000030.1 GCF_025821665.1 [Mycobacterium] manitobense
CGGCACGGCCGGCGCCCCGGCCCGGACGGCCCGCGCCGGTGGTCACCGCGCCGCCGGCCAGCGATCCGCACCGCTTCGGGCGGGTGGATCCCGACGGCACCGTGTGGCTGATCACCGCGTCCGGTGAGCGCACCATCGGCTCCTGGCAGGCCGGCGACACCGAAGCCGCGTACGCGCACTTCGGCCGTCGATTCGACGACCTGCACACCGAAGTGGCACTGCTGGAGACCCGGCTGGCGTCCGGCACCGGCGACGCCCGCAAGATCAAGTCGGCGGCCGCGGCCCTGGCCGAGACCCTGCCGACGGCGCACGTCCTGGGCGACGTGGACGCGCTGGCCGTCCGGCTCGCGGCGATCGCCGAGCACGCCGACGAGGCGTCGCAGGCCGAGAAGGCCCGTCGCGAGGAGCACCGGGCGGCGCAGCTCGCCCGCAAGGAGGCGCTCGCCGCGGAGGCCGAGGAGCTGGGCGCCAACGCCACCCAGTGGAAGTCCGCGGGCGACCGGCTGCGCGAGATCCTCGACGAGTGGCGCACCATCAGCGGGCTCGACCGCAAGACCGACGACGCGCTGTGGAAGCGGTACTCGGCGGCCCGTGAGACGTTCAACCGGCGGCGCGGTTCGCACTTCGCCGAGCTGGATCGCGGCCGCGCGGGCGCCCGCCAGACCAAGGAGGCGCTGTGCGAACGCGCCGAGGCGCTCGCCGAGTCCACCGACTGGGGACCGACCAGCGGGGCGTTCCGCGATCTGCTCGCCGAGTGGAAGGCCGCCGGGCGGGCTGCCAAGGACGTCGACGACGCACTGTGGCAGCGCTTCAAGGGCGCGCAGGACCGGTTCTTCTCCGCCCGCAACGCCGCCACGTCCGAACGCGACAACGAGTTCAAGGCCAACGCCGCGGCCAAGGAGGCGCTGCTGGCCGAGGCCGAGCGGATCGACGTGACCGACGTGGATGCCGCGCGTGCGGCGATGCGCACCATCGGCGACAAGTGGGATGCGATCGGGAAGGTGCCGCGTGAGCGGAGCGCCGACCTGGAACGGCGGATGCGCGCGGTCGAGAAGAAGGTCCGCGACGCCGCGTCCAGCGGCTGGTCGGACCCCGAGGCGCAGGCCCGCGCAGATCAATTCCGCACGCGAGCAGAACAATACGAGCGGCAGGCGGAGAAGGCCGCCGCGGCGGGGCGCACCAAGGACGCCGAGCAGGCGCGGGCGAACGCCGAGCAGTGGCGGCAGTGGGCCGAGGCCGCGGTCGAGGCGCTGGGCAAGCGGCGCTAGGTCGCGGGAGGGCCGTCCGGTTCGTCGCCGAAGTCGTCCAGCAGTCCCTTCTGCTGACCCTCGGCGGCCCGGCGGCGGCGTTCCTCCTCGGCGGCCAACTGCACCGCCGTGCGCGACCACACCACCCTGGCCCAGTGGAACGTCAGGACGATGACGGCGATCCAGCCGATGACGAGGCCGATTCCGGGCCCGGGATACTGCTCGGCCGCGGTCTGCCTGGACCACACCGCGAGCATCCCGATCGGGCAGGCGACCGCCGATCCCGCGAGGGCGACCCACGCGACTGCCCACCGCCGGGTCAGCAGCGCGAGCATCGAGAAGCCGACCGAGAAGACCAGCGCCAGCCACGTGAACACCCGCGACGGCAGCGACACCCCTTCGCTGACCGCGGTATCCGCGCCCACCAGCACGTCGAAACCCTTGGCGCCACCGGTGTGCGGAAGGATGAGCGACAGCAGCACCACGAACACCAGTACCGCCACCACGAGCGCCCTGGAGCCGGGCTCGAACTCACGCGCCATCCGTCGTTCGACGTCCTCGATGTCGCCCTTGAACTGGTCGAAGCCGTTGCCGGGACCACTCGCGGCGCTCATCGGCCGCACCCGTCCGATGTCGCCGCCTTCGGCGGGGCGCCGATGCCCGGAATGCCAAGGCCCACACCCGTGCGGGGTCGCCGTCCCTCGGCGTGGGCGTCGCCGGCACGGGTCCGGCGGTGCGCGAGCAGGCCGGCGTCGGCGATCAGGTGATGGGGCGCGGCGCCGGTTACGGTCGTGGTGACGATGTCGCCGGGCCGGATGTCGGCCCCGCCCGGGGCGAAGTGCACCAGCCGGCCGTCGCGCGAGCGCCCCGACATGCGCGCGGTGCTCGCGTCCTTGCGTCCCTCACCCGTGGCGACCAGGAGTTCGACGGTGGTGCCCACCTGTGCGGCGTTCTCTTCCATCGAGATTCGCTCCTGCAACGCGATCAGCCGCTGATAGCGTTCCGAAACCACGTCTTTCGGCAGCTGGCCGGGCATCTCCGCGGCGGGTGTGCCCGGCCGCTTCGAGTACTGGAACGTGAAGGCGCTTGCGAATCGCGCCCGGGCCACCACGTCGAGGGTCGCCGCGAAGTCCTCTTCGGTCTCGCCCGGGAATCCGACGATCAGGTCGGTGGTGATCGCCGCGTGCGGAATCGCATCGCGCACGCGGTCGATGATCCCGAGGAAGCGGTCGGCGCGGTAGGACCGTCGCATCGCGCGCAGCACCCGGTCGGACCCGGATTGCAGCGGCATGTGCAGCGTCGGGCACACATTGGGCGTCTCGGCCATCGCCTCGATCACGTCGTCGGTGAACTCGGCCGGATGCGGAGAGGTGAACCGCACCCGCTCCAGCCCGTCGATGTGTCCGCACTCGCGCAGCAGCTTCGCGAACGCCCCGCGGTCGCGCGGCAGCCTCGGGTCGGCGAACGAGACTCCGTAGGCGTTGACGTTCTGACCGAGCAGGGTGACCTCGAGCACGCCCTGGTCCACCAGCGAGCGCACCTCGGCCAGGATGTCGCCCGGGCTGCGATCCACCTCTTTGCCGCGCAGCGCGGGCACGATGCAGAACGTGCAGGTGTTGTTGCAGCCTACCGACACCGAAACCCATGCCGCATAGGCGGATTCGCGCGCCGCCGGAAGCGTCGACGGGAACTCCCGCAGCGACTCCTCGATCTCGACCTGGGCGACCCTGTTGTGACGCGCGCGCTCGAGCAACGCAGCCAGCGAACCGATGTTGTGGGTGCCGAAGACCACGTCGACCCACGGGGCCTTGCGCAGCACCGCGTCGCGGTCCTTCTGCGCCAGACAGCCGCCGACGGCGATCTGCATGTCGGGATCGGCCTGCTTGCGTGGCGCCAGGTGACTGATGTTGCCGTAGAGCTTGTTGTCGGCGTTCTCGCGCACCGCGCAGGTGTTGAAGACCACCACATCGGCGTCGGCCCCCTCGGCCGCGCGCCGGTATCCGGCCGCCTCGAGAAGACCGGCCAGCCGTTCGGAGTCGTGCACGTTCATCTGGCAGCCGTAGGTGCGGACCTGGTAGGTGCGTACAGCAGGGCCGGCGGCGCTGTCCGCCGCCGCCTCCCGCGTCACCATCGAAGTCACGCGCCCATGGTACGGGCAGCGCACCGGCGCCCGATCGTGCGGATTGATCAGTTCCCGGCATGCTGAGCGTTACCTGGGTAAGGTCTCCAGCCATGGACAGCTCCGGCCGGGAAGCGCAGGTCGCCGATCCACCGCCGCAGACCGTGCCGATGATCGCAATGGAGCAGGTCAACAAGCACTTCGGCAGCCTCCACGTCCTCAAGGACATCAACCTGCGCGTCGAACGGGGCCAGGTCGTCGTGGTGATCGGTCCGTCGGGATCGGGGAAGTCGACGCTGTGCCGCACCATCAACCGGCTGGAGACCATCGACTCGGGCAACATCGCGGTCGACGGCCAGCAGCTACCCGACGAGGGACGCCGCCTGGCGCAGTTGCGGTCCGACGTCGGCATGGTGTTCCAGTCGTTCAACCTGTTCGCGCACAAGACGATTCTGGAGAACGTCACGCTGGCGCCGATGAAGGTGCGACGGCTGGCCAAGGACAAGGCCCGCACCGAGGCGATGGCGCTGCTCGAACGGGTCGGCGTGGCCAACCAGGCCGACAAGTACCCCGCCCAGCTGTCGGGTGGGCAGCAGCAGCGGGTCGCGATCGCGCGGTCACTGGCGATGACGCCCAAAGTGATGCTCTTCGACGAGCCCACCAGCGCGCTGGACCCCGAGATGATCAACGAGGTGCTGGCCGTCATGGCATCGCTGGCATCCGACGGTATGACGATGCTCGTGGTGACCCACGAGATGGGCTTCGCCCGGCGCGCGTCGGACCGCGTGGTCTTCATGTCCGACGGCGCCATCGTCGAGGACGCCGAACCCGCGGAGTTCTTCGACAATCCGCAGACCGACCGCGCCAAGGACTTCCTCGGCAAGATTCTCCACCACTGATTCCCGGCGAAAGGAAACCCAAGACCCATGCCGTCCCTCTCCGTGCCCTCCCGGTGGCGCGCCGCCGGTGTCGTCGCCCTCGCCCTCGCCCTGCCCTTCGCCGCGACCGCATGTGGCGGCGGCGGTGGCAGCGGTGACAGCGACAAGATCGTGATCGGCACGAAGTTCGATCAGCCCGGCCTCGGGCTGCGCAACCCCGACGGCAAGCTGACCGGCTTCGACGTCGATGTCGCCACCTACGTCGCCGGTGAACTCGGCTACGCCCCGGACAAGATCGAGTGGAAGGAGGCGCCGTCGGGCCAGCGCGAGACGCTCATTCAGAACGACCAGGTGAAGTACATCGCCGCCACCTACTCGATCACCGATGCGCGCAAGGAGAAGGTCGACTTCGCCGGGCCGTACCTGCTCACCGGGCAGAGCCTGCTGGTGCGGGAGAACAACACCGACATCACCGGGGCGGCGTCACTGCAGAACAACAAGAAGCTGTGCTCGGTCACGGGATCCACTCCGGCGCAGAAGATCAAGGACGAATACGCCGGCGTGCAGCTGCAGCAGTACGACACGTACTCGGCCTGCATCGAGGCGCTGAAGAACGGCGCCATCGACGCGGTGACCACCGACGAGGTGATCCTCGCCGGCTACGCCGCGCAGCAGCCAGGCCAGTTCAAGATCGTCGGCGACACCTTCTCCGAGGAGCGCTACGGCGTCGGGCTCAAGAAGGACGACGCCGAGCTGCGCACCAAGATCAACGACGCGCTCGAGAAGATGGAGTCGAGCGGCGCCTGGAAAGAGGCGTTCGACAAGAATCTCGGTCCGGCGGGGATCACGGCGCCCGCACCGCCGAAGATCGACCGGTACTGAGCCGGAGGTCTGGCCCGGGCCGTGGACGTCTTCACCCAGTACCAGGACCAGATCTTCGCGGCGTTCTGGATCACCATCAAGCTGACGCTGTACTCGGCGATCGGCGCGCTGATCCTCGGCACGGTGCTGGCCGCGATGCGGCTGGCACCCGTGCCGGTGCTCAACTGGCTGGGCACCTCCTACGTCAACGTGGTGCGAAACACGCCGCTGACGCTGATCATCCTGTTCTGCTCGTTCGGTCTGGGTAACACGCTGGGCATCACCCTGGTCGACGCCGAATCGCTGACGTCCATCGCCGACAGCGGATTCCGGCTCGCGGTGGTCGGATTGACCGTCTACACGGCGTCGTTCGTGTGCGAGACCGTGCGCTCAGGGGTGAACACGGTGCCGCTCGGGCAGGCCGAGGCCGCGCGGTCGCTGGGCTTCTCGTTCGGCCAGAACCTCCGGTTCATCCTGTTGCCGCAGGCGTTCCGGTCGGTGATCCTGCCGCTCGGCTCGGTGCTCATCGCGCTGACCAAGAACACCACGATCGCCTCGGCGATCGGGGTGGCCGAGGCGGCGACGCTGATGAAGGTGATGACGGAGAACACCGCGGCGCTGCTCCTGGTGGGATTCATCTTCGCCGTCGGATTCGTCATCCTGACGTTGCCGATGGGCCTGGTGTTCGGTTGGCTCGGTAAGCGATTGGCGGTGCGACGCTGATGAGCACCGCCTCGGTGTTGTTCGACGCCCCCGGTCCCCGCGCCCGGATCCGCAACGCGATCGCGACGCTGATCGCCGCGCTGATCGCGGTCGCCGTGATCGCCGTCGTGCTGTGGCAGTTCTGGAGGCAGGGGCAGTTCACGGCCGCGAAGTGGGAACCGTTCCTCACGCCGAACCTGTGGAAGACCTACCTGCTGCCAGGGATTCAGGGCACGTTGACCGCCGCGGCACTGTCGATCGTGCTCGCCCTGATTCTGGGGTTCGTGCTCGGTGTGGGCCGGCTGTCGCTGCACCCACTGATCAGCTGGCCGTGTGCGGTGTTCGTCGAGATCTTCCGTGCCATCCCGGTGCTGATCATGATGATCTTCAGCTTCGCCGCGTACGGCATCTACGACGTGGTGCCGTCGAAATACCAGGCACTGGCCGGAGTCGTCACCGGGCTCACCCTCTACAACGGTGCGGTGATCGCCGAGATCGTCCGCGCCGGGGTCAACGCGCTGCCCAGCGGGCAGGCGGAGGCGGCGTCGGCGCTCGGCCTGCGGTGGGGCCAGACGATGCGCGCGATCCTGCTGCCGCAGGCGGTGACATCGATGCTGCCGGTGCTGGTGTCGCAGATGGTGGTGGTGCTCAAGGACACCGCGATCGGCTACCAGATCCTGTTCCTCGAGGTCGTCCGCCAGGGCACCAACATCGGGTCGGCGTACAGCAACTACATCCCCGCGCTGATGGTCGTCGCGGTGATCCTGATCGCCATCAACTTCGCGCTGTCGGCGTTCGCGACGCGGCTGGAACGCCGCATGCGCCGGTCTCATCGCGGACCCGCACCGCTGCACGCCGACGCGGTCGAACAGGAGGGCGCGCCCGGCGCCAAGGCGGTGTAGCTCGGGCGATCGTGAAGCTGTACTGAACGATTCCCGTAGCGGGAGTGTGGCGATCTTTGCCTGCGCGGTCGATACGTTGCCTCTCGATGACGACAACGACCACGCAGCCACGCCGGCCGGCAGGCCACGAATTCCTCTGGTACATCCCGAACACCGTGACCCCCGGGCACCGCGGCGACGACACCGCCGCGGGCTGGGGCAGCCTGGACTACTCGGTCGACCTGGCCCAGCGCGCCGAGCGGCACGGTTGGGCGGGCGCCCTGATCGGCACCGGCTGGGGCAGGCCGGACACCTTCACCGTGGCGACCGCGATCTCGGCGCGCACCACGAATTTCACGCCGCTGGTGGCGATCCGGCCGGGGTACTGGCAACCCGCGCACTTCGCCGCCGCCGCCGCCACTCTGGCCGCGCTCAACGGCGGCCGGCTCTTCGTCAACATCGTCAGCGGCACCGACGACCTGGCCGCCTACGGCGACGGCGAATTCGACAAGTCACGCCGCTACGACCGCACACTGGAGTTCCTGCGCATCGTGCGCCGGTTGTGGCGCGAGGAGGACGTCACCTTCCACGGCGAGTACTACCGGTTGGAGAACTCGACCGCACAGCCGCGACCGTTCGCCGCCGGGCTGCCGACGCCGAGGCTGTACTTCGGCGGGGCCTCACCCGCGGCGGAGGAGGTCGCGGCCGCCGAGGCCGACGTGCAGCTGTTCTGGGGTGAACCGCTCGACGGGATCGCCGAACGGATCGACCGGCTGCGGGCCCTGTCCGACAGGGTGGGCCGCGAACACCCACCCCTGGAATTCGGCCTGCGGGTCACCACCCTGGTGCGAGAGACGTCGGAACAGGCGTGGCGGGACGCCGAGGCCAAACTCGCCGCGTTCGCCGCCGCGCCGGGAGAACTGCACCGCCGCGACCCCGGAGGCGCGGTGGGACAGCGCCGGCTGCTGGAGCTGACCGAACGCGGCGACGTCCTCGACTCGTGCCTGTACACCGCACCCGGTAGACATGGTGGGGGCGGTGCGGGAACGACGTGGCTCGTCGGGTCGGCCGCCGAGGTGGGTGCGGCGCTGCAGAAGTACGCCGACCTCGGCGTCACCCACTTCGTGCTGTCCGACACTCCGTACGTGTCCGAGGTCGAGAGGATCGGCGAGCAGGTTCTGCCACTGCTCAAGTTGCCGGTCCGTCAGTGAGGAGGCGCCGTGGCGCACATCGTGGTCTACGGGGCCGGCGCCGTCGGTGGCGTGATCGCCGCACGACTGCGCCTGGCCGGTGCCGACGTGTCGGCGGTGGCCCGCGGTGAACACCTGCGCGCCATCCGCTCGCGCGGCCTGACGCTCGTCACCGCGGCGGGCAGCCAGTCCGTCGACGTGCCCGCCGCAGCGGATGCCGGGGACGTCGACTGGACCGGCTCGCCATCGGTGGTGCTGGCCGTGAAGGGGCACCAAACGGCCGCGGCCCTCGACGATCTCGCGGCGCACGCGCCGTCCGGCACGCCCATCTTCACCGCCCAGAACGGAGTGGCCAACGAGGTGGCAGCCCTGCGCCGCTTCGCCCACGTCTACGGGGTCAACGTGATGCTGCCGTCCGCGCATCTGGAACCCGGCGTCGTCGTCCAGCAGAGTCATCCGGTGGCCGGGATCCTCGACGTCGGTCGGTATCCCCTGGGGCGCGACGACGCGGCGCGCACGCTGGCGGAGGCACTCACCGCGGCGCAGTTCGTCTCGGAGGTCCGCGACGACATCATGGCGTGGAAGCACCGCAAGCTCATCGTCAATCTCGGCAACGGCGTGACGGCGGCGTTCCGACCGGGACCCGACGCCGACGAACTCGCCGACCGGGCGCGTCGTGAGGCCGAAAGGGTGCTCGCCGACGCCGGGATCGCCGTCGTGACCGCGGAGCGTGACCGGGCCCGTCGCGGGGACATCCTGCGGGGGCGGGTGCGCGACGACCTCCTCGGCTCGACGTGGCAGAGCATCGCCCGCGGACGCGCCGACGTCGAGACCGATTGGCTCAACGGCGAAATCGTCCTGCAGGCCCGCCTGCACGGGCTCGATGCGCCCGTGAACGAGCTGATCCAGCGGGTCACCGCCGAGCATGCCCGCCGCGGCGGCGAGCCGCGCTCACTCGAGGCGGAACAGGCGCTGGCCACACTGCCTGCGGCGGTCGCGCACTAGACGTTCGCCAGGTGGTACCGCAGTTCGCCGTCGCACGGTGACAAGTAGCCGAACGAACGCCGTTCCGGCACAGCGCCGTCCGCGGCGGCGATCTCCGCATCGTCGGTCTCGAAGCCGATGATCGCCCGCCGGAAGTCGACCTCGCGATAGACCTGCGCGCCGACGTCCGCGAGCCATCCGTCCAGCGGGGCGCGCCACGACAGCGACGACGGGCCGCCATCGTCGCCGAACGGGAAGCCACCGATGCGAGGATCAGTCCGCGTCAGCGCACCCATCGGGAGATACAGGTTGAGCCAGTCGGTCCCGTCACTCATCCGGATCGCCAGCCCGCCACACACCGACACCGCACCGCCGGGCAGGGTGAGCCGCCCGTGGAGGTGACCGAACCTCGACAACGACTCGACCGTCAGCGGCACCGCCTCCTGGTCGGCGGGCTCGCGGGTCCTGTCGGCGTAGCAGCCGTCGATGCCCGCAGCACGCCAGAGCGCGTCGAGCGCGCGGCCGAGTCGCGCGTCATCACGATGCCCGATGTCGATGGACAGTTCGTAGAACCCGCCCGCCCAGTTGTCGCCGTCGGTGAACGCACCCGGATCGGCCTCGGCAGGAGAGCCGGTCAGACCCGCCGCCGTTCCCGTTCGCCGGCCACCGCGACCTTGACCACGTCGAGTGCCATCGACTGGCTGTAACCGCGGCGGGCCAGCATTCCGACCAGCCGCCGCACCGCCTTGGCTTCCGCGTCGTCGTCGTCGAGCCGCTCGCGCCGCAGCCGGTCACGGACCAGCTGCTCGGCCCGCTGGCGTTCGGCGCCGGCATCGACGTCGGCCAGCACCTCGTCGATGACCTCGCGGTCAACACCCTTGGTGCGCAGCTCGGCGGCCAACGCGCGCTTGCCCTTTCCGGCGTGCGTGTGCCGGGAGCGCACCCACTGCTCGGCGAAGTCACGGTCGTCGATCAGGCCGACCTGGGCCAGCCGGTCGAGCACCCGCGTGGTCACCTCGTCGGGATAACCCTTGCCGGCAAGCTTGGTCTCGAGCTCGGCCCGGGTCCTCGCCCGCGCGGTGAGCAGGCGCAGGCACACCGCCCGCGCCTGCTCTTCGCGCTTGGCCGGCGCGACGTCGGTGGAATCAGAAGTCAACGGGAGCCGGCAGGACGTCTTCGGCGTTCACGACGGCCCCGATGCCGAGCTTCTCCTTGATCTTCTTCTCGACCTCGTTGGCGACATCGGGGTTCTCCATCAGGAAGTTGCGGGCGTTCTCCTTGCCCTGGCCAAGCTGCTCACCCTCGTAGGTGAACCAGGAGCCGGACTTGCGGATGAAGCCGTGCTCGACACCCATGTCGATGAGCGAGCCCTCGCGGCTGATGCCCTTGCCGTAGAGGATGTCGAACTCGGCCTGCTTGAACGGCGGCGACACCTTGTTCTTGACGACCTTGACCCGGGTGCGGTTACCCACCGCGTCCGTGCCGTCCTTGAGGGTCTCGATGCGCCGGACGTCCAACCGCACGGAGGCGTAGAACTTCAACGCCTTTCCGCCCGTGGTGGTCTCGGGCGAGCCGAACATCACGCCGATCTTCTCGCGCAGCTGGTTGATGAAGATCGCGGTGGTTCCCGAGTTGCTCAGCGCGCCGGTGATCTTCCGCAGCGCCTGGCTCATCAGGCGGGCCTGCAGGCCGACGTGGCTGTCGCCCATCTCGCCCTCGATCTCGGCGCGCGGCACCAGGGCGGCCACCGAGTCGATGACCAGGATGTCCAGCGCGCCGGAGCGGATCAGCATGTCGGCGATCTCGAGCGCCTGCTCACCGGTGTCGGGCTGGGACACCAGCAGCGAGTCGGTGTCGACGCCGAGCTTCTTGGCGTAGTCGGGATCCAGCGCGTGCTCGGCGTCGATGAACGCCGCGATGCCGCCTGCGGCCTGCGCGTTGGCCACCGCGTGCAGCGCGACGGTGGTCTTACCCGAGGACTCCGGGCCGTAGATCTCGACGACGCGGCCCCGCGGCAGGCCGCCGATGCCGAGCGCCACGTCCAGGGCGATCGAGCCGGTCGGGATGACCGAGATCGGCTGGCGCACCTCGTCGCCGAGTCGCATCACCGACCCCTTGCCGTGACTCTTCTCGATCTGGGCGAGGGCCAGCTCGAGGGCCTTTTCGCGATCCGGGGCTTGCGCCATGGTCTTCTCCGTCCTGTGATGTTCGGTGATCGGTGTCGATCAGTTGGCCGTGACGCTAGAGGTAGCCACCGACAAGTCGGCCTGACCAGCATCTAGCCGTCGAACACCGTCCAGAGTAGACGAACACCTGTTCGACTCAAGCTGACACGCCGGTCACCGGCGAGCAGACATGAAATCGCACTCCGAGGGGCGCGTCGATGCGATTGTGCGTCTGCTCACCAAATCGGGTGACCGGGCCTATCGTGGGGCGGACCGGCCCGGAACGGGGCACCAGATGCACGAGATGGCGATCACCCAGAGTGTTGTCGACGCGGTGTGCGAGCACGCCGCAGGCCGCCGCGTGCACAGCGTCAGGCTCGAGGTCGGCGCCCTGTGCGCCGTCGTGCCGCACGCCATGGAGTTCTGCTTCGAACTCGCGACCCAGGGCACGGTGGCCGACGGCGCCCGGCTCGACGTCGACCTGCGCCCGGGCGTCGCACGCTGCCGGACATGCGGATCGGACTTCGAACTGGGTGACCTGATCCTGTTGTGCCCGTGCGGCAGTGCCGATGTCGAGGTCCTCGCCGGCCGGGATCTGCGAATACTCTCGATGGAAGTGAGCTGACATGTGCGCGACCTGCGGCTGCGGTGACGACGGGGCGGTGATCACGCCGGCCGGCCAGGCCCCGGCGCATCACCACCACACCCACGAAGGCCACACCCACGACCACACCCACGCTGACCATGACCACACCCATGACCAGACCCACGACCAGGCCGACCACACCCACGTCCACACCGAGACCGTGTCCCTCGAACAGAAGGTGCTCGCCAAGAACGATCTGGTGGCCGCCGAGAACCGGCGGTGGCTCGCCGAGCACGACATCCTGGCGTTCAACCTCACCAGTTCACCCGGCGCGGGCAAGACCACCCTGCTCGAACGCACCATCCGGGACCTCGGCCGGGACCGGCCGATCGCCGTGATCGAGGGCGATCAGGAGACCCTCCTGGACGCCGAGCGCATCCGGCGGGCCGGCGCCCGCGCCGTCCAGGTCAACACCGGCGCCGGCTGCCACCTCGACGCCGAGATGGTCCGCCGAGCGCTCGAGGCGCTGCACCCCGACCGCGGCACGCTGCTGTTCATCGAGAACGTCGGCAACCTGGTGTGCCCGGCCATGTTCGACCTGGGCGAGCACAGCAAAGTCCTGGTGATCTCGGTGACGGAAGGGGCCGACAAGCCCTTGAAATACCCGCACATGTTCGCCGCCGCGGGCGTGGTGATCGTGAACAAGATCGACCTGTTGCCCTATGTCGACTTCGATGTCGACGTCTGCGCGGGCCACGCCCGCTCGATCAACCCGGACCTGGACATCCTGGCGCTGTCGGCGACGACGGGTGATGGTACCGCGGACTGGTATGCCTGGATCGCAGATCTGGCAAACCAGCCCAAGTCGGATATGTCACGCGAACTCGTTGACAAGACAATGTCGGCCGGAGTAGACCGAGAGATTAGCGCCGCGCAAGTGGGCCGAAGGTCGACTCCGGCGGTGTAGGGATCCCCAGCCCGGGTCCCGGAGAGCTGTGGCGATGCCCAGTGAGGCAGCAGTCAAAGCAGAAGAGGCCTTGATCCACGTTCTGTGGATCAACGCCGGATTGAGTTGTGACGGTGACTCCGTGGCGCTGACTGCCGCCACGCAACCCAGTATCGAGGAGATCGCCCTCGGCGCCCTCCCCGGGCTGCCGAAGGTCGCCGTGCACTGGCCGCTCATCGATTTCGAATGCGGGCCCAACGGCGGCGCCGACGACTTCCTCGAATGGTTCTTCAAGGCCGACCGTGGCGAATTGGAACCGTTCGTGCTGGTGGTCGAGGGATCGATTCCCAACGAGCAGCTCAAGACCGAAGGTTACTGGTGCGGCTTCGGCAACGACCCGGCGACGGGCCAGCCGATGACCACGAGCGAATGGCTGGACAGGCTCACGCCGAAGGCGACCGCGGTCGTCGCGGTGGGGACCTGCGCGACCTACGGCGGTATCCACGCGATGGCGGGCAATCCGACCGGGGCGATGGGTGTGCCGGACTACCTCGGTTGGGACTGGAAGAGCAAGGCGGGAATCCCGATCGTCTGCGTGCCCGGATGTCCGATACACCCGGACAATCTCTCCGAGACGCTGACCTACCTGCTGTACATGGCGACCGAGCAGGCGCCGATGATCCCGCTCGACGACGCGCTGCGGCCGCAGTGGCTGTTCGGTCAGACTGTCCACGAGGGGTGTGACCGGGCCGGCTACTACGAGCAGGGCGACTTCGCCGACGAGTATGGCTCGCCGAAATGCATTGTCAAGCTTGGCTGCTGGGGTCCGGTGGTCAAGTGCAACGTGCCCAAACGCGGGTGGATCAACGGTATCGGCGGATGCCCGAACGTCGGTGGCATCTGCATCGGCTGCACCATGCCCGGTTTCCCGGACAAGTTCATGCCGTTCATGGACGAGCCGCCCGGCGGCAAGGTGTCCACGACGGCGTCGGGCCTCTACGGCTCGGTGATCCGCAGCCTGCGCCACGTCACGGGCAAGACCGTCGACAAAGAACCGAAGTGGCGCCATCCCGGCCTGAAACTCGAGACCGGAGCGACTCGCACCTGGTAGTGCCGCCGTATCGACCGCACCCCAGGCGAGGCCATTGCGAGCTGAACGCTGCTCGCGCACAGTTATCTTGACGAAAGTGGCGTCCGATGACAACGACCATTCCTGAACCGTCTCACGTGAAGCGCGATCCCGGCCAACTGGTCGAGATGGCCTGGGACCCGATCACCCGCATCGTCGGCAGCCTGGGCATCTACACCAAGATCGACTTCGAGAACCGCGAAGTCGTCGAGTGCCACAGCACATCGTCGATCTTCCGCGGCTACTCGATCTTCATGAAGGGCAAGGACCCCCGGGACGCGCACTTCATCACCAGCCGCATCTGCGGGATCTGCGGTGACAACCATGCCACCTGCTCGTGTTACGCGCAGAACATGGCCTACGGCGTTCAGCCGCCGCACGTCGCGGAGTGGATCGTCAACCTCGGCGAGGCCGCGGAATACATGTTCGACCACAACATCTTCCAGGAGAACCTGGTCGGGGTGGACTACTGCGAGAAGATGGTCGCCGAGACCAATCCGAGCGTGCTGGCCAAGGCCGAGAACACCCAGGCTCAGCACGCCGACATGCACGGGCACCGCACCATCGCCGACATCATGCGGGCGCTCAATCCGTTCACCGGCGAGTTCTACCGCGAGGCCCTCCAGGTCAGCCGGTGGACGCGGGAGATGTTCTGCCTCATGGAGGGCCGCCACGTGCACCCCTCCACGCTCTACCCGGGCGGCGTCGGCACGGTCGCCACCATCCAGTTGATGACCGACTACATGACCCGGTTGATGCGCTACGTGGAGTTCATGAAGAAGGTCGTGCCGATGCACGACGACCTGTTCGACTTCTTCTACGAAGCGCTCCCCGGCTACGAGCAGGTGGGTCTGCGGCGGACGCTGCTGGGCTGCTGGGGCTCGTTCCAGGATCCCGAGCACTGCAACTTCGCGTACAAGGACATGGAGAACTGGGGCCGCAAGATGTTCGTCACCCCGGGGGTGGTGGTGGACGGCAAGCTGCTCACCACCTCCCTGGTGGACATCAACCTCGGCATCCGGATCCTGCTGGGCAGTTCGTATTACGACGACTGGGAAGACCAGGAGATGTTCGTCAGGAACGATCCCCTCGGCAACCCCGTCGACCGCAGGCACCCGTGGAACCAGCACACCAATCCCAAGCCGCAGAAGCGCGACTTCGACGAGAACTACAGCTGGGTGATGTCACCGCGCTGGTACGACGGCAAGGACCATCTGGCGCTCGACACCGGCGGCGGCCCGCTGGCCCGGTTGTGGTCGACCGCGCTGGCCAACCTGGTGGACATCGGCTACGTGAAGTCAACCGGTCACAGCGTGCAGATCAACCTGCCCAAGACCGCGCTCAAGGGCCCGGTCGAGTTCGAGTGGAAGATCCCGCAGCACGGCAGCAACACGATCGAACGCAACCGCGCGAGAACGTATTTCCAGGCCTACGCCGCGGCGTCGGCCCTGCACTTCGCCGAGAAGGCGCTCACGGAGATCCGGGCCGGGCGGACCAAGACCTGGGAGAAGTTCGACGTCCCCGACGAGGGCATCGGGTGCGGGTTCACCGAGGCGGTGCGCGGTGTGCTGAGCCACCACATGGTGATCCGGGACGGCAAGATCGCGAACTACCACCCGTACCCACCGACCCCGTGGAACGCCAATCCGCGCGACAGCTACGGCACGCCGGGGCCGTACGAGGATGCGGTGCAGGGGCAGCCGATCTTCGAGGAGAACGACCGCGAACACTTCAAGGGCATCGACATCATGCGCACCGTGCGCAGTTTCGATCCCTGCCTGCCGTGCGGGGTGCACATGTACCTGGGTGAAGGAAAGAGCCTCGACCTGCTCCACTCCCCCACCCAGTCGGTCACCGGGGAATAGGCGATGCGCCCTTCGGGATCGCCAGGCGTGGGCGACACCGAGGCCGACGCACGCTGGCGCACCGCCGGTGACCGGATCCAGGTCCTGTTGGACGCCACCGCGATCGGCGGGGTGACCGCCAGGGAGCGCGCCGAGCAACTGGTGCGCGAGGTCACCGATCTCTACGGGGCCGGCCTGGAGCGGATGATGACGCTGGCGGTCCGTGCGATGCCGGACCTCGCCGACGACTTCGTCGGTGACGACCTGGTGGCCAGCCTGCTGCTGGTGCACGGCCTCCACCCGCACCCCGTCGAACGCCGCATCGCCGACGCGCTGGACACCGTCCGGCCCTATCTGGGCTCCCACGGCGGCGACGTGCATCTGCTCGGCGTCGACGGTGAGGTGGTCCGCCTCCAGTTCTCCGGAAGCTGCAAGAGTTGCCCGTCGTCAGCGGTCACGCTGGAACTCGCCGTCGAGGACGCGGTACGGGCCGCGGCGCCGGAGATCGCCTCCATCGAGGTCGTCGCCGCCGAGAAGGAACCGGTTTCGGCCGTCATCCCCGCCGAGTCACTGCTGAACCGCGTTCGGGCCGAACGACACCCACCGGCCGACTGGCATCCGGTCCCGGACCTCGAGGCGCTGTCGGCCGGCGAGGTCGGCGGTTTCCGGGTGGCGGGCGCCACGGTGCTGGCGTGCCGGGTCGGTGACGACCTGTTCGCCTACCGGGACGGGTGCGGCGCATGCGGCGATTCCCTGGCGGGCGCGGTGCTGCACCGGCGGATGGGCTCGGCGGACGTGGTGCTGCGATGCCCGCACTGCCGCGCACACTTCGACGTCGCGCACGGCGGGAGATCCGTCGATGACGACCGGCCGGCCGCCCACCTCGAACCGGTGCCGATGCTGGTGCGCGGCGGTGTGCTGTCGATGGCACTGCCCGCCGCCACGGCCGAGAGTGTCGCCTGATGACGGCCTACGATGTGCTGGCGCGGATCCGGGCCAACCGCACGACGCCACAGGCAGCCGGTGAACGCTGCGAGATGTGCGCCGAGCAGATCGCCGATGCCCACCAGCATGTGGTGAATGTCGCAGGCAGACAGCTGCTCTGCGTCTGCCGGGGGTGTTATCTGCTGTTCACCGACACCCACGCCGAACTGCGCTTCCGCGCGGTTCCGGACCGCTACCTCGAATTCCCGGACTTCGCGCTGGACCGCCGGTCGTGGGAGGCCCTGCAGATCCCGGTGGGCCTGGCCTTCTTCTTCCGCAACTCCGACCTCGGGCGCACGGTGGCGTTCTATCCGGGACCGGCCGGAGCCACGGAGTCCGAACTGGACCTGCTGGCCTGGAACGACATCCGTGCCGCCGACCCCCGGGTGGACACCATGGCCGACGACACCGAGGCGCTGCTGGTGCGGGTCCCCTTCCATGATGACGACGCAGACGGCGACAGCCGGCCGCCGGTCTGCCACCTGTTGCCGATCGACGCCTGTTACGAATTCGTCGGCAGGCTGCGGATGCTCTGGCGCGGCTTCGACGGCGGCCGCGAGGCGCGTGACTACATGGACGACTTCTTCCGCGCCGTCGCCGACCGCAGCAAGGTGGTGGTCCGGTGACCGCCCCGACCACCGAGGTGACGTTCGCGGTGCTCGACGTGGCGCCCGAACCCTACGCGGTGACGCCGGTGCTGACCGCGCGCATCGCTGTGTCGGCGGCCGGCGACGAACCCGTGCACGCCATCGCGCTGCGCTGCCAGGTCAGGATCGACCCGCTGCGCCGTGGTTACGACGACGCCGAGGCCGCGGGCCTGACCGACCTGTTCGGGCCCCGGGAGCGGTGGGGCCGGACTCAGCACACCTTCCTGTGGCAGCACACCGCGGCGATGATCCCCGGGTTCACCGGATCCACCCGGATCGACCTGCCGCTGGAGTGCACCTATGACTTCGAGGTGGTCGCCGCGAAGTATCTGCACGCACTGCGCAGCGGTGCCGTACCGCTGCTGTTCCTGTTCAGCGGAACGGTGTTCGTGCAGGGTTCGCGCGGCTTCGCCGTCCAGCAGGTGCCGTGGGACCGCGAGGACCGACACGACATGCCCGTGTCGGTGTGGCGGGACCTGCTCCGCCTGCACTACCCGAACACCGGATGGGTGCGGCTGGACCACGACACCGTCGACGCGCTGGCCGGCCACCGCTCCGCACACGGCCTGCTCTCGCTGGACGAGGCCGTCAGGAACCTGCTGTCCAGGACGCCGGTCCCGTGAGCGCCGACTGGAACCGGGCCCGCGCCGTCGCCGACGCGGTGCTCTACGAGGGATACCTGCTCTACCCCTACCGTGCGACCTCACAGAAGAACCAGTCCCGCTGGCAGTTCGGCGTCCTCGGCCCATCCGGCGCCGAAGCCGCAGGGATCGGCGAGGACGACACGATCTCCGCGCAGATCCTGCTTCAGCCGGCCGAATCGCCTGCCCTCACCGTCGTCGTGCGCTTCCTGCAGTTGCAGCACCGCGCCGCGATGCGCGACGCCGGCGACGGCCGCGTCGAGGCCGTCGACGAACTGGTCACCGAAGCGGGTTCGTGGATCACCTGGGACGAGGCGGTGGAATGCGAGGCCCGCTTCGGCCCGTTCGGCATCGACACCCTGTGCCCCGGGCGGACGCACCCCATCGTCGTACCGTCCGGCACCGACGTCGAGATCCTCACCGGGGGCCGGCTGGTGCGCACCCGACGGGAGCTACGCGGCGAGCTGTCGCTGTCGGCCGAATCCGACGGCGACCTGATCCGGGTGAGCGTGACGGTGCGGAACACGGCTTCGCCCGCGGTGGACAAGGACGCGGCGATCGCCACCTCGTTGATCGGCACCCACCTCATCGGCGAGGTCAGCGGTGGGGAGTTCGTCTCGCTGCTCGAGCCGCCGCCGGCCGCCGCCGAGGCCGTCGCGCGCTGCGTCAGGCACCGGTGCTTCCCGGTGCTCGCCGGTCCGGCGGGGGAACGCGACCTCGTACTGGTGTCGCCGATCATCCTCTACGACCACCCCGAGATCGCCGAACAGAGCGACGGCGCCCTGTACGACTCGTGCGAGATCGACGAGATCCTCACGCTGCGGATCATGACGATGACCGACGAGGAGAAGGCCCAGGCCCGCGCCACCGATCCGCTCGCCGCGGCGATCATCGACCGCTGCGACACCATGTCGCCGGAGGCGATGATGAACCTCCATGGCGTGCTGCGGGATCCGCATGCCACGGTCGGCGCCCCGGCGCTGGTCCCGGAGGTCCCCGACGGCGTCGACTGGTGGGATCCGGTCGCGGACAACGCCGTCGACCCGGGCATCGACGCGGTGCTGGTTAACGGCGTGCCGGTGAGCCGCGGCAGCCGGGTCCGGCTGCACCCGTCGCGCCGCGCCGACGCCCAGGACCTGTTCTACACCGACAAGGTCGCCCGGGTCACCTCGGTGCACGAGACCGTCGACGGCGAGACCCACATCGGTGTGGTGATCGAGGACGACCCCGCCGCGGACCTGCACGAGTGGTACGGCCGCTACCTGTACTTCGCACCCGACGAAGTCCAGCCGCTTCCCGAGAGGAGTTCGACATGCAGACAGTAGGGGTGACGGCGACGGTCGTCGTGGGTCTGGTGGTGGTCGCCGGCCTGGTGCTCGGCGTGCGGTCCATACCCGACGTCAAGCGGTATCTGAAGATCCGCCGGATGTGACAGGGGCGCAGGGATCACGACCAGAATCCTGATTGCCGGCATCGGCAACATCTTCCTCGGCGACGACGGTTTCGGCCCCGAGGTGGTGCGCCATGTGCCGCAGCGGCTCGCCGGACCCGACGTCGCGGTGACCGACTACGGCATCCGCGGCATGCACCTCGCCTACGACCTGCTCGACGGCTACGACGCGCTGGTCCTCGTCGACGCGCTGCCCGACCGCGGCGGGCCGGGCACCCTGCACGTGATCGAGGCCGACCACGAGAGTCTCTCGGGCACTGCCCGTCTGGATGCGCACGCCATGGACCCGGCGGCCGTGTTCGCGGGTGTCTACGCGCTCGGCAGCACCCCGCCGCGCACCGTGGTGATCGGCTGCGAGGTCGAGAGCGTCGAGGACGGCATCGGCCTGAGCGCCCCGGTCGCCGCGGCGGTGCCCGAGGCGGTGCGCGCGGTCGAGGACGTGGTCGCGCGCCTACTGACCAGCGCGGCCGTGGAGGGCTGAGCGATGTGCCTCGGAATCCCCGGTCAGGTGGTGCGGATGCTCGACGGCTACGGCGGCCAACTCGCGCTCGTCGACGTGGTCGGTGAGCATCGCAAGGTCAACATCGGCATGCTGCCCGACGACGTCTTCGCGCCGGGTGACTGGGTGATCATCCACATGGGGTTCGTCGTGGAGAGAACCGACCGGGCCGGGGCGGCCGAGGCGCTGGCCGGTCTGAAGATGATGGGCAGTGGGGATCCGCCGCCATGACCCGCCAGCGGCTGCGGATCTGTGCGCACGGCGTCGTCCAGGGCGTGGGCTTCCGCCCGTTCGTGTACACCACCGCGGCCGCCCTCGGCCTGTCCGGATCGGTCCGCAACGACAGCGCGGGCGCCGTCATCGAGATCGAGGGCACCCCGGACGCCGTGTGCACGTTCCTCGGTCGGCTGCGCGACGATCCGCCGCCGCTGGCCGTGATCGACCACCTCGAGACCCGCGACGTGCCGTGCACCGGCGGCACCGGGTTCACCATCGCCGACACGTCACGCTCGACCGGTGGCCGCACTCTCACCTCCCCCGACGTCGCGGTGTGCGCCGATTGCGTTGCCGAGCTTCGTGACCCGTCCGACCGCCGGCACCGGCACCCGTTCATCAACTGCACCAACTGCGGGCCTCGGTTCACCATCATCGGCGCGCTGCCGTACGACCGGGCGAACACCACCATGGCGGATTTCGCGATGTGCGCCGCCTGCGCCCGCGAATACACCGATCCCGCCGACCGCCGATTCCACGCGCAACCCGTCTGCTGCCCGGATTGCGGGCCTACGCTGCGTTTCCGCACCGGCAGCGATGTGCTGGGGTGCGGCGAGGAGGGACTACGGCGGGCCCGTCGCCTGCTGCGCGCGGGAGGCGTGCTCGCGGTCAAGGGCATCGGCGGCTACCACCTGGCCTGCGACGCCGGGAATGCGCAGGCGGTCGCGGAACTGCGCAGGCGCAAGCGGCGCGGCGACAAGCCGTTCGCGGTCATGGTCCCGGATCTGGCGGGGGCAGCCCTGCTCATCGACGTCGACGAACGCATCGCGGGCGTGCTGACCGGCGCGGCGCGACCCATCGTGCTGCGGCCACGCCGCACCGAGAGCCCCGTCGCCGACGCGGTCGCGCCACGCAACCCCGATCTCGGTGTGATGCTGGCCTATACGCCACTGCACCTGCTGCTGTTCGGCTTGCCCGGCGACGAGCCCGGCCCGCAGGTGCTGGTGATGACGTCGGGCAATCTCGGTGGTGAGCCGATCTGCTTCGCCGACGACGACGCGTTCGCGCGGCTCGCCGACCTCGCCGATGGCTGGCTGGTGCACGACCGCAGGATCCTGGTGCCGTGCGACGACTCGGTGGTGCGCGTCCTCGACGGTGAGGAGTCACCCATCCGGCGGTCCCGCGGCCATGCCCCGCTCCCGGTGGCGCTGCCCGTCGCGGTGCCGCCGGCCCTCGCGGTGGGCGCCGACCTGAAGAACACCCTGGCCGTCGCCGACGGCCGCTATGCGTGGCTGAGCCAGCACATCGGCGACATGGACGACCTGGCGACGCTGTCCGCGTTCGACGCCGCCGAGCGGCACCTGCGCACACTGACCGGCGTCTCCCCCGTCGTGGTGGTGACCGACGCCCACCCGGCATACCGGTCCACCGGCTGGGCGCACCGCAACGCCGGTGGCCGCCCCGTGCGCAAAGTGCAGCACCACCACGCGCACATCGCCGCGGTGATGGCCGAGCACGGCCTCGACGGCACCGAGCAGGTACTCGGATTCGCGTTCGACGGAACGGGTTACGGAGACGACGGGGCGGTCTGGGGCGGCGAGGTGATGCTGGCCGACTACAAGGGCTACCGCCGGCTCGCGGCGCTGCGCTACGTGCCGCTTGCGGGCGGCGACCTCACCGTGCGGCGGCCCTACCGGATGGCCCTGGCCCATCTCTGGGCTGCCGGGCTGCCGTGGGATCCGGATCTGCAGCCCGTACAGGCCTGCCCGCCTGACGAACGGCGGGTTCTGCGCCACCAGCTGGAGACCGGGCTGGGTTGCGTGCCCACCTCGAGCATGGGCCGGTTGTTCGACGCGGTAGCAGCGCTGGTGGGCGTCCGGCAGACCGTCGACTACGAGGCGCAGGCCGCCATCGAACTCGAAGGGCTGGCCCGTGGCGCCGAACCGGGCTGCGGAAGCTACCGGTTCGGCGCCGACGGTCCCGCCGTGGACCCTGCTCCGGTGCTGTCGGCGGTGATCGCCGACATGCGCGCCGGAGTTCCGGCCGGGGTCGTCGCCGCCCGCTTCCACCGCGCGGTGACCGTTCTCGTGGTCCACCTGGCCGGCGTGTACGGCGGACCGGAGCGGACGGTCGCCTTGTCCGGCGGCGTGTTCTGCAACGCCCTGCTGCTGCGCACCACGGTGGCCGCGCTGCGGACGGCGGGTTTCACCGTCCTGACCCATCGGCGCGTGCCGCCCAACGACGGCGGTATCGCGCTGGGGCAGTTGATGATCGGGACGTCGGGATGACGGCGTCCCAGGGATGGCCGAGAGAGAGGATGCGCCCATGTGTCTAGCGGTGCCCGGCAGGATACTGCGCGTCGAGGACCGGGACGGCGCGCTGATGTCGATGGTGGACTTCGGCGGCATCCAGAAGGACGTCTGCCTGGAGTACATCCCCGACGCCCGGGTCGGTGAATACGTGATGGTCCACGTCGGATTCGCGATCCAGCGACTCGACGAGGAATCGGCGAAGCGCACGCTCGCCGAGTTCGAGCACCTCGGGGTGCTCAAGGAGGAGTTCGGCGACGGCTTCGAGCTGGCGGCCAGACAGGCGGGGCTGCAGAACCCGCAACACACGGACAACGGGCAGAGGTGACGTCATGAAGTATCTGGACGAGTTCAGCGATCCACAATTGGCCGGCAAGCTGATCGAGGAGATCAAGGCGGTCACCACCCGGCGCTGGTCGATCATGGAAGTATGTGGCGGACAAACACATTCGATCATCCGCCACGGTATCGACCAGCTCCTGCCCGACGAGATCGAGATGATCCACGGGCCCGGCTGCCCGGTGTGCGTCACCCCGCTTGAGATCATCGACAAGGCCATGGAGATCGCGTCCCGGCCCGGGGTGATCTTCTGCTCGTTCGGCGACATGCTGCGCGTTCCGGGCAGTGACAAGGACCTGTTCCGCGTCAAGAGCGAGGGCGGCGACGTGCGGGTGGTGTACTCGCCGCTGGACGCGCTGACGATCGCCCGCGACAACCCGGACCGCCAGGTGGTGTTCTTCGGCATCGGATTCGAGACGACGGCGCCCGCCAACGCGATGACCGTCTATCAGGCCAAGCGCCTGGGTGTCGAGAACTTCTCGCTGCTCGTCTCGCACGTGCTGGTGCCGCCCGCGATCGCGGCCATCATGGAGTCCCCCACCTGCCGGGTGCAGGCGTTCCTGGCCGCCGGTCATGTGTGCAGCGTGATGGGGACCGAGGAATACCCCTCGCTGTGTGAGAAGTACGAGATCCCGATCGTGGTCACGGGTTTCGAACCGTTGGACATCCTCGAAGGCATCCGGCGGACGGTGCTGCAGCTGGAGTCCGGGCGCCACGAACTGGAGAACGCCTATCCCCGCGCCGTGCGGGCCGAGGGCAACGCCGCGGCCCGGCGCATGCTCACCGACGTCTTCGAGGTGACCGACCGGGGCTGGCGCGGCATCGGGACCATCCCCGACAGCGGGTGGCAGCTCTCGCCCGGCTACCGCGACTACGACGCCGAACACCGCTTCGCCGTCACCGGTATCCACACCGCCGAGTCCGCGGTGTGCCGGTCCGGCGAGGTGCTGCAGGGGCTGATCAAACCGCACGAGTGCGCGGCCTTCGGCACGCTGTGCACCCCGCGGAACCCGCTCGGCGCCACCATGGTCTCGTCCGAGGGCGCGTGCGCGGCGTACTACCTGTACCGGCGGCTCGAGGTGAGCCATGCCTGACACCCCGAGCATCGATATGGAGCAGTGGGTGTGCCCGGCGCCGCTTCGCGACGCGCCGAACATCGTGATGGGCCACGGCGGCGGCGGGGCGATGTCCGCCGAACTGATCGAGCACCTCTTCCTGCCCGCGTTCGGCTCGGCGGCCGACGCGGGCATGGGCGACTCGGCCGTCATCGAGGTCGGCGACGTCCGGCTGGCCTTCTCCACCGACTCGTTCGTGGTGAAGCCGTTGGTCTTTCCCGGCGGCACGATCGGTGACCTGGCGGTCAACGGCACCGTGAACGACCTGGCGATGTCGGGCGCGACGCCGATGGTGCTGTCCACGGCGTTCATCCTCGAGGAGGGCACCGCGCTGGACGACATCGCCCGCGTCGCCCACGCCGTCGGTACGGCCGCGCTGGCCGCCGGGGTGAAGCTGGTCACCGGTGACACCAAGGTCGTCGACACCGGCCACGGCGACGGCATCTATCTCAACACCTCGGGCATCGGACTGATCGATCCGGGTGTCGACATCCGCCCGCAGCGTGCCGCGCCCGGTGACGTCGTGATCGTCAGCGGTGAGATCGGGGTGCACGGGGTGGCGGTGATGAGCTGCCGGGAAGGCCTCGAATTCGCCACCTCGATCGCCAGCGACACGGCGCCGCTGAACGGCCTGGTGGCCGCGATGATCGGCACGGGAGCCGACCTGCACGCCCTGCGTGACCCGACACGCGGCGGGATGTCGGCCACGCTCAACGAGATCGCCAAGGCCGCAGGCGTCGGCG
Source organism: [Mycobacterium] manitobense (assembly GCF_025821665.1). GTDB lineage: Bacteria > Actinomycetota > Actinomycetes > Mycobacteriales > Mycobacteriaceae > Mycobacterium > Mycobacterium arseniciresistens. The sequence goes on from NZ_JACKSJ010000030.1 coordinate 24,473, forward strand.
TGGCACTGGAGGAGACGGCACTGCCCGTCCCGCCCGGTGTGCGCGACGCCTGCGGGCTGCTGGGCCTCGACCCGCTGTTCGTCGCCAACGAGGGCAAGCTGGTCGCGTTCGTCGCGCCCGAGGACGCCGACCGGGTACTGGCCGCGATGCGCGCCCATCCGCTGGGCGCGAGGGCGGCGGTGATCGGCCGGTGCGTCGGGGAGCATCCCGGCATGGTGGTCGCGCGCACTGCGCTCGGCGGCACCCGGGTGGTGGATCTGCCTATCGGCGAACAGCTTCCGCGGATCTGCTGATGAGCGGCGCCGTCGATCAGCGCGTAGCGCCCGGCCATGCCACGTTCGGCCGGTTCGCCTACCCGCCGAACGAACTCGGTTACTGCGGACCGGCAGGTGTCGCGGTGCCCGACCTGGCGGCGCATGCGCGCGAGTTCGACGGAGCCTGGCCCTATCTGACGGCGATCGCCGATGCGGCGGGCATCGCCGACCCGCTCGACGAGGAGGTGGTGAGCGCCTACTGGATCGGCGGGCCGCTGCTGGACCGCGTCGATCCCGGCGTCCTGCTCGCGGGTCTCCGCCATGCCTTCCGCGGACAGGTCACCGGCCTGCTGGCGGACCTGCCGGACACCGCCGACGTGCTGGCCCACCACAGCCTGCACGTGCTCGCGGTCTATCCGTGGGTGCGATTCCTCGACCGCGATGCCGGCACACCGGTGCGGGTGATGCAGAGCTGTCGCATCCGCTGGGGCACCGTCGAATCGGTGACCGGCGAGGACGCGGTCATCACGTCCCGGCCGCTGACGTTCGAGGCGGATCGGCTGCGGCTCGGCGATCCGCGGGCCGAGCGGGTGCGCTGGCACCGCAACGGCACGTCCCTGACCGCCGCACCCGCGCCCGGCGACGCGGTCGCGGCGCACTGGGACTGGATCTGCGGAACGCTCACCGCCGAGCAGACCGCGGCCCTCGACGCGGCGACGCGCTCCACACTCGCCGTCGTCAACACCACAAGGAGTTCCATGCCGCCACAGCGCGGAGATCGTGAGGAGAAGTCATGAACACACCGGGAAGCCCCATGTCCGCCGAGCCCCAGGAGGAGCGGGGAGCGCCAGGATCGCGCGACACCGGATCGGATCAACCCTCGGGCGGTCCGACGGACCGGCCGTCGGGGAAGATGGAGGGCGACGAGTCCGTGCCCGCCCACGACGAAGCCGGCAAGCCGCGGCAGACCGGCGGCGACAAGACCGAGGCGCCGCCCTCGGACGCCAAGCCGGCCATACCGCCCTACGAGGGCAGACAGACCGAGGCGAAGCCGGAGGGCAGCGGCGACGACAGCCCCGAACGCACCGGCGGCGCCGTCAAACCGGTCACCGAAGGGTAGACAGCCCGTCACCACTGATCGCGCGGCACATCGAAGTCCGCGCACAACGCCCGCCACACGTCGCGGGGTTCTGCGCCGTCCTCGATGGCCTGCGCGGCGGTCCGGCCGCCGAGCGCCGCCAGCACATGGTCGACGAGCAGCGACTGGCCACGAACGGAGCCGAACTGTCCGTCGACCAGTTCCCGGAATTCCGTCAGGCGCACGCGACCAATTTACGCCGGAGCGGCGAGCGCCTCGTGGCACACCCGTACCGGATCGGCGACGGCGCCTGCCGACGCACCGGCCGTGCGGGCGGCCGCCGAGTAGCGCGGCGACGACAGCACCTGGCGGACCGCGGCCGTCAGCCGGTCGGCGTCCAGCGGTCGCACCAGCTCCGCACTGCCCTGGCGCACAACGCGATTGGCAATCTCCCACTGATCGCCGCCGCCGGGAACCACCACCATCGGCACGCCGGCCAGCAGTGTCTTGGACACCATCCCGTGCCCGCCGCCGCAGATCGCCAGGTCGGCGTGCCTCAGCAGCTCGTCCTGGCGGCCCAGCCCGACCGCCGCCCACGGCGGCACGTCGCCGTCCGGTCCGGCCAGCCGCGACACCACCACCCGCGACCCCTCGGGCAGCACGTCACCCGGCGTCAGGTGCGCCAGCGCCAGCTCGACCAGGCCCTGGGTGCCGGTCGTCGCCGTCGAGGGCGCGACCACCACCAGCGGACCCGTCCCGGGCGGCACGTCGAGCACCCGGTCCGTCGGCTCGAAGTGCAGCGGCCCCACCACGACGGCTTCCTGCGGCCAGTCCGGCCGCGGCACCTCCAGCGCGGGAAGGGTCGCGATCAGCCGGCGCAGCGGGCCAGGGTCGTCGGCCGGCAACCCGATGTCGACCCGCACCGCCGACCGCTGCTGCAGTCCCGCTCGCCACGATCGGGCGGTCAGCGTGCGCATCACCGCATCGCGCAGCCGCCCGCGGACCCCGACACCGGGCGCCAGGCCGCTGCCCAGCGGCGGCAGACCCTTCGACGGCCGGTACAGCGGATGCGGATTGAGCTCGATCCACGGCAGGTCGAGCAGTTCGGCGGCCAGTCCCCCGCACGCGGTGATCACGTCGGAGACGATCAGGTCGGGCGACAGGTCCCGCAGGCGCGGCACGTTGATGACCGCCATCCGCGCCGCCCGCTGGTGGATCTTCGCGCCGGCGTCGGTGTCGTCGTCGACGTCGATGGGGTCGAGGCCGGCCAGTTCCACCGCCTCGACGCCGGCCGCACGGGCGGTGTCCAGCCATTCGACGCCGGTGAGCAGCACCGGGCTGTCGCCGGCCGCGGCGAACCGCAGGCACAGTGCCAGCGCGGGGAAGGCGTGCCCGGGGTCGGGTCCGGCAACCACGGCGACGCGCACCGCCCCACCCTGCCACAGCCGGTGACTAGGCTGACCACCATGACGGAGACCACACCGGCGCTGGACAGCACCGCCAATGCACGCACGGTCGAGACGTTCCTGTACGCCGTGCAGGATCTGGACTTCGATGCCGCGGAGGCCGCGATGGCCGAGGGCATCGCCTGGCAGAACGTGGGATACCCGACCATCCGCGGCCGGGACCGCATCATCAAGATGTTCCGGCGCGCCAACGGCCGCCCGGGATTCGAGGTCAAGATCCACCGCATCGCCGCCGAGGGTGACACCGTGCTGACCGAGCGGACCGACGTGCTGGTGTTCGGTCGCGTTCGGTGCCAGTTCTGGGTGTGCGGGGTGTTCGAGGTGCACGCCGGGCAGATCACGCTGTGGCGGGATTACTTCGACGCGTTCGATCTGCTGAAAGGGACAGCGCGGGGGCTGCTGGGCGCCGTGATCCCGGCGCTCCGTCCGACGCTGTAACTCCGCGATGGGCAACCCCGCCACCGGTCCCCGGCCCAACCTGCTGCAGTACATCCCGTACTGCTACGGGCGGCGTCTGCCCGATTCCATGCGGATGTGGGTGGCCGAGGACCTGGCGGGTGAGGGCGCTGCCCGGCGGATGATGTTCCGGGTGTTCCTGCCGGCGGTGGTGGTTTTGGCGCCGTTCTGGCTCATCCCGACGACGCTCGACGTGCATCTGAGCATGACGCTGCCGATCCTCATCCCGTTCGTGTACTTCTCGCACGCGCTGAACAAGGTGTGGCGCAGGCACATGCTGCGCAAGCACGGGCTCGATCCCGGCCTGGTCGACGTGATCGCCCGCCGCAAGAACGCGCACGTCCACCAGGCCTACATCGACAAGTACGGGCCGCGGACCGGCCCGCATTCGAGCCACGACATCTAGCGGCTCAGGCCCTGCGCAACCGCCCCAGCTCGTCGAACGCCTGCGCCCAGCCGTTGAGCCGATCGGTCGCGTCCACCAACTCGTCGCGGTGGCGCCGGGCCGACAACGGCGAACTCGACATCGACCCGCTGTTGGCGGCCGACACCAGTTGCGCTGCCGCGGTGACCATCTCGTGGTACTGGCGGACACCCTGATCCATCTGCGCGGTGAAGGCGGTGATGGTGGGCGCCAGGTGGGCGCGGGCCTGCGGCGCCGAACTGACCGCCCGCTCCATCGACACCACCTCGGCCGCGGTGGCTGCCATGGTCGCCGCGGAATGCTCGGCCGCCGCCCGGAGTTCGCGAAGCTCGTCGGCCGGCAGCATCCGCCCCCGCTCGAGCACCCCGAGCAGCGACAGCAGACCCCGCTCGGCGTCGACCAGTGCGGCCATCGGCCTGCGGGCCGCGGAGTTCCACGGCGGCAGCCGCCTGCTGCCGCGCGTCCGTTCCGGGGGCAGCGGCGTCGAGCGCAGCCACCGGTACCGCAGCAGGCACAGCGTCGCGAGGAACGCAGCGCCCGCCGCGATCGGCGTCGGGATCAGCAGCGCCCAGGCCGGGGTGCTCCAGGACGCCAGCACGACGGTCACCAGCACCCAGAACACCGCCGAGACGACGAAGAACAGGCCGAGCCGCAGCGCCCAGCGGCGCTTGCGCAGCGCCTTGGCGCGGGGATCGGCGGCGGCGTGCAGCTTCTCGGCGAGCACGTCGGAGAACTCGGCAGCGGTGTCGATGCCGCGCTGCACGCTCGAGCGCACGACGGGGTTCCGATACAACCTGGGTGTCGTCCGGGATGTCATGCGCTGATCCCTTCCAGAGCTATTGACTGAGCGGATTCTCGGGGGTGGCCTGGTTCGGGTTGGCGGCAGGGGTGGCGGGCGTCGAGCTCGCCGCAGGGCTGCCGCCGGCGGGAAGGGCGTCGCCGCGCATGGACGCGCGGATCTGCTCCAGCCGGGAGTGCCCGGCCATCTGCACGCTGGCCTGCTGCACTTCCATCATCCGGCCCTGCACGGAGTTCTGCGCGAGCTCGGCCTCACCCATCGCCGTGGCGTAGCGGCGCTCGATCTTGTCGCGGACCTCGTCCAGGCTCGGCGTGTTGCCCGGTGCGGCCAGTTCGCTCATCGACCGCAGCGAGGTGCTGACCTGCTCCTGCATCTTGGCCTGCTCCAGCTGCGACAGCAGCTTGGTGCGCTCGGAGATTTTCTGCTGCAGCATCATCGCGTTCTGCTCGACGGCCTTCTTGGCCTGGCCTGCCGCCTGCAGCGCCTGGTCGTGCAGCGTCTTGAGGTCCTCGACGCTCTGCTCGCCGGTGACCAGCTGCGCGGCGAACGCCTCGGCGGCGTTGTTGTACTCGGTGGCCTTCGCGGCGTCACCGTTGGCGACGGCCTGGTCGGCCAGCGTCAGCGCCTGGCGGACGTTCACCTGCAGCTTCTCGATGTCGGCGAGCTGCCGGTTGAGCCGCATCTCCAGCTGTCGCTGATTGCCGATCACCTGGGCGGCCTGCTGGGTCAGCGCCTGATGCTGGCGCTGCGCATCCTCGATCGCCTGCTGGATCTGCACCTTCGGATCGGCGTACTCGTCGACTTTCGAGTTGAAGAGCGCCATGAGGTACTTCCACGCCTTGACGAACGGATTGGCCATGAGTTCGCTCCGCCTTAAGAGTCGTTGTTCGTGTCTTCGGTCCGGGTCGCCGTCGAGGTCATCATCGCCGCGACGGGGCGCCCGCAGTTCTCCTGTGCCAACTTATCGGTTTCACGCACGTCACCACACCCCTGCGGGCGTTTTGCGCGGTCGCGGGCCGGTCTCGGACTCAGGCGACCGCCATGGAGACGACCTGCGGGATGACCACCTTGGTGCTGACGTCGATGTTGGCCGTGCCGGCCGGGGCACGGCTGGCGGCCGCGTGTTCCTGACCCGCCATCTCGTGGCCGGCGTCGGACAGCACCCGCGACAGCGGCACGTCGAGAGCCCCGCAGATGGCGCCGAGCAGCTCGCTGGACGCCTCCTTGCGGCCGCGCTCCACCTCGGACAGGTAGCCCAGGCTGACCCGGGCGGAGTCCGACACCTCCCGCAGGGTGCGGCCCTGTGATGTCCGGGCACGGCGCAGAACCTCACCGATCACCTCGCGCAGCAATGCCGCCATGTGCCCTCCTCTTTCGCCGGAAGCGTCCTCGTCGTACCGACGTCGTCGTTTCAGACGTCATGAAGTAGAACGCCGCGGTTCGCCGGGCGGTTCCCGCATCGTCATCACTATTTGCCGCGGGCGCCGCTGATCACTGGGCTTCGACGATCACCCGCAACCGGCCGATCGCCTCGTTGACCGCCGCCACCCTGATGTCCCACCGCGACCCGGACAGGTTCAACTGCACCACGACGGTGTCCACCGGCCCGGCCAGGCCGAGGAAGACGGTGCCGACCGGATGCCCGCCGTGCGGTTCCGGGCCCGCCAGTCAGGCCGACACCCCAGGTCGCCCCGCAGCGCTGGCGGGCCCCGACGGCCAGCGCCCGCGCCGTCGGCCCAGCGACCGGACCGACGGCCTCCAGCACCTGCGGCGGCACCCCGGCCAGCGAGATCTTGGTGTCCTCGAGGTAGGTGATCAGCCCGCCGCGCAGCACCACGCTCGCACCGGCCACCCCGGCGAGCGTGGCGGCGAGCAGCCCCGCGGTCAGCGACTCGGCGGTGGCGACGCTCTGCCTGCGGACGGTGAGGTCGGCCACCAGCGCGCGGGCGTCCTCAGTGACCAGCGGGTCGTCCACGGGAGTCCCTGATCGCCGAAACGACGTAGTCCACACCGGTGAGCACCGTGAGCACGATCGCGGCCCACATGATCACCCACGCGGTGGTCAGCCACGGGCTGGGCCAGGCGTGCAGCGGCAGCACGAACAGCCCGATCGCCACGCCCTGCACCAGCGTCTTGAGCTTCCCGCCCCGGCTCGCCGGGATCACGCCGTGACGCAGCACGGCGAAGCGCAGCACCGTGACACCGATCTCACGGGCCAGGATCACCGCCGTCACCCACCACGGCAGGTCGCCGAGCATCGACAGCCCGACCAGCGCCGAGCCGATGAGCGCCTTGTCGGCGATGGGGTCGGCCAGGGTGCCGAACTCGGTCACCATGCCGTAGCTGCGTGCCAGCGCGCCGTCGAACCGGTCGGTGATGACTGCGACCGTGAACACGGTGAAAGCCATTACCCGCCAGAAGATCTCATGGCCGTCGCCGACGAACAGCGCGACCAGGAACACCGGGACAAGGGCCATCCGCACACCGGTGAGGACGTTGGCGAGGTTCGCGACACGGGCGCGCGGCACCACCGGATCGGTATGGGGTTGGCCCGGCACCGCAACAGAATATCGGTTGCCGATGCGGATACTCTCGCAGCTGTGAGCGGAGCGGACGCCCAGCAGCCCGGCGGGGTCGTGGTGCGGCGCGCCCGGACCTCCGACGTGCCCGCCATCAAAGAGCTCGTCGACGTGTACGCGGGCCGGATCCTGCTCGAGAAGAACCTCGTGACGCTCTACGAGGCGGTGCAGGAGTTCTGGGTGGCCGAGGTGGACGGCGAGCTGCTCGGCTGCGGCGCCCTGCACGTGCTGTGGGCGGACCTCGGCGAGGTGCGCACGGTGGCGGTGCACCCCAAGGTGCGGGGACGAGGAGTGGGGCATCTGGTGGTGGACCGCCTGCTCGACGTCGCCCGCGAGCTCCGGCTGCAACGCATCTTCGTCCTCACCTTCGAGGTCGAGTTCTTCAGCAGGCACGGGTTCACCGAGATCGAGGGCACACCGGTCACCGCGGAGGTCTACGAGGAGATGTGCCGCTCGTATGACACCGGCGTCGCGGAATTCCTCGATCTGTCCTACGTCAAGCCGAACATCCTGGGCAACACCCGAATGCTGTTGACCCTCTAGCGATGCGCCCCGTCGTCGCGATACCCGCAATCCTGTTCGTCGTGTGCACCGCGGGCTGCGTGACCAACCGTGAGGACGATGCGCGCGACCTCGACCGTCATGTCCGCGGGATGCCCGGGGTGGCCGGCACCGAGGTGCGCTACCACAACGACTTCACCAACGGGGAGAACTTCGATCTGACGGTGACGCTGGATCCCGGCATCACCGAACCGCAGGTCAGACAGGTCGGCGGGTACTTCGTCGAGCACGCCACCGGCACCGGGCTGGCCGAGGACTCCGCCGAACTGTCGTTGCGCCTGCCCGTCGTCCCGCCGCCGCCGAAGAACTCCGGCATCCTCGAGTACTCGGAGGCGTCGTTCTCGTTCGGGCGTTCGACGACCGTCAGCAATGCCGGTGCCGACGCCGTCGCGGACAGCGCCGCGGTGTGGCTGCGGACAGTGCGGTCGTCGGTCGCCGCCAGGGTCGCGTTGACGCAGCCAAGGTGGAACGGGTCCGGCGACAGCCGCGGCATCACCGTGACGCTGCGCCCGGACGCCACCTCGGCGGAGGTCCTCGCGGCCCAGGCCGCCGATCCGGCCCTGGCCGACGCGTCCTGGGGCATCTCGCTCCCGGCCGAGCCGTACCGGCATCCGCACACGTACTACTCGACGCCCCGGCCTCCGAGCGACGCCGACCTGCAGACCTGGCGCGAGATCAGCGCGGTGGTGGGCGGTTCGGAGGAGGCGCGGGGCACCACCACGGTGCCGGCCGAGCGCGGCCGCCAGGCCGAGACCGACGTCGAGATCGGCCTGCCGGACGGTTACGGCGCCGGAGCGGACGCCCGCCGGGTCGCCTTCGCCGTGGCCGACCTGCTGACCCGATTCGGCCGGCCGGTCGAGTTGACCGCGCAGACCGGTGACGGCGCCGCCGAGGTGATCGTCGGCGGCTGTTACCGCCACGACGCCGACCACGTCGCGCTGCCGCTGGAACGGGGGCTGTCCCAGCGGTACGAGACCTGCTGAGGCGCTAGTCCTCGGCGTCGCCTCCTGCCGCGTCGCTGCCGCCGCGGATCAGCGCCAGCGTTCCGGCCAGTTCGTCCGGTTTGACCAGCACGTCGCGCGCCTTGGAGCCCTCGCTGGGCCCGACGATGCCGCGGGTCTCCATCAGGTCCATCAGCCGGCCCGCCTTGGCGAACCCGACGCGCAGCTTGCGCTGCAGCATCGAGGTGGAGCCGAACTGCGAGGACACCACCAGCTCCACGGCCTGCAGGAAGACGTCCATGTCGTCGCCGATGTCGGGGTCGACGTCCTTGCGCTCACCGGCCTTCACCGCCGTGACACCCTCGGTGTACTCCGGCTCGGCCTGCTCCTTCGTCGCGGCGACGACGGCCTGGATCTCCTCGTCGGTGATGAACGCGCCCTGCAACCGGATGGGCTTGTTGGCGCCCATCGGCAGGAACAGCCCGTCGCCCATGCCGATGAGCTTCTCGGCGCCCTGCTGGTCGAGGATCACCCGGCTGTCGGTGAGCGACGAGGTGGCGAATGCCAGCCGGGACGGCACGTTGGTCTTGATCAGACCGGTGACGACATCGACCGACGGCCGCTGGGTCGCGAGCACCAGGTGAATGCCCGCCGCGCGGGCCTTCTGGGTGATGCGCACGATCGCGTCCTCGACGTCGCGCGGCGCGGTCATCATCAGGTCGGCCAGCTCGTCGACGATGGCCAGGATGTACGGGTACGGCTTGTAGACGCGCTCGCTGCCCAGCGGCGTGCTGATCTCCCCGGTGCGCACCTTCTCGTTGAAGACGTCGATGTGCCGCACCCGGGACGCCTGCATGTCCTGGTAGCGCTGCTCCATCTCCTCGACCAGCCAGGCCAGCGCTGCGGCCGCCTTCTTGGGCTCGGTGATGATCGGGGTGATGAGGTGCGGGATGCCCTCGTAGGGGGTGAGCTCCACCATCTTCGGGTCGATCAGGATCATCCTGACCTCCTCGGGCGTGGCCCGCGCCAGCAGCGACACCAGCATGGAGTTGACGAAGCTCGACTTGCCCGAGCCGGTGGAGCCCGCCACCAGCAGGTGCGGCATCTTGGCGAGGTTCGCCGAGATCATCTCGCCCTCGATGTCCTTGCCGAGGCCGATCACCAACGGGTGGTGGTCGCGGCGGGTCTTCGGGTCGGTCAGCACGTCGGCGAGCCGGACCATCTCGCGGTCCGTGTTGGGCACCTCGATGCCCACCGCCGACTTGCCGGGGATGGGCGCCAGCATCCGCACGCTCTCGGTGGCCACCGCGTAGGCGATGTTGCGGTGCAGCGCCGTGATCTTCTCGACCTTCACGCCGGGACCCAGTTCCACCTCGTAGCGGGTGACGGTCGGTCCGCGCGTGCACCCGGTGACGGCCGCGTCGACCTTGAACTGGTCGAGCACCGAGCTGATCGCGTCGATCATCTGGTCGTTCGCCGAACTGCGGCGCTTGGGCGGATCACCGGCGATGAGCAGGTCGAGCGGCGGCAGCACGTACGGGCCCTCGACCACCCGGTCGAGTGTCAGCGTGTCGGTGTCGGGCCGGTCCGCCTTCTTCTCCGCGGCCGGCTTCTTGCGCTTCGGCTTGGCGGCCGGTTCGGGCACCGTCGGCGCATCGCCGGCGTCCTGCGGGTCGAGCGGGTAGTTCTCCATCGGGGTGCCCGACGGCCACGCCTGCGGCTCGTCTCCGAGATAGCCGGCCGGATCGTCGTAGTAGCCGTCGGAGAAGTCCTCGGCCGCGGCGTCTTCCGGCTCGTCGTCGTAGTCGTCGTCGTACTGGTCGTACTCGTCGTCGAACTGACGGGTCCCGAACATCGCACGCACCGTGGCGGGCACCTCGCGGATCGTGGTGCCGGTGATGAGCAGCACCCCGAACAGCACGCCGATGAACAGCAGCGGCGCGGCGATCCAGGCGGTCAGCCCATCGGACAGCGGTCCGCCGATCGCGAACCCGGCGAAGCCGGCGGCGTGCCGGCGGTCCGTCGGCGCCTGAGGCGAACCGGCCCACAGGTGCCACAGCCCCAGGGCGGGCAGCGCGATCATCGTCGCGCCGAGGATCAGCCGGGGCCGGGCCTCCGGGTCGGGTTCGCTGCGCATCAGCGTCACCGCGACGGCGACGAGCAGCACGGGCACCAGCACCACCGCGGAGCCGACGAGGGTCCGCAGGACGGTGTCGATCCATTCGCCGACCGGGCGGGCGGCGTCGAACCACGAGCCCGCGGCGATCACCACTGCCACGCCGAGCAGCGCCAGGGCGATGCCGTCGCGGCGGTGGCCCGGCTCGATCTCGCGGGCCCGGCCGACCGACCGTGCCGTCGACCCCGCACCCCGGGCGACCATCAGCCAGCCGGCGCGTGCGCCCCGG
>NZ_JACKSJ010000031.1 GCF_025821665.1 [Mycobacterium] manitobense
AACGACATCCAAAGAGACAGCGCTACTTTCCGCTGCAACGACATCCAAAGAGACAGCGCTACTTTCCGCTGCGCAGAAGCGACGCGACACCGAGATAGCACAGTTACGCGATGCTCAACAAAAACTGTTGGAAGCTGCAACTGCAGTTCAGTCTTACGCGTGGTATGTCGATAGAGACACACGACTCCGAGCTTCAATCAGCGAAGAGCAATGGCACGCATCGCGGGAGTTTGTTGAAAGTGCCGTGATTAGAGCGCAAGAGCTGCGCGCGCTCGCCCGGACACTGCCAACCGATGAATTGCGTGACTCATACGTGGCAGTTGAACGCCTGATAATGCGGGTTGTTCGAGGTAGTGACGACGACACGTTCGACGCCTGGCATGAAGACGTGTCCGGTCCGCAACCAGACACCATCACGCGTGCGATCAATGCAACAGCCGACGCCATTAAGCGGCTCTACGACAC
>NZ_JACKSJ010000032.1 GCF_025821665.1 [Mycobacterium] manitobense
GCCGCCCTGCTCGACGCATCGTCGGGCAAGAAGGCGATGAGCCGGATCGACTGGGGCTCGGTCCTGTTGGTCGGCGGCATCATCACCTACGTCGGCGTGCTCACCGATATGGGTGTGGTGGATCTGCTCGGCGAGGGCGCCGTGCACCTGGGTTCACCGCTGGTGGCCGCCATCCTGCTCTGCGCCGCAGCAGCATTGATCTCGGCCTTCGCCTCCACCACCGGCATGCTCGCTGCCCTTGTGCCCCTTGCGCTTCCGCTCATCGCCGACGGCGGCATCCCCGGTTGGGCGCTGATCTGCGCGATCGGTGTGTGCGCGTCGATCGTCGACGTGTCCCCGTTCTCCACCGTCGGCGCCACGTACGTGGCCACCACCGTCGACGAGGAGGCCCGCCCGCGCATGACCAAGCTGCTGACCCGCTGGGGTCTGTCGATGGTGGTGCTCGGGCCGATCGTCCTCACCCTCGTCCTGATCCTTCCCGGAATGGCCTTCTCATGACCCGCGCCCTGCTGCACGCCCTGCTCGATACCACGGCCGCCGACGACGACCGGGCGGTCACCATCGACGGGATGACCCTGTCGCGCAGCGAGTTGCGGGAGCGCTCCGCGGGATTCGGCGCC
>NZ_JACKSJ010000033.1 GCF_025821665.1 [Mycobacterium] manitobense
GGCGGCTGGATCATCCCCGGCCTGGTCGACGCGCACTGTCACGTCGGGCTCGGCCCCGCCGGCGCGACGAGTTTCGACGAGGCGATCGGGCAGGCCGAGATCGAACGCGACGCCGGCGCGCTGCTGCAGGCCGAGATCGAACGCGACGCCGGCGCGCTGCTGCTGCGCGACGCCGGTTCGCCGGTGGATACCCGCAGCCTCGACGACCGCGACGATCTGCCCCGCATCATCCGGGCCGGCCGGCACCTGGCCCGGCACAAGCGCTACATGCCGGGCCTGCCGATCGACATCGAGGACGAATCGCAGCTACCGGAGTACGTCGCTGCGCAGGCGCGGTTCGGTGACGGCTGGGTGAAGCTGGTCGGCGACTGGATCGACCGCGGCGCCGGCGACCTGGCCCCGCTGTGGTCCGACGATGTGCTGGTCGAGGCGATCGCGGCGGCGCACGCCAACGGCGCCCGCGTCACCGCGCACGTGTTCGGGGAGGACGCGCTGCCCGGACTGATCAAGGCCGGTATCGACTGCATCGAACACGGCACCGGCATCACCGAGG
>NZ_JACKSJ010000034.1 GCF_025821665.1 [Mycobacterium] manitobense
GGGGCAAAGTGAGCGTGTCCGCGGTGATGGCTGGCATATTCTGTTCTCCTGTCGGTTGGCTGCAGTGACGTGCGGGCCGAAACGCAACCTCTCGGTTACCGGTTTCGCAGGCGGGCGACGACGAAGGGGCAAAGTGAGCGTGTCCGCGGTGATGGCTGGCATATTCTGTTCTCCTGTCGGTTGGCTGCAGTGACGTGCGGGCCGAAACGCAACCTCTCGGTTACCGGTTTCGCAGGCGGGCGACGACGAAATCGGCGGCCTCCTCGGCCATGCCGTTCACCGTGTATGCGCTGTGGGCGCCGCGGTCAAGGCTGCCCGGTTCGCAGATCGGGTCTCGCGGGGCACACAGATCGATGGTCCTGCCAGTGAAGGTGGGGCCGATCTCGAGGGGAGGCGCGTCATGGT
>NZ_JACKSJ010000035.1 GCF_025821665.1 [Mycobacterium] manitobense
GCAGGTTGATCAGGAAACCGAATATGCCCGCTCCCAGGAAGTTCCAGAAGCCCACGGCGACAAGGAACATCACTGCCCAGCGGTGCGGGAAGGGTTTGGAGTCGCCGGTCTGCTGACGCGAGCCGAGCTGCAGGAACGTCCACGCCTCGACGGTGAGGAAGGTCAGCGGGATCACCTCGGCCGCGGAGAAGAAGGCGCCCAGCGCCATGTGCTCGACCGGGGTCCCGGAGAAGTACACGTGGTGCATGGTGCCGATGACGCCGCCGGCGGAGTACAGGATGATGTCGAGAAAGATGATGCCCAGTGCGATGCGTTGGCGGACCACGCCCAGCAGCACGAAGATATAGGCGACCATCACGGTGGTGAACAGTTCGAGGAAGTCCTCCACCCACAGGTGCACCACCCAGAACCGCCAGAAGTCGGCGACGGAGAAGTGGGTGTCGCTGCCGGCGAGCAGGCCGACGGCGTAGAAAGCCGGAATGGCCAGTCCCGCAAAGAAGAACAGCCACGGCATGCTGCGCATCGAGTCGCTCCGCAGCCGAGATCGCAGGCCACGCCAGATGATGGCGATCCAGAAGAACATGCCGATGATGAGCAGGATCTGCNAGATCCTGGGCAGGTCCAG
>NZ_JACKSJ010000036.1 GCF_025821665.1 [Mycobacterium] manitobense
GCTGCCGATCGCGCCGCCCGACCAGCCTGCCGCCAGCTTCGACGGGCTGGCCGACCGGGCGCAGCAGGCCACCGCGGAGGCCGCCGGCGCCGGGGCCGACATCACCGCCCTGGTGCTCGACCGCAACACCGGCCTGACGGTGTCCAACGGCAACACCCGCGGCATCGCCATCGCATCGGTGGTCAAGCTCTTCATCGCCGACGAGATGCTGCGCAGCGACGCACCGCTCTCACCGGAGGACCGCACGCTGTTCGACGCCATGCTGCGCTCCTCCGACGACAGCGCCGCCGAGGTGTTCTGGAACCGCTACGGCGGGAGCTCGATCGTCACGAAGGTGGCCGCCCGCTACGGCCTGCGCGGCACCCGCCCACCGAGCAACGGCCTCTGGTACAACACCATCAGCACGGCCGCCGACCTGGTGCGCTTCTACGACATGCTGCTCTCCGGCGCAGGGGGGCTGCCTCCCGACAAGGCCGACATGATCGTCGGCGACCTGTTCTCGGCGGCGCCCACCGGACTCGACGGAACCCAGCCGGGCGGGACCTATCCCCAGCGCTTCGGTATCCCCGACGGGTTGCCGGGCGAGCGGGTCGGCTACAAGCAGGGCTGGATGTGCTGCGTCGGGTCGGACTGGATGCACCTGTCCACGGGCATCGTCGGTCAGGACCGGCGGTACGTGATGGTGGTGGGCTCGGACCAGCCCGCCGGCGCCGCGGAGGCCCGCGAGACGATCACCCAGTTCGTCCGGACGATGTTCCCGGGCGGCAGGATTTCCTAGGAGTCGCCGCCGAGCAGATCGGGCCTGCGGTCCCCGGTGCGCTGCACCGCCTGCTCCCGCCGCCACGCGGCGATCCTCGCGTGATCGCCCGACAGCAGCACCTCGGGCACCGTCAGGTCGCGCCAGGTCGGCGGCCGCGTGTAGCTGGGGCCCTCCAGCAGCCCGTCGGAGTGCGAGTCGTCCTGGTGCGACGCCGGGTTGCCGAGCACGTTGGGCAGCAACCGCACCACCGCCTCGACCATCACGACCGCCGCGGACTCGCCGCCGGTGAGCACGTAATCGCCGATCGACACCTCCTCGACCCGCATGCGCCTCGCGGCGTCGTCGGCCACCCGCTGGTCGATGCCCTCGTACCGGCCGCAGGCGAACACCAGGTGCCGTTCGGCCGTCCACCGCCGCGCCGTGGCCTGATCGAAGAGCCGGCCCGCCGGCGTCGGGACGACCAGAAGCGTGTCGGGCGTGCAGATCTCGTCGAGCGCATCGCCCCACACCGGCGCCTTCATCACCATGCCGGGGCCGCCGCCGTAGGGCGAGTCGTCCACCGACCGGTGCACGTCATGGGTCCAGCGCCGCAGGTCGTGTACGCCGAACTGGATGTGGCCGGCCTCGATCGCCCTGCCGGGCAACGACTCCCGCAGCGGATCGAGGAATCGCGGGAAGATCGTGATGACGTCTATCCGCATGCCGTCAGTTCATTTCCAGCAGGCCCTCGGGCGGGTCGATCTCGACGGAGCCGTCGGCCAGCGACACCGAGGTGACGATGGCGGCCACGAACGGGACCAGTACCTCCGCGCCGCCCGACCGGCGCACCGCGAGCAGTTCGCCGCCCGCGGTGTGCAGCACCTCGGTGACCGTGCCCACCTCGAGCCCCCCGACGGTGCGCACGGTCAGACCCTCGAGCTGGTGGTCGTAGTACTCGTCGGGCTCCTCGATCGGTGGCAGGTCCGCGGAATCGACGAGGAACACCGTGCCGCGCAGCGCGTCGGCGGCGGTACGGTCCGCCACGCCCTGCACCCGGACCAGCAGCCGCCCGCCGTGGGGGCGCACCGACTCGACCACGAACTCGCGTTCGGGGCCGGCCCTTGCGCGGCCACGCAGCCGGGCGCCGGCGACGAATCGGCCTTCCGGATCGTCGGTGCGGACGTCGACGACGAATTCGCCCGTCACGCCGTGCGCCTTGGCGACACGACCGACTACCAGGTCCATCGTGTTCCCCGAGTCGTTTCGGCCCTGCCCAGGGGCAGGGGACTACTGGTCGGTGTCCACCACGTCGACGCGGATGCCCCGGCCACCGATCCCGGCGACCAGGGTGCGCAGCGCCGTCGCGGTACGCCCGCCGCGCCCGATCACCTTGCCGAGATCGTCGGGATGGACGTGCACCTCGACGGTGCGGCCACGCCGGTTGGTCACCAGGTCGACCTGCACGTCATCGGGGTTGTCCACGATTCCGCGCACCAGATGCTCGACGGCGTCGACGACGACAGTCACGGCCGCGCTCAGCTCTCTGCGGCGTCAGCGCCGGTGGCGCCGGCGACGGTGGCGTCAGCGCCTTCGGCGGCGGGCTCGGACTTGTCGGCCGAACCGGACGGATCGGCGGTCGCCTCGATGTCGGAGGCGGCCTTCTTCGCGGGCGCCTTCTTCTTCTTCGGCTGGGTGGCCTCGGCGCCGGAGCCGCCGTCGGCCTCGGCCAGCGCAGCGTTGAACAGGTCGAGCTTGCTGGGCTTGGGCTCCTTGACCTTCAGGGTGCCCTCCGCGCCGGGCAGACCCTTGAACTTCTGCCAGTCGCCGGTGATCTTCAGCAGTGCCAGCACGGGTTCGGTGGGCTGGGCGCCGACGCCCAGCCAGTACTGCGCGCGCTCGGAGTCGATCTCGATGAGGCTCGGCTCTTCCTTCGGGTGGTACCGGCCGATGACCTCGATGGACCGGCCGTCGCGGCGGTTGCGCGCGTCGGCGACGGCGATGCGGTACTGGGGGTTGCGGATCTTGCCGAAACGAGCAAGTTTGATCTTGACAGCCATGTGTGGCGATTCTCCTGTGTCTGCCACGCTTGCAATTCAAGCGACGCGGGCGGGATGCCCGGTCCGGTTTTGCCTTGCGTGTGTGACCACCGGACAAGCACCCCCCGCGAGAAGCCGGAGGCTGATCGCACAGGGCGGGTCGCCCGGTAGACAGCCGCCTATTGTGCCAGAACGGACAGGTCAAGCGGAAATCGCGGCGTCACTGCTTGTCGAAGCACTTCACCTCGACGCGCCTGCTCATCCGCCAGCCGGCGTCGGCGCGGACGAACTCGTCCTCGTACCAGAGGCCGATCAGCATGGTGGTCGGCCGTTCGCCGGCGAACACCATCGGGTTGAAGCAGAACGTGCGGGCGGTCGCTCTGTCTTCTCCGAGGCCGCCGCCCAGCTTGATGGCCGGCAGCCCCAGCATGTGGGCGTAGCCGCTGAAGAACTTCGGCAGCACGTCGGCCAGCCAGGTCTTGATCTCCGGGTAGCGGCCGTCGATGCCACCGGTGGCCCGGTAGTCGATGTAGGCGTCGGGCACGAACACCTCGTCGAGCTCGTCGAACCGTCGCCGGTCGATCGCCTCGGAGTAGGTGATCAGCAACTGCTGGATCTCGAGCCGGTCCGAGATCTCCGCCTGCGACAACATGGCGTCATTCAACACGACCGCAGCGGCCGGTGATCTTGCGGTCAAGGTGATTCAAAGGATCGACCGAACCCCGCGATCGACGTGTACTACAGCAAGCCCTCAACGGGCCCCGCCGACGCCGCGTTCCCGCGCGTCACCTCACCTTCGGAGTTCTCCTGTGTTCAACCGTCTTTCACGCCTCGCCGCGGCATCAGCACTTCTCCTCGCGACGGTCGTCGCCTGCGCCAATGACGACGACGGCACCGGCTACACACTGCGCATCGGCGCGACCTCTCCCACCGGGACCCCCGCCGGGTCGCTGGGGTGGGGCGACAAGGAGGGCATCCTCTCCGAGCAGCTCACGGCCGCCGGCGTCGACAAGATCGAGTACTCGTTCTTCCAGTCCGGCAGCGATGTCGCCTCGGCGCTGTTCGCCGGCGCCGTCGACGTCGCCGCCATCGGGGACAACCCCGCCCTGCGCGCCCGCAGCAGAGACCCGAAAGTCGTGCTGCTGAGCCTAGATTCGATCAACGGTGACGCGTGGTTGGTGGGCGCCAAGGGCGGACCCACCGACATCGCGGGCTTGGTCGGCAAGTCGGTCACCGCACCGCAGGGCACCATCCGCGATCGGGCGGCCAAGCAGCTGATCGCCGCCGCCGGCCTCACCGGAAAAATCCAGGTCCGCGACGTGCCGACACCCGAATCCATCGCCGGGTTGAGCTCAGGCCAGATCGACGCCACCGTCGTGACCGGGGCCAGCGCGATCGAACTGGAGAACAAGGGCTTCCCCGTCATCGACAGTCTGTCGCGGCACGGCTTCGGCAGCACCGGCACCAACATCGCGCTCAACACCTTCACCGAGGCGCACCCCGAGTTCGCCGACGCCTGGCGCAAGGCCGTCACCGCGGTCAATGTCGACATCACCGAGAACTTCGACGCCTACCTCGCCTGGGTCGCCCAGACCGACGGAACACGGCTGGACTTCGTCAAGCAGGCGACGAAGAAAGACGAGTTCAACACCGAACCGTTCCCCGCCGAGGGCGTGGACCAGCTCGAGGCGGCCTACGAGTTCCTCAACGCCGACGGGTCACTGGAGAACGAGTACTCGGTGCGTGAATGGGCCGGGGCGAAGCAGTGACGGCCACGGTCGCGCCTGCACGCCCCGGCGCCCCGGCACCCGAGTTGATCGACGTCGTCGCCGGGCACCGCCGGCGGCGCGGCGTGTGGGCCAGGATCCCGCGCCCGGTGCGCCGCATGGTGAGCCCGGTGCTGATCCTGGCGGCGTGGACCATCGGGTCGACCACCGGTCTGCTCAACCCGGACCTGTTCCCCAATCCGGCACACGTCGCCAGCACCGCGTGGCGACTGCTGTCCGACGGCCAGCTCGCCCTGCACGTCGGGGTGTCGGCGACCCGGGTGCTCACCGGCACTGTGCTGGGCATCCTGTTCGGTGTGCTGCTGGCGGTGCTGGCGGGCCTCACCCGCACCGGTGAGGACCTGCTCGACTGGACGATGCAGATCCTCAAGGCCGTACCCAATTTCGCGCTCACCCCGCTGTTGATCATCTGGATGGGTATCGGTGAGGGCCCCAAGATCGTGCTCATCACCCTCGGCGTCGCGATCGCCATCTACATCAACACCTACGCGGGAATCCGCGGTGTGGACCAGCAGCTGGTCGAGATGGCCCAGACCCTCGAGGCGCGCAGGTCCACGCTGATCACCCAGGTCATCCTGCCCGGCGCGATGCCGAATTTCCTTGTCGGCCTTCGCCTCGGGCTGTCCAGCGCATGGCTGAGCCTGATCTTCGCCGAGATGATCAACACCACCGAGGGCATCGGCTTCCTGATGTCGCGCGCGCAGACCAATCTGCAGTTCGACGTCTCGCTGCTGGTGATCGTGATCTACGCGGTGGCGGGCCTGGCGTCCTACTCTCTGGTGCGGGTGCTGGAACGGCTCCTGTTGTCCTGGCGCAACGGGTTCACCGGTTTCGAGGGCACCGCATGAGCGCTCCGGTGGTGACCGTCCGGGGGCTGCGCCGCGCATTCGGCACACAGCGGGTGCTCGACGACCTCGACCTCGACATCGCCGAGGGCGAATTCGTCGCGATGCTGGGCCGTTCCGGCTCCGGCAAGAGCACCCTGCTGCGGATCCTGGCCGGTCTCGACCACCAGGTCACCGGATCGGTGGTGGCGCCGAAGTCGCGGGCCGTGGTGTTCCAGAACCCGCGGCTGCTGCCCTGGCGCCGGGCGCTGAAGAACGTCACCTTCGCGCTGACCGACCGCGGACCGGACGCGCCGAGCCGGACCGACCGCGGTCGCTCGGCACTGGCCGAGGTGGGCCTGACCGACAAGGCCGCTGCGTGGCCGCTGTCGCTGTCCGGCGGCGAGGCCCAGCGGGTCGCGCTGGCGCGCGCGCTCGTCCGGGAACCCGACCTGATGCTGCTCGACGAGCCGTTCGGGGCGCTCGACGCGCTCACCCGGATCAAGATGTACAAGCTGCTGCACGAACTGTGGGCGCGCAGGCGGATGGCGGTGCTGCACGTCACCCACGACGTCGACGAGGCGATCCTGCTCGCCGACCGGGTGGTGGTGCTCTCCGGTGGGCGGGTGTCGCTGAATCGCCCTGTCGGACTGCCCTTTCCGCGTACCCGGGGCGACGCCGGCTTCGCCGAGCTGCGCAGCGACCTGCTCGCCGAACTGGGAGTGCGCGAGGAGGTGGGCGATGACCGGCACAACGCCGTCCCCTGACGTCCACGACACCGACGTCCTCGTGCTCGGCGGCGGCCCCGCCGCCACCTGGGCGGCGATCTCGGCGGCCGAGAGCGGCAGCCGCGTCACGCTGGTGGACAAGGGCTACTGCGGAACGAGTGGGGCCACCGCGGCCGGGGGCAACAATCTGTGGCTGGTGCCGCCGGGGTCCCCACGCGACGACGCGGTCCGCCGCCATCAGGCCGTGGCCGGCGGCATCACCGATCAGGACTGGATGTCGCGGGTGCTCGCCACCTCATGGGAACGCATCGAACACCTCGCGCAGTGGGGCTATCCGTTCCCGGTGGGGCCCGACGGTGAACCGTTGCGCAGCAGCCTGCAGGGACCCGAGTACATGCGCCGGATGCGGCGCCGGACCCACCGCAGCGGCGTGCGGATCCTCGACCACCACCCGGCACAAGAGCTCACCACCGACCGCGACGGCGTCGTCGACGGCGCCGCGGGCATCGCGCGGCAGGACGGCGGACGGCCGTGGCGGATCCGTGCGGGCGCGGTGGTCATCGCCACCGGCGGCACCGCCTTCCTGTCCGGGACGTTCGGCACCAACGTCGACACCGGCGACGGTCTGCTGATGGCCGCCGAGCACGGCGCACACCTGTCCGGCATGGAGTTCAGCAGCGCCTATGCGCTGGCGCCGGAGTGGGGTGGGCACACCAAGGGCCGGATGCTGCAGTGGGGCAGCTTCTATGACGAGGACGGGCAACCGCTGGCCACGCGGCCGGGCCTGACCGGACGGCAGGATGCCCAATGGGCGCTGGCGCAGGGCAGGCGGGTGTTCGCCCGGCTCGACCGGGCCCCTGCCCACGTCCGGCAGACAATGCGCGACGCGCAGCCCAACTACTTCCTGCCCCTAGACAAGGCGGGCATCGACCCGTTCACGACGGCCTATCCGGTGCGGATGGTCTACGAGGGCAGCGTGCGCGGCACCGGCGGCCTGCGCATCACCGGGCCCGATTGTGCGACAACGGTTCCCGGCGTGTTCGCCGCCGGTGACGCCGCGACGCGCGAACTGGTCACCGGCGCGGTCAGCGGTGGCGGCAGCCGCAACGGGTCATGGGCGATCGCCTCCGGGACGTTCGCGGGGCGCGGCGCCGCCGAGTTCAGCAGGCGCCGCAGGGCCGCGCCGGCCGCAGCGACGCCCGGGTCCGTCCGCGGCGGCAGCGGTGCACCCACCGCCGATGAGGTGGTGCGCGCGGTGCAGTCGCACATCCTGCCGCCGCTGCGCAGCTACCTGAAGTCCGCGGACCGGCTCCGCGAGTCGGCGGCGGCGCTGGAGACGCTGTGGCGCGACGTGTCCGGCGGCCTGGCGCCGCTGCCCGACCGAGAGGGTTACAAGGCGCGGCAGGCCGTCGCGCTGGTGGCGACCGCCCGCTGGATCACCGCGGCGTCACTGGTGCGGCAGGAGACCCGCGGCCTGCACCGCCGCGAAGACCTCCCCGACACCTCGCCGGCGTTTTCGCACCGCATCCTCGTCGGCGGTCTCGACGAGGTGTGGACGGCCATCGATCCGGTCGCGCCGCGATACGCGGCCGACCCGGTGGCGGCGGGGGCCTGCGCGTGATCGAGATCGTCAGCGCGCAGGCGTGCATCGCCTGCGACATCTGCATCAAGGTCTGCCCCACCGACGTCTTCGACCGCGGGCCGGACGGGGTGCCGACGATCGCCCGTCAGGGCGACTGCCAGACCTGCTTCATGTGCGAGGCGTACTGCCCCACCGACGCCCTCTACGTGTCCCCCGCGGCGACGCCCGTCGGGGCGGACAGCCCGCACGCCGACGAAGACGCGGTCGCCCGGTCCGGCCTGCTCGGCGGGTACCGGCGGATGGTCGGCTGGGGTCAGGGCCGGGAGGCGGGTGCGCGCAGGGACAGGAACCCGCTGCTGTCGGCGGTGCCGCCGCTGCCGGAGTCCGCGCTGCCCGTCCCGGCGCCCGTCTGCGACCGGATGTGGAATCACCCGCAACCGTCGGGTTAGGCTCACCGCCCATGGGGAGGCTGTTGGCGGCCGTGACGGCCGCGCTGTGTCTGTTCGCATCGGGCGCGACGACGACCACGGTGACGGCCTCGGCCGTGCCCGCGGTGGGCGTCAGCCAGCCGACGGGTTCGCTGCCCATCCCCGACGGACCCGCCCAGGCCTGGGTGGTGGCCGACATGGACACCGGCCGCGTGCTCGCCGGCCGCGAGCAGAACACCCGCTACGCCCCCGCCAGCACCATCAAGGTGCTGCTGGCGCAGGTGGTGCTCGACGAAGTGCCACTGGACTCGACGATCGTCGCCGACGAGGCCGACACCAGGGTCGAGTGCAACTGCGCCGGCGTGCAGCCCGGTCACGTCTACACCGCCCGTCAGCTGCTGGAGGCGCTGCTGCTGGTCTCCGGGAACGACGCGGCCAACACGCTGGCCCGGATGCTCGGTGGCGCCGACGCCGCAGTCGCGAAGATGAACGCCAAGGCGGCGTCGCTCGGTGCGCACGGCACCAACGCGGTCACCCCGTCCGGACTGGACGGCCCCGGCATGCCGTTCTGGTCGACGCCGCACGACCTCGCGGTCATTTTCCGGGCGGCGATGGCCTACCCGGTGTTCGCACAGATCACGGCGATGCCGTCGACGGTGTTCTTCACCAAGGCCGGCGACGCCGTGCTGGTCAACCAGGACGAACTGCTGCACCGCTACCCCGGTGCGATCGGCGGCAAGACCGGCTTCACCGACATCGCGCGCAAGACCTTCGTGGGCGCCGCGCAGCGCGACGGCCGCAGGCTGGTGGTCGCGATGATGTACGGACTCGTCAAAGAGGGCGGGCCGACGTACTGGGATCAGGCCGCGGCCCTGCTGGATTGGGGTTTCGCGCTCAACCGCGACGCCGGAGTCGGCGCGCTGTAACCACCGGCCGGTGTCCTCACACCTGTCGACACCGAGCTGCAATGGCTTCGAGACGGATTCGATGCGGCGGCAACACTACGCTCGGCGGCCGTGGCCACGTCGCGCGAGCGTTCCTGGGCGCGCACGCTGGTAGCGGCGCTCGCCGTCCCGATACTGGCGGTGGTGCCCGTCCCCGTCGCTGCTGCGGATCCCGTCGGGGTGGCGCCCGCGGGCGCGGTGTCGCTGCCCGAAGGCCCGGCACAGTCGTGGCTGCTCGCCGATCTGGACTCCGGGCGGGTACTGGCCGGCCGCAACCCTCATGAGCCGCATGCGCCGGCCAGCACCATCAAGATCCTGCTGGCCACGGTGGTGCTCGACCATCTGCGGCCGGACAACTTCGCCCGCGCCAACCAGTCGCACACCCAGGTCGAATGTTCTTGTGTCGGACTGAAACCCGGTCAGCCGTACACCACCCGCCAGTTGCTCGAGGCGCTGTTGATGGTGTCGGGCAACGATGCGGCGAACATGCTGGCGGACATGCTCGGCGGCCAGCGGGTCGCGGTGGCGGCGATGAACCGCAAGGCCGCGAGTGTCGGTGCGCGCAGCACCAGGGCGTCGTCGCCGTCGGGACTCGACGGTCCGGGATGGGAATCGATCACCACCGCGCACGATCTCGCGTTGATCACCCGGGCGGCGCTGCGCTATCCGCTGATCGCCCACATCATGCGGCAGCCGTCGGCGCAGTTCCCCGGCAAGACGATCACCAACCAGAACGAACTGCTCAGCCGCTACCCCGGCGACCTCGGCGGCAAGACCGGCTTCACGAATCTCGCCCGCAAGACCTACGTCGGCGCCGCACAGCGGGGCAACCGTCGCCTGGTGGTGGTGCAGATGTACGGCAGCGGGGATCTCTACGGGCAGGCGATCGGCCTGTTCGACTGGGGCTTCGCGCAGGCGGCGTAGTCCCCACCTGCGTTGGCTCTGCGCTCAGGGCGCGAAAGTGCGAGTGGAGTGCGCCGTGGATGCAGAGTCAACGCGAAAGTCAGAAGGCGCGGCCGCGCAGGATGACGAGGTCGGGGCTGTTCAGCACCGCGGCGCCGGAGCGCGGATCGGTGGAGTAGCAGACCAGGTCGGCCGACTCACCCGCGACCAGACCGGGCCTGCCCAGCCATTCACGAGCCGCCCAGCTCGCCGCGCCGAGCGCGTCGGTGGGGCTCATGCCGATCCGCTTGAGCGCGTCCACCTCGTCGGCGATGCGCCCGTGGGCGATCATCCCTCCGGCGTCGGTGCCCGCGTAGATCCGCACGCCCGCCTCACGGGCCGCGCCCACCCGCTGGTCGCACTTGGCGTGCAGATCCCGCATGTGCGCGGCGTAGGTCGGGTACTTGCCCGCGGCGTCGGCGATGCCGGGGAAGTTCTCGATGTTGATCAGCGTCGGCACCAGCGCGGTGTTGTGCTCCACCATCAACTCGATGATGTCGTCGGTGACCCCGGTGCCGTGCTCTATGCAGTCGATGCCGGCCTTGATCAGCCCCGGCAGGGCGTCCTCACCGAACACGTGCGCGGTGACGCGGGCGCCCTCGGCGTGCGCCGCGCCGATGGCCGCGACCAGCACCTCGTCGGACCACAGCGGCGCCAGGTCGCCGACGGACCGGTCGATCCAGTCGCCGACCAGTTTTACCCAGCCGTCGCCGAAGCGGGCCTGCGCCGCCACCGCGTCGGGCAGCTGCGACTCGTCCTCGATGTCGATCGGCAGGCCGGGGATGTAGCGCTTCGGCTTCGCCAGGTGCCGTCCCGCACGGATGATGCGGGGCAGGTCAGCGCGGTCGTCGAGGCTGCGGGTGTCCACCGGTGAACCGCAGTCGCGCAGCAGCAGTGCGCCGGTGTCACGCTCGGTCTCGGCCTGGGCGATCGTCTCGTCGGCGTCGACGGCGCCGCCGGGACCCAGCCCCACATGGCAGTGCGCGTCGACCAGCCCGGGCAGGATCCAGCCCTGCGCGCCGTCGGCGCCGAACACCGTCTCCGCGCCCGGGACGGGGTCGGCGCTCAGCACACCGTCGACGATCCACCACTCGACCGGCTGCCCGTCCGGGAGTCCGCGGCCCCTGACGTGCAGGCGCGTGGATTCCGCGGTCAATTCTTCGGGAACTTCAGCTTGGACAGGTCGATGTCGGCGAGGCCGGGCGGCAGCTCGTCCAATCCCTTCGGCATGTTCGACAGGTCGGGGAATCCGGCGGGCATGCCGGGCATCCCGGCGCCCAGCGGGTTGCGCACCTTGGGCTGGGTGGGCCCGCGGCCGCCCTTCTTGCCCTTCTTCTTGGTGTTCTTGCCGCCCTTGCGGTTGTTGGCCTTGCGCGCGAACGGCATGCCCATCTGGCCGGCCATCTGCGACATCATCTTGCGGGCGTCGAAGAACCGGTCGACGAGCTGGTTGACCTCGCCGACGGACACCCCGGACCCGTTGGCGATGCGCAGCCGGCGGGAGCCGTTGATGATCTTCGGATCGGCCCGTTCGGCGGGTGTCATGCCGCGAATGATCGCCTGCACGCGGTCCAGTTGGCTGTCGTCGACCGCGGCCAGCGCGTCCTTCATCTGTCCCGCGCCCGGCAGCATGCCCAGCAGGTTGCCGATCGGCCCCATCTTCCGGATCGCCAGCATCTGCTCGAGGAAGTCCTCCAGCGTGAGCTCACCGCTGCCGATCTTGGCGGCGGCCGCCTCGGCCTGCTCGGCGTCGAAGTGCTGCTCGGCGGCCTCGATCAGGCTGAGCACGTCGCCCATGCCGAGGATGCGGCTGGCCATCCGGTCGGGGTGGAAGACGTCGAAGTCCTCGAGCTTCTCGCCGCTGGACGCGAAGAGGATCGGCACGCCGGTCACCTCGCGCACCGACAGCGCGGCGCCACCGCGGGCGTCGCCGTCGAGCTTGGTGAGCACCACGCCGGTGAATCCGACGCCCTCGCGGAACGCCTCGGCGGTGGCGACCGCGTCCTGGCCGATCATGGCGTCCAGGACGAACAGCACCTCGTCCGGGTCGACCGCACTGCGGATCGCCGCCGCCTGCCCCATCAGCTCGTCGTCGATGCCCAGCCGGCCGGCGGTGTCGACGACGACCACGTCGTAGTGCTTGGCCCTCGCCTCGGCCAGGCCGGCTGCCGCGACGGCCACCGGGTCGGCCGTGCCCTTGACCTCGGGCGCGCCGGGGGCGGTGCCGGGGTGCGGTGCGAACACCTGCACACCGGCGCGTTCGCCGACGATCTGCAGCTGGTTGACCGCGCCCGGCCGCTGCAGGTCGCAGGCCACCAGCAGTGGCGTATGCCCCTGTCCGCGTAGCCATTTCGCGAGCTTGCCGGCGAGTGTGGTCTTACCGGAGCCCTGCAGGCCGGCGAGCATGATCACGGTCGGCGGGGTCTTGGCGAATCTCAGCTGGCGGGTCTCGCCGCCGAGGATGCCGATCAGCTCCTCGTTGACGATCTTGACGACCTGCTGGGCCGGGTTCAGGGCGGCCGAGACCTCCGCGCCCTTGGCCCGCTCCTTGATGCGCGCCACGAAGGCCCGCACCACGGGCAGCGAGACGTCCGCCTCCAGCAGGGCCAGCCGGATCTCCCGGGTGGTGGCGTCGATGTCGGCGTCGGTGAGCCGCCCTTTGCCGCGCAGGCCCTGCAGGGCGCCGGTCAACCGGTCGGACAGGGATTCAAACACGACGTCCAGCCTAACCGGGTCGTGAGGGTCTCAGCAGAGCGGTTGCGCTCAGCCGACCGCCCCCTGGGCCAGCGCCGCGGTCCAACTGCCGTAGCCGCTGAGGTCGGTGCCCGCCGCGGCGGCCTCGCCGTCGCAGCCGAACCCCGTGCGCCAGGTGCCGTCGGCCATCTCGACCTTGCCCAGCTGCATCGGCGCGGGAAGGGCCGCGAGGAACGCCCCGAGCGCGCCGGTCGACAGCAGCCATCGGTGTCCGGTCAGCGCCGAGCCAGGTGTGCCGTCGCGCACCCGGGTGACGGCGGGCTTCGGGGGCGCGGTGTCCAGGGCGGTCATCCGGTAGCGCGGCGCGGTGGCGATCTCCCCGGCGAAGCGCGCGCCTCGGTCGGTGAGTTGATGCGCCAGCGGGCCGCCGCGCAGATGGGCGCCGAACACCACCAGCTCCACGCAGTGCAGGGCAGCCAGGGGCCACACGTCGACGGGCGCCGAGCCGCCGGTCAGCATCGCCGCGACGTCGAGGGCGACGGCATCCTCGAACGCCCGGGCCAGCACGGTCACCCCGAACTGCGCGTCGCCCGCGGTGCCTGCCGGGACCGCAACACCACACATGTCGAACACGTCGCAGAATTGGGTGAAGGTCCGCATCGCGGCGTCGACGCCCACCGGGTTGGCGGCCGCCTCGTCGATCCGGGGGTGCGTCGGCGCCGTCGGCACCAGCAGGACGTCCCCGCCCTCGAGCGCCGACAGTGCCACCCGTCGGAGCCTGAAGACCTCGGCGCGGTCGCGGTTCACCTCGCGTGCGGTTCTGTCGCGGGAACCGGTGACGGGGGCGGCCAGCGCACCCGCGGCGAGGAACGGGCCGACGTCGATTTCGACGATCGCGCCGCCCGCATCCGACAGCGTTCCGACGGCACGCGCGAACGCCTCGCGCCACGTCGGATCCAGCGCAGGCAGATCGCGCGGGACGGCGACCACCGGGTTCGGTGGCGCGGCCAGCCGGGTGTCCGCAGGCCAGCGGCGATCACCGGGTTCGGCGGCCAGCACCGCCATCGCACGGTCGGCGAGCGCGATTCCGGACGCGAGGAGTGAAACGCGGGGCTCGTGGGCCGGCACCACGCCCTCGGTGCTGATGACGCCACTGGTCGGCGTGATCGCCACGATGCCCTGCAGCGCGGCCGGCATCCGGCCGGATTCCGCCGCACCGCTGACGATCGCGATGTCGGCCTCATCCGCGGCGACGGCCACTGCCGCGCCGGAACCCGCACCGCCGGTGGCGAACTGGTCCATGTTCGTCTTGCCCACCACGACCGCGCCCGCGGCGCGCAGTGCTGCCACCGGGGCCGCGTCCCGGTCGGGTAGGTACGCGAACTCGGGGCATGCCGCCGTGGTGGGCAGGCCCGCCACATCCACGTCGTCCATGACCGCCAGCCGGATCCCCGCCAGCGGCCCGCGGCCCGCGGCCAGTTCGGAGGCCACGTCGCGGTCCGGCCGCCTGCTGATCCACACCGTCATCTGTGCCTCCGGGTAGCCGGCCGCGGGTTGCGCATGGCCGTCGGCCTAACTGGCCTCGGACACCTTCTTGGCCGGCGGCGGCGTGGGCAGCACTCCGTAGAGGTCGTGTTCGAGTTCCTCGCGCACCCGCTGCGCCCCTGCCCCCTCGTCGACGGCCATGGCGGGCACGACGATGCAGAACGCGTCGACCACCGACGAGCCCAGCGTGGTGACCTTCGCCCACGCGATGTCCACGCCGTCGCGCTCGAACACCGCGGTCAGCCGCGCCAGCAAGCCGGCGCGGTCGGTGCTGCGGATCTGCACGATCAGCTCGCCCGCGGTGGCTCCGTCGGACCACAGCACCCGCGGCGGGGCGGGCACCTGGTTGCCCGGCACCGCGGCCACCACCTCACCCGCCCGCGCGGTGCCGTGCTGCGCCGCCTCGCGGTCCCGCTTGTCCAGCGACGCCAGCACGTCCAGATCGCCGTCGAGGGCCAGAATGAACTGCTGGCGCAGGAGTTCGGCCGCCGGCGGCGTCCCGAAGTGCGGTGACACCACGAAGGTGTTGATGGCCGAGCCCGCATGACTGTTGACCGACGCCGAGTGCACCCGCAGCGAGTTCAGTGCCAGCACGCCGGCCGCCTTGGACAGCAGGCCGCGGCGGTCCGGCGCGATCATGGTGACGTGGTAGATGTGCGGGCTGTCCCCCGCCGTCATCTCGACATGCACGCCGACCTCGCTGGCCAGCTGAAGGTGGTGCGGGTCAACGGGATCCGGCTTGGGCAGTGGCTCGCCGGCCATCACCAGCCGGCACCGCCGGACCAGGTCGCCGATCAGCGACGCCTTCCAGTCACCCCACACGCCGGGACCGGTGGCCAGCGAGTCCGCCTCCGCCAGCACGTGCAGCAGTTCGAGGACCACCAGGTCGCCGCCCAGCTTGTCCACCACGACGTCGATGGTCTTCGGGTCCTGCAGGTCGCGGCGGGTCGCGGTGTCGGGCAGCAGCAGGTGGTAGCGCACCATCGTGGACAGCACGTCGATGTCGCTGGGCCACAACCCGAGTCGCGTGCCGATCTGATTGGCCAGTTCGGCGCCGATCACGCTGTGGTCACCGCCGCGGCCCTTGCCGATGTCATGGCACAGCGCACCGAGCAGCAGCAGGTCCGGGCGAGACACCCGGGTGGTGAAGGCGCTCGCGCGCGACACCGTCTCCACGAGGTGACGGTCGACCGTCCAGATGTGCACGACGTCGCGCGGCGGGAGGTCGCGCACCGCGCCCCATTCGGGGAACAGCCGCCCCCACAGCCCCGTCCGGTCGAGCGCCTCGATGGTCGCGACCGCGCTCGGGCCGGCCGCCAGCATCACCAGCAGGTCCTTGAGCGCCTGGCCGGGCCACGGCGTGCGCAGCTCCGGCGCGTTCAGCGCGAGCCGGCTCAAGGTCGACACCGCCATCGGCAGCCCGGTGGTGGCCGACGCCGCGGCGACCCGCAGGATCAGTCCGGGGTCGCGTTCCGGGCGCGCGTCGCGGGCCAGGATCACCTCGCCGGCGTACTCGATGACGCCCTCGTCGAGCGGCCGTCGCACGGGCCGGCGCAGCGCCGCGAAACCCCGCTTCGGCAGTGCATTGGCGGCGGTGCGCACGCCGGCGTCGACGTAGTAGCTGACAGTGCGCGCCGCGTCGGAAAGCATGCGGGCCAGGTCGAACCGGTCGCCGATCCGCAGGGCAGCGCCGATCTCGTCGGCGTGCTGGGCCAGCAGCGTCTCGCGGCCGCGCCCGGAGACCCGGTGCAGTTCGGTGCGCACGTTGAGCAGCGCCATGTGCGCCTCACCCAGCGAGCCGGTGGGCGAGGCCAGCGACCGGCTCGGGTAGACGTCGGCCAGCTGCGCGATCGCCAGCGCGTTGAGGAGCTGGACGTCTCGCAGGCCGCCGCGGCCGGACTTGAGGTCGGGCTCGGCGCGGTGCGCGATCTGTCCGCTGCGCTGCCACCGTGCCCTGGTGTGCTCGACGAGTTCGCCGAACCGGGGCGCGATGCCGGTGCGCCACTGCCTGCGAGCACCGCCGATGAGCAGCGACGACAGGTCGGCATCGCCGGCGATGTGCCGGGCGTCGAGCATGGCCAGGCCCGCGGAGATGTCCTCGCCGGCCACCTTCAGCGCCTCGGGCACCGTGCGCACGCTGTGGTCGATCCGGATGTTGGCGTCCCACAACGGGTACCACAACAGCTCGGCGACCTGGCCGACCACGTCGGCGGGCATGTTGTCGTGCAGCAGCATCAGGTCGAGGTCGGAGTACGGCAGCAGTTCACCACGTCCCAGCCCGCCCGTCGCCACGATGGCGAAACCGCTGGTGGCGGTGATCCCGATCTCGGTGGCCTTGGTGCTGAGCCAGAACTCGTGCAGGTCGAGCAGCGCGTCGCGCAGTGCGACGGTGTCCAACGGGCGTGTGCCACCGGCGATCAGCTGCGCCGACGCGCTGACGAGGTCCGTCGCCGGTCGGGACGAGCCCGCCGCCGGAGCCACCCAACGAGGGGCTCCGGCGGCGGAATCTGATGTCTGATCGGTCATTTCGAGTGTCCTCCCGGCCCAGCTAGTTCAACGCTCACGGTGCTCGGCCGGGAGACGACGACTCGATCGGTCTCTAGAGGGCGTCGGCGCCCCGCTCACCGGTGCGCACCCGCACCACGGTGTCCACGGGACTCACCCACACCTTGCCGTCACCGATCTTGCCGGTACGCGCCGCCTGCACGATGACGTCGACGACCTTGTCGACCGCGGAGTCGTCGACCACGACCTCGACACGTACCTTCGGCACGAAGTCGACGGAGTACTCGGCACCGCGGTAGACCTCGGTGTGACCCTTCTGACGGCCGTACCCCTGCACCTCGCTGACGGTCATCCCGAGGATGCCCGTCTGCTCCAGGCCGGTCTTGACGTCTTCCAGCGTGAACGGCTTGACGATCGCAGTAATCAGCTTCATGTTTCCCTATCCCTCCACGCCGGGGTGGCGACCCAGAGTCGAGCCCGCTCCGACTGTCGCGAAGTCGTAGCCGGTCTCGGCATGCTCGGCCTCGTCCGGTCCAGTCGATTCATCTTCCTCGCTGAGCCGCAGGCCCACGGTGAACTTGACTATCAGAGCCAAGATAGCGGTAGCGATTCCGCTGTAGACCAGAACCGCCCCTGCACCGACCGCCTGGCGCCACAACTGGTCGACGCCTCCGCCGTAGAACAGGCCTGCGACACCGGCACCGGTCTCCGGGGCGGCGACCAGCCCGATCAGCAGCGTGCCGACCAGACCACCGACCAGGTGGACACCCACCACGTCGAGCGAGTCGTCGTAGCCCAGTTTGTATTTCAGGCCCACCGCCAGGGCGCACAGCACGCCTGCGACCGCTCCGATGACCAGCGCGCCGAGCACGTTGACCGACGAGCAGGACGGTGTGATCGCCACCAGGCCGGCGACGATGCCCGACGCCGCACCCAGCGAGGTGGCCTTGCCGTCGCGGATCCGCTCGGTGAGCAGCCAGGCCAGCATGGCCATCGCGGTGGCCACCGTGGTGGTGACGAAGGTGGAGCCGGCGAGGCCGCCTGCAGCGGTCGCAGAACCGGCGTTGAAGCCGTACCAGCCGAACCACAGCAGCCCGGCGCCCAGCATCACGAACGGCAGGTTGTGCGGCCGCATCGGCGTGCCCGGCCATCCCCTGCGCTTGCCGAGGATGACCGCCAGCACCAGACCGGCGATACCGGCGTTGATGTGAACGGCTGTGCCACCGGCGAAGTCGATGGCGGCCAGCTTGTTGGCGATCCAGCCGCCGGTCTCGGCGGTGCCGCCGTCGAAGGAGAACACCCAGTGCGCGACGGGGAAGTACACCACCGTCACCCACAGCGCGACGAACACCAGCCAGCCGCTGAACTTGATGCGATCGGCCACCGCGCCGGAGATCAGCGCGACGGTGATGATCGCGAACATCAGCTGGAAGGCCACGAACACCGTCGCCGGGAAGGTGAACACCAGCGGGATGTTGACCACCTCGGCGGCCTCGATGCCCGCACCCGGGTCCTCGACCACAGCCTCCGCGGCATTGCCGCCGATGAGGCCCTTGAGTCCGAAGAACTGCGTCGGGTCGCCGAACAGATTGCCCACGTCGTTGCCGAAAGCAAGCGAGTACCCGTACAGCACCCAGAGCACGGTCACGACGCCCATCGCACTGACGCTCATCATGATCATGTTGAGGACGCTCTTGGCGCGGACCATGCCGCCGTAGAAGAACGCCAGACCGGGGGTCATCAGGAGCACCATGGCAGCGCTTATCAACATCCACGCCGTATCGCCGGTGTCCGGTATACCCATCGTCGGGAATTGGTCCACTCGCAGTTTCCTCCTTCGACATGCCACGGCCGCAAGGATTCACAACCGTTGACCTGGTCCAAGACAATGCGCAGTGGTTGTTTCCGCGAAGACGCAGGGGTGTTTCGCTCGTGTGAACGGATGGGCGGTCGACGTTTCGGCGGTGTTACTTCGTGGACTTTCGTGCTTCCCGCGTCAGCCGAGCAGCGCGTCGACGAAGGCCCCTGGCTCGAACGGCGCCAGGTCGTCGGGACCCTCGCCGAGGCCGACGAGCTTGACCGGCACGCCGAGTTCCTGCTGCACGCGGAACACGATCCCGCCCTTGGCGGTGCCGTCGAGTTTGGTCAGCACCACCCCGGTGATGTTGACCACCTCGGCGAACACCCGGGCCTGCGGCAGGCTGTTCTGCCCGATGGTGGCGTCGAGGACGAGAAGCACCTCGTCGACGGAGGCCCGCTTCTCGACCACCCGCTTGACCTTGCCGAGCTCGTCCATCAGCCCGGTCTTGGTGTGCAGCCGGCCCGCGGTGTCGATCACCACGACGTCGGCGCCGGTAGCGATGCCCTTGTCGACGGCGTCGAACGCCACCGACGCCGGATCGGCGTTCTCGGGCCCGCGCACCACGTCGGCGCCCACTCGCGACGCCCAGGTCTGCAGCTGGTCGGCCGCGGCGGCCCGGAACGTGTCGGCGGCGCCGAGCACCACCCGGCGCCCGTCGGCCACCAGCACGCGGGCCAGCTTGCCGACCGTGGTGGTCTTGCCGGTGCCGTTGACGCCGACGACGAGCAGCACCGACGGCTTGTCCGCATGCGGCAGCGCCCGGATCGACCGGTCGAGGCCGGGCTGCAGTTCGGCGATCAGCACGTCGCGCAGCACCGCGCGGGCGTCGGCCTCGGAGCGGACGTTGGCGGCGGCCATCCGGGTGCGCAGCGCGGCGACCACCGACTCGGTGACGACCGGGCCGAGGTCCGCGATCAGCAGCGTGTCCTCGACGGCCTCCCAGGAGTCCTCGTCGAGGTCCCCGCCGCCCAGCAGGCCGAGCATGCTGCGGCCGAGTGCGTTCTGCGACTTCGCCAGCCGTCCCCGCAACCGGTCGAGCCTGCCGTCGGCGGGTGCGATGACGTCGAGCACCGGTTCGGGTTCAGCGGCCGGTTCCGGCTCGGTCGCGGGCGCCTCGGCGGGCTCGACGACGGGCTCGGGCTCGGTGACGGTTTCGGGCTCCGGCAGCCGCACATCGGCGATCGGGCGCTTCGGGGCGTCGCGCGGCACCGTCGCGTCGTCGCCGACGGCGGGCAGTCCGCTGGTGTCGATCCGCCCGGGCGGCGCCTTCGGCGGGGCGGGCGGTGCGGGCGGCGCTGACGATTGTGTGAACGTGATGCCCGATGAGGCGGTGTATCCGCCGGACCGGTCCAACGGTGTGGCAGTGTCGGGTGCGGCCAGGCTGATCCGTCTCCGCCGGTATCGGACGAGGCCGACGACGAGCGCAGTGACGAGCAGAACGGCGATGACCGCGATTGCGATCCACACTCCGAGTGGCACACCTTGGGTCACCCCGTCATTGTGTCAGGGTGGCCGGCCGTTGAATTCCGACCCCGGGGGCATGGAGACCCGCAAGCGCCGCCACATCGACGTCTGCCTGGACGGCGACGTCGAGTATCACGGCGTCACCACTGGGTTCGAGCGCTACCGGCTGCCCTACAACGCGCTGACCCAGACCAGCCTCGGCCGGATCGACCTGTCCTGCGAATTCCTCGGCAAGACGCTGGCCGCCCCGGTGCTGATCGGGGCGATGACGGGCGGCGCCGAACTGTCGGGCACCATCAACCGCAATCTCGCCACCGCCGCGCACCGCCTCGGCGTCGGGATGATGCTGGGCTCGCAGCGGATCATGTTCGACAACGACGCGGCCGCCGACAGCTTCGCGGTGCGCGATGTCGCCCCGGACGCACTGCTGATCGGCAACGTCGGCCTGGCGCAGCTGACCGCGGACGTGGTCCCCGCCCTGCACCGGGTGCTGGACCGGGTGGGCGCCGACGCACTGGCCGTGCACACCAACCCGTTGCAGGAGGCGATGCAACACGAGGGCGACACCGACTTCTCCGGTTCACTCGCCCGGCTGCGCGAGGTCACCGGCAGCCTGGGCTACCCGGTGCTGCTCAAGGAGGTGGGCCACGGCATCGGCGCGGCCGCGGCGGCCGAGCTGGTGGACTGCCGGCTCGCCGCGGTGGACGTGGCAGGCGCCGGCGGCACCTCGTGGGCGCGCGTCGAGCAGCTGGTGCGCTACGGCGAGATCCGCCACCCCGCCCTCGGCGACTGGGGCATCCCGACCGCCCGGGCGCTGCTCGAGGTGCGCCGCACGCTGCCCGACGTGCCGGTCGTCGCCTCCGGAGGCATCCGCACCGGGATGGACGCGGCCAAGGCGCTGGCGATGGGCGCCGACGTGGTGGCCGTCGCGCGCCCGCTGCTGAAACCGGCCATCGACTCCGCAGACGCCGCGACGGACTGGCTGCGCCGCTTCATCGACGAGCTGCGGATCTGCCTGCACGGCTGCGGCGCGGCAACCCTGACCTCGCTGCGCCGCCGGGGCGTCGAAGAGGTCTAGCGGCGACCGCTCTCAGGTCGAGGCGCCGGCCGTCACTTCCTGGCCGCGCATGCGCTGGCTGATCACCTGGGTGATGCCGTCACCCTGCATGGTGACGCCGTAGAGCGCGTCGGCGATCTCCATGGTCGGCTTCTGGTGGGTGATGACGATCAGCTGCGAGCCCTCCCGGAGCTGCTCGAAGAGGCCGAGCAGGCGGCGCAGGTTGACGTCGTCGAGCGCGGCCTCGACCTCGTCCATGATGTAGAACGGCGACGGACGCGCCCGGAAGATCGCCACCAGCATCGCCACCGCGGTCAGCGACTTCTCCCCGCCGGACAGCAGCGACAGCCGCTTGACCTTCTTGCCCGGCGGGCGCGCCTCCACCTCGATACCGGTGGTCAGCATGTCCTCCGGATTGGTCAGCAGCAGCCTGCCCTCGCCGCCGGGGAACAGCGACGCGAAGACCTGCGTGAACTCCCGCTCCACGTCGTAGTAGGCCTCGGCGAACACCCGCAGGATGCGGTCGTCGACGTCGGCGATGACGTCCAGCAGGTCCTTGCGGGCCGCCTTGACGTCCTCGAGCTGGGTGGACAGGAAGTTGTAGCGCTCCTCCAGCGCGGCGAACTCCTCGAGCGCCAGCGGGTTCACCCGGCCGAGTTCGGCGAGTTCGCGTTCGGCCCGTTTGGCGCGCCGCTCCTGGGTGGGCCGGTCGTAGGGCATCGGGGCGGGCGCGGTCACCTGTTCCCCGCGTTCCCGGGCCTGTTCGAACTCCGCCATCTCCAGCTCCGTCGGCGGCAGCGGCACCTGCGGTCCGTACTCGGCGACGAGGTCCGCGGGCGACATCCCGAACTGCTCGAGCACCTGTGACTCCAGCTGCTCGATGCGCAGTGCCGCTTGAGCTTTGGCGACTTCGTCGCGGTGCAGGGCGTCGGTGAGCGAGCTGATCCTCGCGCTCAGCCTGGTGACCTCCTCGCGCGCCTGCGCCAGCCCCGCAGCCCGGATCTGACGCTGGGCGGCCAGCGCGTCGCGGTTGCGCGAGGCCACTCCGACCACCGCGGTCAACCGCTGCGCGACGAGGCGGCCGGACTCCGCGACGGCGGCGCCCACCGTCGCCGCGTGCTCGCGAGCC
>NZ_JACKSJ010000037.1 GCF_025821665.1 [Mycobacterium] manitobense
CCGATCGGGTGAGGGCTGGCCGGCACTACGCGTCGACGACTGGGAGCCGACGCGCAGATCGCTGCACATGTGGACCCAGATCGTGGGCAAGGTGCGGCTGGCCCACGCGCCACTGCTCAACCACTGGTGGCAGGTGCCGCTGTACGTGTCACCACGAGGGTTGACGACGTCGGCGATCCCGGTGGGCACCGACTCCTTCGACATGGAGTTCGACTTCGTCGACCATGCACTCGCGGTGCGGGTGAGTGACGGCGGTGCTGCCACCATCGATCTGCAGGACACTTCCGTGGCGCGGTTCCACCANGCGGTGCTGGACACCCTCGGCAGTCTGGGCATCGAGGCGAACATCTCGAACGCGCCCAACGAAGTAGATCCCGCTGTCCCGTTCGCCGAGGACACGCACGCCGGCTACGACCCGGCCGCTGCCAACGCATTCTGGCGACAGCTGGTGCAGGCCGACAGGGTGATCGGCCGGTTCCGGGCTCGGTTCATCGGCAAGGTCAGTCCGGTGCACTTCTTCTGGGGTTCCTTCGACCTGGCATGTACCCGGTTCTCCGGTGGCCTGGCTCCCCGGCATCCCGGAGGCGCGCCGAACTGCGGCGACTGGGTGATGGAAGAGGGGTACTCGCACGAGCTGAGTAGTTGCGGATTCTGGCCCGGCGGCGCGGCCGAAGGAGCGTTCTACTCCTACGCCTATCCCGAACCGGCGGGGTTCGCCGACGCCNCAGACAGTCCCGNCGGTGTCTTCTACGACGCCGGCCTGCGGCAGTACCTGTTGCCGTACGAGGTCGCACGCCAAGCGAAGGACCCCGACGGGGCGGTGATGGACTTCCTCGAGTTCACCTACTACGACGCCGGCCTGCGGCAGTACCTGTTGCCGTACGAGGTCGCACGCCAAGCGAAGGACCCCGACGGGGCGGTGATGGACTTCCTCGAGTTCACCTACGGCGCGGCCGCCGATTTGATGGGCTGGGACCGCGGCGCCCTCGAAACCGACCCGAACCGCTGGACACACAAAGCCCGGCCTTCGTGACGGCCTGAGCGGGGGTCGAACCTCACTAGCCACGTACTGTGCCATGGAAGCCGTCGAACGATCACGCAACCGGTCGTGGTGTGATGCCGGCAGGCAGCAGTTGGCAGTAGATTGCAGTGACACCACACCATCATTCGAGCAGGCTCGCGGCATGGACACCTGCCCGTCAGGACATCCCTTCATCACGAGATTCGCCGACTTCTGGGACGCGCCGTCCCCGGCGCGACTGCCCGAACTGCTGCACCCGAATGTCGTGCTTCGCCAACCGCTGGCACGTTCAACGGTCGGGATCACCCAAGCCCAGCGCCAATTCGAGCGCTTCTGCCGCTGCCTACCCGGTCTGCACGCGCGCATCGATCACTGGGTCGCCGACGGTGATGACCTCTTCATCGAATTCACTCTGCACGCCGACTTCGGCAGGGACACCCTCACCTGGCCGACCGTGAACCGGCTCGTCCTTCGTGATGGGAAGGCCATCGAGCGCGTGACCTACTTCGACCCGCTCGCCGTGCTTCCGACGTTGCTGCGACACCCCTCGGTGTGGTGGCAGTGGCTCATCCGCCGAGAACGTTCGTCGCTCGGTGACGCGTACCGCCAACTGAACGGAGAAGACCATGCGTGAAGATCTCGTCTCAGCAGAGTCGGTTCACGACCTGGTCGGCCGCTACGCCGAAGCGAAATGTCGCCAGGACCCCGAGGCGGCACTGCGGCTGTGCACCCATGACTTTCTTCTCCACACCGAAGCGGTGCACAACACCACGGTGGGGAAACGCAACGTCGGGCGCCTCCTCGACACCTTCTTCGGCATCTTCCCCGACTACCACGTCACCCTCGAGGACAGCGTTCTCAATGGCTACGGCTACACATGCTGGGGAACGTTGCGCATGACCATGCACGGGCGCATGGGCCCCTGGCCTGCAACTCACCGCACCGCGACCCTGCCGTTCGTCTGCGTATTCACGATCAGGGACGGGCTGATCGCAAGCGAGCATTTCTTCTTCGACCGCTACGCCATGTGCGATGCCCTGGGCCTTCCCTCGGCGAGGTTCGAGCGTCTCTCCCGGATCGTGGCCCGCTTACCGCAGCGGCTGCGGTCCGCCATCTGACCCGAGAACACGGGCGCAGGTAGCGCGCTGTGGATGCGCCACGGCGGCCTCACCGAAGGGCGGTGGCGGGTCATCACTGCATCCGGCTGCCGGCGTAGGCCAGCATGGCTTCGCGCAGGTACTCCGCCAGGCGGGGGTCCTGGGCATTGTAATACGAGCGCAGTTCTGACGGCTGCCGCAGGCCCTCGGCCTGCTCGATGTAGCTGGCCTTGTCCGGACTCCACAGCTTGCGCTGCAAGGCCAGGTCGTCGTCGAGGACCGCGAAGGTCTCCGCGTCGTCGGCGGCCACACCGGCGCGCAGCAGGGCCACCATTCGCCGCGCGAGCGCGTGGCCTTCGGCGTTGAATTGATCCCAGTCCTGTTTGGCCCAGTCGGCGGTGTTGCGTTTGATTTCGGTGATCTCCGGTTGTTCTGTGCGGCCTGTGCTTTCGATACGGCGGGCTTCCAGATCGTCGAGGTGTTCGGGGCTCATCTCGAAACCCTCGAACATGTGCTCTGCGGGCATGTCTGTTCCTTCCTCCAGGTGTTCGATGGTGGCGGCCACAGTGGCTGCGAGACGGTCCAACCGGCCTCGCTCGTCGAGAAGCCGGCGGTGATGCCGGCGCAGCGCCTCGATCGGATCATGCTGCGCATCGACCACTTGTCCGATCGTCGTCAGATCCAGCCCTAAATCACGAAGCAACAGAATCTGCTGCAGCCTCAGCAGCTGCTCCTGCTCGTAGTAGCGGTAACCGTTGGAACCGACTCGAGCGGGCCGCAATAACTCGATCTCGTCGTAGTAGCGCAACGTCCGGGCAGTCACACCCGAAACCCGAGCCGCCTGCTGAATCGACCAACTCACCGACCTCAACCCCTCTCGATGACCAACACCCACGCTAGAAGTTGCCGCTACGAGAAGGTCAAGACCCGACGTTCGGGCGGCGAGCCCGAGACGCCACCAAACCCACGCGGCTGACGGCACCGCCTCCTGTGAAAAACCGCGAGGTCGCCCGCCGGTAGGGAGATGGCCGGCATGGTTACAGCGCGCAGAACTCAGGCGATAGCGGGGCACCACGTCACAGGCAACGAGAGCAAGCCGCGCACTACGCTGTCGGTACGCCACGACAGTGCATCCGGATCAATCGCGAAGTCAAGCGTCGGCAGCCGGGTTAGCAGTGCGGTGAGACCGATATCGAGTTCCATGCGGGCAAGTGGTGCTCCGAGGCAGTGGTGAGCACCGTGGCCGAACGCGATGTGCGGGTTCGGATTCCGGTTGACCTTGACCGCCTCGGGGTCGGCGAACACGTCGGGCTGGCGATTCGCGATCGCCGAGGCGCCCAGGACGATCTCGCCCGCGCGCACGTCGACTCCGCCGATGGTGAGATCCTCGGTGGCCACCTGACTGAACGTCCCTGCCACCCCACTGCCGAGAGGGGTCAGTCGCAGGAGTTCCTCGATCGCTGACGGCATCTGCTCCGGGTGGTTTCGTAGCGAGTCCGTGAGGTCGGTGTACGTGAGCAGGCGGTAGGTGAAGTTGGCGAGTTGGGTGGCTGTGGTCTCGTGACCTCCGATCAGGACACCGGCCGCCAGATCCACCATCTCCTGCTCGTCGAGCCGATGCGCATCGTCGCGGGCCGCGATCATCACCCCGAGCAGATCGTCGGATGGCGCTGCGCGCTTCGCTTCGATCAGTGCCTTCATGTACCGGTCCAAGTCCTCCTCGGCCGACACGACCCGCGACGGATCTGCGGTCGACATCAGGTCCCGGGACCACTGCGCGAACCTGTCGCGGTCCTCCTCCGGTATGCCCAACAATTCGCCGATCACGGTCACGGGAAGGGGCAGACAGAAGGCCTCGATCAGATCGACAGGCGGACCCTGGCGCAGCATCTCGTCGATCAGTTTCGCGGCGATGACTTCGGTGCGTTCACGCAGATCTTTGATTCGCCGCGCGCTGAAGGCGCGCACGACCACCGAGCGCACCCGACCGTGGTCGGGTGCATCCATCATCGAGATCGAGTCGTGATTGCCGGGTTTGGCGATCGCGGCGCGGGAGAATCTCGTGTCGGTCAAAAGTTGACGAATGTCGTTGTGGCGCGTCAGCAACCACGTGACTTGGCCATCGATCTCGAAGCGATGCGCCGGGCTCTCGGCCAGGGCCATCGATGCCTCCGTCAGTTCGATGCCCACCTCGCCCTCCGGGAATCGGGGTGACTCGGTCATCGCATGGCTCCCTTCGGATGAGGCGGCGGCGTCTCGGGCCCAGGTTCCTCAGTGAGCGCCAACGCACCCGACGGACAGCAGGCGACTGCGCGCCGCACAGCGTCGAGGTGGTCGGTGGTAGGAACTCGGGTCCGTAACAGGACGACGCCGGTGTCGTCGTCCTGATCGAAGACATCAGGGGCGGTGGTGGCGCACATGCCCGCACCGATGCACACCTCGGTGTCTGCGTGCAGCCGAGTAACTCTGTCGGACATGTCGATCACCACGTGACGGGGAGGGCGTGGACGCCGTACACGGCATGGCTGCGCCGATAGGCAATGTCCTCGAAAGGCACGCCGAGCGCCAGATTCGGGAAGCGGCGCAAGAGCGCGGGGAAGGCGACGCGCATCTCGGCTCGAGCCAGCGGCGCACCCAGGCAGTGGTGCACGCCGTGCCCGAAGGCGACATGTCCGGGTGCGCCGCGACGCACGTCGAGGCGGTCAGGATCGGTGACGAAGCCCGGGTCGCGATTGGCGGCCGGGAGGTACACGACTACGTGTTCCCCCGAGGGGATGGTGTGGTCGCCGATGGTGACGTCCCGGGTGGTGATGCGTTCGACCCCGGTGGGCACGATCGACAGCCAGCGCATCAGTTCTTCGACGGCCGGCCCGATCAGCTCCTGGTCGTCGCGCAGTGCTGCGAGCTGGTCGGGGTGGCGCAGCAGGGCCAGCGTCCCCAACCCCAGCATGTTGGCGGTGGTTTCGTGACCGGCGATGAGCAACAGCGAGCCGATGCCGACGAGTTCGTCAGCCGAGAGGTCGGCGCCATGACTGCGTACCAATGCGCCCAGCAGGTCGTCACCGGGATCGGCTTGAGCCATGGCGACGAGTCCGGCCATGTAGCGACGCTGTTCCCTGTCGACCTGCAATTGCTCGGTGGAGCTGAGTGTCGAGTCCACCATCGCCTGGGCGCGCTGCTGGAATTCGTCGCGATCGTGGTACGGGACACCGAGTAGCTCGCAGATGACCAGGGACGGGACCGGCAGCGCGAAGTGGGCCACCAGGTCGGCGGGCTGGGGTTGGGCGGCCAGGTCGTCGAGGAATCCTTCGACGATCTCGGTGATGCGTGACTCCAGCGCTGCGATGCGCCGGGCGGTGAAGGCGGAAACGAGCATGCGGCGCAGCCGGCTGTGCTCGGGCGGGTTCATCTCGAGCAGGTTGCCCGCCCTCATCACAGCCGCCTCCTCGTCGCTGACCGGGCCGTAATCGGCGGAGACCACGGCGAAGTCTGCGCTGTTGGCGAGCACGCTTCGCGCATGTTCGTAGTTGGTGACGACGTACGCCAACGTGGGGGTAGATGAATATGCGAGCGGAACACGAGTCAGCACACCTTCGTCGCGGGCACGAGTCAGCTCCGGGTCGGGCTCGAAAACGTTGTGGCGTCGCAGGATCAGCGGTCGCTCGGCGCTATCGGTCATCGTTGAGGTCCTCTCGATCGTCGGGCCGGGATGGGGTGAGCATCGTGGTGGTGGTCAGCTCGACCAGCAGGTCCGTTTTTCCAGCGACTTCGCACACCTCGGCCAGGTGGACGAGCGCATCGCGATCGCCGTGTCGAACCGCCTCGGCAGCCAGGCGGCGCGCATCCATCCAGCGCTGCGCACCGGCCATCGCCAGCGCCGTCATCGTCAGTGCGGTGGGGGCGTTGTGACGGGCCGCCTCCCCGGCCAACCGTTCGGCCTCGTCCCATTGCCGGCGCTTCGCCCGGACAGCGGTCAGGGCCGTCAGTGCCCGCCCCGGCCGTGGTGATGTCCTGGCGAGCGTCTCGGCCTGCAGCCAGTCGAGTCGGGTGGCGGTGCGCCGGTCGACGAGCGCCACCAGGGCGGCGGGTTCGCCACGGGCAGCCGCTGCCTGGGTGTCGGCACGGTCGAACTGGCGCGCCTGAGCGATCTTGACCCCGGTGACAGAGGCCTCCAGCATGCCGCCGACGTCCTGGCCGACGAGCGGTTTGGCGATCGTCGCAGCCGTGCGACCGGCAGCCCCGCGCAACGCGGACAGTCCGGTGCGGCCGATGGGGGCTTCGCTCGACGGGACAGGATCCTTGCGGTCGACCGTTGGCGATGTGGCAGCCGGGATGAGGCGCCACGAGACGACGGCGGCGGCCACGAGTAGCGCGGCGGTCACAGCCGAGGTCATCTGCATCGCGGCCACGAAAGCCTCCTGGCTCGCGGTGACCATCGGTTCGCGCAGGCCCGCCGATGCGTCACTGGCCGCGGTCATGGCCGAGGCGATGGACTCGCGGGCGCGTTCGGCGAGGTCGTCGGCGAGGTCGGTGGGGAGGGTGAGATGGCCGCGGTAGAGCGCGGTGTGCAGCGAGCCCAGCAGGGCGATACCGAGGGCAGCGCCCAGTTCATACCCGGTTTCCGACACTGCCGCCGCTGCTCCGGCCCGTTCGCCGGGTACGGCGGACACGACCGCATCGGTGGTGACCGTCAACGCCAACCCGACACCGAACCCGGTCACCGCGAGCCCGGCGACCAACCACCCGTACCCGGGCATGACCTCGGCCGCCGCAACCGTGGCCACACCGGCCGCGGCGCACGCCAAGCCTCCGGCGATTACCCCGCCGCGACCCAGGCGCGCCACCAGCCAACCCGCCAGAAATGCGGTGAACAGGCTCGCCAATGTCATGGGTGATTGCGCGATACCGGCGGCGAGGGGCTGAAGGCCGCGCACCAACTGCAGGTACTGCGACAGGTAGAACAGCAAGCCGCTCAGCGCGAAGATGGCCAGAACGTTGGCCGCCACCGCGCCCGAGAACGCCTTCGACCGGAACAGTCGCAGGTCGAGGAGCGGAGCCGCGGCACGGCGCTGCCGAGCGACGAACAGCCACCCGCAAACCGTTGCGACCGCCGCCGCCACGGCCACGGTGATGTCGAAGCCCTCGCCGGCCACGAGTTTGATCGCGTACACCGCGGGGATGATCGTGGCCACTGACAACACGGCGCCGAGCACGTCCAACGGCGCGGATTGCGGCGAACGCGATTCGGGCAACAACCAGGCTCCGGTGATGAGGAGCAGCACCATCACCGGCAGGTTGATCACGAATACCGATCCCCACCAGAAATGTTGCAGCAGAGCACCACCCACCAACGGGCCTACCGCCGCGCCGGCGGTCGCCGCCCCGCCCCATGCCGCGATCGCGGTGGTGCGCTGGCGCGCGTCCGGGAACATCGTCCGAATCAACGACAAAGTCGACGGCATCAATGTCGCGCCGGCCACGCCCAACAGCGCCCGCGCCGCGATCAACCACGCCGCACTCGGCGCGATCGCCGCCAGGAGTGACGCCACCCCGAATCCGGCGGCCCCGATCAAGAGCAGCCGCTTACGGCCGATCCGATCCCCCAGGTTGCCCATCGTGACCAGCAACCCGGCCAATGCGAAGGAGTACACGTCG
This sequence comes from [Mycobacterium] manitobense, assembly GCF_025821665.1. Taxonomy (GTDB): domain Bacteria; phylum Actinomycetota; class Actinomycetes; order Mycobacteriales; family Mycobacteriaceae; genus Mycobacterium; species Mycobacterium arseniciresistens. The sequence goes on from NZ_JACKSJ010000037.1 coordinate 7,774, forward strand.
ACGATCCACAACAGCTGCGGGGCAGATGGATTCAGGTCCTCAGCCAGCGACGGCACGGCAAGCGAGAGCACCGTGGCGTCGACGGCGAGCAGCAGCACCGCGAGCACCAGGACGGCTAGCCCCAGCCACTCTCTGAGGCCGGCGGTGCCGACCTCCTCGTTGTCGTCCATTCGGCCGTCCATCGACCGGTACCCCTGAGCCATGGCAGCCAACGTACCGTCCAGACGGTCGGTTAGCTAGTCTCGGCCGGGTATGCTCACACAGTGACCACGGTGCAACGCGACGCGATCCGCACTCGCCGCGCCCTACTGGAGGCGGCGGAGCGCGCACTGATGGCCCACGGCCCGCAGGTCAGCCTGGAAGTCGTCGCCCGTGACGCCGGCGTCTCCAAAGGTGGCCTGCTCCATCACTTCCGCAGCCGAGAGGCGCTGCTGCGGGCGCTGTGCGAGCACTGGATCCAACAGTACGACGACGCCGTCGCCCGGTACCTCGAACTCGACGACGGACGACCCGGGCGATGGTGCCGTGCACACATCAGGGCCTCATTCGATCCGTCGATCGGAGATGGACCGTGGCGAAATATCGCGGTGCAGTCGGCGCTTCTGGCCATCCCCGGCCTCTTCGAACACGCCCGCATCAACGGCCATCGATGGGAGACCGAGATGGCCAGCGATGGACTACACCCGCAGCGGGTCCTCCTCATCGCGCGCGCACTGGACGGCGACTCGATGACCGAAGTCTTCGACGCAGAACCCGACCATGACACGCGCCACGAGCTTCGAGACCTGTTGCTTGCCCTCACCGAACGCAATGAGCCCTTGGTCTGAGCAGCGCCGTCATCCGGTCGCGGTGACCCTGACTCCGAGCGGGGTGCGCCCTGTCCTGCGACTGAAGGCGCGGTGGAAGGAGTTCGGGTCGTCGTAGCCCAGGAGGAACGCGATCTCGGTCAATGACAGTGCGGACTGGGTGAGGTAATGGCGAGCCAGGTCTTCGCGGACCTCAGCGAGGATTTCTTGGAACGTCGTGCCTTCCTCGCCGAGGCGGCGCTGCAGCGTGCGGGTGCTGATGCCGAGGTGGCGTGCGACGCCGTGCGTCGTTCCGGCACCGGCGGGCAGTAGTTCGACCAGGATGGCGCGAACCTTGGTGCCGAGCGCGGCGTCGGCCGCGAGATCATCGAGGCGTCGGCGCAGCTCGGGTTCGAAGAACTCCCACATACCCGCGTTGGCGGTCAGGAACGGCCGGGAGGCGTCGAGGCGGGAGAACCGGATGAGGGTGGTTTCGCCCCGCTCCACCCGTGTGCGCAGCCAGTCCTCGACTGCTGCGAGGTTGCGCGGCGGCTGCGGCAGCACGACACGCGCAGGTACGACGCGGGTGCGGGTGCCGATCCGGGCCAGGGCCGCGAAGAAGGCGACTTCGACGGCGGGCAGCACAGCCGGTGGGGCATTGCCTGCGGGCCAGCAGAACTCGAGGCTGACGCCGTCGGCATCCGCCTCGATCCGCAGGCGAATCGGCCCGAGCAGACGTTTGTGCACGGCGATGCGTTCGGCCGCGACCTGCAAATTGGGACTGCACATCGCCGCGAAGATCGGCGGGTCGAAGACCTCGGGGCTCAGCGTGCCGGCGATCGTCGTCGCCAGCTCCCGATCACCCACGAGGTGATCCAGAGCATCGAACAGTGCGTAGTACTGCGGCGGGGTCAGCGCCGCATCCTCACGGCCCAGCAGGTCTCCGGGTAACCCCGCCGCGTCGAGCAGGTCCGCCGCCCGCACGCCGAGGTCGGCGAGCAGTACCCGCACGAACGGCAGCGACAGGCGGAAGGGCGCGACCAGAGTGCTCATGCTCCGACGGCGGCGGCCACGTCGATTCGGAGGCCGGTCTCACTCTCGGCCGCGCGCCACAGCGCCTCGATGGCGGCGTTGCTGCCGGGCCGTACCAGCGGCTTGCGAACAGGCGGGCCGTTCGTCCCCCACAGTGGTCCGTAGAACCCGCCACCCGGGGCACCGGGATCGACGGCTGCTCGCAGTTGGCTGAGCGCGCCGCGGTCGGTCGACATGCCGATCACCTTGACCAGCCTCTCGGAGACGGTGCCGAGTAGGCCGGCGCTCCCGTGGGCCTGCGTGGTGGTCTGCAGATCGGAGTTGGTCAGACCCGGCTGGGCGGACAGCGCCTTCGCGTCGATACCCGCGTCGTCGAACTGCCTCTGGAGGCCGACCGCCAGGTGGCGCATCGCCAGCTTGGTCTGGCCGTACATGCGCCACTCGTCGAAGTTCTCGCGCATGTGCGGGTCGGCGGGATCGACGGCACGACCGGTGTGCTGCGCGGTGCTCGACAGGGTCACCACTCGTGCGCCGGGTGTGCCGACGATGTTCGGCAGCAGGTGGGAGATCAGAGCCCAGTGGCCGAGGACGTTGATGCCCATCTGGGTGTCGAAGCCGTCCACCGTGGTCCCCTGGGGCAGCGCCATCACTCCGGCGTTGCACATCAAGATGTCGATGCGGTCGTGCGCGGCGGCGATGGTCTTCGCCGCAGCCGCCACGGAGGCGAGCGACCCGAGATCCAGGTCGACGATCTCGAGTGACGCGCCCGGGTGCTCAGCGAGGATCTCTGCGTGCGCGTGGACTGCCTTGGCCTTGTTGCGGACCGCCATCACCACGTGTGCGCCACTACCGGCGAACGCCTTGGCGGAGGCGAGGCCCAGCCCGCCGTTGGCTCCGGTGACCACGGCGACCTTGCCGTTCAATTCGGGGAAGTTCTTCGTTGACCAGCTCATGGGTGTTCCTCGGGTCGGCGATGCTCGGATCACCCCAAGCTACGACAACGGAGTCGGTGTGACGCTCGCAAAGCGCGCCATCTGACTCGCACTTCGCGCCGTCACGGCCGGCCGCCCCCTGCGCTGCGGTGTGGTCGTCAGGCATCATCGAGGCATCATGCTGGTGATCACCGGTCCGACTGGGAACGTCGGAGCCGAGCTCGTCGACATCCTCGGTAGGCAAACGAACCCCTTGCCGCGGCGCATCGCCAGCCGCCACACCGACACGCGGCCAGGCATCGGCGACGCCGCCGAGGTGGAGCGGACCAGGCTGGACTTCTTCGACCGAACCACCTGGGACGGCGCACTCGCCGGCGTCACACAACTGTTCCTGCTGTTCCCGCTTCCCGGCAATCGCGCTGCGCGCGAAGGGATCGTCCCGTTCCTGCGCGCCGCCCAGGGCGCGGGCTGTCGACACGTTGTGTACGTGTCGGTGTTCGGAGCCGACCGGGCGCGGTTCATCCCGCACTACACGGTCGAAGCCGCGCTCCGCGAGAGTGCGATGACGTGGACGGTGCTGCGATGCAGCTTCTTCATGCAGAACCTGCATCGCCACATCTCCACTCACGGCGTCGACATCACCGAGCGCGGTGAGCTCTTCATTCCCGCCGGCGCCGGCCGTACCACGTTCCTCGATGCCCGCGACGCCGCCGCCGTCGCCGCACTCGCCCTCCTCGACCCCGACAGTCACCGCAACACGGTGCATCACCTGACGGGGCCGGAAGCGCTCAGCATGGAGCAGGTGGCAGCGGCGTTGACAGAGGAACTGGGCTATCCGGTGACCTACACGAATCCCGGCTTGATCAAATTCGCCCGGCGACTTCGCAGCCGCGGCGTCGGGTGGGACAGCATCGGTTTCATGTCGGCGGTCTACACCCTCACAAGGCTCGGACAGAACCAACCCATCACCGATGACGTCCGGCGCCTGCTCGACCGATCTCCGCGCGATCTCGCCACCTTCCTTCGCGACAACGCTTGGCGATGGCGGGAGCGAAGCTGGACGTGAGCACCCATCCTGGTGCGTGCGCCGCTTCATCGGTCCGCAGGTAACGCCGAGGGCTCCGTTCGGCAACGGCGCGCGGCATCGACGGCGGTGGTGTTCTGCCATCAGCAGACGACTCGCGGGCCGTTGCCCGGTGGGTCCGGGGTGACCGCCCGTCCCCAGGCGAGCGGACTCAGTTGACGGAACGGGTACGTTGCGGCCGCGGTACCAGCGTCGGCCCGAGTCCGCGGATCAGGCTCAGTAGGTGTGCAAGCCCGGCCGCAGCGTGGCGCGATCGTGCTTGCGCTGCGCAGGTTAGCCTTGATCGGTGGGGGCACCGCAGCTGCCGGACGGAATCGTGCGCGAGGCAACGGCACCGCAGCAGCTGGTGGTCGTGTGGGCCGGTGCACAGGACGTCGACTCGCTCCTGCACGCGACAGCCGAAGCAGGATTCCTGGCGATGCGGCTCGACCCCCAGGAGACTGAGGAATCCTGTCTGTCAGCTGGTCGCTGTCGATGATGTTGATCGACTCGGACCTGCTCGATGCGCAGGTGGTGGGCGTCATTGCGCGGATCACGGCCAGTGTGGACGGTCTGCGGGTCGCCGTCCTCGCCGATGCCGGAGCACGAGGCTTGCGTTTTGCACTGAGCGCCGGCATCGGTGAGATCATCGATCCCACAGATGCGGAGTCGATCGCCGCGTTCGTGTCCACTACCAGCTCGGCTGCACCCATGGAGCGCGTGCTCGCGATCGGCGCTCATCCCGATGATGTGGAAATCGGTTGCGGTGCAACGTTGTTGCGGCACCGGGACCAGGGTCACTGGCTGTCGGTGCTGACGCTGAGCCGTGGCGCCGTCGGCGGGCCGCGCGAGGACAGGCGCCGCGAAGCGATCGGTGCGGCGATCACGATGTCGGCCGAGCTGTTGATGGGCGACATCACCGACACCCGGATTTGACGGTCGAAGCAAAACTTGGGGAGCCGCAGTGGAGTGGACGGAGACCATCGTGGTGACCCGGCCGCTGGAGCAGGTGCGTGACGCGATAGCCGACGAGAACCAACTGATGGCATGGTCGGCATGGCCGAAGGCCACCGGCTTCAGCTGCGCCGTCGAAGGCGATGGCACGTCCATCGGCTCGGCGATAACCTTCCGCGACCGAGCCGGCGTCGTGCAGGGCCGTCAACGGCTGACCCGCATCGAGACAGATCGAGTCGAGTATCGCCTGCGTAACAGGGGCCCCGGAGGGCGTGAGATGACTCCGGAACTCGACTTCCGCCTCACCCCTGTCGACGACACCCACACCCGTGTGCACCTCGACTTCCGCGCCACCGCTCCCCTCCCACCCGGACTGCGACAACTAGCAGAGCTGGTGCTGGGGCGACGGGTCCGGCGCCTGCACATCCAAGACCTCGAACAGCTGAAGGCGCACGTGGAAAACGATCGGGGCAGCAGGCCGACACGATGAACCGCGACCGGCATCTCGGCCCGGTTTCGCAGCGGGCCTGGCTTGCCGACGCGCGCGCCTGATGGAGGCGATGAGGTCTCCTGCTTCTTCGGCGCCATCCCGAAAAGACAGGTCGGCGACATCGACGACATCCACCTATTCGATCGCAGCTTGCACGGTCATCGCCGCCGTCAGGAGGCGACGGTCGTGGCCAAAAGGTGCGGACAGCAGCATCCCGATAGGCGATCGGCCGAGCGGCAGGCTGATTCCGCAGGTCCCGAGATAGCTGAGGACCATCGTCGTTCTCAGAGTGCTGGCGTTGGCGGCGTCGTATACCTGCTCCGAGGTCAGGAGGTCCGCGATGCGTGGGGGTGCGTGGCGCACCGTGGGGCAGAGCAATAGCCCGCCGCCGAGCTCAGTCGCGAATTGCCGGCGCAGGGCGGGCATCGCCTTGCGAACGACGTCGACGGTGTGCTCGAAACGGGCGCTGGCGACGAGGCGACGCCGAGTGGCGGGCTCGATGTCCTGCGGCTGCTCCAGCAGCCGGCGATAGGTCGCGTACGCGTCGGCCCCGACGATGGTGCCGTGAGTGTCGAGAAGATGTTGCGCCTGCCGAAGAGAGGGCACCTCGGCGGTGGTCACAGCGCCCGCCCCGCGCAACCGGTCCACGGCCGCTGCGAACGCGTTCGCGACCGCATCGCTGCATTCGTCGATCAGCTCGCCGGTGGGGACGACGAGGCGCAACTTCGGGGAATCGACGTAGTCGGCGTCGGACGCGAGTGCCCGGTCGAAGTCAAGGATGCGCGCAACCGTCTTCGCGATGACGCCGACGGTGTCGAGAGCAGGCGACAGCGGATGAAAATCGTTGCGACCGTAACGGTTGAAGCTCGCGCGGAAGCCGACACAGCCCGTGAACGCCGCCGGAACGCGCACCGATCCTGACGTGTCGGTGCCCACCGCCAACGGCGCGATGCCGGTCGCTACCGCCACCGCAGCACCCGACGACGATCCCCCGGGAACCAGGCCCGGGTCTATCGGATTGACCGGGGTGCCGAACGCGCGGTTGATTCCGAGACCGGAGAACGCGAACTCGCTGAGGTTCGTCTTGCCAACCGTCACCGTGCCGAGATTCGACGCCCGACGCACCAGCGCACCGTCAGCCGTCGCGGCGTCCCCGTGTCGACGCGACGCGGAACCGAGGGTTGTCACCGTCCCGGCAACGTCGAAGACGTCCTTCCAGACAATCGGCAGTCCGTCCAGCGCGCTCAACGGGCGGCCGGTGCGCAGCCGTTCATCGCTGAGCTCGGACTCGCGACGCGCGCGTTGAGCGGTCACCGTGATCATCGCGGCCGCCTCGGAATCACCGGCCCGCTGCAACGCCAGCTCACATCGTCGGCGGGACAGCATGCTCACAGGCTAGAGGCGTGCGCGAGGTGACGTGGGTGGAGGAACCTCCAATCCATCCCGCCAAACGGTGGATCATCGGCCATGCCGTTCACCGCGGCCTTCCCCGTTGACTCACCACATGGAGCTGACGAACACCAACGCGCGGCGGGTCGTTCCCGCGGGAACGGGACGCGCGGTCCGGTTAGCGCGCGGCGCGCGTCTTCGAGTCGTGGACCTCGAGGGTGGTCAGGTCGGGGATCTCTTCGCGTTCGTCGCAGACGACCCCGAGGAACACCTCTCGGCATCTCACACCCGAACGAGTACCGGGCGACTGTTTCCGCGGGCGGGTGAGCACTTCGTCACCACCCGGCGGCGGCCCATCCTCACACTGATCGAGGACACCTCACCGGGTGTCCACGACATGCTCATCGCCGCGTGTGACGCGGCCCGGTACCGAGCCCTCGGCGCGCCGCATCATCCGTCGTGTGCGGACAACCTCCGAACGGCACTGACTTCTGTCGACCTTCACTGCGAGGTGGTGCCGCAGCCGGTCAACGTCTTCATGAACATCCCGGTCAGCGGGGGCGGCGAACTGCGCTGGCTTCCCGCCGTCAGCAGGCCAGGGGATTCAGTGACCTTCGAAGCCGAGCTGACTTCGGTCGTCGTCGTCTCCGCCTGCCCGATGGACCTCAATTCCATCAACGGTGAACGTCCGACCGCGCTCGCCCTGGAGATCACGCCACCGAATCACGCCACCAAAGAGGAGACCTGAGAATGCCCATCAACCACGCCGCCCTGACGCCTATGCACATCGGAACCCTCGAGTCGAGGAACCGGTTCGTCGTTGCGCCGATGACCCGGGTCTCGGCCACCCCATCCGGCACACCGACCGATGAGATGATCGACTACTACCGTGATTTCGCCCGCGGCGGGTTCGGCGTCGTGTTGACCGAGGGCCTCTACACCGACACCACCCACAGTCAGGCTTACCTCAACCAGGCCGGAATCGCGACGGATGAGCATGTAGCGGCTTGGCGTCGCGTCGTCGATGCGGTGCACACCGAGGGCACACCCTTCATCGCTCAGCTCATGCACGCCGGCGCGCTGTCGCAGGGAAACGCCTACGGTGCCGAGACCATCGCGCCCTCGGACGTGGCGCCGCGTGGCGAGATGCTCAGCGAGTACGGCGGTTCGGGTCGCTGGCCGACGCCTCGGTCCATGACGGCCGCCGACATCGACCGAGTAGTCGACGGATTCGTCGCCGCGGCCACCCGCGCGAAACAGGCCGGCTTCGACGGCGTCGAGGTGCACGCGGCGAATGGGTACCTGCTCGACCAATACCTCACCGACTACACCAATGTCCGCGACGACGACTACGGCGGCCCGATCGCCAACCGGGTCCGATTGACCACCAGGGTGATCAGCGCGATCCGCCGCGCCCTGCCGGACGGATTCGTGGTCGGTGTCCGGCTCTCGCAGACCAAGGTCAACGATTTCACCTACCGCTGGCCGGGGGGCGCAGCCGACGCCGAGATCGTCTTCGGCGCATTGACCCGGGCCCATTACCTGCACATCGCCAGCGAGGGGCGCGACTTCATCGAGACCGCGCGACTGGACGACGGCCGGACCATCACCGAGGTCGCGCGCGCGGTCACCGGGCTGCCGGTCATCGCGAACGGCGGCATGCACGACCTCGACCAGGCGGCCGCGGTGCTGGAAGGCGGCCACGCCGACCTGTTGTCAGTCGGGCGCGGCGCGCTCGCGAACCCGGACCTGCCCAATCGAGCGGCGGCGGGTGTCGGCCTGGAACGGTTCGACCATGCGATGCTCTCTCCCATGGCCACCATCGCCAACTCCCGTGCGTGGCGAGCCACGCACGCGCTCCGATGACCACGCAGTGGCACGGGGGTGCCGCGGCGGTGGCCACGCTCACCTTCGACGTGGACGCCGAGACGCCGATCCTCGCCCAAGGCCGGGGCTACGCCGATCATCTGATGACTATGTCGCACCAGTCCTACGGGCCCGATGTCGGTGTTCCGCGCATCCTCGACATGCTGGCCGAGGTCGACGTTCCCGCCACCTTCTTCGTGCCGGGCTGGGTCGCCGAGCACCGACCGGGCTTGGCGGCTGCGATCGTCGAACGCGGCCATGAGGTTGCCCACCACTCGTACAGCCACCGTTCCCCGGTCACCATGACGGACGCCGAGGAACGGGTCGATTTCGTCCGGGCGCTCGAGGTGTTCGCCGAGCAGGGCATCGAGATCCGCGGACACCGTGCGGCGTTGTGGGGGGCGAGTTGGCAGACGCCGTCGCTGATCGCCGAGCACGGACTGGCCTACGATTCGTCGCTGATGGGTGACGACCGGCCGTACCGCATCGCCACCGCTTCCGCTCCGATCGTGGAGTTGCCCGTGCACTGGTCGCTTGACGATTGGGAGCAGTACGCCTACCTGCCCGACCCCCACATCGGTTCGGTGATCGAGTCGCCGGTCAAAGTGGCCGAGATGTGGCGGGCGGAACTCGACGGGATGCGCGAATACCGGTGCCTGTTCAATCTCTGCGTGCACCCGTTCCTCTCGGGCCGGCCCAGCCGCATCGTGGCCTTGCGTGGACTGATCGAGTACGCAAAGGAAACGGGCGACGTCCGGTTCGCGCGTTGCCGTGACGTCGCGGACGCGGTGGAGGCCGACTCGTCGATGCGACCACGGGTACTCCGCCGGCCCTATGCCCCGGCCGACGTCTACCCGGATTAGGCGGTCAGCTCAGGGAGTCCGCTTCGAGCGCGAGGAACAGGTCGACACGGTCCTCGATCCGCGTGACGTCGCGACCGGTGAGTTCACCGATCCGAGCCACCCGATTGCGCAGGGTGTTGACGTGAACGAACAGGTCGTTCGCCGTGGCGGACCAGTGTCCGTCGTTGCCGAGGAAGACTCGCAGCGTGCGCTCCAGGGCAGTGCCGTGCAGGTCGTCGTGTGAGCGCAGCGGGGCGAGGACGTCGTCAGCGAACCGGCGCAGGACCGCTCGGTCGTGCAGGCCGAGCAGCATGCGGTGGGTACCCACGTCGGCGAACGTTCCGATGCGAGAACCGGTGCTGCGCCGACGCATAACGTGGCACACCTCGCGTGAGCCGACCAGCGGCTCGCGCAGTGCCGCGGAATCAGCGGCGATATCGCCGATGCCGATGACCGTGCGATCGGTGGGGAAGCGGGCGGTCACCGCGGCGGCGAGGTCTCCAGCCAGTGCCCGCAGCGCCGCGGCGCCCTCGCCCCAGGGGAACACCGCGACGGTGTCGCTACTGCCCGCAACCACGACCGCGGGCATGCCACGCCCGGTGAAGAACGACTCGATCTCATCGGTGGACCCGGCGGGCCGCAGCCGGTCGTCACCCACGACGATCGTCATCACGCCCAGGCGACCCGTCGGGTCGATGCCGAACGCGCGCAACCGGTCCTGTACGTCCGCGTTGCGGGCCGCGCCGGACAACACCATCTCGAGAAGCTCGCTGGCGAAGCGGGATTCGATCGCCTGCAAAGCCTGTTGCCGCGTGACTTCGAGGCTGAGGAAGCGGGCGGCCTGTTCGATCGCGTCGCGCTCGATCGCGGTCAACTCGGCGAGCGGGCTCATGCAGAACAGTCCCGCATCGACGTCGCCGACGGCGCCCTCGACGAGGAACAGGGCGGCGCGCCGACCGCCGGGCAACTCCACTTCCAGCGGCGGGGGGTGACGGGCCAGGGCTTGGGCGGCGAGGCGGTCGAAGTCGGCGTCGACATCCGCGGTCGTACCCGCCAGGCGGCGGCCGACCCGGTCGACCACGGCGAGAGGGAGATCGTGGTCGCGGCGCAGCACCTCGAGGACGCCTTCGGCACCGCCGCCACGCGAGATCGACGTGGCAAGCGCGTTACCTCGGCGCACCAGGCTCGTCAGTGCCTCCTGGCGGCCGGTACTCCGGATGCGTGCGGCGGCCTCGGTGATGGCAGTGAAGGGCACCGCAATGGAGACCGTTGCGAGGGGTAACGCGGCGTCGGCGCACGCCCGGACGAGATCTTCTGGGGGAGAATCGATTTGCTCAGTCAGGCCGAAGACCAGAGCGGATGCGCGTGCCGCGGTGAGGGATGCGACGAATTGCTCGGCGGCGACATGGGAGCGCCAGAGTCCGTTGGTGAGAACCAGCTCGGTGGGCCGGATATACGGCGACGGGTCAGCCAGTTCGGTGTTGTGCACCCAGAGCACCTCGCGGTCGACGGCGGCATCGGATCCGGCCACGATCAACGTCAGTTCGAGGGCGGGGTCCTCCAGGAGGGAGCGCAGACTCAACATCGGTGTCGCTACCTCCAACTCAGGCCCCCGATAATGGACGTTTATACACTCCTCGCGCCGGTACGACGGTGTTTCGATGGCGACAACCACATCCTCGAGGAGTCCGCCATGACCGCCAGTCCACAGTCCTCAGTCGCCCCGTCCGATGCGGCGTCGACCGGGACCGCCGTCCCGTTCGACGCACACGGCATCGAGCCGATCCCCGACGGGAGTCGTGACTGTTCGCCGTGGGAGCTGTTCTGGATCTGGGCCGGCGCGAACATCGCCCCGATCAACTGGGTACTCGGCGCGCTGGGAATCACGCTGGGGCTGAGTCTGGTCGAGACGCTCATCGTCGTCGCGGTCGGGAACATCATCGGATGCGCGGTCTTCGGGCTGTTCAACGTCATCGGCCACCGCACCGCGGTGAATCAGATGGTGCTGGGCCGGGCCCCCTTCGGCTCGGCCGGGGCAGCGGTGCCCGGTGTCGTGCAGTTTCTTCTCACGATGGGCTGGGTCGGCGTCAACACGTGGGTGGTTCTGGATCTCGTCATGGCGATCCTCGCCGAGGTGGGGCTCACCGGCGGAGTGTGGCTCGACGTCGCCGTCGCTGCGGTGATCATGGCGATACAGCTGGGCCTTGCGCTGTACGGCTTCTACGCCATCCGCAGCTTCGAGAAGTACACCGTCCCCGCCACGGCCGCGGTGATGGGCGTGATGACCGTGCTCGCCATCGCGACCACCGATGTCGACTGGACCCTGCAGGGTACGGCCGCGACCACTGCGGACGAGGTCACGGCGATCACCCAGTTGCTCACCGCGATCGGCATCGGTTGGGGTCTGACCTGGATTCCCTATGCATCCGACTACAGTCGGTTCGTCCGGGTCGGCACCCCGTCGCGGACCGTGTTCTGGTCCTCGGCGCTGGGCATGTACATCCCTACGGTGTGGTTGGCGGTGCTGGGCGCGTGCCTGGCCAGTGCCGGTAGCGGCAGCGATCCGTCGACGCTGGTGGTCAGCACCTTCGGCGTCATGGCGATTCCCGTACTGCTGCTGCTCGTTCACGGCCCCATCGCCACCAACGTGCTCAACCTCTATTCCTGCGCGCTCGCCGCGCTGTCGATCGGGATGCGCGCCGCTCGATGGAAAGTGACTCTGGTGGCGGGGGTTTGCGCGTCGGCGGTGCTGGCGGTGTTCGTCGAGGCCGACAGCTTCGCGCACGCCTTCGACAACTGGATGGTGTCCATCCTCGTGTGGATCAGCCCGTGGGCCACCATCGTCGCGGTGGACTACCTCGTCCTGCGCGGTGGCGCGTTGGATGTCGGATCGTTGTACTCGTCGCCCGGCTCGAAGTCGTTACCGCGTTACCGTGCAGCGGGACTCATCAGCCTCGGCGCCGGCGTCGTCGCGGGCTGGGCCTGGCAGTATGGACTGGTGTCCGCGATGCAGGGTCCTCTGGCAACGGCGTTCGGCGACACCGACTTCTCCTGGCTGTCCGGCAGCGTCGTGGCGGGCGGCCTGTACCTCACGCTGAGCAGGCGCGCGTGAGCGCCGATCGATTGCCGGCCGTGCTCAGCGCCACCCGGCTGTCCAACAGCTTCCTGGGAGAATTGATCGAGATCTGCATCGTCACCGCCGATCACCGCCGCACCATGGAGGGCCTTGTGCGGCTGGGGATCGGGCCGTGGCGGGTCTACACCTTTGACTCCCGGACCGTGACCGACCGCACCTACCGCGGAGCCGCCGCCGACTATGCGATCAAGGTGTGCTTCGCCGACGTGGGCAACATCGCGGTGGAGATCATGCAGCCGCTGTACGGGCCGTCGATCTTCCAGGAGTTCCTCGATACTCACGGGGAGGGCATTCAGCACATCGCCTTCGACTGCGAGCAGCGGCCCTGGGGTGAGCGGATCGCCGATTTCGCCGGACGCGGATTCCGAATGGTGCAGTCAGGCCGCTTCGTCGACGAGAACGCGTTCGCCTTCTTCGACACCGAACGGGACACGGGTACAACGTTCGAGACGTATTCGATCCCGCCCGGTTTCGTCTGGCCCGAACCCGAGGAGTGGTTTCCGGCACCGCCTCCGCAGGGCCAGGCGCCTCCCGTGCGCGAGCAGCGCGGCTGAGCGTTGACCGGCGGCGCATTGTCCATACAGGTAGGGGCACCCGACGTTGTTTTGTCCAGCGTCCCCGCCCGCCCCCCAGCCTGACTCAGCACCCAGATACCCATAATCAAGCCGTGTTTCGTGACATTGGCGCACGCTGGGTTCAACCCAGTCGCCACCGAACACGGTTGTCAGATTCGAGCGGTTCGACTGTCAGACGGGAGGTCGGTATGTCACACAGCGCGAACGGCGACGACGGTCTGTCGACGATCGTCGCCGCAGTGGGCGACGAGTTCCCGTGCCATCGCCACCGTGCCGATCGCGAAACTACGTGGCGGGCCGATGACCGACGTTTCGGCGCTCAGATCGGTCAGCTGGAGCGAGCTGCCATAGAGACGATCTGGAGCAGGCGGGCTACCAGCCTTGACCGCTGGCACGAGAATCACGGCCCCAGTCAAGGTCTCGGCGACTGGCCTCAGCATGCGACCGGTCGTCCTCGCCAGCGCCAGGTGAGCGTTCGCTCCGCCCGGTAATCTGCAGGACTCCTCGAGGCCGCCCACGACGACGACGGCCCCCGGATTGCTCCGGGGGCCGTCGTCGGTGGTGCGTGGTGTTACTTGACGCTGACGGTGACCGTCGGGCTGAAGGTGGAGTTGTTCTTGTCGTTGGAGCGGATCGCGTCGGGGCGGATGCTGGCGTTGGGGCTGACCGAGACGACGCGGGCTTCGTCGAGCGGGACGTCGTTGAGGCGGTTGACCTGTACGCGGTAGCCCTGCGAGCGGAGNTCTTCGATGGCTTGTTCGGCGTTGCCGGGGCCGCTGGGTGCGGCGGCGGCGGGGCCGGCGAGGCCGATGAAGGCGGCGGCGAAGGCGCTGGCGGCGATGGTGGCGAATCCGAACTTGTTCATGGTCGTGCTTCTTTCTTGTCTCGAGGTTCGAGCCGTGGCGGAGAGGTCGCGGTTCGGACGCGGTGTCGGCCGGTTCTTGNTGGTTCTCGTTCCGGTCTGACCCGTTAAACCGGCAGGTCAGGGGTTTAATTCCGCTGGCAGAAATTGATCGACCGGTGGCAGGAAGTGAACGCATCGGTGCCGATGCCGGAGAACCGCGAGCACCCGCCGGGGGTCTGCGATGCCGCACGCGCAGCCGCACAGTCCCTCGAGCCGATGGCGCGGCTACGGCTGAGGACCAGCGAAACCGGATCCCGCGATCAACTCGTACCGATCGTCGTCCACCTTGCGAAGACACATGGGTGTGAGGACCTGGACGCCATCGGCGACTCTCCACCCTTGCTATGAGCGCCGGTGTCAGCTGGGAACGTAGTCATCCGCCTCAGGCGTTGAGCTCGGTCTCCAACGTCTCTTCGCGGGCCCACGACGCCAACCGGGCCAGACTGTCAGCGGCCGGCCCCTCTGCAGGTGCCGTGTACACGTTCAGCTGCAGGCCAGGGTCGGTGGGCAAATCCATGGACTCGAAGTTCAGGTCGAGCCGGCCCACCACCGGATGGTTCACATGCTTGCTTCCATGCCCCTTCACCCGCACGTCCCGAGTTGCCCACTGCCGCCGGAAGAGCTCACTACACATCGATAACTCGCTTACCAAGGCAATGAGCTCCTCGTCGTGGGGATGATGGCCCGCTTCCATGCGCAACATCGCGGCCGCATTTCGCGTCGCCTGGTCGTAGTCGACGAAGAACATCTCGGCTTCCCGGGGCTTCAAGTACACGAACCGCGCCAGGTTGGCGGGCCGTCGCGGGTCGGCCAGTATCGGTGCATACAGCGCGCGACCAAGGTGATTCATGGCGAGCACGTCATGGCGCCCATTACGGATCAACGCCGGCGCACCGGTGAAGGCTTCGAGCACATCCTTCAGCGCCGTGCGCACCGTCGCGGGAGGTGTGTCGTGCCGTCGACCGCCGGACTCCCCGGACTGGCTTGCGAGATGGAACAGGTGATCGCGCTCCGCGTCGTTGAGTTGTAGGGCTGTGGCGAGCGCGTCGAGCACGCCCTCCGAGGTGCCGGCGAGGCTGCCGCGCTCGATGCGCACGTAGTACTCGACCGACACCCCAGCCAGTAGTGCTACCTCCTCTCGCCGCAGACCCTCAACTCGACGTCTGCCACCGAAGGTGGGCAGGCCGGCATTCTCGGGTGCGATGCGGGCGCGACGCGACCTCAGGAACTCTCGGATCTCGGTGCGCAGATCAAGCGTGGCGGCCATTCACTGATTTTAGGCCCGCACGAAACCGAAGGGTGTGCCGACAATCCCCAGAGCCTCGGCGTCTATCAGGGCGGTCGGTGTCGGCGCCCCTGGCTCACGCGGTAGTGGCGATCCCTCCGTCGACGGGGATGATGGTGCCCGTCAGGTACGCGCCGGCCCGGCTGGCGAGGAACACCGCGACACCGGCCATGTCGTCGTCGCGGCCGATCCGGCGCAGCGGGGCCGACGCCGCGATTTCCTCGCCGAACTCGTCGAGGGTGTCCGCCATCATCGTCGACGGGAACGGTCCCGGCGCCACCGCGTTCACCGTGATGTGCTGCGGGCCCAGCTCCTTGGCGAGCACTCTGGTGAGTTGATGCAGCGCAGCCTTGCTGCTGGAGTACGAGTAGTTGGGCCGCGCGGGGATGTGGATGGCGGCGATGCTGCCGATGTTGATGATCCGCGCGGGGTCGTCGGCGGTCCCAGCCCACCGAAGTGCAGGCAGCAACGCCTGCACCAGCCAAAACGGCGACTTCAGGTTGAGGTCGATCACCGTGTCCCAGGCAGTGTCTGGGAACGTCTCCAACGGCTCGTCCCACAGCGCACCCGCATTGTTGACGAGGAGGTCGAGACTCCCGAAGTCGGCCGTGACGAGTTGAGAGAGGCGCTCACACTCCTCGTGCCGGGACAGGTCGGCGGGGACCGCCCGGACGTCGCCGAATTCGGACAACTGTTCCTGCGCCTGAGCGCACACCTCCTCGTTGCGTGAGCTGATGATCACGCGAGCGCCCGCCTGCAGAAGCCCGCGCGCAATCATCATCCCGATGCCCCTCGTGCCGCCGGTAACCAGGCCGCGCTTGCCACTTAGATCGAAGAGCTCTGTCTGCGTAACGAATTGGGTGTTGACCACGTGGCTCGTTTCTCCGCTTCTCGGCTTCATTGCTTCTCTCCAATCAAGCTAGGCGGCATTCCCGAGCCCAAAGAGATCCCCGCAGTACGGGTACTGCCAGGGTCCCCCAGGTTTGGTCGCAACAACGCGGCGGCAATGACGAAGGGTTACCGCCCCGACCGGTCGGACATCATCGGCGCCCTTGGCTGCGTGGCCGGCGTGCACGTCATCACGTATGCCCCATGAGACCTGACACTGCACAAGCGATCACTGTCACAGTCCGCGCAGCGACCTCAGGGGTCTGCACACGGTGCATTGTGGAGATCCAGCGGTCGTTGGCTCTAGAGCGGGCCAGCGCGTCACCGAGGATGACCAGTAGCGCGCCGTCGGCGGGCCGAACCCAGCAGTCGGCGCCACTCCGGTGCCGCGTATCGGAACGAATATGACGGGATCGAATATGGCGGATTACCAGCATGCGCGGGATAGCCTGTTGGACATCTGAATACGGGGTTGACGAGGGCCGATCAGAAACTCCGCCAGCCAGTGGCTCTCGCGACCACATCAAAGAATTGCGGTGGATTGTCGGTGCAGTCGGCGGCCAAGCTGGGTGCAGCGTTGGCTCGTCACCCAAGACGCGCAACGGCTTGAATCCCAGACCTGCCACGCCTTAACCCGTGGACGCGCCCGCGAAACTCGGCTCCCATCCCAGCGCCGGGGCCACGTAGCGGGCAAAAGTCTCGAGAATGTGTAGGTTCAGGTCCACCCCGAGCTGACTGGGAATCGTGAGCATGAGCGTGTCAGCCGATTGGATTGCGGCATCGGCCTTCAATTGATCGATGAGGACGTCGGGATCGGCAGCATACGTCTTGCCGAAGGTCGAGCGGAACCCGTCGATGATGCCGACCTGGTCCGCCGAATCGTCTCCCCGCGGGCCGAAGTAATGCCGGTCCAGTTCCGTGACCAACGGGAAGATGCTGCGAGTTACCGAGACTCGCGGAGCACGAGTGTGACCTGCGGCCACCCATGCCGCACGGAACTGGTCGATCTGCTCAGCCTGGAGGTCTGCGAAGGCATCCCCGGTGGCCTCGGTCAGCAGCGTCGAACTCATCAAATTGACGCCTACGGTGCCCGCCCATCTCGCGGTCTCCCGCGATGCGGCGCCCCACCAGATACGCTCTGCCAGTCCTGCCGATTGCGGCTCGATGCGCAGCTTTCCGACTCGCCCAAACTGTCGGGGATCGGCGTCGGCGATACCCTCGCCGCGGACGGCACGCAGGAACAGTTCGAACTTGTCCCGGGCGATGTCGGCGCCACGCGGATCGGTGGAATCGCTGTAGCCGAAGGCCTCCCAACCGCGTAGCGCCGGCTCGGGCGACCCGCGACTGACTCCGAGTGCCACCCGCCCCTCGGAAAGCAAATCGAGCGCAGCCGCCTCCTCAGCGAGGTGGAGCGGGTTCTCATACCGCATGTCGATCACACCGGTTCCAACCTCGATGTGACGAGTACGGGCAGCGATCGCAGCAAGCAGCGGCATGGGGGCAGCGGACTGCCGGGCGAAGTGGTGAACGCGAAAGTATGCACCGTTGACGCCTAGTTCGTCGGCACCTGTTGCGATATCCACTGCATCGCGCAGCATGTCTGCGGCGCCGGACCCACCGGCGGATGCGTAGTGCCCAAAGCTCAAGAATCCGAAAGCTTTCACGGCGGCATAAACCTCATTCACCGTTCAGGTATTCCCGGGTCTTGGTCAAGTTCACCAGCCGGAAGTAGGAATCGGAGCGGGCGCCAACACAGCGACAGCGTGCTGGCCGCTGGACGAGTCGACACGCGCGCGTTCGTGTCGTCGTGTCGGACGTGCAGGACACTGACCGCTCGGGAGTACTCAACACGTACATGCGGGCTTTCGGTCGGCGAAGCGGGTCGTAGGGCGGATTGGCTGGTCCCGCGATATGCGGATTGCCTTTCGCTTCACTGCGAGTCAGCACCTCGCCCATCAGGGTGGGGCTGTCTGCGTCGCAGCGCTCGTCATGTGTCGTACCCGGGCAGATCCACACGGGGCTGGTGACCGGTCGCGTCGACCTCGTCGGGTTCGGCCCGACCCGCCGACGCGTCGTCCCAGCGCGCGATCATCGTCTGATGGGTCCAGGCAGGCGATATTGCTCACGCGGGTGAGCTGGAGTCATGGCGGTGCGTAATCTGTCCTGGTGGTGATCCGTCTTGCTACCTCTGATGACGTCACCAAGATCACGCAGATAGTCGGCGACGCGTACAGCCCGTTTGTTGAACGCATCGGCCGCGCACCGGCCCCGATGAGCGTCGACTACTCCGACGTCGTCGCGCGTGGCTCCGCGCGCGTCCTTGTGGACGACGGGGAGGTTGTAGGAGTGCTGGTCATCCGGACCGACTTGGATCATCTGTCCATCGAGAATGTGGCTGTCGCGCCGCGCGCGCAGGGCCAGGGCCATGGGCGTGCGCTTCTGTCCGACGCAGAAGGTCTGGCGCGTGAATGCGGGCTCTCCGAACTGCGGCTGTACACCAATGAGGCAATGACCGAGAACCTCCGGCTCTACGCGAGATTGGGCTATGTCGAAGTGGACCGCCGGCGGGTGGACGGCTTCTCTCGCGTGTTTTTCGTGCGCGCAGTCGAACCTCGTGGTTGAACATTCACTCGGGACAGTGGCGTCGGCCGTGGACTTCAGTGCCAAACCATGCCACGGTTGGCGGGAAGTCCCTGAGTGAAATGCTTTATGAGAGAGAATTTCTCGAGAGAGGCAGGCTGCGGACGGCGGATGCAAGAGGTTCACTTGCGAATAGGACCAAGGCGGCGCCGACAGTCAGCTTGATGAGGGGGGAGCGTTCCAGCCCTATGCCGTCGACTCGCTCTCGAATGCCGCAGCTCGGCGCCCGGATGAGCTCAAATGCGGGATCTGTCGGAAGGCTCGCGGTCGAGCATGGGTGTGCCCAGAGTTCGCAGCAGCGCCAGCGCCCGTTCCGATGGTGACCCCGCGGCGGTGGTGATCACGATCAGACTCTGACCGGGCGAGCGCGCAATGGTCAGGGTCTGCTGAGTGACAGTCAGGGCGCCGACCACAGGATGGTGCAGGTCGTAGGTCGCGGCGTCGCAGGGGGTGATCCGATGATCGCCCCACATGGTGACGAACTCCGGACTCTTCATCGTCAGCTCACCGATGAGGGCGGCAAGGTCACGGTCGTCCGGATGGCGTCCCATGGCGATCCGCAGATTGCCCACCACTGCTCTGGCCTTGCGTCGCCAGTCCGTGTAGAGCTCGCGCTGGTGTCCGTCCAGGAACACCATTCGGCTCATGTTGGGCCGGTTCACCACATCGTCCACGGCGGCCCGGTCCACATGTCCAGCCAGCAGCGCGTGCCCTAGGTGATTCCAGGCCAAGACATCGGTGCGCCGGCCCAGAACCAGCGCCGGCGTCCCGTCGAGCGCGCGCATCAGGTCCCGAGTCTCGTCGCTCACCTTCTCCGGCCGCGGGCGCCGCAGCCGAGCTGCCCGCCGGGCAGCCCCGGCCAACCGTTCGAGGTGTTCACGTTCGTGCGTATCCAGCTGCAGCGCACCAGCAATCGCTTCCAGGACCTCGAGTGAGGCACCGCGGGAGATCCCCTGCTCGAGCCGCGTGTAGTAGGACACGCTGACTCCCGCCAGGTACGCGACCTCGTCGCGACGCAGACCCTGCACCCGCCGGCGCGCACCGAAGTCCCGCACACCGACGTCCTCGGGGCGGGTACGTGCCCGGCGCGCCTGCAGGAATTCTCCGAGTGGCCCAGGTCCGTCCATCTCTTCAGTATCCGTGCGCAGTGGGATCCCAGCCACCCCCTGCCAGGGGTAGGACCGACGAGGTGTGGTTGGCGACCGCGCCCGTCGACAGACTCGTGTGAGTACCGGCGATGACCAAGGAAGTCACATGGAACAGATCGAATTGGGCGACGTCACCGTCACCCGCGTCAAGGAGTACTACGGCTCCGTGGACATGGGTCCCGCGGACTTCTTCCCAGAGAGCGCCAAGCACGACTGGGAAGCCAACAAGCAGTGGCTGACCCCCGATTTCTGGGATCCTGGAACCGATCAGTGCATCTCGGCGATCCAGACCTGGGTGCTGCGCAGCGAGGGCCGGACCATCCTGATCGACACCGGTGTCGGCAACCACAAGGAGCGGCCGTATGTCCCGGTGTGGAACCAGCTCGACACAGCGTTTCTCGACAATCTGGCCGCCGCAGGCGTAGCGCCCGAGAACGTCGACCTGGTGATCAACACCCACCTGCATATCGACCACGTGGGGTGGAACACCCGCCTGGACGGTTCGACGTGGGTGCCCACATTCCCGAATGCGACCTACCTGATGCCACAACGCGACTTCGACTTCTGGAACCCGGCCAACGTCCACAAACCGGCTGCCAGCCGCGGAAGTTTGAATGTGTTCGAAGACAGCGTCACCCCGGTCCACGAAGCCGGGTCGACACGTCTGTGGGATGGGACCTACCAGATCGACAAGAATCTACGGCTGGACCTCGCGCCCGGACACACCCCCGGCTCGTCGGCCCTGACCTTGGAATCCGGCGGAGACCGTGCGGTGTTTGTCGGGGACCTCATCCACACCCCGCTGCAGATCGTCACACCGCACACCAACAGCTGCTTCTGCGAAGACCCCGCGGCATCACGCAACACCAGGCACAAGCTGCTGGGCCGCGCCAGCGACGACAACGCGCTCCTCTTTCCGGCGCACCTCGGCGGACACGGCGCTGTCGAAGTGGTCCGCGACGGCTCCAGCTTCGCGATCAAGGGCTGGGCCGGCTTCGCCCGTATCAGTTGATCGTCCGTCACTTCAGGAGGACCTTTTGTCTCAGAACAACGCTCCCGTCGTCCGAACACCGGCCGGCGCGGTGCGCGGAGTCTGCGACCATGGCAGCGAGCGCTACCGGGCCATCCCCTACGCCGCCACCCCGACGGGGGCGGCCCGCTTCGGCCCGCCGGCACCGCACCCGGGTTGGCGCGGTGTCCGCGACGCGACCGGTCCCGGGGCGACGGCGCCACAGCCCATCCGAGACTTCGGTGCACTCGACATGCGGCCCTACTTCGGCCCCGGGTGGGTGCGCGGCACGGACTATCTGACGCTCGACGTTCACACTCCCGCCGCCGACGATGCGGCGCGACCGGTGATGGTGTTCGTCCACGGCGGCGGCTTCGTCACCGGGTCGTCGCAGGCCTCGCTGTACGACGGCCATGCGTTCGCCCGTGACGGCGTGGTGCTCGTCATCCTCAACTACCGCTTGGGGGTGGCCGGGTTTCTCGATGTCGGCGGGGCGCCGCGCAACCGTGGACTGCTTGATGTGCTGGCCGCCCTCAAGTGGGTTCAGGACGCGATCAGTGCGTTCGGTGGTGATCCCGCCAACGTGACCGTGTTCGGTCAGTCCGCGGGCGCCACCCTGGTGGGGGCTCTGCTCGCCACACCGGAAGCCACCGGGTTGTTCCAGCAGGCCATCATGCAGAGTGGCAGCGGCACAGGGGCGTTCACACCGGAGCAGGCGGAACGGGTCACCCGCGCGGTCGCTACCGAGCTGAGCGTGAGGGCGACCGCGGACGGGTTGGGGAACATCTCAGACGAGCAGTTTGTCGCCGTGCTACCGAAGCTGGCTGGCCTGGACCTGCAGACCGCCTCCGACGTAGATCCGCTGGTAGGTCTGAGCCCGTTCAGCCTCGTCCTGGACGACCAACCCGCCGACGCACTAGCCAAGGGCCCCGCGGCAGATGTCGCTCTACTGATCGGCACCAACACCGAGGAGGGCAACCTCTACCTCGTTCCGCAGGGCCGGTTCGAGACGTCGATGCACGCGGACGTTCTAGCCGTGGCGGCGCGGAGCCATGCAGACCCCCGGACCGCCATGGATGCCGTGGCGGCTCGGCTGCCCCATGCCACCCGCGGCCAGCTCCGTTCGGCCCTGCTCGGTGAGGCGCTCTTCGGAGCCGGCTCGGCCCGGATGGCGCGGGCTCACGCGTCGATTTCACCGCGAGGCACCTATGTCTACCGGTTCGGGTTCCGCTCGAACGCGGTCGACGGCAAGCTCGGAGCGGCGCACACGGTGGAGCTTCCCTTCGTCTTCGACATCGCCGGTTCGCCCTGGTTGCACGGGGAGGCGGGGCTGCTCGGCCCCGATCCCGTTCCGCATGGCCTTGCGGGTGAGATGCATCGGTCCTGGGTCGCGTTTGCCCGCAATGGTTCTCCAGGCTGGGATGCATACCGCGGGGCGGCCGGTGTGATCGAGCACTTCGGGGACTGAGGCTTCGCCACGCCATTCACAACCGACCTGCGAACGAGGATGCAGTTCTCGCGACCGTGCGACGGACGGTCACGGGCCGCCCTGCAGGCCCGAGGGAGTTGGCAGGCCGAAGCCGCTGACGTCGATTTCGGCTTGCGTTGTGAGCTGGACGCCACCGATCAGCCGTGTCCAGACTCGCGATACGCTCTGCAGCACGCTTTCCAATGGCGCGCCATCACCCGACATGCGCTGGTCCGGGAGCGTTGGCTGAGCGCAGTGCTGCAAGTGGGGTCTTGAGAAGCACCGGGCGCCCATCGTTGAATTCGATGACGTTGGCGCTCCGCGTCGGGTAGGCGTTTCGTCCCTACTGCGCGGCGGTGAGGGCCTGTCCGGATGATGCGGCATCGTCGCGAGGACGTTCGGCGCCACTGACCGCCCAACTGTACGTTCGTACGGCGTTGCAGGTTCCCATTTTTCCTGTCACATGCCGACCCGTTGACCTGCGAGGATGCGGTTTGTCCCAGGCGGTGTCATTCGGAGTTTGTCCCAAGTTCGTGTCATTTCCTCTAGCCGCCGAAATGATGGGCCGCAGAGGTCGCGGTCAGTCGCGCAATGCCGAGCTGTCAATTGGTCGCGATCAGTCACAGTGACGGCCCTGGAGGTTGTTCTGCGCGGTGTCAAAACCGCATCTTGCTAACAAGGAATGGGCAGGCCGGTGAACATGTCCCGGCCACACTCAACGCGGACGGAACCCGCCGGTGGGTTCGGACCGTCCCATAGATTGCTGTGTTCGACCTTGAAAGTGCCGTCTAAGGATCTATATGGCACATTGCCCATCCCGGGGGCAACGCGGTACCACGTGTGGCACACATTCATGTCCCAGGCGCCGGGGCTGATACCCGGTCCGGGAGGAGAAGCCAACGACATCCCCGGGCACCACGTGTGCGCGCCCGGTGGGTTGGCCGCAGCGGTGCCCGTCGCGAGGCTCAGGCCGACCGCCGCGAGACTGACCGACG
Organism: [Mycobacterium] manitobense; assembly: GCF_025821665.1. Lineage (GTDB taxonomy): Bacteria > Actinomycetota > Actinomycetes > Mycobacteriales > Mycobacteriaceae > Mycobacterium > Mycobacterium arseniciresistens. The sequence continues at coordinate 31,175 of NZ_JACKSJ010000037.1, forward strand.
TCAGCGCCCCGGCCAGCATCCGTTTGGTGTGCATGTTGTTATCCCTTCGTTTGACGCAACGTCGATTGCGGCGTCGTCCCGGGAAGTACACCCGGGCAGTATTGCGTACCGATCCCAAGAAAGTGGATCGTGGCGCCACGCCTGCACGTACGCGGGCGCTTCGTCTGCAGACGGTGCACTGGCGGTGCGGTCGCGGTGCCTACGGCCGTATGGGTGGGGCGGTATCGCTGCACCGGGGCGCCAGTCACGGCGACTGTCGTCGCGATCCACGAGACTCGGTGCATGGCCGGTGCCTTTCGTTGTGCCGCAGGGTCGACGTGCGCTTATGGCAATCACCGCGCAGTGCATTGTGGTCAGCCGACCGGCACCGGCGCATGAGGCATTTACCTCAAATTGGCCCAGTAGCCCGGGCGGAGGAACGTCGTGAAGAAACGATGCAACGGTTCGGCGAAGCCGTACCCATCCGATTAGCGGCTGGCCCGACGTGCTGAACGGGGCTGCGCCGCGCATTCGGACGCCGACGCTCATCCACGCTCAGGCCTGGGTGGGTGCGAGACAGCCAGGTTGAGACCTGCCCCCAGGGCATCGTGGATGGCATGGCAATGATTTCTCGGGAGGCCGCCGCCGAGTTCTGCGGCGCTCGGGCTGTGCAGTGCCACCGCCGTGGGTCTTGATGCGCTGCACATCGGGGCCCTCGTCCTTGGAGTTGGGGCGATGGACCCTGCGAAGCTGACCTGCGCCGGGCCCTCCGCGTCTGGTCAACGGGCCTGCGCGCACTCGCTCGCCGCACTGGTGACCCGTCTGCCGAACACGCCTGCAATCGTGGTCAACGACATCGGTGATGTACTCAACATCAACGATCTGGCATGTGAGTTGTTCTCCGAGTTCATCATTCGCGACACGTGGTACGGATGACGTTCCTCGATCCGGCAGCACGGTGGTGCGTGGACGCCTGGCGTGATCAAGCCCGTGGTGCATTCGGGACTCTGCGCCCTCGCGAGCGGATTGAGCTGGGTAAGATTCAGCAGCGGGTTCAAGCGCAGCTCCCGCAAATATCGACCGGATCGAACGACGCTTCTCCGACACCTCCACCCTTGAACAGACGGTGGATCAGCTCGTCGCGCTCATGCGGTTCAACGGTGCGAAGGGTCCCGCGATGTCGAGCTGAGCTGATGCCCTGACGCTTCTCTGTCACCCACCGACGCCTAATGACAGAGGGTTACGCGGTCGCGGCGGCCCGCCGCCCACTCGACAGCGACGAAATCGACATCCAGACATGACCGCACGTGCCTTTGACGTGCCTGCGTTGCAAGCGTGGACGGACGCTTGCTGAGCTAAGCTCTTGACCGCATTCGGACCTGACATCGGCTTGCCGTCGCCCGCGGCAAGCCGCTTGCGCACCGCCAGGAGGACCGTGGCTCCAAGGGATCGACTGTTCGAGCGCGATACGGCGTTTGCGGGATTGAACCAACGGCTGCGGGCGGCGACACGTGGCGACGGCCGAGTGGTGTTGCTGAGCGGAGAGGCTGGAGTCGGAAAGACCACGGTGATCGCACGGTTCGTCGCCGGAGTCGGCCACCAGGTACGTGTGCTCCGGGGATGGTGCGATCCCCTTGCGGCGCCGCGACCGCTGGGCCCGTTGATCGACATGCTCGCGAGAACGCCGGGTGACCAGACGGCCGCGCTGCGCGCATCCGTGGACGCGGGTGACCTCGAAGCGATCTACGCTGGACTGGTCGACATGTTCGACGACAAGACCGCTTGGGTCTGCGTCGTCGAAGATGCGCACTGGGCCGATGGAGCGACGCTTGATCTTCTGCGCTTCCTGTCCCGCCGTATCGACTCGCTGCCGCTACTGCTCCTGGTGTCGTACCGCGATGACGAGATCGGCAATGAACACCCCCTTGCGCTGCTGCTGGGTGATCTGGCCACTTCTGCCGCGGTGACACGCATCGGCCTCCAACCGCTCAGCGAGACGGCAGTAGCCGAGTTGGCCGTTGGCAGCGGCGTCAATGCCGACCAGCTGCACCGGCTCACCGGCGGAAATCCCTTCTACGTCACCGAGGTATTGGCCGCAGGCTCCGACGCGCTGCGCGACGGCGGATTGCCGAATAGCGTGTCCGACGCGGTCCGTGGGCGGCTGGGTCGGCTGTCCAGCGATGGGCGCGAGACCGCTTATGCGACCGCCGTATGCGGCCCGCGGACCAGCTTGGCGCTGCTACACAACGTATGTGCTGCCGCCGGTGCAGGACTCGCGGAATGCCTCGATGCCGGCGTGCTCGTCGCAGACGCCGACACCGTCGGATTCCGCCACGAGTTGGCCCGCCGCGCGGCGCTTGATCAAATCCCCGCCTACCAACGTCGGGTGTTGCACAAGCGAGCATTGGCAGCTCTTGCCGAACTGCCCATCGCCCCGGACAGCCTGTCGGCGTTGGCGTTCCACGCTCATGAAGCCGGTGACACCGACGCTGTGATTCGCCACGGGCCTCCAGCCGCCGAGCAGGCTCTACATCTTGCCGCGAACCGGGAAGCCGCGGCGTTGTACGCGTTGACACTGCGTCATGCAGACACCGCCGCCGCCGAACAGAAGGTCGACTGGCTCGAGAAACATGCCCTCAGCTGTTGGCTGAGCGGACACGCCGACGGGGCGGTGTCGTCATGGCGGGAGGCGATCGCGGTGCGTCACGAGTTGGGCGACCGGCTCGGCGAAGGTCACGATCTGTGCTTGCTGTCCCAGCAGCTATATGCGCTGGGCGGCACACGAGAGGCCACCGACGCCTGTGCGGCTTCGCTGCGGCTGCTGGAAGACGTGGGACCATGCCCGCAGCTGGCCTGGTCACTGGCCACGATGGCCATGATGACGGCATTCGGTTTCGACCGCGCCTGCGGTGAGTACGCCAGCCGCGCCATCAGCCTGGGCACCCAATTCGGTGATCCCGCAGTGGTGGTGCGGGCCCGCTTCTCCGCCGCGCTGGCCAGCGTACTGAGCACCGACACCGGGTGGGATGAGGTGGAGGCGGCCTGGCGCGACGCGATGGTCACCGACGGGCTGTCCGAGCAGTCCGGCCTGAACGGCTCACTCATGTCCTGGTACGCGGCCGTCAAACACGACCTCGACCGCGCCGACGGCTACATCGCCGAAACCTCCGCGTTCTGCGCCGATCATGAACTTGGAATGTTCGAAGCGATCACCACCGGCGCTGCCGCCCTCGTGGCGTTGCACCGTGGCGACTGGACGACCTCATTGACGTGCGCCGAGGACGTGCTCACCCGCCCGGGCCTGGGCACACCACAGCGAATCCTGCCGCTGATCAGCGCGGCGTTGATCCACGCACGCCGAGGCGAGCAGCCCGTGGCCGCGCTGCTCGACGAGGCACTGCGCGCGGCCGACCCCGATGACCTGGCTCGGCTCGGCGTGGTCTGGGCTGCTCGGGCCGAAGCGGCATGGCTCGCGGGCGACGACGTAACCGCTCGCGCCGAAGCCCAGGCCGGCCTCGCGGCGGCCACCGAGCATGCCGACCCGTGGTTGGTAGGCCACCTGCGCCGGTGGGCCCATCTGGCTGGTGGTCCGGTCGACGATGCGCCGACCGCCGACACGGTCACGCCGTATCGACTCGAAGTCAGCGGCGATTGGGCGGCCGCACTCGCCGATTGGACCCGCCTTGGCTGTCCCTATGACATGGCTATCGCCGGGCTCGGCGGTGACGTCGACGCCGTCGCAGCCGCTCTGGACACGTTCCGCGGCCTGGGTGCACGCGCCGCCGCGCGCCGCGCGCAGGAACGCCTCGCGCAACTACGCGGCCGCAGCCCAGATACCCGTCGCAAAGCCACCATCGCCGATCCATACGGACTCACAGAACGCGAACGCGAAGTACTCGAAGTCCTTGCAGGAGGCCACAGCGATGCCGAGATCGCCAGTGCCCTGTTCATCAGCCCCAAGACGGCCAACCGGCACGTAGGCGCGATCCTCTCCAAACTCGGCGTGCGAAACCGCACGCAAGCCGCGGCCTACGCCCACCGACAGTTGCCACCGGAGCCGCAGAACTCCTAGCGCACCGCGCCTTATGGCGGGGCACCGTGTGCAGCAGCAACGCGCTCGGTCGGCGGTTCTGCGGCCAGCGCCGTCGTAGCCGAGTGAACGACGGGCCCAGCACGTTGTGGTTCGATTTCGCGCCGAACAACCGAAGAGCAGATGTCGACATGGATTGCCCGGCGCATCTGCGCCTTAGGCGTCGAGCCGCAGGTCTCATCGCGAGTCGGTGTATACACCTCGAGCTGAGCGGATCCGAAGTTTCTCGGCGGATAGGAAACCCTTCCCTATCGGGACTGGAATCTGGCTTTCCAGCGATCACCAAATCGCCGGTTGGTCGCGACCATTTCCTCACAAGCTTGAGAACCAACCAGAAGGAGACAGCTCATGAAGAAACACACCCTGCTCAAAGGAGCGACGGCTGCCGCACTGCTGTCGGCGACCCTCGTGGCGCCAGCAGTCGCCGGGCTCACCGCAGGCACTGCCAGCGCTCGGCCGATCGAGAACACCGTAGGCGGTAATTGTCGTGCGTCCGGTGGCGAGTGGCAGTCATTCTGGGGCGCCGGCAGCTATATCGGCGGCACCTGTACGTACGGCGGCAATTACCGCGCCCACTTCGACTCTCACGATATTCAGTACATGACAGAGAAGAAGATCAAGGGCAAATGGGTCGTAGTCGACTAACCGCTGGCCACACATCCGAGCCGAATTACGGCGGGTATGAGGTGAACACCTCACGCGCCGGAACGGGTCGAAAGTGCACAGTCATTCAATGAGCGTGCGCAGACGGGCCGTCGCGCCCCAACGTTGCCGCACCTCTAGCAAGGAAGCGGGATACCCGTGAATAGGTCTGTGCCGCACCGTGAATCCCGAATCCCAGACCCCACGGGGGGACGCGGAGGAGGCGATGCCGCTGCTGGCGCCGGTGGCGGCGGGACTGGCGCCACGGCGGGTGCGGGCGGCGGCGGTGACGGTGCCGGCTCGATGACACCGGGCGGTCCGCCAGCGATCGGCGCCGGCGCCACGTTACCGACACCGCTCCATGGAAATGCCAACGGGCCCAGACCGATCACTAACACCGCGCCTGTCAGGAATGTCCGACTCGCACATGTACTCATCACCATGTCGGGAAGTTAACATGCGCCTTGGGCCAGCCACATGAGGCGTTCACCTCATAAATGGGCATCAATGGCGGGGCCCGAGTCTGCTCTCAGCCAGGAACTCCGGTGCGAACGAGAAGGCGCGCTCCCTGTAGGTTCCCATTTTTCCTGTCACCTGCCGACCCGTTGACCTGCGAGGATGCGGTTTGTCCCAGGCGGTGTCATTCGGGGTTTGTCCCAAGTTCGTTTCATTTCCTGTAGCGGTGGGCGACTGGCCCCGAGAATCAGCGCCGGGGGGGTGACTATCGACTCATGGCTCACGGCGTCCCGCTCACGTCATCAACAGCCGGGTTGTAGTCGGGCGTGGCGCTCAGCGAAGTCGGCCCGCGCTCGGACGGCTGTTATGCGGTCGGCCGGCCATCCGGCGCGGCGGCACACTTGCGAGACGGTGTCGGCGGATTGTGCTTCGAAGATGCTGTAGAGCATCTCGTCGGCGAGTGCAGCGACGGTGACGAGCAGCCGGACCGGATGTTCGTTGCTGTGCGTTCGTGCCGCCTCGACGAGTTGACCGGCGAATGGTCCGAAGGTGTCGTCGGTGAGGGCGGGTTGATACCACTCCGCCATGAAGCAATCTTCCGGCGGCGCAGGGGTTGACATGCCCTAAACGCTATGTCGTCGGATCCCCGCGCGAATCAGTGTTTACCCTGGCATCTTTATGAAGCCGCGCGTAGAGCTGCGACCGGGACTTGATACCGAGCTTGCGGTAGACGGTGCTCAGATTCGCCTCCACTGTCTTCGTGGAGAGGAACAACTCGGCGGCGATCTCCTTATTCGCCATACCTCCCGCGGCGCGTCGGGCGACGCGTTCTTCAGCGGGCGACAGGCCGACCTCGGGTGCAGTTTTGGCTGTGAGCCGGTCGAGTTCAGTTTGTGCGCGCCTGGCCCATAGCGGCGCGTCGATCGCCTCGAAGGTGCGCAGTGCCTCGGAGAGCACCGCTGTGGCGGCGGCTCGGCGACGTCGGCGTCTGTGCAGCTGCCCGAGAACCATTTGTGTGCGGGCCTTTTCGAACGGCATGGGCAAGTGGTGGTGGTGGCTCAGCGCCGAAGTGGCCGCGTCTTCGGCGGAATCCAGATCGCCCCGCGCGGCGTGACACAGTGCTCGCCCGCGGGCGCCGACGGCGAGCATCCAAGAACGCTGCAACCGAGCACCTTCCTCTTCAAGGATCGTGACGAGGGCCTCGGCTTCATCGATACGGCCGAGTCCGCTCAGCGCCTCCACCGCATCGGGAAGCCAGCCCGCACGCATCGACTCACAGCCCAAATTCGGATCGAAATCCTCCATTAGCGGCTGCATCAGGTTCACTGCTGCCGCGTGATCGCCCAGTGTGACGTGCAGGAACCCTAGGGTGGTGCGTGGCGCCACGGCGAGGAAGCGGCCACCGGAGTCCTCGGCGATCTGGACCGCTGACGCCGCCGACGCCTTGGCGCCCTCGACGTCGCCAAGGTAGGACGCCACCGCGGCGCCGCAGGTGAGAGCGAAGAGGCGAGCTTGGTGGCCGCCGATCTGCTCGGCGCGCTGCGCCATCTCTTCGGTGATGCGGGCAGCTCCCCGGTAGTCGCCGGCTGCGATCTTGGTCATCGTTGCGTGCTGGTCCACCCAGAGAATGTCCAACTCGCTGCCACGCTGAACGCATTGCTCCCGGATCACGTCTAACCGGGTGCTTGCGCTGGCGACGTCGCCCATCCATGCGGCAACGACCGCGGCGATGGCATCGGCCTGCAGGTGAACATGCACCGCGGTGGCATCGCCCTGCAGTTCTTGTGCCCTGCGCAGTGCGTCGAGTGCGGATGGGTCCCCGCAGTTGAAGGCGAGCAGCGCCCACATCGTCAGGGCTTGACTGTGCGCCGTGGCGTCACCGAGTCGCTCGGCCAACGCGACGGCGTCGCGTGCATGCCCTAGCGCCTCCACGTCGCGACCGGTGATTGCGACCGTGGGGGCGAGCAGCATCAACCCCTGCAGCTGAAGTGCCGGCACCTCGCCCGTCTCTGCCACCCCGGCGGCCAGACCCTCGACCGCGGCGGTGAAACTGCCGTCGTAACCGTCGATCGCGCCGTGCAGCAGGGTTGCCGACCCCCGCAGGACTCCGGGCGGCAGCGTGTGGCGGATCTGATCGAGGTGATGACGGGCCGCGCTGATCGATCCGGCCTCGAAGTGGCGTTGGGCGAGAATGATTCGACGCACCGGGGTATCGCCACCGAGATTGATGGCCAGCTCTAGGAGCTCAGCGGCCGCTGCCGGCGCGCCTTGGGAGCGGGTGACGGCCGCCGCGGCGTCCAGCGCATCCAGGGTGTCGGTGTCCGCCGTCGTTGCGGCCGACGCCAGGTGGCGGGCCCGCAACTCCGGGGCAGAGAGAACCTCGGCCAGTCGTCGGTGCATCTCCCGGCGTTGACCCGGCGCGGCACCGGTGTACACACCGGTGGCCAACAGGGGATGCGAGAACCGGATGCGGTTGCCCGCGATGACGACGATCCGTTCCGCCGCGCCCTTCTCGAGCAGCGTCAGCACTTCGTGTTCGGTGTGACCGGTGGCCCGGGCGACGACAGCCACCGTGGGTGCGGGCGTGCAGGCGGCCGCCAGCAGCACCTGCTCGGTCTCCGCGTCGACGCCGCGTATCCGTTCGCGGACGAGCGCGGCCAACGTATCGGGGAGCTCGTCGGTGAGCCCACGGCCGTCGGCGGCGGCGCGTGCCAGTTCGATGGCGTAGAGCGGATTCCCGCCGGAGATCTCGTGGATCCGCCTCATCGTCGGACGGGGCAGGACGTGACCGAGGCGATGCGCGACGAGGGCGTGCACGCCGCCGAGGGTGAGCGGTGTCATCCGTAATCGGCTCACGACCTCGGGCCCCGTCAACCTGCTCCACGCGAGCATGGTCTCCGAGTTCGGCTCGCCAGTGCGCATCGTGACCAGAACGCCCACAGGCCCCGTCAAGCGTCGAGCGGCGAAGCGCACCGCCATCGCACTCGAGGTGTCCAGCCACTGAACATCGTCAATGGCGACGAGAACGGGCGCGCTCTTCGCCAACTCGTGCAGCACGCTGCGGAACGCCGCCGCGGCTGCCCGTTCGTCCATCGCCGGGCCGGTCGACCCGCGCAGCAATACCCGGTTCAGGGCGTCCCGCTGCACCAGGGGAAGCCGCGCGATAACGGCCGGATCGACCTCAGCGAGCAGATCAGCCAGAACCGCGAAAGTCAGGCTCACCTCGCCGGGATCGCCGCGCGCAGTCAGCACCTGAAAACCTCGGGCGGCTGCCTCGTCGCAACTCTGCTGCCACAGCGTGGTCTTACCGATGCCCGCGTCGCCGTCGACGATCAAACCTGTCGATCTGGTAGCCGCCTCCTGCAGAAACGTCAGGACCGGCTGGATTTCGCGCTGTCGGAGCACGCCTCGGGGACTCTGCGAGACGAACGCTTCAGTCATCCGGGCTCCGTCGACCGATCAAAAGACCGCTTGCGCCCGCCCGTCACTGCCCCGACGGAGAACGCCCCTGCAACTGTCCGCTTCGGACAATCGGGCGCAGAAGTGACGGTCATGGGCAAAGGATTGCAGCTGACGGTTGAGCCCACCACCCGTATCAGTTCCACACGTCGCGACATGCTTGTGAAGGCAATCAACGCTGGGGCTTCGTTCGCGAAACATCGATGCTCAGCCGACACGGCGGATGCACGTGAACCCGATATCTCGCGGCACCGCTCCGCTTAGTCCGATGCAGCTGGCGCGCTATCACCCTTGGCCTTTGAAGGCGCCTTCGTCACCGCGGCTGCGCTCAGTACGTTGCCACCCTGCTTAGGCAGTCAGTACATGCCGCAAACGCCAGGGTTTTCCCTGTATCGCTCCAGGGATGCTCGCGCAAGACTTCGAGCAGCCCTTGGGACCCGCTCATGGCCTGCAGGAGATGAGGTGAGTGATGATCCGTCGTTTGAGCCGCCTGGCCCGCGCGGTGCGCCCCGGCCGCTGAGCCGTTCGTCGAAGTTCATATTCGCTGAAAGGAGGTGCACCATGATCCGTCGTCTGAGCCGTCTGAGCCGCGCTGCGCGCGTCGGCCGCTGAGCGTTCGTTCGCAGACCGAAACCGTCGAGGAGGTGAGCCATGATTCGTCGTCTGAGCCTCTCCCGCCCGATGCGCGTCCGGTTCTTCGGCATGCAGGCCTAGCGGCCACATGCCCAAGTCCGGGTTGCATGTAGCCGTCGACGGTGCGGCAGTTGCGGGGGGACGCCAGAAAACGTTCCCCTGCAACACCCAATTCGGTATCTGCGTGTGTGCGCACTCACTGCGCAGTCGGAAGTAGCGAGGAGGCGGCAGTGGTTCGAATGGCTCATGGCACCGAATATCGGGTGAGTAGGCGCGGTCTGGTGATCGCTGAGCCCTCAGGGCAGACGGTTTTATTTGAGCATCCGCGGGCCGCGCAGCTTCCGCAGTTCCTGTCTGATGACCCCACTCCAGCGGACCTGGCGATTCGTCTCGGCCCGCCGTTGGACGCAACAGTTGTCAGCGACCTCGTCGAGTTGGGGATCTTGGTGACCGACGATACTCGGCGGTCGACCGACGATGCGCCGCGATCGCGTGCTGTGCAGTGGACCCGGTCGGGGCTGATGATTCCCGGCATCGCGGCGCCAGCGCGCGTGCTGAATCGCGTCTTGACCCCATTCGTCAACTCCATCGCCGGCAAGGCAACACTCGCCGCGATCATGGTGGCCGGTGTGCTGTCGCTTCTTGCGGGCCGTCCCGATGTTCCACCAGTCAGCACGCAACCCGCCCTCGAGGTGGCGCTGATGCTGGCGCTCGGTCTTGCAGCGACGATTGCCCATGAGTTGGCGCATGCGGTCGTGCTGGTCCACTACGGCTGTCCGCCGCGCCGCGCCGGGTTCGGCTTCTACTGGGGAGCGGTGTCGTTTTTCGTCGACTCGACGCCGGCCCTGACTCTGCCGCGGCGGGCACGGGTCATACAAGCGTTGGCAGGGCTCGCTGTCGATGCCGTCACCGTGTGCGTTCTCGCCATCGCCGCACAACTCGCCGAGTCCCCAATCTGGGCGATCGTGTGTTGGCGCCTGGCGATATTGCTGCTCGTCGAGATCGGCATCAACCTCGCTCCGGTCCTGCAGGTCGACGGGCACTGGGCCCTCGCTGATTGGCTCGACGAACCCGACCTCGCACCCCGAGCCCGTCGCGCCTTGGGCGCCGCCCTGCGCGGTCGACCGCTTGGCGGGCAACGCGGTCTCGCCGTCTACGGCGCCGCAAGTCTCGCCGCGGGCCTAGCTCTTCTCAGCGCCATGGCAGCCACATACTGGGCGACCACAGCCGACCTCATCATTGCCCTGTTCTCGGGTAACCCCTTCGACATCGTGCTCGGCCTCTACTACGTGGCGCCCATCGCGCTGGGACTCTTTCTCAGCATGGCCGGTCTCATCGTCGAACCGATCCTTGGTGCCGCGCAAGCAACATCGACACCTCGTCGACAACAGACACGCGCACAGAAGAACGAGGAGGTCTGCGATGACATCAGTGAGATCACGCGGTAAATGCAAGGCGAGTCGTCGCCGGCTGGCAGCCGTCGGTGTCGCCGCCATGGCCGTCGCAACGGCCGGCTGCGCCGAAACACAAGCCATCGATATGTCGCCTGCCCAACAAGACGCCAGCTTGCGAACGCAGCTGACCACTCCCGATGAGGTGCACCGGTGGTTCACCACTGTCGCAGGATTGACTTGCGCCGGTGACATCCTAGTTTTCGCACTGTGCACAGCATCCGACACCAGCCAGTGGCATCTGAAATGGGCATCGGCTGGTGACGGAGACGCCGCGCTGTTGTCCTCCGATTGCGCAACCGGACGCGTTCAAGACGGCGGCCGCGCGATCAGCGATGGAAAGGCGTGGACCCTGCGTCCCACGCGCGACGATCAAGCAGTGGCCGCATTTGGGGACGAGTTGTACCGCAGGGGTTTACAGGAAGTTCATGCCAGTTCTTACTGCGCAACCGGACGCCTACCTCACAAGATGCAGGTGGCTCCAAATGCCGTCGAAGTCGCTGGCGGGTGTCTCGACGTGCGTGACGCCGAATCGAACGACGGCGAATGGGCATACGTAATCACAGCCAAATCTCATAAGTGACCTCGGCATGACATCTCAATTGGGATTATGACACCGAGATTGGGAACCTACACTCCCTACTGGAGCCCTCAGACTTGGGTCTCTCCGCATAAGCCAGGCTAATGCAGCCACAGAATCATTAGCTGTTCTGCGACAGCCTAACCCCGTACCGTCAACCGCATGGCCACCCCCGTCGTCGTCGGATTCCTCGCCTCGTTCACGCTGATCGCCGCCATCGGCGCGCAGAACGCGTTCGTGCTGCGCCAGGGCATCCGTCGCGAGCACGTCGCGGCCGTGGTGGCACTGTGCACGGTGTCCGACATCGTGCTGATCGCGGCGGGCATCTCCGGCTTCGGCGCACTGATCAACGCCCACCCCGCCGCGGTCGACGTCGCCCGTTACGGCGGCGCCCTGTTCCTCGGCGGCTACGGGCTCCTCGCCGCGTGGCGCGCATGGCGTCCGGCGGGGCTCACCCCCGCCGAGAAGGGACCCGCCCGCCTCGTCGATGTGCTGATCACCTGCGCCGCAATGACATGGCTCAACCCGCACGTCTACCTCGACACCGTGGTGCTGCTCGGCGCACTCGCCAACGAACACCGCGACGACCGCTGGCTGTTCGGCGTCGGCGCCGTCACCGCGAGCGCCGTGTGGTTCGTCGGCCTGGGACTCGGGGCCCGCCGGCTGGCCGGGCTGTTCGCATCGGCCGCGACGTGGCGCATCCTCGACGGCCTGATCGCCGTCGTGATGATCGCGCTCGGTATCACCGTCGCCATCGGCTGAAGAGCCGTCCGACGTTCCGACCACGCTGATTCTTGCGTTCCCGCGTCGAACACCGCAGACCAGGGCATCGGCCGACGCCGACAGTGACGTCTCGGCCCCCTCGGTAAGAACCCTTCTGCCAGCATGAGAATCGCTGCACCCCCAGCCGCCCCTTCACCGCTACGAGGTCCCCGATGCTCGACCTACGCCGGATGATGCTGTTGAACGACCTCGCCGACCTCGGTACGGTGTCCGCCGTCGCCGAGCGTCGTCACATCACCAGTTCTGCTGTCTCACAACAACTCCGTGTGCTCGAAGAAGAAGCGGGCGCGACCTTGTTCCGGCGCGACGGCCGCACCCTGGGTTTGACCCGCAGCGGTCAGGTGCTGGCCGAACACGTCCGGCGGGTGGTGGCCGCGGTGGACGAGGCCATGAGTGCCGTCGCCGCGAGCCGTGACCGCGTCTCCGGCCACGTCGCGGTCGCCGCGTTCAACATGGGCATCCCGACGCTGGCCGCACCGATGATGCAGCGGATGAGTGCCGAGGAACCCGAGCTAACCGTGCAGGTGCAGCAGCAGGACAGTGACGCTGCGCTGCGCCTGCTGCGCCAGGGCGAGATCGACGTCGCCATCACGTGTCACTACGACTTCGGCGGTCAGCAGCTTGCCGGTGGCCTCGTCACCGAGGCACTGCTGCTCGAGCCACTCGTGCTGCTGGCGTCGACCGAGGATCATCCCAGGATCCGTACCGGCGGGCTCGCGGCACTCGCCGACGGCCCGTGGGTGAGCGGGCCGCGGAACTCCGGACTCGACGCCGCGTTGCGCCACGCGTGCGAGTCGGTGGGCTTCACCCCGCAGGTGGAGCATCGGCTCGTCGGCGCGCAGAACATCTGCGATCTGGCCGCGACCGGGACGGCGTCGGCGCTGGTGCCCGCGCTGTCGGTACCCGTGCCGTTGCGGCAGCTCGTCGTCGCCGACCTCGATCTGGGCGGGCGCACCATCAGCGCGGTGGTCCGCAACGGCAGGCAGTACGACCCGAACGTATCGGCCGTCCTGCGCGCGCTGCGGTCGATCGCCGCCGCCGCCCTGCCCACCCCCGCCCCTGCTGGGCTGAGCGCCGCATCGTGACCCTCAGCCGGACGCGAAAACTCCTGGCTGAGCCCAGGGCGGCGGCGTAACGTCGGAGGTGACCTGGAGCCCATCCGATCGGTTCTCCCTAGCGCCGAGAAGACGGGCTCCAGGCCCTTGTCCGGCGACGGTCGGACGTTTGCGAACGGCCTCCATGGGCCACAATCTCGTATGCGCAGCAACAGGGCCGTGTTCATCACCGGCGCCGCGGCGGGAATCGGACGCACCACAGCGCTAACGTTCGCCGCCCGCGGGTACACCGTCGGTGGCTACGACGTCGACGGGACGGGCCTCAAGTCGCTGGCCGACGAGATCGGCGGTCGCGGCGGCACCGTCGTGACCGGTCACCTCGACGTCACCGACCCCGACGAGATGGCGCAGCGGGTGGAGGAGTTCGTCGTCGCCGCCGGCGGACGGCTCGACGTGCTGATCAACAACGCCGGGGTGATGGCGGCCGGGCGGTTCGAGGACATCGACGTCGCACGGCATCTCAAGGAGATCGACATCAACGCGAAGGGCGTCGTCAACGGCCTGCACGCGGCGTTCCCCTACCTTCGTTTCACACCCCGGTCGACGGTCGTCAACCTCGCGTCGGCCTCGGCCATCTACGGTCAGGCCGAACTCGCCAACTACAGCGCCACCAAGTTCTTCGTCCGCGGCCTGACCGAGGCGCTCGACCTAGAATGGAACCGCTACGGCATCCGGGTGATCGCGATGTGGCCGCTCTACGTGCAGACCGCGATGACCGACGACGTCACCACCGGCACCACCCGGTCACTCGGCATCCGGCTCACCGCCCAGGACATCGCCGACTCCATCGTCGAGGCCGTCGAACCACCGCTGCTGCGGCGGGCGATCCACCAGGTGCACTACGCCGTCGGTTCGCAGACCAAGGTGCTCGCCACCGGCGCACGGTTCTCGCCGGCGTGGCTGACGCGGCTGGTGAACAAGCGGCTGGCGGGCTCCTGAGGCAGGAGCCGGCTCAGCAGCGGGTGCGGTCACGCGCGACAACAGGCGGCCGGCACGGCGGCGTCACCCGTGAGTGCGCCGATTCAGCGGAATCCACGATCGGTACCAACCGGCTCTGCGCACCCAAGTTCGTGTAGGGCCGAAGCGCCGGGCCGTCGACCACCACGCACAACAGACCGGCCTCGCCATACTGGTCGGCGACCGCGAACAGCGCCCGAAATGCCGAGACCCCGAGGAACTCGAGCTTGCTCAGATCGAGTATCAGCGGAGTGCGCATGGAAGTGAACCTGCGCAGAGTCGCGGTGACCTGGTCGAGGTTCGACGCGTCGACCCAGCCGCCCAGCATGACCACGACCGCAGAACTCGACGCCTGCGACTCCAGCCGCGCACCTCCGCAGTGCAGCACGTGTGCCTGCCGGTGCCGAAGTATCGGACCCGTTCTCATCGCACTGTCGATACACACCAGAAGCCTCCGGACCACTCGTCGATGTCTCACACGGCACGACAGCGGGTCGTGAGGTGGGGGCCAACCCGGTGCTGACCGTAGGTGGCGCTTTCCCCGACGTCAATTTAGCCGAACGCGGGGGCACAGACAGGCTGACCGGATGGCGCAACAATCCGGCTGCGGCGGTGTCTGGGTCTGTGCCACAACGCTATTGAGGATATCGGCCGCCTACGTCACCAGTCTGATCGTTCGCTCACTGACCTGTCCGACCACGATCCGCTTCGCGATCTGGCTACCCTCGGTAGCGTCGGGGACCGTGTTCTCCATGACTGTGCAGGACGTGTTCGCGATCCGGCGGCGCGGCGTCGTCGCCCACGGCGTCATCGACAGCGGGACGGTGCGCGTCGGCGACGTCGTCCGCATCGGTGGCGGCGTGTCCGCCCCCATCGACGCCATCGAGGTCGTCCGCAAACCGGTCGACGAGGCCGGCGCGGGCGACACCGTCGGCCTCTTGTTCAGAGGCCTCGAGAGCGGCCAGATCACACAGGGCGCCGTGCTCACCTCGGACGGCACCCAGTTCCTCGTCTGACCTGATGGGTTGGATTCGCGCTGATCGCAACCGGCGTCGACCGCCCGGAACGCAGGTAGGTTGCCAACCCATGAATGAGGACTGGCTCGCCGTCATCGTCGGCCTGGCGCTGCTCGCGCTCGTGCTCGCCGGCGCGATCCCGGGCAGCGTGATCCCGTGACCGAGCAGGCCACCGAGGAGGAGTACGCGGGCGAGGAACGCCGCGACAACCGGACCTCCTCGGCTGGCATCGGCTACGCCGTCGCCGGTGTGCTCGTGGTGCTGGCGCTGGGCGCCCTGACCCGCTTCTTCGAGGCGCAGGTGCCGCAGTGGGCGGACGGGACTCCGTTCGAGCGTGTCGCCAAGTCCATCGAATTCCCGGTGTACGCCATCGCATTCGGCCTGCTGGGCAATGCGGTGCTGAGCAGGCTGGCACTGCGTGACGCGCTGTCGGCCGGGTTCCGCACCGAGTTCTTCATCAAGACCGGGCTGGTACTGCTCGGCGCGTCGATCAACCTCAAACTCCTCGTCACCGCCGCGGGCCCGGCCATCATCCAGGCCCTGCTGCTGATCTCGATCGTCTTCGGCTTCACCTGGTGGCTCGGCGGCCGGCTCGGGCTGGAGGACAAGCTGCGGGCACTGCTCGCGTCGGCCGTGTCGATCTGCGGGGTCAGCGCGGCGATCGCGGCGGCGGGTGCGGTGCAGGCCAAGCGCGAGCAACTCGCCTACGCCGCATCGCTGGTCATCGCCTTCGCGCTGCCGTCGATCTTCCTGCTGCCCTGGCTGGCCGGCGAGTTCGGGCTGTCCGACGCCGTCGCAGGCGCATGGATCGGCGGCAACATCGACACCACGGCCGCGGTGGCGGCCTCCGGTGCGATCGCCGGCGAGGACGCGTTGCAGATCGCCACCATCGTCAAGACCACACAGAACGCGCTCATCGGCATCGTGGCGATCGCCCTGACGGCCTACTTCGCACTCAAGGTCGAACGGCGCAGCGCCGAGGACGCCCGGCCCACCCTCGGCCAGTTCTGGGAGCGGTTCCCCAAGTTCGTGCTCGGCTTCATCGCCGCGTCGGTGATCGGCACGCTGTACCTGCAGTGGGGCGGCGATAAGGCCGCCATCACCACGGTCAACGATCTGCGGACCTGGTTCCTGATCTTCGCGTTCGTCGCGATCGGCCTGGAGTTCTCGCTGAAGGGGCTGCGAGAAGCCGGATGGCGGCCGGTCGCGGTGTTCGCCTCGGCCACCGTGGTGAACATCGTCGTCGCGCTCGGCCTTGCGCTGGTGTTGTTCGGCAACTTCGAGGTCGGCTAGCGGTTAGGCTCGGCCGGTGCGCACGGCCTGGTCGAGGCGCGGCTTCCTGGCCTCCGCCGGGGTCGCGACACTGGTGGCCGCGTGCGGCTCCGACAAACCGGGCACCGTCGCGAAGGACGGGTCCGTCACCGTCACCCACGCCTTCGGCGAGACCCGCATTCCGGCCCCGCCCACCCGCGTCGTCAGCGCGGGCCTCACCGAACAGGACGACCTGCTCGCCCTCGGCGTGGTGCCCGTCGCGGTGACCGAGTGGTTCGGCGCGGAACCGTTCGCCGTCTGGACGTGGGCCCGGCCCCGGCTCGGCGCCGCCCAGCCCGTGGTGCTCAGCCTCGCCGACGGCCTGCAGATCGAGCCGATCGCGGCACTGAAGCCCGACCTCATCGTGGCCACCAACGCCGGGCTCGACGCAGACACCTACACCCGGCTGTCCGAGATCGCACCGACCATCGCGCAGTCCGGACCGGCCGCATTCTTCGAGCCGTGGAAGGAGCAGGCCACCGTCATCGGCCAGGCCGTCTTCAAGGCCGACGACATGGCCGGCCAGATCGGCGCGGTCGATGAGAAATTCACCGCCGCGGGGCAGAACAATCCCGAGTTCGGCGGCAAGAAAGCCATCCTGCTGCGCGGCACGCTTTACCGCGACAGCGCGCAGGCCACGGTGCCCGGCTGGCGCACCGAGTTCCTCACCGCGCTCGGATTCACCGTCCCCGACGTGCCCGCCCTGATCCCGCGCGACCAGATGGCGTCCGTTCTCGACGCCGCGGACGTGCTGATCTGGACCACCGAGAGCGACGAGGAACAGGCCGCCCTGCTGGCCGACCCCGCGGTCGCGGGGCTGTCGGCCACGTCACGCAACCGCCACGTCTTCACCGGGCGGGAACTCGCAGGCGCCATCGCCTTCGCCTCGCCACTGTCCTACCCACTGGTCGCCGACCAGCTCCCACCGCGGCTGGCGGCCGCACTGTCCTGAGACACTGTTCGGGTGACCAGCACCGATCTCGACCACCGCGGTTCCGCCAGCATCGGCTCGGCCTACTACCCGACGCTGCTGGCCGTCTTCACCGGACTGGTGCTGATCTCGAACGTGGCCGCCACCAAGGGGGTGGCGTTCGGACCGCTGCTCACCGACGGGGGCTTCCTCGTCTTCCCCCTCACCTACGTCATCGGCGACGTGCTCAGCGAGGTGTACGGCTTCCGTGCGGCGCGCCGCGCGGTGTTCGTCGGCTTCGCGATGCAGGCCCTGGCGGTGCTGGTGCTGTGGCTCACGGTGCGGCTGCCCGCCGCCCCCGACTACGCCAACCAGGACGCGCTGGCCAGCACCGTCGCGTCGATCACCGGACTGGCGATCGCCGGCCTCGGCGGCTTCCTCGCCGGCCAGATGGTCAACGCCTACCTCGTCGTCTGGATCAAGCAGCGCACCAAGGAAGGCCACCTGTGGGCCCGGCTGCTCGGCTCGACGGTGGTGGGCCAGTTCTGCGACACCCTGGTGTTCTGTGCGATCGCGGCGCCGATCATCGGATTCGGCAACATGAATTCCTTCGCCGTCTACGCGGCGCTCGGCTGGCTGTACAAGACCGCGGTCGAGGCGGCGCTGCTGCCCGTCACCTACCGCGTCATCGGCGCCATCAAGCGCCGCGAACCGACCTACCAGCCAGCCGTATGAGCGAGCGTTAAGGCTCTTCTGGCAACTTGTACAAAGTTCGCCCGCGGGACGCTACTCGGCGGTAGCTTGTGCAAATGACAGTGGCAGCAGAGTCATATCAGCGGATGGCCCTCGGCACCGTGCACGACTATGGCGATCGAGCACTTTTACTTGACTTCGACGATATCTCTGAGGTTTTGGCGTGGGCCGCCGCGATCCACCACGCCGATCTGCCCGGTGTCCTCGACGTCGTTCCCGGCGCACGCACCGTGCTGGTCACGCTCGCCGGGCCGCGGTACCAGGCCCCCACCCGGCAACGCCTCGCAACGCTTCAGCCGGACCGGTCGGAGGTGGCAGCCGACGCTGCGGACCGCCGGGCCGACGTCGTCATCGACGTCGTCTACGACGGCCCCGATCTCGAGGAGGTGGCGCGCCTGACCGGGCTCGACACCGCTGCGGTGGTGGCGGCCCACACCGGCACGCTGTGGCGTGTCGGCTTCAGCGGTTTCGCGCCGGGATTCGCCTACCTCGTCGGCGGGGACGACCGGCTGCACGTACCGCGCCGGAGCGAGCCACGGACCAAGGTGCCCGCCGGGTCGGTCGGCCTGGCCGGCGAGTTCAGCGGCGTCTACCCGCGCCAGTCCCCCGGCGGCTGGCAGCTGATCGGCCGCACCGCCGAGGGTCAGGCCGCGCTCTGGGACATCGACCGCGACGAACCCGCCCTGCTGACGCCGGGCAAGTGGGTCGAGTTCCGGTCCGTCGACTAGGAGGCACGCGATGACCACCACGCTGGAAATCCTGCGAACAGGGCCGCTGGCGCTGGTCGAGGACCTGGGCCGGCCCGGCATGTCCCACCTGGGCGTGTCGCGCTCCGGAGCTGCCGACCGCCGCTCCCACACCCTGGCCAACCGCCTGGTGGCCAACCCGAACGACCGGGCGACCGTCGAGATCACCCTCGGCGGCCTCACCGCCAGGGTGCACGGCGGCGACGTCGCCATCGCGGTGACGGGCGCCGACGCCGACCCGTCGGTGAACGGTAAGCCGTTCGGCACCAACAGCATTCACTATGCGCACGACGGCGACGTGATCTCGCTGGGCGTCCCGTACTGCGGCCTTCGCAGCTACCTCGCCGTGCGCGGCGGCATCGACGTCACGCCCGTGCTTGGCTCCCGGAGCTACGACGTGATGTCGGCGATCGGACCGACCCCGCTGCGACCCGGCGACGTGCTGCCGGTCGGCGAGCACACCGCCGACTTCCCCGAGCTGGACCAGGCGCCGGTCGCCGCAATCGACGACGACGTGCTCGAACTGAGGGTCGTGCCCGGCCCGCGTGACGACTGGTTCACCAACCCCGACGTGCTGGTGCGCACCAACTGGCAGGTCACCAAACACAGCGACCGGGTGGGGATCCGGCTCGTCGGCATGCCGCTCGAGTACCGCAATACCGACCGCCAGCTGCCCAGCGAGGGCGCGACCCGTGGCTCGATCCAGGTGCCGCCCAACGGTTTTCCCGTCATCCTCGGACCCGACCATCCGGTGACGGGCGGCTACCCCGTCATCGGTGTGGTGTGTGGCGACGACATCGACAAACTCGCGCAGATCCGGCCGGGCCAGACGCTGCGGCTGCACTGGGCGCGGCCACGCCTGCCGTTCGGCGCCGGGTGAACCGCTGACCCGTGTGCGCCGGCGCGCATCCTGGTAGAACAACTGTGTGCACACCGTGGTCCACACCGCGCGCCTGGTCCACACCGCCGACCTCGACGCCGAGACGCGCGACCGCGCCCATCGCATGGTCGTGGACGCCTTCCGCGGCGATCCGGACGGTGACTTCGACGACGACGACTGGGAACACGCGCTCGGCGGGATGCACGCCCTCATCTGGCACCACGGCGCGATCGTCGCCCACGGCGCAGTGGTGCAGCGCAGGCTCATCTACCGCGACACCCCACTGCGCTGCGGTTACGTCGAAGCGGTCGCGGTGCACGAGGACTGGCGGGGTCGCGGGCTGGGCAGCGCGGTGATGGACGCCGTCGAACAGGTGATCCGGGGCGCCTACCAGGTCGGCGCGCTGGGTTCCTCGGACTTGGCCCGCGACATGTACGTCTCGCGCGGCTGGCTGCCGTGGCAGGGCCAGACGTCGGCCCTGACGCCGACCGGGACCGTCCGCACGCCCGATGACGATGACGGCGTGTTCGTGCTCCCGGTGTCCGTCGAACTGGACCGCTCCGCCGACCTGATCTGCGACTGGCGCGCCGGCGACGTCTGGTGAGCCCGGGGTGACCTCACAGAGCCCGAACCCCGTGGGTGAGTGGAATTTCACGCACGAGTCATCACGGAGCGCTTTCGGGTAACGCAGTGTTCCTAGCGTGTGCGCCATGCCGCATCGCATCACCGACTGGGATCCCGAGGACGTCGTCGCCTGGGAGGCCGGCAACAAGCACATCGCCCGCCGCAACCTGATCTGGTCCGTCGCCGCCGAGCACATCGGCTTCTCGATCTGGTCCATCTGGTCGGTGATGGTGCTGTTCATGCCCGAGAGCGTCTACGGCTTCTCGGCCGGCGACAAATTCCTGCTCGGCGCCACCGCCACCCTCGTCGGCGCCTGCCTGCGCATCCCCTACACGCTGGCCACCTCGACGTTCGGCGGCCGCAACTGGACGGTGTTCTCCGCATTCGTGCTGTTGATCCCCACAGTCGGCACGATGCTGCTGCTGGCCAATCCCGGCCTTCCGCTGTGGCCCTATCTGCTGTGCGCGGCGCTGGCCGGCTTCGGCGGCGGCAACTTCGCCTCGTCGATGACCAACATCAACGCGTTCTACCCCCAGCGGCTCAAGGGCTGGGCGCTCGGGCTCAACGCAGGCGGCGGCAACATCGGCGTGCCGATGATCCAGCTGGTGGGTCTGCTCGTCATCGCCGCCGCAGGCAACCGCCAGCCGTACTGGGTGTGCGCGGTCTACCTGGTGGCGCTGGCGATCGCGGGCATCGGCGCCGCCAGGTACATGGACAACCTCGAACAACACAAGATCGACTTCACCGCGATGAAAGACATTCTGCGCGAACGTGATACCTGGGTGATCTCGCTGCTCTACATCGGCACCTTCGGCTCGTTCATCGGTTTCGCCTTCGCGTTCGGCCAGGTGCTCCAGATCAACTTCGCCGCGGGCGGGCAGTCGCCGGCCGAGGCCTCGCTGCACGCCGCGCAGATCGCGTTCGTCGGCCCGCTGCTCGGCTCGCTGTCGCGGGTCTACGGCGGCAAGCTCGCCGACCGCATCGGCGGCGGACGGGTCACCCTCGCGGTGTTCGCCGGGATGATCCTGGCCGCCGGGCTGCTGGTGGCGATCAGCACGATGGACGACCACAGCGCCGGCGCGGCCACCGCGACCACCATGGCGGGCTACGTCGTCGGCTTCATCGCACTGTTCCTGCTGTCGGGAGTCGGCAATGGGTCGGTCTACAAGATGATCCCGTCGATCTTCGACGCCAGGAGCCGGTCGCTCGATCTCAGCGAGGCCGACCGGGTGAACTGGTCACGGGCGATGTCGGGCGCGCTGATCGGCTTCGCCGGCGCGGTCGGCGCGCTGGGCGGGGTGGGCATCAACCTCGCGCTGCGCCAGTCATACCTCAGCAGTGGGTCGGCGACCTCGGCGTTCTGGATCTTCGCGGTGTTCTACGTGGTGGCCTCCGTGGTCACCTGGGCGCGCTACGTGCGGCGTCCCGGCATGGCCGAGATCACCACAGATCGCGACGAGCGACATACCTCGGCAATGGCCGGGTAACCGTCCCGAAACACGAGCTGAATAGACAGAGAGCATGAGTGAGCCTGACTGGGCGCCGCTCACCGGCTTCCGGGTAGCGGTGACCTCCGCCCGCCGAGCCGACGAACTGGCCACGCTGCTGCGGCGGCGGGGCGCCACAGTGACGAGTGCCGCCGCCATCACGATGGTGCCGCTGCCCGACGACGACGAGCTGCGCTCGCACACCGAGGCGCTGATCGACGTACCGCCGGACATCGTCATCGCCACCACCGGCATCGGATTCCGCGGCTGGGTCGCGGCCGCTGACGGGTGGGGGCTGGCGAGCGAGCTCGTCGCCTCGCTCGGCAAGGCCCGCATCGTCTCCCGCGGACCCAAGGCCACCGGGGCCCTGCGCGCGGCAGGACTGCCCGAGGAGTGGTCCCCGGAGTCGGAATCCTCCCGCGAACTGGTGCACTACCTGGTCGAGGGCGGCATCGCCGGCATGCGCATCGCCGTGCAGCTGCACGGCGCCACCAACGACTGGGACCCCTTCCCCGAGTTCCTCGACGAGTTGCGAGCCGCCGGCGCCGAGGTGGTGCCGATCATGGTGTACCGCTGGTACCCGGCTCCCCGCGACGGCGAGTTCGACCAGTTGGTGGCGGGCATCGCCGACGAGAAGTTCGACGCCGTCAGCTTCACCTCCGCGCCCGCGGTGGCGTCGGTGCTCATGCGGGCCACCGAACTGGGCATCGCCGACCGGGTGCTGTCGGCGCTGCGCACCGACGTGCACGCGATGTGCGTCGGACCCGTCACCGCCCGACCGCTGGTGCGCCTCGGCGTGCCCACCTCCGCGCCGGAACGGATGCGCCTGGGTGCGCTGGCCCGCCACATCACTGACGAGCTGCCACTTCTGCAGTCACGAACCGTGAAGGTCGCCGGGCACGTGCTGGAGATCCGCGGCACCTGCGTGATGGTCGACGGCGTGGTCAAGTCACTCTCGCCCGCCGCCATGGCGACGATTCGCGCACTGGCACACCGGCCCGGAGACGTGGTGTCGCGCACCGACCTGCTCGACGCCCTGCCCGGCGGCGGCACCGACACCCACGCGGTGGAGACGGCCGTGCTGCGACTGCGAACTGCGTTGGGCGACAAGCACATCGTCTCGACCGTGGTGAAGCGCGGGTACCGGCTGGCGGTCGACGAGGGAATGGCGGCGGCCCGGTGAACCCCGCGGCCCACCTGGTGCTGGTGGCGCACGGCACCCGCAAGCAACGTGGCGTCGCCCTGGTGGGTGACATCGCCGAGCAGGTCGCCGCGACGCTGGGGCGACAGGTTCACGTCGCGTTCGTCGACGTGCTGGGACCCACGCCGGCCGAGGTCCTCCGGAGGTTGCCCGACGCACCGGCGCTCGTGGTGCCCGCGTTCCTGTCGCGCGGCTATCACGTCGGCGTCGACATCCCCGAACACGTGCATGCCAGCGGCCATCCGGACGTGACGGTCACCGACGCGCTGGGGCCCGATCCGCAGCTGATCCGTGTGCTGGCCGACCGCCTCATCGAATCAGGTTGGCAGCAGGGCGATTCGGTGGTGCTGGCCGCGGCGGGCACCTCGGACCCTGCGGCGCAACGCGACCTGCACACCACCGCGACGTGGCTGTCGGCGCTGACCGGGTCCCGCGTCGAGCTGGCCTTCGCCGCCACCGGCGAGCCGAGGGTGGCCGACGCGGTCGCCGATCTGCGCCGGCGCGGCCGACGCCGGGTGGTGGTGGCGTCCTATCTGCTGTCCGAGGGACTGTTCCAGGATCGACTGCGCGCCAGCGGCGCCGACGTCGTGACCGCCCCGCTGGGCACGCACCCGGGGCTGGTGCGCCTGATCGCCAGCCGGTTCCGGCGGGCGCGGGTGACGGTCCCGGCGTAGCGCTCGAACGGGGATGTCAGTTGACGTTGCCGGCGTCCTGCGGGCCGCCCGCGACGAGTAGCCGCGCCACCGACTCGATCGAGTCGTGCTGCTCCTTGGCCATCGCCACGAGCAACGAGTACGCCTGCGCGACGTCGGCGCCGAACTTTTCCATCAACAGCAGCTTCGCCTGGTTGATCACGTCCCTGCGGGCCGACCCGCGACGGGACTGCCCCGTCATCATCAGCCCGATGTGCCGCGCGAGCAGTTCGGCGGTTCCCTCGAGGCCGTCCTCGAGTCCGCCTGCGTTGTCCGCGTAGAGGTTCAGCGCCGCCCGGACCTCGCCGCCGAGGCACACCGGAACCGCCACCACCGCTCGTACCGGCGTGCTCACCATGGCCTGCCGGGCGAACGCCGGCCACCGGGTGTCGTCGGTCAGGTCGTCGGCGCGGTACGGCCGGCCGTCGTAGGCCGCACTGAGACTCGGGCCCTCGCAGACGCGGCGGGTGATGTTGTCCAGGACGAGCGGATGGCCGTCGGTGGCGGCCATCGACCGGATGAGGATGCCTTCCCCGATACAGGTGATGCCCGCGTGGTCGACAGCCGGCAGCAGGCGCACCGCCAGCATGGTGATGTCACCCAGCCGCTCGGTGTTGGCGCGGCGCTGACCGGTGTCGGCCATGAGCGCGATCGCGTCATCGATGCGCCTGCCGATGTCGCGGCGCTCCAGCGAAGGTCCGTCGACGCATTCACCACCCGGCGACATGCGGCGGAAGTACCCGCGCAGCGTGCAGGCAAACGTCAGATTTGGCGCGACCGTCGCTAGGCCGGTGCCACCTCGACGAACCCCTCGGCGGTGATCCGGGCGCGGTACACCGGCAGGGACGCCGCCGGATCGTCCAGACAGCTGCCGTCGTCGAACGCGAATGCCTGCTTCTTGATCGGCGACTGCACGGTGGCGCGGCCGGCCCGGTCGCCGACAATGCCGCGCGACATCACCGCGGCCCCGGAGAACGGGTCGATGTTGCCGACGGCGGCCAGCGTTCCGTCGTCCAGCCGGAAGAGCGCGACCTGGGAGCCGTCGGCGAGCAGCACGCCGACGCCCCGGTTCGGGATCAGGTAGTCGTACCGGCAGGCCGGCGTCCAGTCCGCGTCATGCTGCGGATCGCGTTCCCTGCGGTCGTCGATGAGCGTCATGTGGTCTCCTGCATGGGCTTGATCGTGGGCATTCCGATGGACACCGGCACCTTGCGACCGCCGTTCTCGGTGAACTCGACGGTCGGGTCGGGCACGTCCGGCGCGTTGACGAACGACACGAACCGCGACAGCTTGTCCGGGTCCTCGAGGACGCCCTTCCATTCGCAGGCGTAGCCGTCGACGTGGCGCGCGACGGCGTCCTCGAACTCGGCCGCCAGACCCAGCGAGTCCTCGCAGACCACCTCACGCAGGTGGTCCATCCCGCCGTCGAGCGCGTCGACCCACGGCGCGGTGCGCTGCAGCCGGTCGGCCGTGCGGATGTAGAACATCAGGAACCGGTCGATGTAGCGCACCAGGGTCTCGTCGTCGAGGTCTCCGGCGAGCAGTTGCGCGTGCTTGGGTGTCATGCCGCCGTTGCCGCCGACGTAGAGGTTCCATCCCGTCTCGGTGGCGATGACGCCGACGTCTTTGCCGCGCGCCTCCGCGCACTCGCGGGCACAGCCCGACACGCCCATCTTGATCTTGTGCGGGGACCGCAAGCCGCGGTAGCGGAGTTCGAGGTTGATGGCCATCTGCACCGAGTCCTGCTGACCGTAGCGGCACCAGTCGCTGCCCACGCAGCTCTTCACCGTGCGCAGCGACTTGCCGTAGGCCTGCCCGGACTCCATCCCGCCCTCGACGAGCCTGCGCCAGATGTCGGGCAGCTGATCGACCCGGGCGCCGAACATGTCGATGCGCTGGCCGCCGGTGATCTTGGTGTAAAGGCCGAAGTCGCGGGCGATCTCACCGATCAGGATCAGGTGCTCGGGCGTGATGTCGCCGCCCGGCACCCGCGGCACCACCGAATAGCTGCCGTTCTTCTGGATGTTGGCCAGGAAGTGGTCGTTGGAGTCCTGCAGTGACGCCTGCTCGCCGTCGAGGATGTGGTCGGAACTCGTCGACGCCAGGATCGAGGCGACCGTAGGTTTGCAGATGTCGCAACCCTTTCCGGTGCCGAAGCGTTCGATCAGGCCGGTGAAGGTGCGGATCGAGGTCGCGGAGACGATCTCGAAGAGCTCACTGCGCGACTGGCTGAAGTGCTCGCACAGCGCCTTGGACTGCTCGACGCCCTCGGCCTCCAGCAGCTGCTTGAGCAGCGGCACGCACGACCCGCACGACGTGCCCGCCTTGGTGCACGCCTTCAGCCCCGCGACGTCGCAGCAGCCGCCGGCGATGGCGCCGCTGATGTCGCCCTTGGTGACGTTGTTGCACGAGCAGATCTGCGCGGCAGGCGGCAGCGCGCCGACACCGAGTTGACCTGCGCCACCCTCGCTTCCGGCCGGTGCGATGAGGGCCATCGGGTCGCCGGGCAGCTCTTCGCCGACCATCGGCCGCAGCACCCCGTAGGCCGACGCGTCGCCGACCAGGATTCCGCCGAGCAGCGTCTTGGCGTCGTCGGAGAGCACCAGCTTCGCGTAGGTCTGGTTCACCGCGTCGTTGACGACGACCTCGAGGGACTTCGGGGTGCGGCCCATCGCGTCGCCGAAGCTCGCCACGTCCACTCCGAGCAGCTTGAGCTTGGTGGACAGGTCGGCCTCCGGGAACTCGGCCGCACCGCCGAGCAGTCGGTCGGCGACCACCTCGGCGCTGGTGTAGCCGGGGCCGACGAGTCCGTAGCAGCGGCCCTCGATGGCGGCCACCTCGCCGATCGCGAAGATGGCGGGATCGCGAGTGGCACAGGACAGGTCGGTCAGCACGCCACCGCGCTCGGCGAGCTCCAGCCCGGCGTCGCGGGCCAGTTCGTCGCGCGGCCGCACACCTGCGGCGAAGATGACCACCGCGGCGTCGATGAAGCTCCCGTCGCTCAGCGCCACCCGCATCGAGTCGTCCTCGGCGGAGCGCTTCAGCGGCCGGTTGCGCTGCGCCGGCCTGATCGACTCGGTGCCGACGTCGGTGTGCACCGTGATGCCCAGCTCGGTGATCATCCTGCCCAGCAGGGCGCCGCCCGCCTCGTCGAGCTGCTGCGCCATCAACCGCGGCGAGCGCTCCACGACATGGGCGTCCAGGCCGAAACCGCGCAGAGCGTTGGCAGCCTCGAGGCCCAGCAGACCGCCGCCGATCACCACACCCACCGGGGTGCGGCCGGTCTCGCGGGCCCGCACGGCGTCGGCGCGGATCGCGTCGAGGTCGTCGAGCGTGCGGTAGACGTGGCAGGCGGGCAGATCGCGGCCGGGCACCGGCGGCACGAACGCGTAGGAGCCCGTCGCGAGCACCAGGGCGTCGTAGCCGATCGTGGCGCCGTCGGCAGTGGTAACCGTCCGGGCGTCCCGGTCGATGGCGGTGACCGGGCTACCCAGCTTCAGCGTGACGCGGTCGTCGCCGGCGTAGTCGTTGCCGGGCAGCGCCAGCAGCGTGCGGTCCCAGTGTTCGGTGTAGGCGGTCAGCCCGACCCGGTCGTAGGCGGCGTCGGCCTCCTCGGCCACGACTGTGACCTGCCAGGTTCCTGCCTCGTCGCGCGCCCTGAGGGCCTCGACGAACCGGTGTCCGACCATGCCGTGGCCGACGACCACGACGTTCTTCGTTGACGGCATGTCCCGAGGCTAGGGAGCCGATATTGCCGCAATGTCGCCCTGTGTGACGCTGCCATCACGGTGTGCTCACGGGCAGCGGGGCGGGGGTGTGAGCCGGCCCGAGTGTGAACGTCACGACGTTTTCGGGCCGATTGCGTCGTGACGTTCACACTCGGCGCGAGCGGTCACTTCCAGCGGTCGAGCAACTCCTTGGCCCGCTTGGCCAGCGCGAACTGCAGGAACGGCCCGAAGCTGATCCGGGCGACGCCGAGCGGACCGAACGACGCCGGGTCGTCCTCGTCGGGCAGCCCGATCGCGTTGACCGGCAGCGGCAGCTCCGAGGTGAGCCGGCGCAGCGTGTCCGCGTCGTGGCGGCCCACCGGATAGAGCACGTCGGCGCCCGCCTGCGCGGCCTCGGTCAACCGTGCGACGGCCCGTTCGACGCGGTCGGCGTCATCGCCGTCCTTGCGCAGGAAGAGGTCCGTGCGGGCGTTGACGACGACGTGCACACCCGCGTCGTCGGCGGCCTTGCGCAGCGCGCCCACGAGTTCGGCGTGGTCGGCCGACGACCGCAGACGGCCACCCTCGGCGTGCACGGTGTCCTCGATGTTGAGTCCGACCGCGCCCACCCCGAGCAGTCCCTCGATCAGCCGCGTCGGCGCCTCCCCGTAACCGGACTCGATGTCCACCGACACCGGCACGTCGACGGCCTCGGTGATCTGCGCGACCCGGGTCAGCAGTTCGTCGAACGTCATGCCCTCGTTGTCGGCCCTGCCGATCGAGTCGGCCACCGGATGGCTGCCCACGGTCAGCGCCGCGAACCCCGCGTCCACAGCCAGCTTCGCCGACCAGGCGTCCCACACCGTCGGCAGGACGACCGGGTCACCTGGGCGG
Source organism: [Mycobacterium] manitobense (assembly GCF_025821665.1). Classification (GTDB taxonomy): domain Bacteria; phylum Actinomycetota; class Actinomycetes; order Mycobacteriales; family Mycobacteriaceae; genus Mycobacterium; species Mycobacterium arseniciresistens. The sequence continues at coordinate 59,541 of NZ_JACKSJ010000037.1, forward strand.
TGCAACGCCAGCAGCGCGTCCGCCCGCGTCTTCAGAATTTGCTTGTCCACCACGAAATCACTCCATCTGACGTGATCTGTCTCACGCCGCAGTCGGTGATGTGGCTAGCATCAATTGCGTAATGTGATTCACGACACCCTTCAGCCCAAGGAGGTCACTTGTCCAGCACAACCGAGTTCAGCGAGCTGCACGAACTCATCGGCGGCCTGCGCCGATGCGTCGCTTCGCTGGCGTCGAAGTACGGCGACTCGCCAGCGATGCGTCGCATCGTCAATGATGCCGAACGCATCCTCAACGACGTCGACCGCCTCGACATCGACGCCGAGGAGCTCGAGCTCGGTCGCGGGATGAGCCGCCACCACCACATCGGAGAGAAGATCGCCATCCCCGACACCCAGTACGACACCGAATTCTGGCGCGGCGTCGACGACGAGGGCCTCGGCGGCACCCGATGAGCCAGCGCTGGTGACATCTGCCCGCGCACCGCTTGAAACCCACCGCCGCGGGTAACCGCCCGGTTGGTCGACCTCGACAGATCTGCGAAAGGCAACAGTGAGCGCACCCACCGCCGACCGAGACGGCACCGGCGTCTTCTCATCGACACGCGCGGAGATCAAGCAGCGCACCCTGCGCACCGACCGCTGGTGGCAGTCACCGCTCGTCGTCGACCTGGGTTTCGCCGCATTCGTGATCTACGCGACGGTGCGGGCATTCCTGCAGCGGGACTACTTCGTCCCCGAGTACCACTACCTGACGCCGTTCTACTCACCGTGCATCAGCACCGGCTGCCTGCCCGAGGCGAGCGGTTTCTGGCCCCAGTTCGTGCCGGACTGGCCGATCTTCCCGTACGCGCTGCTGTCGCTGCCGTTCCTGCTGCTGTTCCGGCTGACCTGCTACTACTACCGCGGCGCCTACTACCGGTCGGTGTGGCAGGCGCCAACCGCCTGCGCCGTCGCCGAACCGCACGCCAAGTACACCGGCGAGACCCGCTTCCCGCTGATCATCCAGAACACCCACCGCTACTTCTTCTACATCGCGGCGCTCATCTCGGTGATCAACACCTACGACGCGATCATCGCCTTCCACTCGCCCAGCGGCTTCGGATTCGGCCTGGGCAACATCATTCTGGTGGTCAACGTGGTGATGCTGTGGGTCTACACGATCTCCTGCCACTCCTGCCGCCACGTCGTGGGCGGACGTCTCAAGCACTTCTCGAAACATCCTGTGCGCTACTGGCTCTGGACGAAGGTCAGCGTGCTCAACACCCGGCACAAGCTGTACGCCTGGATCACCCTCGGCACGCTGATGCTCACCGACTTCTACGTCATGCTGGTGGCCAGCGGCACGATCTCGGACCTGAGGTTCATCGGCTGAGATCACCCGACCGACAGCGCAATTCGAGACAACAGGACATGGAAGACGAGTGAGGACACATGGCTGAGGCCGAGCTGGAACGGCACGAGTACGACGTCGTCGTGATCGGTGCCGGTGGCGCAGGACTGCGAGCGGTGATCGAGGCCCGCGAGCGCGGCCTGCGCGTCGCCGTGGTGACCAAATCGCTGTTCGGCAAGGCGCACACCGTGATGGCCGAGGGCGGCTGCGCTGCGGCGATGAAGAACGCCAACCCGAAGGACACCTGGCAGATCCACTTCGCCGACACCATGCGCGGCGGCAAGTTCCTGAACAACTGGCGGATGGCCGAGCTGCACGCCCAGGAGGCGCCCGACCGGGTGTGGGAGCTGGAGACCTACGGGGCGCTCTTCGACCGCACCAAGGACGGCCGGATCAGCCAGCGCAACTTCGGCGGCCACACCTACCCGCGGCTCGCGCACGTCGGCGACCGCACCGGCCTGGAGATCATCCGCACCTTGCAGCAGAAGATCGTGTCGCTGCAGCAGGAGGACAAGCGCGAACTCGGTGACTACGAGGCCCGCATCCGGGTCTTCCACGAGTGCTCCATCACCGACCTCGTCCTGGACAAGGGGCCGAGCGACGATCCGAGCGCCGAGCACGAGGCGACCGGGGCGCAAGGCAAGAACGAGGGCAGGATCGCCGGCGCGTTCGGCTACTACCGCGAGACCGGGAACTTCGTGCTGTTCGAGGCGCCCGCCGTGGTGTTGGCGACCGGCGGCATCGGCAAGTCGTTCAAGGTGTCGTCGAACTCGTGGGAGTACACCGGTGACGGCCACGCGCTGGCACTGCGGGCGGGTTCGAGCCTGATCAACATGGAGTTCATCCAGTTCCACCCCACCGGCATGGTCTGGCCGCTGTCCGTCAAGGGCATCCTGGTCACCGAGGGCGTGCGCGGCGACGGCGGAGTGCTGAAGAACTCCGAGGGCAAGCGGTTCATGTTCGACTACATCCCGGACGTGTTCAAGGGCCAGTACGCAGAGTCCGAGGAAGAGGCCGACCAGTGGCTCAAGGACAACGACTCGGCCCGCCGCACCCCTGACCTGCTGCCCCGTGACGAGGTGGCCCGTGCCATCAACTCCGAGGTGAAGGCGGGCCGCGGCACGCCACACGGCGGCGTCTACCTCGACATCGCCTCGCGCATGCCGACCGAGGAGATCAAGCGGCGGCTGCCGTCGATGTACCACCAGTTCATCGAGCTGGCCGAGGTCGACATCACCAAGGACGAGATGGAGGTCGGGCCGACCTGCCATTACGTGATGGGCGGCATCGAGGTCGACCCGGACACCGGGGGCGCCGCCACCGCCGGGCTGTTCGCCGCCGGTGAGTGCTCCGGCGGCATGCACGGCTCCAACCGCCTGGGCGGCAACTCGCTGTCGGACCTGCTGGTGTTCGGCCGTCGCGCCGGTCTCGGCGCCGCGGACTACGTGCGGGCCCTGTCCGACGAGCGGCCGAAGGTTTCGCAGGAGGCGGTCGACGAGGCCATCAAGATGGCACTGGCCCCGTACGACACCCACGAGAATCCGGAGAACCCGTACACCCTGCACGCCGAGCTGCAGGAGTCGATGAACGACCTGGTGGGGATCATCCGCAAGGAGGACGAGATCCAGTCCGCCCTCGACAAGCTCGACGAGCTGCGCGCCCGCGTGCAGAACGTCACCGTCGAAGGCGGCCGGGCGTTCAACCCCGGCTGGCACCTGGCCATCGACATGCGCAACATGCTGCTGGTCAGCGAGTGCGTGGCCAAGGCGGCGATGCAGCGCACGGAGAGCCGCGGCGGGCACACCCGCGACGACTATCCCGAGATGGACTCCAAGTGGCGCAACACGCTGCTGGTCTGCCGCACCGACGACGTCGCGACCGTGGACAAGATGGTGCCGGGCGTGACGGTGGAGGCCGAGGAGCAGGTGCCGATGCGCGAGGACCTGCTCGGCTGCTTCGAACTGTCCGAGTTGGAGAAGTACTACACCGACGGTGAACTCACCGCGCATCCCGAACGGAAGGGCTAGACATGGCTGCCTACACCGCAAACCTGCGTGTCTGGCGCGGCGACGTCAGCGGCGGTGAGCTGCGCGACTTCCAGGTCGAGGTGAACGAGGGCGAGGTGGTGCTCGACATCATCCACCGCCTGCAGGCCACCCAGACCCCCGACCTCGCCGTGCGCTGGAACTGCAAGGCGGGCAAGTGCGGGTCGTGCTCGGCCGAGATCAACGGCCGGCCGCGACTGCTGTGCATGACCCGGATGTCCACCTTCGGTGAGGACGAGACCGTCACCGTGACGCCGCTGCGGACATTCCCGGTGATGCGCGACCTCGTCACCGACGTGAACTTCAACTACGAGAAGGCCCGGGAGATCCCGGCGTTCACGCCGCCGAAGGACCTGCAGCCCGGTGAGTACCGGATGCAGCAGGAGGACGTGAACCGCAGCCAGGAGTTCCGCAAGTGCATCGAGTGCTTCCTGTGCCAGAACGTGTGTCACGTGGTGCGCGACCACGAGGAGAACAAGGAGGCGTTCGCCGGGCCGCGGTTCCTGATGCGCATCGCCGAGCTCGACATGCATCCCCTCGACGTCGCCGACCGTCAGAACATGGCGCAGGAGGAGCACGGCCTCGGCTACTGCAACATCACCAAGTGCTGCACCGAGGTGTGCCCCGAGCACATCAAGATCACCGACAACGCGCTGATCCCGATGAAGGAGCGTGTCGCCGACCGCAAGTACGACCCGGTGGTGTGGCTGGGCAACAAGCTGTTCCGGCGGGGCTAGCGCCGACGTCGTCGCCAATGTGAAACGTGGGCGGAAATCCTCAGGGATTTCCGCCCACGTTTCACTTTCGCGGCCCACCGCCGGGGGCTCATCGGCGTACCCTCGGCAACAGCGGCCAATCAACGACGAAAGGCAGCCAGTCCATGACTCAGATCCACAGCGTCAACGACATTCGCACCGCCATCCGCGAGCTGTCCGCCCGCGCAGCGCTGGCACGCAAAGAGGGCCGGCCCGGCGACGCGGACGAGATCGAGCAGCGGATCCAGCACTACCGCGAGGAACTCGCCGCCCGGCCCTGACGGGCATCAGTCACCCAGCCGCCGGAAGGCGCTGCGGTGGAACACGATCGGCGCCACGTCGTCGTGCACCCGGATGTCGTTGACCCGGAGCACGACAATCGTGTGGTCGCCGGCGGTCACCAGCTGTTCGATGGCGCTCTCCAGCCACACGCTGGTGCCCTCGATGAAGACGGCGCCGGTCTCGGTCGAGACGGTCTGCAGGCCCGCGAAGCGGTCACCGGTCTTGGCAGCCAGGGTGCGGGCGGCGGCGTCGTGGGCCTCCCCCAGCACGCTGATGCCCAACGACGGCAGGCCCTTGAGCTTCGGCCAGGTGGTCGAGCTGTTCTGCACGCAGAACGACACCAGCGGCGGATCCAGCGACACCGGCACGAAGGTGCTGGCCGCCAATCCGACCCGGGCGCCGTCCACCTCGGCGGCGATCGCGATGACACCGGTCGGGAAGTGTCCGAACGCTTCGCGCAGCAAGGCCGGACTCAGGTCTGTGGCGCTCATGTCCTTCCCATCTTCACACAGCGGTCGTCTGTCCATGATGGCCGTCGACGGCGGCGCCGACCACAGTCGCGATCGCCGTGAACGCAAGCCCGCGCGACCGCCGGCGCCCAGCGGATCACGGGGGCGGGAGAAGTCGTCGCGCGGCCGGTAACGTGACGCCGACCATGTGGATACCGCTGCTGATGATGGCCGTAGCGGTCAGCCTGGAACCGTTCCGAATCGGCATGACGGTGCTGATGGTCAACCGGCCCCGGCCGGGCCTGCAGCTGCTCGCCTTCCTCACCGGCGGGTTCGCGATGGGCATCGCGGTGGGCGTGGTGGTGCTGTTCGTCCTTCGGCCCGCGCTGGGCTCCGCGCACTTCACCCTGCCCCGGGTGCAGATCGCCATCGGCGTCCTGCTGCTGGCCAACGCGGCGCTGGTGACGGCCGGCCTGTGGGGCGGTCAGCGCGACGACGGGGCGCCGGGCCGATTCCGGGGACCGCTGGCGACCCGGGCGCGTCAGCTGCTCACCGGCGGTTCGCTGTGGACGGCGGGCGTCGCGGGCCTCGGCATCGCACTGCCGTCCGTCGACTATGTGGCGGCGCTGGCGCTCATCGTCGCCTCCGGCGCCACCGCCTCAGTCCAGGTCAGTGCCCTGGTGTTGTTCAACGTCGTGGCCTTCGCGCTGGTCGAGATCCCGCTGCTGGCCTACGTGGTGGCCCCCGACCGCACCCGCGCCATGCTGGCGGCGCTGTACGACTGGCTGCGGTCCCACGGCCGCCTGGGCGTCGCCGCACTGCTCGCCCTGGTCGGCTGCGTGTTGGTCGGCGCGGGGATCGCCGGACTGTAGGCCGCTACGGCTTCGGCGGGTTGTTCAGCACGAACTGCGCACCGGACAGCAGCTGCGAGATCGGATCGGTGCCGCCGCCGCCGAACGATGCGTCGGTGGACGGCGCGGTGACCTCCGCGGGGTCGTAGCCGTTGACCGGATCCACCGTGATCGGCGCGGTCGCCGGATCGTTGTTGCGCGAGTATCCGGCGTCGACCATGGGCAGCAGGACACTGTCCAGCCTGTTCAGCGTCGGCTCGTCGACCCCGAGGTACTTGAACGCCATCACCAGCGGCAGATGCTGCTCGGGCACCATGTACGACGTCGTCTTCGCACCCTTGGAGTTGACCGTCGTGCGGATGTTGCGCTCCGGCACCTTGATGTTGCTCGGGTCGGTGAACGCCACGGCGGTGTGGCCGGTCGCGAGACCCGCGATCGCGTTCACCACGCTCATCCAGTTGTTGTCCGGCTGATCCGGCCAGTCCGCGATGCTGTCATAGGGCGAGATGAATTGGTGTGTGTCGTACTGACTTTCGACCGGCGCCGGGATGCGGTAGTCCAGTGACGGAACGACGGCGCCGACCGGGAACATCTGGGTCAGGAAGCCCTCGCCGAACGCGTGCTTGCCCACCGGGTCGCCGAACATCGCGAAGCTGAGCTGATCCCGCGGCGGCGCATTCGGGTCGTTCGCGAGCTGCGCCTGCACCTCGTTGAGCACCATCGCGCCCTCGGACAGGCCCATCACCGTGCCCGGCCCGCCCGCCTTGATGGTCGCGATGGTGTGCGGCGCCCCCACGGTGACCGATTCACCGACGCTGGGACCGTCGAGACCCAACCCCGGCAGGATCTCCTCGCCGACCGCGCCGATCCCCGGGAAGAACCGTTCGAGCGTGTGGCCCTGCACCTGCCCCGCCGGGTAGCGGACGATCTGCTTCTGTTCCTGGTTGTCGGGGAACCACTTCTTGCCGGTGTCCATGATGTATTGGTCGTACGGGATGCCCAGCACGTGCGCGCCACCGAGCGCGTAGCCCTTGCCGGGCGTCCCGATCCCCGGCGGCGAAGGTGAGGTGTCGGGCGCCCCGCGATCGGCCGTCCAGCCGGGCTGCGGTTCTTCGGCCGCCGCGGTACCGGTGCCGCCGAAAACGCCTGTGGCACTTACCGCCATCAACGCAGTGACCGAGACGAGAAGCCTCCGCATTACCACTCCCGCCTATGCGTGTGCACTGATCCGAACCCTACCTTGTCTTCCATTCGCCCAGGTCAGGCGTCGAGCCGGACGAACTCGTCCTGCCGGTACTGCTCGACGCACGCTGCGCGCCGGATCTTGCCGCTCGTCGTGGTGGGGATCGAGCCGGGAGGCACCAGGACGAGATCCCCGACGTTGAGGCCGTGGGCGTTGGAGATCGCGGAGGTGACATCGCTCTTGACGCCGCTGAGCCAGTGCCCCGCCTCGACCGTCGACTCGCCGCGCTTCTTCACCTCGATGACGGTGACCAGCTTCTCGGTGCTGTTCACCGGGACCGCGATCGCGGCGACCCGGCCGCCGGTGATCTGTTGCACCGTCGCCTCGATGTCCTCGGGATAATGGTTACGCCCCCGGATGATCAGCAGGTCCTTGATGCGGCCGACGATGAAAAGCGCGCCACCGGAGACGAATCCGAGATCGCCGGTTCGCAGCCATGGCCCTTCGACGGTGCCCGGCGACGGGTCGACGATCGTCGCCCCGAAGCAACGCTGCTCCTCCGGCGGCCTGCTCCAGTAGCCGGACGCGACGTTGTCGCCGTGTACCCAGATCTCGCCGACCACGTCCTGCGCGCATTCCCGGTTGGTGTCGACATCGACGATCCGGACCACAGGTGACTGCGGCAGGATGTAGCTCGCCAACGCGGAGCCGGCTCGGGGGGCACACCGCTTGGCGCGGCCCGCGGACAATTCGTCGACGTCGAAGTGCGCGGCATCCGCCGACTCACTCCAGGTGCCGGTGGCCACGAACACCGTCGCCTCCGCCAGCCCGTACGACGGGCGCAGCATGTGGTCCCGGAAGTCGAAGTGCGCGAACCGGTCTGCGAACCGTTCCAGGGTTGCCGGCTCGACGCGTTCGGCGCCGTTGATGATGCCCACCACCCCGCCGAGGTCGAGTCCGGCGAGGTCGCTGTCCTTGGTCTTGCGGGCGGCCAGGTCGAAGGCGAAGTTGGGCGCCGCGGAGAAGGCACGGGGGTTCTCCGCCAACGCCCGCAGCCACCGGGACGGCTTCTCCAGGAACGCGACCGGGCTCATCAGCGCACCGGGATAGCCGCTCAGGATGGGGGCGCAGACGCCGAGCACCAGACCCATGTCGTGGTAGAACGGCAACCACGACACGAATGTGCCACCGGTGGCCGCGTTCTGAGCATCGGCGAAGAAGGTGCGCATCAGCTGCTCGAAATTCACCTGCAGGTTGCGGTGGGAGATGATGACACCGGTCGGCAACCGGGTCGAGCCCGAGCTGTACTGCAGATAGGCCGTGCTTGGATACCCGGCCGCCTCGAGGCCCGGCCCGTCGGCGGTGACGTCGAGATTCAACGCGTCGACCGCGACGATCTTCGGCGCGGTGTCCATCTGGGACTGATCGACGTAGTCGCCGACGTCCTCGGCGGCAGCGGACGTCGTGAGCACGACCGCCGGACTGGTGTCGAGGAAGACTGAACTCACCCGCTCGTGGCTCGAGCCGCGATGCGGCAGCGGCAGTGGCACCGCGACGAGACCGGCCTGCATGGAGCCCAGGAAGGCAAGGATGTACTCCATGCCCTGCGGGGCGAGGATCACCGCCCGGTCACCCACCGAGGCGTGCAGCCGGATCTCGCGCGCCACGTTCATGGTTCGGCGCGAGAGCTGCGACCAGGTCACGGTCTCGGTGATCCCGGACGGGTCATCGGCGTACTCGGTGAAGGTGAACGCGACGTCGTCGGGCCGCATGCTGGCGCGCCCGTGCAGCATCGACAAGATCGTGGATGCGGGGACATCCGTGTCACTGAAATCCGTGGGGAGCTTCGTCATCCGTACTCCTGATCGCTCCGCTTCGTTCCGAAGCCTTGCATACATCGTGTGTGTGCGCTCGCCGCCCATGGCTAGGCACTCGGTTCCGGTGTTCGAGACACCGTCGGTTGCGCCGCAATTCGCGACGGCCAGAAGTTCGCCCGTCCCAGCAGTGCGGCGATGGCGGGCACCGTGATGGTGCGCACCACGAACGTGTCCAGCAGGATCCCCACCCCGATCACGAAACCGCCCTGGATCACGATGCCGATGCTGGAGAACAACAGACCGGCCATCGAGGCCGCGAAGATCAGACCCGCCGCGGTGATCACACCACCCGTCGAACCGAGGGTGCGGATGATGCCGTATCGCATGCTGTGTGGAGACTCGTCTCGCATTCGTGACACGAGCAGCATGTTGTAATCGGCGCCCACCGCGACCAGCACCACGAACGCCAACGGCGGCACGCTCCAGTGCAATTGCTGGTCGAGGAAGAACTGGAACGTCAGCACGCCGACGCCGATGGCCGCGAAGTACGAGATGACCACGGAGCCGACCAGATACAGCGGTGCGACGACGGCGCGCAGCAGCACCATCAGCGTCAACAGCACCACGATGATGGTCGCGGCGATGATGAACCGGATGTCCTGCTGGTAGTAGTCGCGGGTGTCGCGCAGCGCGACCGGATAGCCGCCCATCGAGATGGTGGCGTCGGCGAGCGTGGTGTTCGGCTGGGCGTCCCTGGCGATGTCACCGATCTGGTTGACCTGGTCCATCGCCTCCGAACTGAACGGGTTCAGCTTGGTCTGCACGAGGTACCGCACCGAGCGGCCGTCCGGCGAGACGTACGCCGCGGCGGCCTTCTGGAAGTCCGGCAGACCCAGCACCTCGGCCGGGATGTTGAAGCCCGCCTGCGCCGGGTCCGCGGCGTTGTTCCTCATCGTCAGCAGGAATGTCGACGCCTCGTTGAGTCCGGCGGCGATCACCTTGAGCTGCTTGACCAGTTCGTCCACTCCGCCTGCCACCTCCCGGCTTCCGCCGGCCAGTTGGTTCGCGCCCTGCTGCAGATCCTTCAGACCCGCCTGCGCACCTCCGGGGGAGTTCAGCCCCATCGCGTTGACCGCCCTGGTGACGTTCGCGAGGGCGCTGTTGAGCTTCTTCACCGTCGCGTTGAGGGTCTGCTTGTCGTCGACGCCCTGGAGCTGGTGTGCGAGGTCGTTGATCTGGTCGAGCCTGCCGTCGTTGTTCGCGTCGTTCAGCCGCTGGAACTGGCTGCGGGTGGCGCTGCAGGAGGGGTTCGCGTCACAGACCTGGTTGTTCTGCAGCGCGGCGAGGACGGGCCCGATCCAGGCGAACATGTCCCTGACGGCGGCGAAGTTGATGCCCATCGAGTTGGCGAGCACGTTGACGCTCTGCACCAGTTTCGCCGCGACCTCGACGTCGCGCACCAGCTTGTCGCCGCCGTAGTCGGTGCGCACCGAGGAGAACGTGTCGACCAGGCTCTGGATGCTCGGTGCGATCTGGTTGATCTGGCCGCGCACCTCGGCGAGCCTGTCGGCCAGTGTGTCGGCGCCGGCGGTCAGCCGGCCGAGATCGCCGCTGCGCTGGCCGATCTGCGCCGAGCCGTCGGCCAGCCGGTCACCGACCAGGCCGGCCTGATACGTGGCCCGGAACTCCGGCGGCACGTCGCCGAGGGGCCGGGTGACGCCGCTGATCAGGCCGATGTCGGGCAGCTGTGCGACGCGCGACGCCAGCTGCTCGAGGTCGGCCAGCGCCCGCGGGTTGCGCAGGTCGTGCGGTGACTGGATGAGGATGTACTCGGGGATCGACTGGCTGATCGGGAAGTGGCGTTCCAGCGCGGTGTACCCGATTGAGCTCGCGGCCGAGGCAGGCACGACCTTGCGGTCGTCGTAGTTGTAGTTCGCGAAGACGGCGATGCCGGCCAGCAGACCCAGCACGAGCACACTCGCCACGAGGTGCGGCACCGGCCTGCGCACGATGCGGATCCCGGAGCGCCGCCAGAACCGCGCGGTCAGTTCACGCCTCGGCTTGACCCAGCCGCGCGGTCCGGCGAGCACCAGGATCGCGGGCAGCAGCGTCAGCCCGGCGAGAAATGCCACCGCGATGCCGATCGCGGCCGACACCCCGACCGTCCGGAACACCCCCATCTGCGTGAAGCTCAACAGCAGGAAGGTCAGGCCCACCGTGGTGGCGGACGCGGTGATCACCTTCCCGATCGAGATCATCGCCGCCTTGACCGCCTGGTCGTAGTCCTTACCCGACCGCAGGTAATCGTGATATCGGCTGATCAGGAACACCGCGTAGTCGGTGCCGGCGCCGGCCATGATCGCGCTCAGGAAGACGATGGACTGGTTCGAGACGCCCCAGCCGGTCAGCTGGGAGAACGACGCCACCACCGCCTGCGCGATCACCAGGGACGACCCGATGGTCACCAAGGGCAGCAGCATCGTGACCGCACTGCGGTAGACCAGCAGCAGCACGGCCAGGACCAGGACGGCGATGGCGATCTCGATCGGCAGCCGATCCTTCTCACCCGCGACGGTGAGGTCGGCGACCGTGGCGGCGGGGCCGGTGAGGTGCACGTCCACCGAACTGCCTGCGACGGCGGTCTTGATGACGTCGGCCACCCGGTTGAACGATTCGAACGCCCGCGGGGTGCCCAATTCGCCTGCGAGACCGACCGGCAGGACCCACGTCGTCTTGTCCTCACTGGTGAGGAACTGACGCAGTTGTGGGGTGCCGACGAAGTCCTGGACCGACACCACGTCCGTCACGTCGTCACGCAGCGCGTCGACGAGCTTTCGATAAGTCGCCTCGTCGGCGGGTTTCAGCCCGTCTTCGTTGATCAACGCCACCAGCAGCAGGTTGTCGTTGCCGGGTTCCTTGAAGGCCTCGGTCATCTTCGCCGCGGTGACGCTCGACGGCGCGTCGCTCGGCAGGATCGCGAGCGGATTCCTCTCCGCCATCTCGCCGAGGGACGGGGACGACAGCGGCAGGACGACCGCCAGTGCGATCCACACCCCGATCACCGCCCACGGCCAGCGCACAACGAGGTCGGCTAGCCGTCGCATGTCGCCCTCATCCTCGCGCCGAATTCGCGCATCGCCGATTTCCCATGGCCATCATTTGCCCGCCGCTATGCGACGCGCCCCCAGTGCCCGGTGTCAGCAACCCGGCTCGTCACCGAGCTCATCGCCTCCATGTATCGCGTCACCGACTTCTCGGCGACGGCGTTGTCCGGATGCATGATCGCCATGACCGTGCCCTCGCCGTACCGGAAGATGTAGATCGTCAACTGGTAGGAGAACCGGTTGTCGGGATACATGCCGATGTTGTTCGCCAGGCCCATCTCGCCGGCCGCGAGAATGGCGTTTAGCGGTGCCGCGCCACCGTGCAAGAAGTTCGACACCGGGAAGTTCGGCCGCGGCCAGTTGAGCCACGGCGCCAGTTCCAGGACCCGGTAGTACGGCACCCTCGCCATGTCCAGGCCCGAGTCGAATGACGTCTGCGCTGAGCCCGCGGCATCGCTGAAGGAGGTCGCCGCGATCGGCACCGTGATCGGTATCAGGCCGGTGAACCAGCCCTGGGTCATGAAATTGTCGCCACCGGTGCGGGAATCCCTCGGGGTGAGCCCGTAGTACGTCAGCGCACCGGTGAATTCGTGCTCCACCAGGCCAAGGCAGGCGAACAGTCCGCCGACGAACCGGGCCCCCGCGGCGCTGCAGGCCGATTCGAACCGATCCGTCTGAGCCGCGTCCATCAAGACCTGAGAGGACCAGGCGCTGCTCATCGACTCGTTCGGATCACCGAGCGGCAGGGGGAATTCCGGGAAGCCGTCACTGTTGTCCTCGGCGAACTCGATCCACGCACGCACGCCGGGCGAATCCAGCGTCAACGTCGAGGTGAACTCACGCTCGCGAACACAGAAATCGTCGAAGCTGCCGGCGTCGGGCAGCGTGAGTGCCTGACCGGTGCCACTCATGGCGGAGTACATGCCGTTGGCTTCCATCATGGTCGTGCCGATAAGGGTGGCGTCTCCGTGCACGTGATCCATGGCGGCGAAGAACGTGAAGTGGTCTTCGTGCTGGACGATCCCGAACGTGAAGCAGGCCCACTCCAGCGGATTCGGGATTGCCACGACGTGGTCGCGGATCTCTTCGACCGTCATCTCGCCCTGATCGACCGGCATGAATTCGATGGCGTCCGGATTTTCGATAGCGTGCCTAATGAATTTGCCAGAATCGATCTGCTCGAACCAGCTCCGGAAGGTGTCGTGTCGCCGGATGTAAGAGTTGACGGCATGGTCCATCGCGGCTATGTCGCACGTGCCCGCCACCTCGCAGCTGGCGATGATCTGCCGGGAGAAGTTGAGGCCCGCAGCCTCCCGTTCGCAGTAGTTACGAAGGTGCTGGCTCTGCATGTAGCTAACCGGCACCGAGCTGACCGGAGCGCGGCTCGCTGTTTCCTGAGCGGCGGCCGTCGGATGCCAGGAAGTGACCGATCCCGGACTCAGTGACCATTCACCAAGTGCGCCAACAGTTATCTTCCCGATGCGCAAAACCCGGTCCCTTCGCTCACTTCTCCTCGGCCCGATTTCCGGGCTCGGCAAATCGTGCCGCGGCATCAACGTACCCGAGGTTCGGCCGCACCCGCCGTGCACGACCGGAGCCGGGACACGGAAGCGCGCATACCTCGGGTAGGCGTGCCATAGTGTGCGTCGGAGTTCACTCGATCTTGGTTCACGCGGTCGTTACTACTGTCGAGTAGGTTAGCTTGACTACTGCGTAAATTACCGCAAGGCCCCTCAAGGAGACAACCGCATGGGATCCGCTCAAAATCCGTCCGAGCCGACTCAGCGGTTTGCCATCGTTGGCTATGCGGCGCGTTTTCCCGGCGCGCCGGACGCTGACGGCTTCTGGGACGTGCTGCGCGAGGGCCGCGACGCGGTGTCGGAGATCCCCGCCGACCGCTGGGATGCCGACGCGTTCTTCGACCCGGAGCCCGGAGCCCCCGGCAAGGTAGTGACCCGCCGTGCCGGGTTCGTCGACGACGTGACCGGCTTCGACGCGCCGTTCTTCGGCATGTCGACGCGCGAGGTCAGGATGATGGACCCGCAGCACCGGATCCTGCTCGAGACGGCGTGGCGCGCGGTGGAGCACTCGGGCACCGCACCCACGGCCCTCGCCGAGACCAACACCGGTGTGTTCGTCGGCCTGGCCACCCACGACTACCTGGGGATGGCGTCCGACGAACTGACCTACCCCGAGATCGAGGCCTACCTGGCCATCGGGACGTCGAATGCCGCGGCCGCCGGCCGGATCAGCTACCGCCTGGGACTGCAGGGTCCCTCGGTGGCCGTCGACACCGCCTGCAGTTCGTCGCTGGTCGCGATCCACCAGGCATGCCAGGCGCTGCGCCTTGGCGAGTGCGACCTCGCGCTGGCCGGCGGCGCCAACGTACTCCTCACTCCCGCAACGATGATCACCTTCTCGAACGCGCAGATGCTCGCGCCCGACGGCAGGTGCAAGACCTTCGACGCCGCCGCCGACGGCTACGTGCGTGGCGAGGGCTGCGGTGTCATCGTCATCAAGCGCCTCGAGGATGCGCTCCGCGACGGTGACCGCATCCGCGCGGTGATCCGCGGCAGCGCGATCAACCAGGACGGCGCATCAGGCGGCCTGACCGTGCCGAACGGTGTTGCGCAGCAACGAGTCATCACCGATGCGCTCAAGCGCGCCGGCCTCGAACCCAGCGACGTCGGATACCTGGAGGCGCACGGCACCGGCACATCGCTCGGCGACCCGATCGAAGCGCAGGCCGCGGGCGCGGCGTTCGGCGCCGGACGCGACCCCGGCCGGCCGCTGCTGATCGGTTCGGCGAAGACCAACATCGGGCACCTGGAGGCGGCCGCGGGCATCGCGGGCGTCATCAAGGTCGTCCTCTCGCTCGAGAACGAGACCCTGCCCAAGCACCTGCACTTCGAGAACCCGTCACCGCACATCCCCTGGGACCGCCTCCCCGTCGAGGTGGTCACCGAGACGATGCCCTGGAAGAGCAACGGCCGGCCGCGCATCGCGGGCGTCAGCTCATTCGGATTCGCCGGCACGAACGCCCACGTCATCCTGGAGGAGGCGCCCGAAGAAACAGCACGGATCTCCGCGGCTCCGGTGCCCGATGTCGCCGCCGGGGCGGCTCCGGTGCCCGATGTCGCCGCCGGGGCGGCTCCGGTGCCCGATGTCGCCGCCGGGGCGCGGTTCAGCATCCTGCCGCTCTCCGCGCACACGCCCGCCGCACTGGTCCAGCTCGCCGACCGGTACCGCGGCTTCTTGAGCTCGCACCCCGAGGCCACTCTGGCCGACGTGTGCTTCACCGCCGGGGCGGGGCGGGCGCACCTCAAACACCGTGCCGCGCTGGTGGTCGACTCGCGAGAGTCCGCCGTCGAGCTGCTCGGCGCGCTGGCCGACGACCGCCCGGCACCGGGTCTGGTGCGCGGGGACTCCCAGGACGTTCCCAAGACGGCGTGGCTGTTCACCGGCCAGGGCAGCCAGTACCCCGGCATGGCCCGCGAACTGTTCGACACCGAACCGGTGTTCGCCGAGACGCTGAACAGGTGCGCGGCGGCAGTGGCCGAGGCTCTCGAAAAGCCCTTGCTCGACGTCGTTTTCGACCTCGACAGCCCCGACGCCGACGCGACGCTGCGGCAGACCTCGTATGCACAGCCCGCCCTGTTCGCGGTCGAGATGGGTCTGGCACGCCTCTGGCAGTCATGGGGATTCGACCCGGACGTGGTGCTGGGTCACAGCGTGGGCCAGTACTCCGCGGCGTGCGTGGCCGGCGTGTTCAGCCTCGAGGACGGCGCGCAGCTGATGGCCGAACGGGGCCGGCTGTTCGGAAGCCTGCCCGCGGGCGGACGGATGGTCGCGGTGTTCGCCGCCGCCGAGCGCGTCGAGGCCATCACCGACGAGTTCCCGGCACTGTCCGTCGCCGCCTACAACGGCGCCAACACCGTGCTGTCCGGACCCGCACACGATCTGGAGAAGGCGGTGGCCGGACTCGCGGCCGACAACGTCCGGTGCGACTGGCTCGACACCAGCCACGCGTTCCATTCGGCGCTGCTCGACCCGATCCTCGACCACTTCGAGTCGTACGCCGAGCGGTTCACGTACGCGGCGCCGCAACGGATCCTGATCGACAACCGCACCGGCGCCGCGCTCGGCAGGAGCGTCAAGCTCGACGGCGCATACTGGCGCCGCCACGCACGCCAACCGGTTGAGTTCGCAAAGAGTGTGCGCACCCTCGCAGGCCTCAACTGCAAGTTGCTGGTCGAGATCGGCCCGCGACCGGTGCTCACCGCCGCAGCGCTGAGCACCTGGCCCGACCCGGCCACCGCACCGCGCGTGGTCACCTCGTTGCGCCGGAACACCACCGACCACCGGCAGATCACCGAGGCCGTCGCCGACTCGTACGTGCTGGGCCACCTGCCCGACTTCGCCGCCATGGCGCAGCCGCACGCCCGCAAGCTCGACCTGCCCACCTACCCCTTCGAGCGTCGCCAGTACTGGTTCTCCGACGATCGGCCAGACAGCCGCACCGACGACCGGGGCACCCGCGAGCAGCTCCCACCCGCCGCCCGCACCCAGGCCGTCCGCCTTCTCGAAGACGGCCGGATCGACGAACTCGCCGCACTGCTCGACGGTCCCGGCGGCGATCAGCAGACCCTGCAGGTGCTGACCAGGCTTGCCGCACAACACAATCAGCAACGGTCGACGCAGTCCGTCGCCGACGGCCGCTACGAGTTCCGCTGGCTGGAATCCCCCGCGCCGGTCTCCGCCGGCGGGCCCGCCGGAGCCCACAGCTGGATCATCGTCGGCGACTCCGCCGACGCCGTCGCGCCCCTGGTCGCCGCACTCGACGCGCGCGGCCACCGGCACCGGACCGTCGGACTGCCGGTCTCCGATGCCGACTCCGAACAGCTCGTCGACGCGTTACGCGCCGCGGCAGCCGATGACTCGACGCTGCGCATCCTGCACGTCGCGGCACTCGACTCGGATTCCGACACCGGGCCGTCGATGCGATCACTGCTGCGGATGCAGCATCGCATCCTGGTCGGGACGCGGCGCCTGTTCCGCGCCGCGGCCGCGGCCGAACTGCGCAGCCCCATCTGGCTGGTGACCCGCGGCGCGCAGCGCATCACCGACGGCGACACCGTCGCACCGGATCAGAGTGCCCTGTGGGGATTCGGCCGCGCCGCGGCGCTGGAACTGCCGCACGTGTGGGGCGGACTGGCCGACCTGTCGGCCGGCAGTGGCGATAAGGCCGGCGAATGGTCCCGGTTGGTCGACCGGATCACCTCGGCGCACGACCCGGCTTCCCGGGAGGACCAGCTCGCGCTCCGCGACCAGGCGCTCTACGTCCCGCGGCTGGTGCGGCGGACGGAACCTGCGAGCGGCGCACCGCTGCAACTGCGCGCTGACGCCACCTATCTGGTGACCGGTGGGCTGGGATCGATCGGACTGGAGACCGCCGGATACCTCGCCGCCAACGGCGCACGACATCTCGTGCTGACCAGTCGCCGCCCGCCCAGCGACGCCGCCCGGCAGCGGATCGACGCACTGAACGAACAGCACGGCTGCGAGGTCCGGGTCGTCACCGCCGACGTCGCCGACGCACACGACGTCGCGCGCCTGCTGGCCGGCATGCAGGCGGGACTGCCCCCACTGGCCGGCATCGTCCATGCCGCCGGCGAGATCGGCACCACCCCGCTGAGCGATCTGGACGACGCCGAAGTGGACCGCGTCTTCGCCGGAAAGGTCTGGGGTGCTTGGCATCTGAGCGAAGCCGCCGCCGACCTGAAGCTCGACTTCTTCATCAGCACCTCGTCGATCGCCTCGGTGTGGGGCGGATACGGTCAGACCGCCTACGGCGCGGCGAACGCGTTCCTCGACGGGCTGGCCTGGCGGATGCGCGAGCAGGGCGTCCCGGGGGTCAGCGTCAACTTCGGACCGTGGTCGGCGGGTATGGCCGACGCGGACTCCCGCGCGCGGCTCGAGCAGCGCGGCGTACGGACGCTGTCGCCAGCCGATGCCCTGGCAGGTCTGGCCGACGTCGTGGCGGCCTCCTCGGCGAACGGTCCCGTGCAAGGAGTGGTCGCCCGGATCGACTGGGCCCGCTTCCTGCCCCTCTACCAGCAGGCGGGACGGCGGGCGTTCCTCGCCGAACTCGAGCGCGAGGTGCCCGCCCCGGCGGCCGACTCGGCGCCGGTCGTGACACCGTCGGGCAGGACCCCACTGGTCGAGCGGCTCACGAATGCGCCGCTGCAGCAGCGCAAGCGGCTGCTCACCGATTACCTGCGCGACGCGGTGGCGGAGGTGACGCGCGTCGACGCCGCCGAGATCCGTGAGGACGCCGGCTTCTTCGACCTCGGCATGGACTCGCTGATGGCCGTCGAACTCCGACGCCGCATCGAGCAGGGCGTCGGCAAGGACATCCCCGTCACCCTCGTGATGGATCACCCCCGGCTCTCCGACGCCGCCGACTGGCTGCTGGGAGACGTGCTCGGCCTCAGCGAGCAGGCGGCAGGCCCGTCCGAACCCCGTCCCGCGGCCCCGACGCGCGCGGACGATCCGATCGCGATCGTCGCCGTCTCGTGCCGCTTCCCCGGCGCACCGAACCCGGAAGCGTTCTGGGAGGTGCTCTCCGGCGGTGTCGACGCGATCCGCGAGGTCCCCGAGGACCGGTTCGACATCGACGAGTTCTACGACCCCGACCCGGATGCCCCCGGCAAGACCTACACGCGCTTCGGCGGATTCCTCGACGGCATCGACGGCTTCGACCCCGAGTTCTTCGGCATCTCGCCGCGCGAGGCCGTGTGGATCGAGCCGCAGCAGCGACTGATGCTCGAGACCGCCTGGGAGGGACTGGAACGCGCCGGTTACTCGCCGGCGTCGCTGCGCGGCAGCAAGACCGGCGTCTTCGTCGGCGTGGCCGCCAACGAGTACGCCCACCTGCTGTCGTCGGAATCCATCGACAAGATCGAACCCCACTTCATCACCGGCAACGCGCTCAACGCGATCTCCGGCCGGGTCGCCTTCGCGCTCGGGCTCGAAGGTCCGGCCGTGGCGGTCGACACCGCATGCAGTTCGTCGTTGGTGGCGGTCCACCAGGCCGTCCAGGCGCTGCGCTCCGGCGACTGCGACATGGCGTTGGCAGGCGGGGTGAACGTCCTGATCAGCCCGGTGACGGTGGTCGCCGCGTCGCGCGCCAGGATGCTGTCCCCCGTCGGGCGGTGCAAGACCTTCGACGCCTCCGCCGACGGCTACGTGCGCAGCGAGGGCTGCGGGGTGCTCGTGCTGAAACGGCTGAGCGACGCCGAACGCGACGGCGACCGGATCTGTGCCGTCATTCCCAGCACCGCGGTGAACCAGGACGGCGCCTCCAGCGGCCTGACGGTGCCCAACGGTGGCGCACAGCAACGGCTCATCGGCACGGCGCTCACCCGCGCCGGGCTGACCGGCGGCGACGTCGACTACCTCGAGGCGCACGGCACGGGCACCCCGCTCGGTGATCCGATCGAGGTCCAGGCCGCCGCGGCGGCCTACGGCGGCTCGCGGGACGCCGACCGGCCACTGCTGATGGGATCGGTCAAGACGAACATCGGTCACCTCGAATCCGCCTCCGGCGCAGCTGGTCTGATCAAGGTCGTGTTGTCGCTGCAGCACGAGCTGCTACCGCAGAGCCTGCACTTCGACAACCCGTCGCCGCACATCCCATGGGCCTCGCTGCCCGTGCGGGTCGTGGACAAGGCGATCCCGTGGCACGCCAACGGCAGGCCGCGGCGCGCCGGCGTGAGCTCCTTCGGGTTCACCGGCACCAACGCCCACGTGCTGATCGAGGAGGCGCCGCAGCCGGCCGCCGCCGACGTCGCTGCGGACGACGCCGAAGTTCCGGCGCCCGCCGGGCAGACCGGCCACGACGCACCCGTCGACGTACTGGCGCTGTCCGCACGGTCACCGGAAGCGCTCACGGCACTGGCCAGCCGGTACGAGGCCTGGTTGAGCACCCATCCGGACGCCGACCTCGCCGACGTCTGCGTCACCGCGGGCACCGGCCGTTCGCACTTCGAGCACCGGGCCGCCCTGGTGGTCGACTCGATCGCCTCGGCGCGCGACGGCCTGGCCGAACTGGTGCAGAACCGCCTGCGGCCCGGTGTCGTACGCGGTGAGCACACGCACAATCCGACAACGGCCTGGCTGTTCACCGGACAGGGCAGCCAGTATCCGGGCATGGCGCGTGAATTGTTCGACACCGAGCCGGTTTTCGCCGAGACCGTGACACGCTGCGCGGAGGCCGTCGAGGGCATCCTGCCCTACCCGCTGCTCGAGGTGCTGTTCGCGGCCGATCGCGAGACCGGAGAGCGGCTGCGGCACACGTCGTTCGCGCAGCCGGCGCTCTTCGCCGTCGAGATGGGCCTGGCCAGGCTGTGGCAGTCGTGGGGAATCAAGCCCGACGTGGTGCTAGGGCACAGCGTGGGCCAGTACGCGGCGGCATGCGTCGCCGGTGTCTTCAGCCTCGAGGACGGCGCACGACTGATGGCCGAACGCGGCCGGATGTTCGGCAGCCTGCCCGAAGGCGGTCGGATGGTGGCGGTGTTCGCCGACGCCAAGCAGGTCGAGCAGGTCGCCGGTGAGTACCCGCGCGTCTCGGTCGGCGCCTACAACGGACCCAACACGGTGCTGTCGGGACCGGCCGAGGATCTCGAGAAGATCGTCGCCACGTTCACCGACGACGCGATCCGCTGCACCTGGCTGCAGACCAGCCACGCCTTCCACTCGCAGCTGCTGGACCCGGTGCTCGACGAGTTCGAGTCCTACGCCGCCCAGTTGACGTTCGCCGCACCGACTCTCCCGCTGGTCTGCAACCGAACCGGCGCCGTGCTCACCGCCCAGACACCGCTCGACGCCCAGTACTGGCGGCGGCATTCCCGTCAGCCGGTGCAGTTCGCCGAGAGTGTGCGCACCGTGGCGGCCCTCGGATGCTCGGTGCTGATGGAGATCGGTCCGCAACCGGTGCTGACCGGCGCCGCCGTGCAGGTCTGGCCGGAGCACCTGGCCGCCCCGCGGGCGATCGTCTCGCTCCGCAAGGGTGTCGGCGACCGGCGGCAGATCGCCGACGCGCTGGCCGCCGCCTATGTGGGCGGCCACCAGCCCGACTTCGCGGCGCTGCACCGCGGGCTCCGCCGCAGGCTGGAACTGCCCACCTATCCCTTCCAGCACCGCCGTTTCTGGCCCAAGACGTCCGCGATCACCGGCTCCGACAGCAACGGCGCCGGCGTCTCCGGAATCCTGGGTAGTGCCAAGGACCTCGCCTCGGGCGACGTCGTCTACACGAGCAGGCTGTCGGTCAGATCGCAGCCGTGGCTGTCCGATCACGTCATCTACGGCACCGTCGTCGTCCCCGGGGCGACGTACGCGGCGATGGCGCTGGCCGCCGTCGGTCCGCCGGCGCGCGTGAAGGAGGTCTTCTTCTACGAGCCGATCATTCTGCCGGAGAAGGCGTCTCGCGAGGTACAGCTGACGCTGCACCCGGCAGGCGACGGCGGCGAGTCGAAGTTCCAGGTGCACAGCCGTCCGTACGGTGAGCGCGACGTCGAATGGTCGTTGAACGCCGAAGGCGCCGTGGTGACCGGTGTCTCCGGCGCCGGCGACGATCCGGATCCCGAGCAGGATCCGGTCGACGAGGCCATCGAGCGGTGCACCCGCATGCGTCCGCAGGAGTTGTTCGAGACCTTCGCCGACCTGGAACTGGCCTGGGGGCCGACCTGGTCGGGTTCGCTGAAGTCGCTGTGGCTCGGTGACGGTGAGGCGATCGGCGACATCCTCGTCGGACAGGAACTCGCCGAGCACCTCGGAACCGAACCGATGCACCCGGTCCTGATGGACCTGTGCACCGGTGTCGCCTTCCCGGCATTCCCAGCACTTCTCGCCGCCGAACAGGGCGTCAACGACCTGTTCCTGCCGCTGCGGTACGGGCAGGTCACGCTCAAGGAGAAAATGCCCCGGCGGTTCTACTGCCGCGCGAGGTGGCACAACAGCGGCCTCGACAGCGAGACGCAGGTCTTCGATCTCGACTTCCTCGACCGCGACGGCAGCCTGCTCGGCGGGATCCGCGAGTTCACCGTCAAACGCGCACCGCGCGAGGCGCTGCTGCGCGGCCTCGGCGGCGACGCCACCCGGCTGCTCTACACCCTCGGCTGGCACGAGGTGCCGACACCGCCTGCCGACGCAGACGCTGTCGCGCCCACTGGCACATGGCTGATCGCGGGATTCGGCGAACTGGCCGCCGAGGTGCCGGGCTGCATCCCGTTCGACCGGCAGGCCGATCCGGAGCTCCTGGGACAGGTGCTGGCGCAGGCCGTCGAGCGCGGCATGCCGTTCTCCGGCGTCGTCTGGCGCAGCACCGGGCCGAGTGCGCAGGAGTCGAGCGCCGACGCGAGCGGGCGGCTCGAGGCCGAGCTGTCCAACCTGCTCAGCGCTGTGCACACAGTGCAGAACGACGGCATGAAGCTGCCGGGCGGACTGTGGATCGTCACCGAGCGGGCCGTGGCCACCGAGTCCGGTGAACCGGTGGATGCGGTTCAGGCGGCGCTGTGGGGCTTCGGTCGCACCACGATCAACGAGGAACCGGCGCTGCGCGCCAGGCTGGTCGACTGCGACGGGTCACCGGAGGCGGTGCGGGCACTGGCCGCGATGCTGGCCACCCCGGTCGAGGAGCCGGAGATCGCAGTGCGGCAGGGGAAGCTGCTGGCGTCCCGGTTGGTGCCGTGGGCGCGCAGCGGCAATCTCACCGTGCCGCGCGGGAGCGACTACGTGCTGGCGCCGACGGAGCGCGGCGCGATCGACAACCTGCGGATCACCGAGAAGGACGTGCCGCCGCCGGACGAGGGTTACGTGCAGGTCCGCGTCGAGGCCGCCGGCCTCAACTTCCGCGACGTGCTCAACGTCCTCGGTCTCTACCCGGGCGACCCCGGACCGATCGGCGGTGACTTCGCCGGCGTCGTCACGCAATTGGGCGAGGGTGTCGGCGACGTCGAGGTGGGGCAGCGTGTCTACGGCTCCATGCAGGGTGCGTTCTCCAGCCGGTTCAATGTGCCGTCGCAGTTCCTGGCGCCGATCCCGGACGGGGTGAGCGCGGTGCAGGCCGCGACGATTCCCGCCGCGGCGCTGACGGTCCGGCTGTCGTTCGACTGGGCGCAGCTGAAGCCCGGCGACAAAGTGCTGATCCACGCGGCCAGCGGCGGCGTGGGCCTCGCGGCGGTCCAGATGGCACAGCGGTGCGGCGCGACGGTCTTCGCCACGGCCAGCACCTTCAAGCGCGCCACGCTGCGCAAGCTGGGTGTGGAATACGTCTACGATTCGCGCACAACCGATTTCGCCGATCAGATCCTGGCGGACACCGGCGGTGCCGGCGTTGACGTGGTGCTCAACAGCCTGACCAGCGAAGGGTTCATCGAGGCGACGCTGAAGGCCACCGCCCGCAACGGCCGATTCGCCGAGATCGCCAAGCGCGACATCTGGTCGCCGGAGCAGATGACCGAGGCCCGACCCGACATCGACTACGAGATCGTCGCGTTGGACACGGTGATGCTCACCGACCCCGATCGCATCCGCGACCTGCTCACCGAGGTGTCGGACGGACTGGCCGACGGTGAGTGGACTCCGCTGCCCGCGGAGATCTACCCGCTGACCGAGTCCAGGGCGGCGTTCCGGCGCATGCAGCAGGCGCGCCACATCGGCAAGATCGTCGTGCAGATCCCGAACCCGTTGCAGCCGAAGCCCGATCGGAGCTACCTGATCACCGGTGGGCTCGGTGCGATTGGTCTGCACACGGCGTCGCATCTGGCCCAGCTCGGCGCCGGTGACATCGTGCTGACCAGCCGGCGTGCGCCGGATGCGGCGGCGCAGAAGGTGATCGAGGAGATCACCGAGCGCTACAAGTGCCGCGTGCACGTCTTCACCGCGGACGTTGGTGAGGAGTCCGACGTCGTCGCGCTGCTCGACCGGATCCGCGCGGAATTGCCGCCGTTGGCCGGTGTGGCGCATCTGGCGGGTGTGTTGGACGATGCGCTGCTGTCCCAGCAGAGCCTCGAGCGGTTCCGGACGACGCTGGCGCCCAAGGCGTACGGCGCGTACCACCTGGACCGTCTGACAGCCGACGACGACCTGGACTTCTTCATCGTGTCCTCGTCGGTGTCCAGCCTGTTCGGGTCGCCCGGTCAGGCGAACTACGCCACGGCCAACGCATGGCTGGACGGTCTCGTCGCGCAGCGACGGTCCCGGGGCCTGCCCGCCACCGGCATCAACTTCGGGCCGTGGGCACAGGGCGGCATGGCATCATCGGAGGCCGCGACCGCCAACATCAGCGCCCAGGGCCTCGTCCCGCTGGATCCGGCGGCGGCGCTGAGCGCACTCGGCGA
Organism: [Mycobacterium] manitobense; assembly: GCF_025821665.1. GTDB lineage: Bacteria > Actinomycetota > Actinomycetes > Mycobacteriales > Mycobacteriaceae > Mycobacterium > Mycobacterium arseniciresistens. Next base: position 83,820 of record NZ_JACKSJ010000037.1, read on the forward strand.
GGTCGTCGCGAACGGGACCGGCCAGGCGACCGTCATCCGGGCCAACTGGCAGCGTGCGGCGAAGGTGCTGGGCAGTTCGCGGCCACCGATCCTGGACCTGGTGCTGCCGAGCGCCGTCGGCGAGGTGACCGGTGACAGTGAGCTGCTCAAGCAGCTGCAGGAGATTCCCGTGCCGCAGCGTGCGGGCTTCGTGACGGAGTTCCTCCAGAAGGAGGTGCAGAACTTCCTGCGCCTGGCGTCGCCGCCCGCCGCGACGAGCCGGTTCCTGGACCTCGGCACGGACTCACTGATGGCGATCGAACTGCGCAACAGGTTGCACAGCCAGTTCGGCGGCGCGTTCACCATCAATGCGACGGCGGTGTTCGACTACCCGACCATCGGGGGGCTCGCCGAGTACCTGGTGGGTCAGCTGCCCGACGCGGAGGCGGCGGCAGAGCCGGCGCCCGCGGAGGCACCGGTGCCGGCAGCCGTCGCCGCATCCGGGCCGGAGTGACTACTCGGCCCAGCGGGCGGCTTCGGCGGCGGCGCCCAGCGCCGAGCGCAGCGGCACCTGCAGACCGTCGTAGATGCCCGGCTTCTGCTCGACGAGCCAGTTGAGGGCGCCGAGCAGCCGGTTGGCGGCGGTGGTGTTGCCGCCGTCGGCGCGGGTGCCGCCCGGCACGTCCGCGCGGGTGACGATCGTCAGCTGCGGGTCGCCGTCGATGATGACGCGGTGATCGCCGACGCCGCCCCGATGAGCATCGTCGGGCTGCGGCCAGTCCGGCGCGCAGGACGGGTGGATGCGGGTGATGTGCTCGATGACGATCCGCCTCCTGCCGCCGGACCACCCGACGACCTTGAGGAAGAAGGCGCCCTGCGTGCCCTTCTCGAAGCGGCCCATCACGGTGTCCACCGACTCGTCGAGGGGTAGCCGCTCGACCTCCTCGGTGATCTCGTCGATCTCGATCCCCAGGCCGCGGCCGATGAGCCGGACGTTGCCGCCCCAGACCATCGTCGGGATGGTCGGCAGCAGCATCATCGGGGTCTCGTCCATCGAACCGCCGAAGCCGCAGGACACCTTCACCGCGAACGGCTGGTTGTAGGTGGAGTAGTCGAAGATCTCCTGGCAGGTGATCGTGTCGATGCGGGTGCACAGGCTCGCGGCCGTCACCGCGAGGGCGTCGTTGCCCCATCCGGGGTCGACGCCGCTGACGAGCAGGGTGGAGCCGCCCTCCTCGGCGGCGGCGGTCAGCCGCTGCACCCACTCCGGCGGGGCGGACGCCGGGTCGTAGAGCGAGTACAGCGACGGCGTCACCACGTGCAGGCCGGCACGCAGGCACCGCTCGATGTCCGCGATCGCCTCTTCGGGCCGGATGTCGCCGGAGGCCATGTAGGCGACGGCGTCGCACTCCGTAAGCACACCGTCGACGTCGTCGGTGGCCGCGACCCCGGTGGGCGCATCGAGCCCGGCGAAGCCGGCGGCGTCGCGGCCGACCTTCTCGGCGGTCGAGGTGATGACGGCGGCGAGCTGGAGGCCGGGAAAAGCGGCGGCCGACCGGATCGCGGTCGAGCCCATGTTGCCGGTTCCCCACACTGCGACGCGAAGCATTGGAACACCCTAGCGGCCCGGACGTGACCATCGTCACACCGGGTCATCTGCGCAGGTCAGGGGTGCGAAATCGGGGTTTGGCAGCGTCCGGCCAACCGCCTGGTTGATTAGCCGGTGGAAATTGCTCGCGCGAGCTTTGCGTTGAAGTTACCGGGCGGTATAGTGACCATTAGTTACTGGTGGGTAACTTAACCGAAGTACCCAACCGCAGGTGGCAATTCTCGTCGAGGAGGACATAGTGAGCCACTACAAGAGCAACGTCCGGGACCAGGTATTCAACCTGTTCGAGGTGCTCGAAGTCGACAAGGCCCTCGGTGAGGGGGTGTACAGCGACCTGGACGCCGACACGGTCAAGGAGATGCTGGGCGAGATCGCCCGCCTGGCCGAGGGTCCGATCGCCGCGTCGTTCGAGGACGGCGACCGCAATCCGCCGGTGTTCGACCCCAAGACGCACACCGTGACGTTGCCGGAGTCCTTCAAGAAGTCGGCGCGTGCCGTCATCGACAACGACTGGGACAAGGTCGGTGTCGAAGAGGAACTCGGCGGCATGCCGATGCCCCGCGCGCTGGTGTGGGCGCTGCACGAGCACCTGCTCGGCGCGAACCCGGCGGTGTGGATGTACGGCGGCGGCGCCGGCTTCGCCAGCATCTTCTACAAGCAGGCCACCGACGAGCAGAAGAAGTGGGCGCAACTCGCCGCAGAGCGCGGCTGGGGCGCCACCATGGTGCTGACCGAGCCCGATGCCGGTTCGGACGTGGGCGCTGGCCGCACCAAGGCCGTCAAGCAGGACGACGGCTCGTGGCACATCGACGGCGTGAAGAGGTTCATCACCTCCGCCGACTCCGACGATCTGTTCGAGAACATCTTCCACCTGGTGCTCGCCCGCCCCGAGGGCGCGGGCCCGGGCACCAAGGGTCTGTCGCTGTTCTTCGTGCCCAAGTTCCTCTTCGATTTCGAGACCGGTGAGCTGGGCGAGCGCAACGGCGCCTTCGTCACCAACGTCGAGCACAAGATGGGCTTGAAGGTCTCGGCCACCTGCGAGCTGACCTTCGGCCAGCACGGTGTGCCCGCCAAGGGCTGGCTGGTCGGCGAGGTGCACAACGGCATCGCGCAGATGTTCGACGTCATCGAGCAGGCCCGCATGATGGTCGGCACCAAGGCCATCGCCACGCTGTCGACCGGCTACCTGAACGCGCTCGAGTACGCCAAGGAGCGGATCCAGGGCGCCGACATGACGCAGATGACCGACAAGACCGCTCCGCGCGTCTCGATCACCCATCACCCCGACGTGCGCCGTTCGCTGATGACCCAGAAGGCCTACGCCGAGGGGCTTCGCGCGCTGTACCTGTACACCGCCACCTACCAGGACGCGCCGGTGGCCCAGGCCGTGCACGGTGTCGACGGCGAGCTGGCGCTGAGGGTCAACGACCTGATGCTGCCGATCGTCAAGGGTGTCGGTTCCGAGCAGGCCTACGCCAAGCTGACCGAGTCGCTGCAGACGTTCGGTGGGTCGGGCTTCCTGCAGGACTACCCGATCGAGCAGTACATCCGCGACGCCAAGATCGACTCGCTCTACGAGGGCACCACCGCCATCCAGGCGCAGGACTTCTTCTTCCGGAAGATCGTCCGCGACAAGGGTGTGGCGCTGGCGCACGTGGCCGGGCAGATGGAGGAGTTCGTCAAGAACGAGTCGGGCAACGGCCGGCTCAAGGCCGAGCGCGCCCTGCTGGCCACCGCTCTGACCGACGTCCAGGCGATGGCAGCCTCGCTGACCGGTTACCTGATGTCGGCGCAGGAGGATCCCAAGGAGCTGTACAAGGTCGGTCTGGGTTCGGTGCGCTTCCTGATGAGCGTGGGCGACCTGGTGATCGGCTGGCTGCTGCAGAAGCAGGCCGCCGTGGCCATCGAGGCGCTCGACGCCGGCGCGACCGGCGACGACAAGGCCTTCTACGAGGGCAAGATCGCGGTCGCGTCGTTCTTCGCGAAGAACTTCCTGCCGCTGCTGACCAGCACCCGTCAGGTCGTCGAGAACCTCGACAACGACATCATGGAGCTCGACGAGGCTGCATTCTGATCTGATCCAACCAAGAGGCCCCCGGATCCGTCCGGGGGCCTTTTGCGTGGGGGCGTGAGATCCACGCCGTGCACGAGAAGTGCGGGAAGGGTGCTGCGAGAGATCAATCTCGAGAGCCTGCGGGAGGGCCGGCGGCAGTCTTGGGCGGCGCCGCGGGGATGCAGGCGGAAGAAGACATGAGGGCGGGTTCGGGAGGACTCATGGGGGCGTCTCTCTCGCGAGATACACGCCGCCGGCTGTTCACCCCTCGCCGGCTGTTCGGATCAGTCGCTCCCGAACCCGTCGTACGGCTGACTGTACGCCTCTGACACCCCTCGTACCAGAGGAAATACGTCGAACCGAAGTAAGTGGCCCCGTGTTGCCGTCGGGTCGGGGGGTCAGACGGCAACACGGAGCTATCCCCTGTATCGATCGGTTCGCCGGAGGCGTTACAGCCGCGCCGAATTAATCTTCACGAGTCGATATTCGGTGCCTCAGGCCTCGAGAATCGCCGCCACGCCCTGCCCACCGGCGGCGCAGATCGAGATCAGCCCGCGCACCGGCCGGCCGGTCTCCTTCTTCTTCTCCGCCAGCTGCTTGGCCAACTGGGCGACGATCCGCCCGCCGGTGGCCGCGAACGGATGCCCGGCGGCCAGTGACGACCCGTTGACGTTGAGCTTGGTTCTGTCGACACTGCCCAACGCTTTATCCAAGCCGAGGCGCTCCTTGCAGTACTCCTCGGACTCCCACGCCTGCAGGTGCGCCAGCACCACCGAAGCGAACGCCTCGTGGATCTCGTAGAAGTCGAAGTCCTGCAGGCTCAGGCCGTTGCGTGCGAGCAGCCGCGGCACCGCGTAGGTGGGCGCCATCAACAGGCCGTCGGCGCCGTTGACGTAGTCCACCGCGGCGGTCTCCCCGTCGACGTAGTACGCCAGCGGCTCGATCGAATGCTGCTGCGCCCAGTCCTCGCTGGCCAGCAGCGCCACCGAGGCGCCGTCGGTCAGCGGCGTGGAGTTGCCCGCGGTCATGGTCGCGTCGCCGAACTTGACCCCGAACACCGGCTTGAGCTTGGCCAGCTTCTCCGCCGACGAGTCCGCCCGCACGTTGTTATCGCGGTACAGGCCGAGGAACGGGCTGACCAGGTCGTCGAAGAAGCCGCGGTCATAGGCGGCGGCCATGTTGCGGTGGCTCGCGGCGGCCAGTTCGTCCTGCTCGACGCGCTTGATGCCCATCTCCTTGGCGGTGATGGCGGCGTGCTCGCCCATGGACATACCGGTGCGGGGCTCGCTGTTGACCGGGATCTCGATGCCCACCGACGCGGGCAGCTTGCCGACCAGCTTGAGCCGGTCGACGTTGGACTTGGCGCGGCGCAGGCCGAGCAGGTTCTTGCGCAGGTTGTCGCCGAACGCGATCGGGGCGTCGGAGGTGGTGTCCACCCCACCCGCCGCGGCCGCCTCGTAGCGGCCCAGCGCGATGCCGTCCGCGGCGGCCAGCGCCGCCTGCAGCCCGGTGCCGCACGCCTGCTGGATGTCGAACGCCGGGGTGTACGACGACAGCGCGCTGCCCAGCACGCATTCGCGCATCAGGTTGAAGTCGCGGCTGTGCTTGAGCACCGCGCCGCCGATCACGGCGCCGAGCCGCTCGCCCTCGAGGTTGTAGCGCTCGATCAGCCCACCCAGGGCGGCGGTGAACATGTCCTGGTTCGAGGCGTTGGCGTATGCGCCGTCCGACCGTGCGAACGGGATCCGGTTTCCGCCGAGGACGGCGACCCGCCGGCGGGAATTGGTGTCAGCCACGTTTGTCTGCCTCCGTTGTCGGTTATCCAGGGCTATTCGTCAGGGTCCTCTACGGGGCCATAGTACCCACGCTTCTTACTCTGGAGTAAGTTCGTACCCATGCCTTCGGATCTGTATTCCCAAATCGTCCACTCGGCACCCGGCTCGTTCCTCGCCAAGCAGCTCGGCATCCCGCAGCCCGAAACGCTGCGCCGCTACAAGGCCGGCGAACCGCCACTGCCCGGCGCGCTGCTGATCGGCGGCGACGGCCGCGTCGTCGAACCACTGCGCAGCGCACTGGCCGATGACTACGAGGTGGTGTCGAACAACATCGGCGGCCGCTGGGCCGACAACTTCGGCGGCCTGGTCTACGACGCCACCGGCATCACCGAACCCGAGGGCCTCAAGGGGCTCTACGAGTTCTTCACGCCCGTGCTGCGCAACCTCGCGCCGAACGCCCGCCTCGTCGTCGTCGGCACCGACCCCGACGCGATCTCGACCCCGCACGAGCAGATCGTGCAGCGCGCCCTCGAGGGCTTCACCCGCTCGCTGGGCAAGGAGCTGCGGCGCGGCGCGACGGCGTCGCTGGTGTACCTCTCCCCCGACGCCAAGCCCGCCGCCACCGGCCTGGAGTCGACGATGCGCTTCATCCTGTCCGGCAAGTCCGCCTACGTCGACGGCCAGGTCTACCGGGTGGGCGCGGCCGACGCCGCGCCGCCGTCCGACTGGGACAGGCCGCTCGCCGGCAAGGTCGCGCTCGTCACCGGTGCTGCGCGGGGCATCGGCGCCACGATCGCCGAGGTGTTCGCCCGCGACGGCGCCACGGTCGTCGTCGTCGACATCGAGGGCGCCGCCGACGATCTGGCGAAGGTCCGCGACAAGGTCGACGGCACCGCGCTGACGCTGGACGTGACGGCCCCCGACGCCGTGGACAAGATCGCCGAGCACCTCCGCGAACACCACGGCGGAACCCTCGACATCCTCGTCAACAACGCGGGCATCACCCGCGACAAGTTGCTGGCCAACATGGACGAGGGCCGCTGGGATTCGGTGGTCGCCGTCAATCTGCTTGCGCCGCTTCACCTCACCGAAGGTCTTGCCGACAACGGGGTGCTCGCCGAGGGCGGCCGGGTCATCGGCCTCTCGTCGATGGCCGGCATCGCGGGCAACCGCGGGCAGACCAACTACGCGACCACCAAGGCCGGCATGATCGGGCTGACCGACGCGCTCGCCGAGAAGCTGGCGGACAAGGGCATCACGGTCAACGCGGTGGCGCCCGGATTCATCGAGACGAAGATGACCGAGGCGATCCCGGTGGCCACCCGCGAGGTGGGCCGCCGGCTCAACTCCCTCTACCAGGGCGGCCAGCCCGTCGACGTGGCCGAGACCATCGCGTACTTCGCCAGCCCGGCCTCGAACGCGGTGACCGGCAACACGATCCGCGTCTGCGGCCAGGCAATGCTGGGGGCCTGAGACGTGACGCAACCCTCCGGACTGCGCAACCTGGCGCGTGCCGCCGCAGGCGCCCTGCCGTTCGTGCCGCGGGGCGACACCCTGCCCGACCGCACACTGACCGTCGACGAGCTGAGCATCGACGCCGCCAACGTCGCCGACTACGCGGCGGTCACCGGCCTGCGGTTCGGTGACCGGGTGCCGCTGACCTACCCGTTCGCGCTGACGTTCCCCACCGTGATGGACCTCGTCACCGGTTTCGACTTCCCTTTCGCGGCAATGGGTTCGGTGCACATCGAGAATCGCATCACCCAGCACCGGCCGATCCTGGTGAGCGACACCGTCGGGGTGTCGGTGCATGCGGAGAACCTGCGGGAACACCGCCGCGGACTGTTGGTGGACATCATCACCGACGTCAAGGTGGGCAACGACCTGGCCTGGCACCAGGTCACCACGTTCCTGCACCAGCAGCGCACCAGCCTGTCCGACGAGCCCAAGCCGCCGCCGCAGAAGCGGCCCAAGCTGGGCCCGCCGAACGCCGTGCTGCGCATCACGCCCGCGCAGATCCGCAAGTACGCCTCGGTCGGCGGTGACCACAACCCGATTCACACCAATGCGGTGGCCGCCAAGCTGTTCGGCTTCCCGAGCGTCATCGCGCACGGGATGTTCACCGCGGCCGCCGTATTGGCCAACATCGAGGGGCAGCTGCCTGACACCGTCGAGTACGCGGTGAAATTCGCCAAGCCGGTGATCCTGCCCGCCAGCGCGGGCCTGTACGTCAGCCGCGGCTCCGACGGCGGCTGGCAGCTGGCGCTGCATCACCTCAGCAAGGGCGACCCGCACCTGACGGGCACGATCACGGCGCTGAAGTAGCAGCCGTTGCTCCGCGTCAGGTGTGCGCGTCGGCCACCGACGGGGCGTCCTCGTGGGCCGGAGTGCCCTTCAGGCCGCGCCAGAACAGGTTGATCATCAGCTCGGCGGCCTCGTGGACGTCGGCGTCCCCGGTGCTGACCCGGGCGGCCACCGCCTCGCCCGCGCCCACGAGCGCGACGGCCATCATGTCGAAGTCGGTGTCCGGCTCGGGGTGCCGGGTGCCCGACCGCAGCAGCCTGCCGACCAGGTCGACGATCCGGTCGCGGCCCTCGCGCACGGTGTGGGCGAACGCCTGCGAGCTGGTGGCCTGCGTGTAGAGCACCATCCACGATGCCCGGTTGGCATCGATGTAGCTCAGGAACGACACCACCGCGTTGCGCAGCAGGTCCTTCGGGCTCTGCGAGAAATCGATCTTGCTGCGCACCTCGTCGACGAACCGGGTGAGCTCACGGGTCAGGCACGCGCCGAAAAGCTCTTCCTTCGATCCGTAGTACAGGTAGAGCATCGGCTTGGAGATCTGCGCCTCCGCCGCGATCGCGTCCATGGACGTCTCGTGATAGCCGTTCACCGAGAACATCTGCACGGCGGCGTCGAGCATCTGCTGCTCCCGGACCGCCCGGGGCAACCGCTTCGTTCCGCCTGCCATGACCTCAGGGTAAGCAATGGGTGGCCGGACGGCGTCCGCGGCGCGGTGGTTGAGCGAGAATCACAGCATGGCGCTGCCCGACGTGTTCCGCGGTGTCGAGGCCGACGTGCCGCGGGCGCTGGCCGACCGGCTACGAGAGATCGAACTCATCGACCACCACGTGCACGGCGCATTCGCGGTGCCCGTCGACCGGCCGGACTTCGAGGCGTCGCTCAACGAGGGCTCCCCCGACCCGGTGCCGGAGTTCATGACGCAATTCGACTCACCACCCGGCCTCGCGGTGCGCCGATGGTGCGCGCCGCTGCTCGGCCTGGCGCCGCTGGCGGGCGCCGACGAGTACTGGGAGCGACGCAGCGCGTTCAGCGCCGAGGAACTCGCCACCCTGATGCTGCCCGCCGCGAGGGTGGCGCGGTGGATCGTCGACCCCGGCTTCAAGGGCGACCGGATCACCACACCGGGCGGGCTCGCCGCCCTCAGCGGCAGGCCGGCGTCGCAGGTGGTGCGGTTGGAGACGCTCGCCGAGGACCTGCTGGCCGGCGGGGCCACACCCGAACAGTTCCCCGACGCGCTGCGGGCGGGCCTGGCGACGGCCGCGGAGACGGACGGCGTCGTCGGCGCCAAGACGATCGCGGCCTACCGCACAGGGTTCGACATCGACTGGACCCGGCCGACCGATGCCGACGTCGTGGCCGCCGCCGGTGAACTGGGCGCCCGACCGGCGCCGCTGCGGCTCGACAGCCCGGTGCTGACGGCGTTCGTGGTGCACGAGGCGGCCGCACACGGCCTGCCGCTGCAGGTACACGTCGGATTCGGCGACCGCGACCTCGACCTGCACCGCACCGACCCGCTGCTGATGCTGCCGCTGCTGCGCACGATGGCGCCGGTGCCCGTGCTGCTGCTGCACTGCTACCCGTTCCACCGCCAGGCCGGCTACCTCGCCCAGGCCTTCGACCACGTCCACTTCGACGTCGGCCTCGGCATCAACTTCCTCGGCGTGCGCTCGACGGCGCTGGTGGCCGAGGCGCTGGAGACCGCGCCGTTCGCCAAACAGCTGTACTCCTCGGACGCCTTCGGCCCGCCCGAATTGCACGTGCTGGGCTCGGTGCTGTGGCGCCGCGCGATGGGCCGGGTGCTCGGTGACTGGGTGCGCTCCGGCGACTGCAGTGTGGACGACGCGGTGCGCATCGTCGACATGATCGGCGTCGAGAACGCCACGCGCGTCTACGGTCTCTAGCTCAGCAGCGCGGGTTGGGGCCCTTCGCCGCGGCCATCCGCAGCACCGACGCGTCGACCGCCGCGGGGGTCAGCTCGCCCGCAGCCAGCGCCTTCTCCAGCCGGTCGAGCACCGCGGGGACCTCGCCGGTGCTCACCCACAGTGCGGTGTCGGCGCCGGCCTGCAGGCTGCGCAGCACCGCCTCGGCCACCCCGAACCGGTCGGTGATCGCCTGCATCGACGAGAGGTCGTCGGTGAACACGGGGCCGCCGAACGGCGGGCCGCCGTACTCGCCCGAACGCAGCAGCGCGTAGGCCGCCGGGCTGAGGCTGGCGGGGTCGCTCCCGGTCAGCCCGGGGACCTGCATGTGGCCGACCATCACGGCGACCGGCGCCTGGGTGGTCAGCGTCCGGTACGGCACCAGGTCGTTGGCCTGCAGGTCGGCCAGCGGCGGAGTGGTGACGCTGCCGGTGTGCGAGTCACCCGAACCGTGCCCGTGGCCGGGGAAGTGCTTGAGCACCGGCAGCACGCCCGCGTCGCGCAGCCCGCGGGCGTAGGCGCCTGCGTAGTCGGTGACGGTGATCGGGTCGGCGCCGAACGAGCGGTCGCCGATCACGGTGTTGTCGGCGTCCTCGGTGACATCGACGACCGGCGCGAAGTCGATGGTGATGCCCAGCCCGCGCATCTTGCGGCCGCGGTCGAGGGCGATGCCGTACACCTGCTCGGGCGACTGGCTGGCCGCCAGCTCGCGCGGCGACGGCTGGCTGCCGATCAGCCCGGCGAGCCGCGAGACCCGGCCGCCCTCCTCGTCGACGCTGACCGCCAGCGGCAGCGGGCCCGCCGCGCCCGAGATGTCGCGCAGCTGATCGCCCATGATCGACAGGTCGGTCCAGCTGCCGATCATGATCCCGCCCACGTGGTGGGCATCCACCACCGCCCGGGCGTCGGCGGCGCCGGTCACCCCGACCATCAGCAGCTGAGCAAGCTTGTCGCGGGTCGACATGCCCGCCAGCACGTCGCCACAGGCCGGTGCCGCGGGCGCCGCGGGCAGCGGGCCCTTGAGCGGCACGTTCGGTGCCGCCTGCGGGACGACGCTGTTGACGGGGCTCGGCTGCGGCGTCGAGACGGGCTGCTCGCCGGCCGGCGCACATGCCAGCAGCAGCCCGGCCATCGCCGCCAGCGCGCTCACGCGGGACAAGACCATAGGGCTCGACACTAGTAGCACGTGAACGCGTAATCGATCCCGTGGTCGTCGAGCCACGTCCGTTCGCCGCCGGCCATGATGGCGTCGACCCGGCTGCACACCAGGTCGACGACGTCGGCGTGCGGACCGGCGTGCAGTGCCCGCCGCAGGTCGGGGAACCTTTCGGGCGCGACGGTGATCCAGTATTCGTAAGTACGGCCGGGCTCGCCGAGGTACGCGAGATCGTGCCCGCTGAACACCAGCGCTCCCGCCGCGTCGAGGCCCACCCAGACCGTGCAGCGGCCGCCGCGCCAGAAGACCCGTTCCCCGTCCGTCACCTCCCATATTCTTGCGGTGTCCACGATCGGGAGTGAGGTGCCATGACCGCCGAAGCGCAGGATTCGGCCGCGCGCGTCATGGTGATCGCCTTCGACGGGACACTCAACGCCCGCCGCGCGGTGCGCTACGCCGGCCGGTTCCTCTCGGCCGAACGGGCCGTGGTGCTGACGGTGTGGTCGCCGGTGCTGCGCGGGCCCGGCCCGGTGTCGGTGGACCTCGACGGCCCGCCCGACCCCGACAATCCGGACGACGTCGACATCGCGTGGGCCGACGCGCAGCGCACCAACGACGACGGGGTGGAACTCGCGACGGCGGTCGGCCTGCCCGCCGAACCGATGTGCCTGGCGATGGCGGGCACCGTGTGGAACACGATCATCGACGCCGCGGACTCCCTGGACGCCGACCTGATCGTCACCGGCACCCGCGGCACCACCGGGGTGCGGTCCCTGCTGCAGTCCAGCGTCGCCGACCGCGTGCTGCGGCACGGCCACCGGCCGGTGCTCATCGTGCCGCCGGGGCGCTGACCTGCCCGTGCTACGTTGGCGGCATGGACAGGTTCATCGTGCCTTCCGCGGCCAGTATCGTCGTCGGCCTGCTGTTGGGTGCGGCGGCCGTGTTCGGCGTGACACTGATGGTGCAGCAGGACAACAGGCCTCCGCTGCAGGCGGGCGATCCGGCGTCATCGGTGCTCAACCGGGTCGAGTACGGCGACAGAAGCTAGCCCCCGGGTGGCCCGGGAGGATGGGCCGCCCACACCACCCGAGCGGTTCGAGCCGTTGTCACGGCGCTGGTTGTGGGTGGCCGCCGCGGCGGCGCTGATCCTGACGTTCGCCCAGTCGCCCGGCCAGATATCGCCGGACACCAAGCTCGATCTCACCGCGAACCCGCTGCGCTTCCTTGCCCGCGCGGCCAACCTGTGGAACAGCGACCTGCCGTTCGGCCAGGCGCAGAACCAGGCATACGGCTACCTCTTCCCGCACGGCGCGTTCTTCCTCGCGGGCGACGTCGTCGGCCTGCCCGGCTGGGGCACCCAGCGGCTGTGGTGGGCGCTGCTGCTCGTAATCGGCTTCTGGGGCGTGCTGCGGGTCGCCGAGGCGCTGGGCATCGGCACGCCGACGTCGCGCATCGTCGGCGCCGTCGCGTTCGTGCTGTCACCGCGCGCGCTGACCACGCTCGGCGCACTGTCGTCGGAGACGCTGCCGATGATGCTGGCGCCGTGGGTGCTGCTCCCGGTGATCCTGGCGTTGCGCGGGTCCGGGCCGGTCCGGCTGCTCGCGGCGCGTTCGGCGGTGGCCGTGGCGCTGATGGGCGCGGTCAACGCGGTCGCGACGCTGACCGGGTGCCTTGCCGCGCTCATCTGGTGGGCGTGTCACCGGCCGAACCGGCGATGGTGGCGGTTCACCGCGTGGTGGTTCGGCTGTGCGGCCCTCGCGGTTGCGTGGTGGGTGGTGCCGCTGCTGCTGCTCGGCCGCATCAGCCCGCCCTTCCTCGACTTCATCGAGTCGTCGGGCGTCACCACGCAGTGGATGTCGCTCACCGAGATGCTGCGCGGCACCGGCAGCTGGACGCCGTTCGTTGCGCCCGGCGCCACCGCGGGCAGCTCCCTGGTGACCGGGTCGGTCGCGGTGCTGGCGACGACGCTGGTGGCCGCGGCGGGTCTCGCCGGCCTGGCGATGCGGTCGATGCCCGCGCGCGGTCGGCTGATCACGGTGCTGCTCACCGGGGTGGCGCTGCTGGCCGCCGGTTACTCCGGCGGCTTGGGATCCCCTGTGGCACAGGCCGTCCAGGCATTCCTCGACGCCGACGGGACACCGCTGCGCAACCTGCAGAAGCTCGACCCGCTACTGCGGGTGCCACTGGCGCTCGGGCTGATCCACCTGCTTGGCCGCATCCCGCTGCCGGGCAGTGCGCCACGGCCGGTGGTGCGCGAGGCCTTCAGCCATCCCGAGCGCGACAGGCGGGTGGCGGTGGGCATCGTCGTGCTGGTGGCGCTGGCGGCGGGGACGTCGCTGGCGTGGACGGGCCGGCTGGCGCCGCCGGGCGCGTTCGACGGGATCCCGCCGTACTGGCAGCAGACCGCCGACTGGCTCGACGAACACAACACCGGCACCCCCACCGCAGGGCGGGTGCTGGTGGCCCCCGGCGCCCCGTTCGCCACCCAGGTGTGGGGCAGCAGCCACGACGAGCCGTTGCAGGTGCTCGGGAACAGTCCGTGGGGTGTGCGTGACTCGATCCCGCTGACACCGCCGCAGACCATCCGCGCGCTGGACTCCGTGCAACGGCTGTTCGCCGCCGGGCGACCATCCGCGGGGCTGGCGGATACCCTTGCCCGACAAGGCATTTCCTTTGTCGTTATCCGCAACGACCTGGATCCGGAGACGTCGCGCTCGGCCCGGCCGGTGCTGGTGCACCGCGCAGTAGACGGCTCCCCCGGCCTGACCAGGGTGGCGCAGTTCGGCGACCCCGTCGGCCCGGGCACCCTCGACGGCTTCGTCACCGACAGCGGTCTGCGCCCGCCCTATCCGGCGGTCGAGATCTACCGGGTGGACGCCGGAGCGGGCGCACCGAACCCCGCGGCGCCGTACCTCGTCGACACCGACGCGATGGCGCGGGTTGACGGTGCACCCGAGGCGCTGCTGCGGCTCGACGAACGCCGCCGCCTGCTCGGCCGGCCGCCGCTGGGGCCGATGCTGCTGACCGCCGACGCCGAGCGCGCGGGGCTGCCCGCCCCGCTGGTCACCGTCACCGACACGCCCGTCGCGCGCGAGATCGACTACGGCAGGGTCGACGACCACGCCTCGACGATCCGCGCACCGGGCGACACCCGGCACACGTTCAACCGCGTCCCCGACTACCCCGTCGACGGCGCAGACCCGGTGTACGCCCGGTGGACCGGCGGGCGGATCACCGTGTCGAGTTCGGCGGCCGACTCGACCGCGCTACCCAACGTCGCACCGGCCACCGGACCCGCATCGGCCGTCGACTCCGACACCTCGACCAGCTGGGTGTCGAATGCGCTGCAGGCCGCCATCGGGCAGTGGCTGCAGATCGACTTCGACCGCCCCGTCACCAACGCGACGCTGACCATCACCCCCAGCGCCACCGCCGTCGGCGCCCAGGTGCGACGGCTCGAGGTGTCCACGATCAACGGCACCAGCTCGGTGCGCTTCGAGGAGGCCGGCGAGCCGCTGACGGTCGCGCTGCCCTACGGCGAGACGCCGTGGGTGCGGATCACCGCGGCCGCCACCGGCGACGGGTCGGCGGGTGTGCAGTTCGGCCTCACCGACCTGTCGGTCACCCAGTACGACGCGAACGGCTTCGCGACGCCGATCACGGTGCGCCACACCGTCGACGTGCCGGGCCCACCGGCCGGATCGGCGGTCGCGCAGTGGGATCTGGGCTCCGAGCTGCTGGGCCGGCCGGGCTGTGTCGACTCCCCGGACGGGGTGCGGTGCGCGGCGACGATGGCGCTCGCGCCCGAGGAGTCGGTGAACCTCAGCCGCACGCTGACGGTCCCGCAGGCCGTCGCGGTGACCCCGACGGTGTGGCTGCGCGCCCGGCAGGGCCCGAAGCTGGCCGATCTGGTCGCTGCGCCGGGCGCCGCAAGGACCACCGGCGACGCCGACCTCATCGACGTGCAGGGATCGGCGTTCGCCGCGACCGACGGCGATCCCCGGACGGCGTGGATCGCTCCGCAACGCGTGGTGCAGCAACGCAACCCGCCCACCATCACCGTGCGCCTGCCGTCAACGACCGACGTTGCGGCGCTGCGCATCACGCCGAGTGCGGTGGAACCGCCGGCGCGACCCACGATGGTCGCGGTCAACCTCGGTGACGGACCACAGGTGCGCCGCTTGTCCGGTGAGGACGAGACCCAGACCATCGACCTGCACCCGCACCGCACCGACACGGTGACCGTGTCACTGCTGGACTGGAACGACGTGATCGACCGCACCGCACTGGGATTCGATCAGCTCAAGCCGCCGGGCATCGCCGAGGTCGAGGTGCTCGACCGCCGCGGAATGCCGATCGGCACGCCCGACGCCTCCGCTGACAGGTCGCGCACGATCACCCTGCCCTGCGGCCGAGGACCGATCATCGGCGTGGCCGGGGAGTTCGTGCCGACGTCCGTCCGCACCACCGTCGGGGCGCTGCTCGACGGCGAGCCGATCGCCGCGCGGCCGTGCCGCACCGACCCCATCGCGCTGCCCGCGGGCCAGCAGGAGCTGGTGATCAGCCCCGGCCCGACGTTCGTGGTGGACGGCGTGCAGTTGGCCGGCCCGCGTGCCGACGAGATACGGCCTGCAGCAACAACTCCCGTCCAGACCGGGAAATGGAGCGCCGACCGGCGAGAGGTCGACGTGCCCGACGCGGCGACCTCGCGGGTGCTCGTGGTGCCGGAGAGCGTCAACCCCGGCTGGCACGCCCGCACCGCCTCCGGGGAGGAACTGGAGCCGGTGACCGTCAACGGCTGGCAGCAGGGCTGGGTGGTGCCCGCAGGCACTTCCGGAACGGTGACGCTGGCCTTCGCGTCCAACGCGCTGTACCGCACCGGCCTGATCGCCGGGCTGTGCCTGCTGCCGGTGCTGGCGCTGCTGGCCTGGTTGCCCGCGCGACGCCGCCCCCGCCAAGACGACCCGGCAGTGCCGTGGCGGCCCGGCCCGTGGTGGGCTGGCGCGGCCGCGGTCGGCGTCGGTGGTGTCGTCTCCGGTGTGGCCGGCGCGCTGGTCGTCGGGGCCGCGCTGGCGGTGCGGTACGTGCTGCGGAACCGCGCGCGAATGCTCGACAGGATCACGGTCGGCACCGTCGCCACCGGCCTGATCGCGGCGGGCGCCGTGTTGAGCCAGACCCCCTGGCGCTCGGTCGACGGGTACGCCGGGCATTCGGTGGGTGTGCAGTTGCTGGCGCTGATCTCGGTGGCGACGCTGGCCGCGTCGGCGGTGCCGGATCGCCGCGAACCGGACCCGCCCGGCGCCGCACAGCCCTAGCATCGACGGTGATGCCGCAGCTCAACACCGCACGCGGAGCGCTCGATACCGCCGACCTCGGCGTCACGCTGATGCACGAGCACGTGTTCATCATGACCACCGAGATCGCGGTGAACTACCCCGAGGCGTGGGGCGACGAGCGCACCCGCATCGCCCGGGCGATCGACCGCCTCGACGAGCTCAAGTCGCGCGGGGTGGACACCATCGTCGACCTCACCGTCGTAGGCCTCGGCCGGTATGTGCCGCGGATCGCCACCATCGCCGCGGCCACCGAGCTCAACATCGTGGTCGCCACCGGCCTGTACACCTACAACGACGTGCCGTTCCGGTTCCACTTCCAGGGCCCGGGCACCGCGCTGGGCGGACCCGAGGTGATGACCGAGATGTTCGTCCGCGACATCACCCACGGCATCGCCGACACCGGCATCAAGGCCGCGATCCTCAAGTGCGCGACCGACGAACCCGGACTCACCCCCGGCGTGGAGCGGGTGCTGCGCGCCGTGGCGCAGGCGCACCGCCAGACCGGGGTCCCGATCTCCACCCACACCCACGCCGCCACCCGCCGCGGGCTCGAACAGCAGCGTGTCTTCGCCGAGGAGGGCGTCGACCTGTCACGCGTCGTCATCGGCCACTGCGGCGACACCACCGACCTGGCCTACCTCGAGGAGCTCATGGCCGCTGGGGCGTATCTCGGGATGGACCGCTTCGGCGTCGACGCCTACCTGTCGTTCGAGGACCGCGTCGCCACCGTCGCCACGCTGTGCGCGCGCGGCCACGCCGGGCAACTGGTGCTTTCGCACGACGCCTCCTGCTACTTCGACGCGCTGCCCGAGGCGACGCTGCCGGTGGCGATGCCCAACTGGCACTATCTCCACATCCACAACGACGTGCTGCCCGCGCTGCGCCGGCAGGGTGTGACCGAGGAGCAGATCACCACGATGCTGGTCGACAATCCGCGCCGGATCTTCGAGCGCCGGGGCGGGTACTGATGGCGCCGGTGGACCCGATCGGCACGCAGGTTTCGCAGCTGGCCGCGCAGGATCCCGGCGCACCCGCGGTCACCTGCGCCGGGCGCACCCTGACCAGGGCGGAGCTGGACGCGTCGACCAACCGGCTCGCCCGCGCTTACGCCGAACTCGGTGTGCGACAGGGCGATTACGTGACGGTCGTGGTACCGAACTCGATCGGCTGGGTGCAGGCCGTGCTGGCCGCATGGAAGCTCGGCGCGGTGCCGCAGCCGCTGTCGGCCCGGCTACCCGACGCCGAACTGGCCGCGCTGCTCGCGCTGCGGCCGCCTGCGCTGCTGGTCGGCCGGGCCGATCCCAACGGCGTCGCACCCAGCGTCCCGGCCGACTTCGAGCCCGACTCGACGGTGTCGGCGGACCCACTGCCGGAAGCGGTTTCGCCGGTGTGGAAGTCGATGGCCTCGGGCGGCAGCACCGGCAGGCCCAAACTCATCGAGGCAGGTAACGACAGCCGGGTGCCCGCGCTGATCGGTGTGCCGCTGGGCGCCGAACAGGGTGACGTCAACCTGATCTCGGTGCCGATGAGCCACAACACCGGGTTCACGACCTTCGCGATCGGCCTGCTGATGGGCCACCACATGGTGGTGATGCCGCGGTTCGACCCGCACGAGTTCCTGCGCCTGGTCACCGAGTACCGGGTCACGTTCCTGACCACGGTGCCGACGATCATGCAGCGGCTGCTGCCGGTGTACCGGGCCGCCGTGGAAGCCGACCCGGCCGCCTACGACCTGACGTCGATCCGGCGGTTCTGGCATCTCGCCTCGCCGTGCCCGCCGACGGTCAAGCGGGCGTGGATCGACCTGCTCGGCCCCGAAGTGGTATGGGAACTGTACGGCGGCACCGAATTACAGGCGCTGACGTTCATCTCCGGCGACCAGTGGCTGAGCCATCCGGGATCGGTGGGCACGGTGGTCGCCGGCGAGATGACGGTGCTCGACGACGACGGGAACACCTGCCCGCCGGGAGTGACGGGCGAGATCTACATGCGGCGCGCGCCCGGGAGCGCACCCACCTACCGCTACGTCGGCAGCACCGCGAAGAGCCGCGACGGCTGGGAATCGCTCGGCGACCTGGGCTACTTCGACGACGACGGCTTCCTCTACCTCAACGACCGGCGGGTCGACATGTTCACCGTCGGTGGCCGCAACGTCTATCCCGCCGAGGTCGAGTCGGCGTTGTCGGCGCATCCAGACGTGTTGTCCTGCCTCGTGGTCGGGATCCCTGACGACGACCTGGGTCAGGTGCCGCACGCGCTGGTGCAGCCCGCACCGGAGTCGGCGCTCGACGAGGCGGCGGTGACGGCGTTCGTCGCGGAGCGCCTCGCCGGATACAAGGTGCCCCGCACCGTCGAGTTCACCGACCAGCCGCTGCGCGACGACGCAGGCAAGGCCCGTCGGTCGGCGGTGCGCGACGCCGTCATCGCGAGGGCGGCGCGCTGACCCGGCGACCCGGCCGCGGCGCCGCCATGGTTCGGTACACACCATGAGCCCACAACTGAACCGGCGCCACGCCATCGGAATTGCCCTCGCGCTGACGGCCGGCGCCGCCGTCCGGCCCGGCCTCGCCGCGGCCATGCCCCCGATCGCCGATCCCGAAGTCCAGGGCCTCGAGGAGCGGTTCAACGCCGAGATCGGGCTCTACGCCATCGATCTGGTGTCGTCGGCCACGCTGATGAACCGGCCGGACCAGCGCTCGGCGATGTGCTCGACGTTCAAGGCCTATGCCGCCGGACGGCTGCTCCAACTCGCCGACCAGGGCGCACTGCGGCTCGAGGCCACACCGGTGCAGGTCGCCGCGGCCGACATCGTCGCCAACTCGCCTATCACCGAGAAGCGCGTCGGTACCACGATGACACTGGCCGAGCTGTGCGCCGCCGCGCTGATCAACAGCGACAACACCGCGGGCAATCTGCTGCTGCGCGCGATCGGCGGCCCGCAGGCGATCACGGCCTTCGCCCGCTCGATCGGTGACGATCAGACCCGACTCGACCGCTGGGAACTCGACCTCAACGACGCCGACCCCGGGGACCCCCGTGACACCACCACCCCCCGCGCGCTGAACGGCGGCTACCGCGCACTGCTCACCGGTGGCGTGCTCACTCCGCCGTCGCGGCAGCGGCTGCTGGACTGGATGCTGGCCAACGTGACCTCCGGCACCCGGTTCCGGGCCGCCCTGCCCGCGGGGTGGACCAGCGCCGACAAGACCGGCGCCGGCGACTACGGCACCACCAACGACTCCGGCCTGCTGCTCGGCCCGGCCGGCCAGCGGCTGCTGGTGACGGTACTGACCCGCTCGCGCGACGGCCGGGAGAAGGTACCGCCGCTCAACGACGCCGTCGCCGAGACCGTGCGCGTCACGCTGCGCAGGCTGGGGCACTGACGCGTCAGTGCGAGATCGGTTCCGCGGCCCCGGTGACGGCACTGTCGAGCGGCGGCACCGGCCTTCCGTCGACCCTGGGCCGCCGGTACTCCCAGCGCCGCAGCGCCACCCGGCACGGCGATTCGACCAGCGCATAGCTGACGGCGGCGATCGCGAATCCGAAGACGAGTGTGAGCGCCAGCACCACCGGCATGTGTCCGGTGAAGGCGAACTCCCCGATCACCGGGAACACCATCGCCAGGGCGGCGAGGTGCCAGACGAACAGCCCGTAGGACCACCGGCCCAGCGTCACCATCACGGCGCTGCCGAGCAGGCGGTGCGGGGTGTCCGGCCGGTCGAGCACCAGCGGCGCCAGCAGCGCGGCGGCCAGCACCGCGCCCATCGCCGTCTTCACCATGAACTGGTCGGTGGTGCCCGGGGTCAGCCCCTCGGGGCCCGCGACCGGCGACGCCGCGACGAGGTAGGCCGCCACCGCGACGACGGCCATCAGGATCCGCCTGCGTGCCAGCCGGTGCGGCCAGGACACCGGGGACACCGTCAGCTCCGCGAGCAGCATCCCGGCGGCGAACCAGGAGAAGAACGCCGGCGGCCAGTTCAGCGAGTTGACGCCGAGGGGGGTGCTGATCGGGATCAGCGCCCAGCCCAGGCTGGCGAGCGCCGCCGCCACGATCACCGGGATGCGTGCCCGCACCGGCACCCGCCGCGCCAGCAGCGCGAGCAGCGGCAGCACCAGGTAGAAGCTCACCTCCACCGACAGGCTCCACATCTGGGTCAGCCCGGCGGTCAGGGTCAGCGGCACGTAGATCTGCGTCAGCGTCAGGTTGGCCAGCCACACCGTGAGGTCGGCCCTGGCGTCGGGCAGCAGGGTGAGGATGACGACGACCGCGACCAGGTAGCCCGGCATGATGCGGACGACCCGCGACCGCAGGTAGTGGCCGGTCGGCGGGACCGGGCGCAGGCCCCTTGCGGCCGCGGCGTGCCCGCGCCACAGCAGGAACCCCGACAGCGCGAAGAACACCGCCACCGCGAGGTCGAAGCGGCCGAGCAGACGGCCGTCCGCACCGCCGGTGTGCCCGGTCTGGAACGCCACGTGGGTGACGACGACGCCGATGGCCGCGCAGGCGCGCATGCCTTCGACGGCAGGCAGGAAGTCGCGCTGCCCTCCCGATCCGGTCGCGGTGGCCACGGCGACCAGTGTGCCGGGCCGGCGAACGGGTAGTACCTCCACACCCCCCCCGAGCGGCCCGCGGGCCGCAACCTCGTAGTAAGTACCCGCCTTATTGTCTGCTGTTAGGGTCAGACGGGTTTTGCCGCGACCTCAGGCCATCCGGCCGGAGTCCAAGCCGAAGGAGGCACGGTTTGAACCGCGCAGTGGCGCTGCGTATTGCGGCTTGCGGACTCATGGGGCTCGGAGCTGCCCTTCTGATCGCCGCCCTGTTGCTGTCGACCTACACCAAGAGCAAGGTGGCGAAGGTCCCGTTGGACATCGACGCCACTCTGGTCAGCGACGGGTCGGGCACCGCCTTCGATCCGGCATCGCTGCTCGGTGAACGTTTCGTGGTCGACCGCGACGTGCCGTTGAGCCTGCAGCAGCAGGTCAGCGTCGAGGCCCCGTCCAACGCAGACGTGGTGACCCTTCAGGTCGGCTCGACGCTGCGGCGCACCGATCAACAGCAGGACAACGGACTGCTGCTGGCGATGGTGGACACCGTGACCCTCGACCGGTCCTCGGCGATGGCCGTCTCCAGCGAGAGCAATCCGGGTGGTGCGGTGCAGAAGCCCCGTGGCATCGACGACGACCAGCCGCCGACCAGCATCGCGCTGCCGCACGAGGGGCTGACCTACCGCTTCCCGTTCGACACCGAGAAGAAGACCTACCCGCTGTTCGATCCGATCGCGCAGAAGGCCTACGACGCCAACTACGACGGCGAAGAGGACGTCAACGGGCTCACCACCTACAAGTTCACCCAGAACGTCGGCTACGACGACGAGGGCAAGCTGGTCGAGCCGGTGAAGTACTCGTCGCTCTACGAGGACGACGCCGACAGCCAGGTCACCGCGCGGGCCGCTCTGTGGGGCGTTCCCGGCGACCCCGAAGAGCCGATCACGATGAGCCGCTACTACGCGGCGCAGCGCACGCTGTGGGTGGATCCGGTGTCGGGCTCCATCGTCAAGAACGAGGAGCACAGCTACCACTACTACGCGCGGCAGGCCCTCGAGCCCGAGGTCACCTTCGTCGACTACAAGGTGGCGTCCACCGAGGAGACCGTCGAGACGCAGGTCGCCGCGGCACGAAGCGAGCGCGACCGGGTGTCGCTGTGGGGCCGCATCCTGCCGATCACGTTCACTGCGGTGGGGCTTCTCGCCCTGGTCGGCGGCGCACTGCTCGGTTCGTTCAGCATCCGCGCCGAGTCGGCGCTGATCGACCCCGGACTCGACGAGGCCGATCACGGCTTCTTCGACACCATGGGCATCCAGGTGCCCGGCGCCGAGGCCAAGACCGAGAAACTCCCGGCGCAACGGCCGACCGACCTGCCGCCCGACAGACCGGTCTGATCGGGGCGCTCGTGCTGCCGGCGTACGCGCTGGCACTCGCGCTGGTGGTGACCGGGCCGCTGCTGGCGCCGGGATACCTGCTGCTGCGCGACGCGGTCTCCACTCCACGGTCGCACCTCACCGACGCCGCCCTCGGACTGTCCGACGCCGCACCCCGGGCGCTGCCCCAGGACTTCGCGGTGGCGCTCGGCTCCCATGTCGTCGACGGCGGCGTCGTGGTCAAGGCGCTGCTGGTGGCCGGCCTGTGGCTGGCGGGCTGGGGTGCGGCGCGGTTAACGGCGGCGGTGCTGCCCGATGCCGGGCGCGCCGGCCAGGCCGTGGCGACCACGCTGACGATCTGGAACCCGTACGTCGCCGAACGCCTGCTGCAGGGTCACTGGAGCCTGCTGGTCGGATACGGCTGCCTGCCGTGGGTCGCGGCGGCGGTGCTGCGCCGGCGCGAGGGTGCGGGCTGGTGGTGGCCGCTGGCGTTCTGGCTGGCGCTGGCGGGCCTGACACCGACCGGTCTGATGCTGGCCGCGACGGTCGCGCTGGCGGCGGCGTGTGCGCCGGGCGTGCGGTCCTGGCGGGTGCCCGCGGTGACG
>NZ_JACKSJ010000038.1 GCF_025821665.1 [Mycobacterium] manitobense
CCCACGTCTGCCTGCGCAAGATCGACGCCGGCGACATCTGGACGGCGCTGCATGGCGGCGCCGTCACCCATTTCAGCGCCGCCCCGACCGTGCTCACCATGATCGCGGAGCATCCGGCCGCGCAACCGCTGCCGCACCCCGTGCATGTGGACACCGGCGGTCCCCCGCCCTCACCGGCGCTGCTGGCCAGGTTGACCCCGCTCGGCTTCGACGTCACCCATCTCTACGGTCTCACCGAGACCTACGGTCCGGTCGCGGTGAACGTATGGCAACCGGAATGGGACGAGTTGGCGCCCGAGGAGGCCGCGAAACTGCGGGCCCGCCAGGGTGTCGGCAACATCAT
>NZ_JACKSJ010000039.1 GCF_025821665.1 [Mycobacterium] manitobense
CCCCCGTCCCGCCCGTGGTCGTTCCGCCGCCCCTGCCGCCGGTGCCCGCCGCCGCGCCCCTTCCGCCGCTGTCCGCCGACGCGCCGCAGCCCCAACCGCACATGGACCTCTCGGCCGTCGCGCTGCTCGGCAGGCCGAAACCGGCGCCGTCGCACGGCTGGCGTAAGTGGCTCTACCTGGCCTCGTTCAAGCTGATCAACCTGGGGGAGGGCCCGAAAGCCAACCACCGTGACAGCCTGCTCGCACAGGTCAGGCAGCCGCTGCACGGGTGCTATCGCATCGCGCTGCTGTCGCTCAAGGGCGGCGTCGGCAAGACGACCATCACGGCCACCCTCGGCGCGACGTTCGCCTCCATCCGCGGGGACCGGGTGGTGGCGGTCGACGCCAACCCCGACCGCGGCACGCTGAGCGAGAAGGTGCCGCTGGAGACCCCGGCAACCGTGCGCCATCTGCTGCGTGACGCCGAAGGCATCGAGCGCTACAGCGACGTGCGCGCCTACACCTCGCAGGGCCCGAGCCGGCTGGAGGTGCTGGCCTCCGAGAGCGATCCGGCCGTGTCGGAGGCGTTCAGTTCCGACGACTACTCCCGCACGCTGGAGGTGCTCGAGCGGTTCTACAGCCTGGTGCTCACCGACTGCGGCACCGGCCTGATGCATTCGGCGATGTCGGCCGTGCTGTCGAAGGCCGACGTGCTGGTCGTCATCAGTTCGGGTTCGGTCGACGGCGCCCGCAGCGCGTCGGCCACCCTGGACTGGCTCGACGCCCACGGCCACGAGGACCTGGTGAAGAATTCGATCGCCGTCGTCAACGCGGTGCGGCCGCGTTCGGGCAAGGTTGACATGCAGAAGGTGGTCGACCACTTCGGCAGGCGCTGCCGCGCGGTGCGGCTGGTGCCGTTCGACCCGCATCTGGAAGAGGGCGCGGAGATCAGCCTGGACCGGCTCAGGCCCGCGACGCGGGAGGCGCTGATCGAATTGGCGGCGGTGGTGGCCGACGGGTTCCCCGGCGCATCGCGCACCGGCAACCCGGCCTGACCGCTACGGACGGGGGTTGTCGCCGTCCCGGAGCCGCCGCAGGAAATCCGGGTCGTCGTCCGGCCCGATCACACGCGGACGGGGCCGGCTCGCGTTCGCCCGGGTGAGCCGCCAGCCGACGTAGACCAGGCCTGCCAGGACGAGCAACAGGATCAGATACGCCACCAAAACCTCCTGTTACCGAATATACGCGCCGTCGGTAGGCTCGTGACCGTGTCAGATGACCGGCCCACAGCACGCCTCATGGTCGACGTGGCGCTCTACACGGTGGCGCGCCTGGTGCTGGTGGCGGCGCTCGCCGCGGCCATCTTCCTCACCGGCCGGCTGCTGGGGATCGAGCAGTTCCCGATCGTGGTGGCGATCCTCTTCGCGATCGTGATCGCTCTGCCGCTGGGCATCTGGTTGTTGGCGCCGCTGCGCAGGCGTGCCACCGCGAGCATCGCGGTGGTCGACGAACGCCGCCGCCGCGACCGCGAGCAGTTGCAGTCCCGGCTACGGGGTGACGACGACACCGCCGCTCCGTCGTGACATACCGCGAGGCGTTCGGAGCCGAATTCCTCGGCGCCGAAGGGTTTCTCAACTCCCCGACCTATGGGCTGCCGCCACGGTTCCTGGCCGACGCGCTCGACTCCTGCCTGCGGCAGTGGCAGACCGGGACGATGGAGCCGGTCACCTTCGACGAACCGGTGACCGCCGGGCGGGCCGCATACGCGACCCTGGCCGGGGTGCCGGTCGAGTCGGTGGCCATGGCCGGGTCGGCGTCCGCGGCACTGGGACTGGTGGCCGCCGCGATCCCCGACGGCGCCGCCGTCGCCACGCTGGCCGGTGAGTTCACCAGCACCACATTCCCGTTCGCCGCGCAGGCCGGGCGAGGTGTCACCGTCACCGAATTGTCACAACCCGACCTGCTGGCCCGCGCCGCCGAATTCGACGTGGTGACCGTCAGCCTCGTGCAGTCCGCAGACGGCGCCGTGCTCGACGCCGACGCACTGCGGACGTCGGTCGCCGGCGCCGCGACGCTCACCGTCGTCGACGTCACCCAGGCCGCCGGCTGGAAGCGTCTCGACCTCGGCTGGGCCGACGTCACCGTCGCATCGGTGTACAAGTGGCTGCTGGCGCCGCGCGGGACGGCGTGGATGTCGTTGAGCGACAGGATCGCTCGGATGATGA
Organism: [Mycobacterium] manitobense; assembly: GCF_025821665.1. Lineage (GTDB taxonomy): Bacteria > Actinomycetota > Actinomycetes > Mycobacteriales > Mycobacteriaceae > Mycobacterium > Mycobacterium arseniciresistens. The sequence continues at coordinate 2,205 of NZ_JACKSJ010000039.1, forward strand.
CCCCGCACGCCGCGAACTGGTACGCCGGCACTCAGCCGTGGCAGTCGATCTACGGGTTGCCGCTCCGGCTGGCCGACGACGCACGGCGCTTCGACACCTCGCCCGCATGGTTCGGAGTCCTCGGGTCGGGGCTCACACTGCCGTGGCTGGCATCCCTCGACCCGGTCGCCGTCGAGGCGCACACCGTCGGTCTGGCCACCAAGCTGCGCACCGAACTCGGTCTGCCGGCGTCGGACTCGGCGATAGTGTCCATCCCGGTGTCCGGCCCGGCGACGTCGGCCACCGACCGGCTGCGGCACGCGGGCATCCGGGCGTCGGTGCGCGCGGGCGCGGTGCGGGTCGGCTTCCACCTCTACAACACCGACGACGATCTCGACCGGCTGCTCGACGCGCTGGCTGTTTGACCTTTCCGGCTAGCGGTAATGCGCCTGCAGGCGCGCTCTGCGACGCTGACGTCATGAGGAGTTCGAGGGGGGTGTGCGGTGCGCTGCCTGATCGTCGACGACAGCGCTGACTTCCGCGCTGCCGCCCGTTCGATGCTCGAGCGCGGCGGGATCACCGTCGTCGCGTCGGCCGCCGACGGCGACGAGGCACAGCGGCTGTGCGGCGAGTTGCGGCCCGACCTCGCCCTTGTCGACATCGACCTCGGCGGTGAGAGTGGCTTCGACGTCGCCGAGCGGATATGCGGCGCCGACGCCAAACACCGCCCGGCGGTGATCCTGATCTCCACGTTCGCCGAGCAGGACCTCGCGGAGCTGATCGCCGCCAGCCCGGCGGCCGGGTTCGTGTCGAAGATGGCGTTGTCGGCCGACGCGATCCGCGACGTGCTGGCCGGGGTGGCCGGCCTCAGCGGGCCTCAAGGTAGGTGATCACCGCACGGACGCGGCGGTGATCTTCGGGGGTCTCCTGCAGATTCAGCTTCGTGAGGATGGCGCGGACGTGCTTCTCGACGGTGCCTTCGGTCACCCACAGTTGCCCCGCGATGCCGGAGTTGGAGCGGCCCTCGGCCATCAGCACCAGCACCTCACGCTCGCGGGCGCTCAGGGCGGCCAGTGGATCGTCGCGCCTGCGCGCGGAGACGAGTTCCTGCACCAGAGCTGGATCCACCACCGACGCGCCCCTGGCCACCCGCTGCAGGGTGTCGACGAAGTCGTCGACGTCGGTGATCCGGGTCTTCAGCAGGTATCCGATCGCGTGGCCGCCGGCGAGCAGTTCGGTGGCGTGCTCCACCTCGACGTGTGCGGACAGCACCAGGATGCCGATGTCGGGCCACTCCTCGCGGATCACCCGGGCGGCGTCGAGGCCCTCGGTGGTGTGGGTGGGTGGCATCCGGATGTCGACCACGACGAGCGCCGGGCGGCACTCCCGCACCATCGTGAGCAGTTCACCGGCGTCCCCGGCGCGGCCCACGACGTCGAACCCCGACCGGTCGAGCAGGCTGGCCAGTCCCTCGCGCAGCAGCACGTCGTCGTCGGCCACCACCACCCGCAGCGACTCCATCGCAGTCCTCTCCTTGGCGCACAGGAACGCACCCGATGCATCATCTTGCCCCGCGCACCGGTTTCTGGCTGCCATCGACCGGGCACCCCTAGGAACGCCGATCGACAACGCCCGACGAAGGAGTATCAGCGATGGCAGTCTGCGACACCTGCGGAAACGACTACGACAAGGCGTTCCAGGTCAGCTGGCCCGACGGCCGGACCGCGACGTTCGACAGCATCGAGTGCGCCGCGGTGCAGGTGGCGCCCGAGTGTGCGCACTGCGGGTGCCGCATCCTGGGCCACGGTGTGGAGGCCGACGAGGGCATCTTCTGCTGTGCCCACTGCGCCCGGAAGGCGAGCAACGCCGACATCAACGACCGGTACCCGGTGCCCGCGGGCGGCTGAGTCGCGGCTACGGCGCGAAGGTCAGCGCGGCGGCCACGGTCAGCGCCCACACCAGCATGGTCAGCCCGGTGTCGCGCAGCACGGGGATCAGTTCTCTGCCGTGCTGCCCGCCGCGCACCGGCCGTGCGGCGCGCAGTGCGAGCGGGGCCGCCAGCAGGCCGACGGCGCACCACGGCGTCGCGGCGATCAACGCCAGCGGGATCAGCAGTGCGACCGCGACGAGCGCCTGGTACAGCACGCGGGTGCGCGCATCGCCCAGTCGCACCGCGAGCGTGATCTTGCCGGACTCAGAGTCGGTCGGGATGTCGCGTAGGTTGTTGGCGACCAGCACCGCCGACGACAGCGAGCCCATCGCCACCGCGAGCGCGACACCGACCCAGTCGATGCGCAGCGCCTGGGTGTACTGCGTGCCGAGCACCGCGACCAGTCCGAAGAACACGAACACCGCGACCTCGCCGAGGCCGAGGTAGCCGTACGGCTTGCGGCCACCGGTGTAGAGCCATGCCCCGGCGATGCACACCGCGCCGACCGCGATCAGCCACCACGCGCTCACCACGGCGAGCGCCAGCCCGGCGGCCGCGCCGATGGCGAGGCTGACCACCGCCGCGGTCAGCACCGCTCGCGGCGATGCCAGCTTCGCGCCGACCAGCCGTAGCGGCCCGGCGCGCACGTCGTCGGTGCCGCGGATGCCGTCGGAGTAGTCGTTGGCGTAGTTGACGCCGATGATCAGCGCCACCGCGACCAGCAGTGCCAGCAGCGCCTTCCACCACACCGCGGCGTCCAGCCAGGCGGCCGCGCCGGTCCCGGCGATGACCGGCGAGATCGCGTTGGGCAGGGTGCGCGGACGGGCGCCCTCGATCCACTGCGCGATGCTGGCCACGCCGGTCAGTGTTTCACGCGACGCGCCACGGGCTATGGAGCGGTGGTGAGCATCGGCGGCACCGCAGCGACAGTCATCGGCAACACCGTCTCGGCCGTCGCCGGTGGATACGGCGGTCTGTTCGACGCCGACGCCCCCGTCCACCAGGCGCAGCTGAGCTTCGACGACGACGCGAAGCTGCCTGGCGGCACCGAACTGCTGCGGCCCGGCCTGCGTGCCGACGCGCTGGTGCGGATCGCGCCACAGAGCGACGACGAGGCGATCCGCACCATCTGCATCAAGCTGCCCGACGTCTACGGTCCCGGCCGCGATCAGGACTTCCTGCTCGCATCGTCGATGGACGGCGTGCCGTTCCACCACGCCACGCTGCCGGCCGCCCGAGCCGGGGACCGGCTGTACTCGTCGCTGTGGCTGTACCTCGCGGGACTGTCGCCGGTGCTGTTCGGCGCCCGGATGGACGGCGAGGCGCCGGGACAGCTGACGTTCCTGATGTGCGGTGTGCTGAGCCGGTTCCGGCGCGTCGGCACACTGACCGTCAACTCCGGCGCGACCGCCGACGACGCGGACGCCGGTTTCGCGGCCCGCAACAGTGGCGGCGGCATCCGCCCGCTTCCGCCGGTCCTCGCCTACCGGGGTTAGCGCCCATCGGGGCGGCGCGGACATGACGGACAATGGGCGGATGCTCGGAGTGATCGGTGGCAGCGGCTTCTACTCGTTCTTCGGCGCCGATGCGCGCAGCATCAGCCTCGACACCCCCTACGGCGAACCGAGCGCGCCGATCACGGTCGGCACGGTCGGCGATCACGAGGTCGCGTTCCTGCCGCGGCACGGCGTGAATCACGAGTTCTCGCCGCACACCGTGCCGTACCGGGCCAACATGTGGGCGCTGCGGGCACTCGGCGTGCGGCGCATCTTCGGTCCCTGCGCGGTCGGCAGCCTGACACCCGAGCTGGGCCCCGGCGCGATGGTGGTGCCCGACCAGCTCGTCGACCGCACCAGCGGACGCGCCGACACCTACTTCGACTCCGGCGGCATCCACGTCGAGTTCGCCGACCCGTACTGCCCGGAGCTGCGCGCGGCGGCCAAGGACCTGCCCGGCGTCGTCGACGGCGGCACCATGGTGGTGGTGCAGGGGCCACGGTTCTCCACCAGGGCCGAGAGTAGGTGGTTCGCCGGTCAGGGCTTCACGCTCGTCAACATGACCGGCTACCCCGAGGCGGTGCTGGCACGTGAACTCGAAATGTGTTATGCGGCAATTGCTTTGGTGACCGATCTGGACGCAGGCATCGAGACCGGAGCGGGCGTCAAGGCCGTCGACGTGTTCGCGGAGTTCGAGCGGAACCTGGTGCCGTTCAAGAAGCTCGTGCACGAGGCGATCGATCAGGTCAGCTCGGAGCGCACCTGCACCCACTGCCTGCCGCACGAAGGCGTCACCCTGCCGATCGAACTGCCGTGAGGGTGTTGCTGACCGGCGCCGCCGGCTTCATCGGCACCCGGGTGGCCACCACGCTGCGCGACGCCGGCCACGACGTGATCGCCGTCGACGTCATGCTGCCGGCCGCCCACGGCCCCGGTGCCAGGCCGCCGGGCGACTGCCAGGTGCTCGACATCCGTGACTCCGCCGCGCTGGCCCCGCTGCTGCGCGGGGTGGACGTGGTGTGTCATCAGGCCGCCGTGGTCGGCGCCGGGGTGAACGCCGCGGACGCACCCTCCTACGGCAGCCACAACGATTACGGCACGACTGTGCTGCTGGCCGAGATGTTCGCCGCGGACTGCCGGCGGCTCGTGCTGGCGTCGTCGATGGTGGTCTACGGGCAGGGCCGCTTCGACTGTCCGGAGCACGGACCGGTCGACCCGGTGCCGCGCAGCCGCACCGACCTGGACGCCGGGGTGTTCGAGCACCGCTGCCCGGTGGGCGGCGAGGAGTTGCAGTGGCGCCTGGTCGGGGAGGACGCGCCGCTGCGGCCGCGCAGCCTCTACGCCGCCAGCAAGACCGCGCAGGAGCACTACGCGCTGGCGTGGGCGGAATCGACGGGCGGCGCGGTGGTGGCGCTGCGCTACCACAACGTCTACGGCCCGCACATGCCGCGCGACACACCGTATTCGGGGGTGGCGGCGATCTTCCGCTCTGGACTCGAATCGGGCGACGTGCCACGCGTTTTCGAGGACGGCGGTCAGATGCGTGACTTCATCCACGTCGACGACATCGCTGCCGCCAACCTCGCCGCCGTCGAGGGCGCAGATCCGGGCTTCGCGGCGTTCAACGTCTGCTCGGGCAGGCCGATCTCGATCCGCGAGGTGGCCGCGGAACTGTGCGAGGCCCGCGGCGCGCCGCCGCCGGTGGTCACCGGGCAGTACCGCAGCGGCGACGTCCGCCACATCGTCGCCGATCCGGCCAGGGCCGCCGAGGTGCTGGGCTTCCGGGCCGCGGTCGACCCGCGCGACGGGTTGCGCGAGTTCGCGTTCGCCCCGCTGCGGGACTGAGATGCGCTGGGTGCTGGTCGTCACCCTGGTGGTGTCGGGACTCTCGGCGCTCGCCTGGTCGCAGCAGCGCCGGCTGATCTACTTCCCGGCGCCGGTTCCGGTGCCGTCTGCCTCGCTGGTGATGCCCGACGGTCGCGATGTGGAGTTGGCCACGGCCGACGGAAAGGCGTTGGGTGCCTGGTATTTTCCCGGCCGCGTCGCCGGTCCCGCGGTGCTGGTGTGCAACGGCAACGGCGGTGACCGGTCCGGCCGCGCCGCCCTCGCGCTCGCGCTGCACCGGATGGGTGTCGCGGTGCTGCTGTTCGACTACCGCGGCTACGGCGGCAACCCGGGACGGCCGACGGAGGACGGCCTGTCCGCCGACGCCCGGGCCGCGCTCGACTGGCTGGCGGCCCGGCCGGAGGTCGACCCGTCGCGCATCGCCTACTACGGCGAATCCCTGGGCGCCGCACGCGCTCTCGGTCTCGCCGTCGACGTTCCACCGGCGGCGCTGATCCTGCGGTCGCCGTTCACATCGCTGGCCGACGCCGGCGCGGTGCACTATCCGTGGCTCCCGGTGCGGCGGTTGCTGATCGACTCCTACCCGTCGATCGACCGGATCGGCTCGCTGCGGGCGCCGCTGCTGGTGCTCGCCGGTGACCGCGACGACGTCGTGCCCGAGACGATGAGCCGACGGCTGTTCGACGCCGCGCCGGAGCCCAAGCGCTACGTCACCGTGCCCGGTGCGGGACACAACGACCCGCCGCTGGTCGACGGCGCGGTGATGACGGTCGCGATCGAGCAGTTCCTGGCCTCGACGCCGGTGCTCGAGCGCTAAGCGGGTTCGGCGTCGTCGTCGCGTTCGGTGAGGTAGCGCTGCGGATGGTGGTAGTTGTTGATGCGGGTTTGTCCGGTGTCGAGTGCTGCGGGTGGGATCCATTCGGTACGGCCGGCCTTGCGGCGGGTGGTCCATTGGGTCTGTTCGATGAGGTTGTTGTCGGGTGGGCAGGCCAGCGTCATGTCGGTGGTGTTTGTCAGTCCGCCGCGTTTCCAGTCCTGTTCGGCGTGGTGGACCTGGCAGTCGAAGGCGTTGCGGGTGCATCCGGGGCGGGTGCAGCCCTTGTCGCGGGCGAACAGCGCCAGCCGTTGCGCGGTGGTGGCGCAGCGTCTGGCGCGACCAAGGTGCAGCACCTCTCCGGTGTGGTCGTCGAACACCGCCAGGTAGTGCCGTGATCGGCCGGCCAGCCGAATGAGGTCTCGGATCGGCAGTTTGGTGCCGCCGGCGGTGTCTGCGTATCCGGCCCCGGATTCGAGGTCGTTGACGGTGGTGGTGGCCACGATGGTGGCCGGTAACCCGTTGACCTGACCCCCGGCGGCCACGGCGTGCCGCATCGCGGATTTGAGCGCATCGTGGTGGCGTTGTTGCCGCGTGCGGGGATCGGGGCTGCCGGTGATGTCGCATTCGATGACCTCGGCCGCACCCGGGTCCTCGGGCAGGTTCTGCCCAGGGGCGCCGTCTCTGGCCAGCACGACGTCGAGCAGGGCGGCGGTCTCGGGATCGAGTTCGCCGCGGATCGGGGTCATTCCGTTGCTGCGTTGCTTGCCCATCCTGAAGCTGCGTTTGGCCTGTTGCTCGTCGTGGTCGGGTTCGGTGCCGTCGGGATCGATGACCTCGACCAGGTGATCGGCGAGCTTCTCGAGGTCCTCCGGGCACATGCTCTTGGCCCACTTCGCGAGGTCGCGGTCGGCCCCGGCACGGGCAGCGTCGTCCACCCAGCCGGGCAATTTGCGGAAGAACTTTCCGATCACCTCGACGTGGGCCGGGTCGATCGCCCCGGCGGCCAACGCCGCAGCGGTGTGCACCCACAGAGGGGCCTTCGGTTCGCCGGTGAACGACCACCGCGGGCCGAGCACCTCGGCGGCGTCGAGGCGTCTCTTCGCGTCGGCGGTGTCGAGGTGCAACCGTTGGGCCAGAACTTCTTTCAGGCTGGTGTTGCCAAACGCGTCGGGCTCGAAGCGTTCCCGCAGATGAGCCAGGACCGTGTGATCGAAGGCCGCGTCGTGTCGATGGGAGTACTGCCGACGCTCGTACACCGCCAGCAACTCCGTGGCGCTCAAGGCGTCGAGAGGCAGGGCGGCCAGGTTGGCACGCGCGGCATCCCACGCCTGCAACGCCGCCGACACCTGCTCCCTGTCCATGCTTCGAACACTAGTGCGAGGGTCCGACACATTTGGCCGTGATGTGACGTCAGAAACGAAAGTGGCACAAGTGATTCGGGGCTCATACCGGCGGCCGTGGAAATCGCCGAACGTGCGCCCACTGCGAGAATGCGGCCCGAAAATCGCAACCACCGCACGTTCGGCGCAACCGGGGGGTCGATACTGGCCGGTGTGAAACTCGCCATCTGTGCACAGTTCGGCATCGACTTCCCGTTGTTCGCGTTCAGCCACTGCCGCGATGTCGTCGCCGCGGTCACCAACGCCGGCGGCTTCGGCGTGCTGGGCGCCACCGCCTACACGCCCGAACAGCTCGACCAGGAACTCAGCTGGATCGACGACCACGTCGGGGGCAGGCCCTACGGCGCCGACATCATCGTGCCCGCGAAATTCGAGGGCAAGGGCGAGAACCTGTCGACCGGCCAGCTCGCCGACCGGATCCCCGCCGAGACGAAGGACTTCGTCGCGAAGCTGCTCGCCGAGCACGACATCGAACCGGAGGAGCGGCCACGCCTGGGCGGCTCGTCGCTGTCCGGCGACACCGGCCGCGACCTGCTCGACGTCGCGATGAGCCATCCGATCAAGCTCGTCGCCAATGCGCTCGGGGTGCCGCCCGACTACATGATCGAGGCGGCGGGGGAGCGCGGCATCCCGGTCGCGGCGCTGGTCGGCGCCCGTGAGCACGCCGTGAAGCAGGTGAATGCCGGCGTCGACCTGATCATCGCGCAGGGCACCGAGGCGGGCGGGCACTGCGGCGAGGTCTCGACGCTCGTGCTGGTGCCCGAGGTGCTCGAAGCCGTCGAGGCGACGGGCAAGCGGGTGCCGGTGCTGGCCGCGGGCGGCATCGTGACGGGCAGGCAGATGGCCGCCGCGGTCGCGATGGGCGCCGACGGCGCGTGGACCGGTTCTGTGTGGCTGACCACCGAGGAGGCCGAGACCGCGCCGCACACGCAGCAGAAGATGCTGGCCGCGTCGTCGCGCGACACCGTCCGGTCGGCGGGCCGCACCGGAAAGCCGTCGCGCCAGCTGGTCTCCGATTGGACCGACGCGTGGCTGCCGCACGACGGCGGTGCCCGGCCGCTGCCGTTGCCGCTGCAGTCGATGCTCGTCGAGCCGGTGCTGCGGCGCATCGACGGCCTTGCCTCACAGGGACATTCGGGCGCACAGGCGTTGTCGACGTACTTCGTGGGCCAGGGCGTCGGCCTGATGAACAAGGTCAAGCCGGCCCGCGAAGTGGTGCGCGAGTTCATCGAGGACTACCTGGCGGCGGCCGAACGGCTCAGCGGCACCCTGCCTGATTGACCTACTCGGCGAGCGGGAGCCGCACCTCGAAGCGCGCCCCGGTGTCGAGGTTGCGTGCCGAGAGCGTGCCGCGGTGGGCCTGAACGAGGCCCGCGGCGATGGCGAGGCCGAGGCCGGACCCGCTGGGCAGCGACGAGTCGGCGCGCGGCACCCGGTCGTTGGAGCCGCGGTAGGCGACGTCGAACACCCGCGGCAGGTCGGCCTCGTCGATGCCGACGCCGGTGTCGTCGACGCGGGCCCATGCGCCGTTCTCGTCGGCGCCCAGCGCCAGGTGCACGCGGCCACCCGCCGGGGTGTGCGCGATCGCGTTGGCCACCAGGTTCGACAACACACGGACCAGTGCGCGGTCGCTGCCCAGCACCCGCACCGGCTGTTCGGGCAGCTCGGCTTGCAGCTGGACGCCTGCGCGCTCGGCGGCGATCCGGTGTGCGGCCAGCACGTCGTCGATCACCTCGTCGAGCGCCACCCGGTCGAGAGCGGGCTGCACGGCGCCTGCGTTGATCTTCGACATCTCGAACAGGTCGTCGACCATCTCGGAGAGCCGGATCGACTCCTGTTCGATCACCTTCGCGTGCGCCCGGATCTCGTCCTCGTCGACCAGGCCGTCGGCGATGGCCTCCGCCACCGCCCGGATACCGGCCAGCGGGGTGCGCAGGTCATGGCTGACGAAGGCGACGAGCCGACGCCGGGAATGTTCGGCGGCCCGCTCGGACTCGCGGATCTCCTGCTCCCACACGGTGCGACGCGCCTGATAGCGGGCCAGCATCACGGCGGCGGGAATGGTCACGATCGACACGATCACCAGCACCACGATCGTGCGCTCGTAGGACGGTGAGTCCATCAGACCGCTGGCTCCCATGACGCCGGTGAACGTCGCGACGGTCGGCAGCAGCACGAGCGCCACCATGCTGGCGGCCAGCGACCACGACCGCGCCAGCCGGATGACCAGGGCGCCGACCAGCACGACGGGCAGGGAACAGGCCAGCGCCCATCCGGCGATCTCCCAGAGGTCAGGCGCCGGCATCGGCGCTCTGTTCGCCGCTGCTCCACAGGTAGCCGCGGCCCCAGACGGTCTGCACGCGATGCTGATCGCCGAGCTTGGAGCGCAGCCGTTTGACGTGGACGGTGACCGTGGAGAGATCGCCGAAGTCCCAGTGCCACACCTGCTTCAGCAGTTCCTCGCGGGTGAACACCGTGTCGGTGTGGGTGATGAAGAACAGCAGCAGGTCGAACTCGCGGTTGGTCAGGCTCACCGGGATCCCGCTGACTGTGACAGAGCGGGACGCGGCCGACACGGTGAGGTCGCCCACCGCAAGGTCGACGGGAGCCGCGCCCACCGGCGCTGGGGCGCGCCGCAATACAGACCGCACGCGCAATGCGAGTTCCCGTGGGCTGAACGGTTTGGTGAGGTAGTCGTCGGCGCCCGCCTCGAGTCCGGCGATGCGGTCGTCCTCCTCACCGAGGGCGGTCAGCAGGATCACCGGCACCGTGTAGTCGCCGCGCTGACGCAGCGTGCGGCACAACGTGAGACCGTCCGGGCCGGGCATCATCACGTCGAGCACCGCGACGTCGATGCGCTGCGTGCCGAGGAGCCGGAGCGCCTCGTTTCCGTCGTGGGCGATCGAGACGTCGAGGCCGTCCCGCTCCAGGTACCGGCGCACGACGTCGCGCACGACGTTGTCGTCGTCGGCGATCAGTACGCGCGTCATCTCTCCGAGGTTAGCCGTTCATGGCCGCTACCTGCGCTGATGTCATCGATTCGTCACCGATGGGCCGTTTGCCGGCGGTGGGGTCTGGCTACTGTCGATGGCATGCCCGACTGTCCGGTGACCGTAGTGCTGCCGTGCCTGAACGAGGCGGCGTCGCTGCCCGGCGTGCTCTCGGCGCTGCCGTCCGGATACCGGGCCCTCGTCGTCGACAACAACTGCACCGACGGGACCGCCGACGTCGCGCGCAGCCACGGGGCCGACGTGGTCGCCGAGGCGCGACCCGGTTATGGAGCCGCCGTGCACGCCGGGGTGGTGGCCGCGGGCACCCCGGTGGTCGCGGTGCTGGACGCCGACGGCTCGCTGGACCCGCGGGAACTGCCCGCTCTGGTCGCCGCGCTGGACCGCGGGGCCGACATGGTGATCGGCCGCCGCCGACCGGTGCGCGGGCTGCGCTGGCCG
>NZ_JACKSJ010000040.1 GCF_025821665.1 [Mycobacterium] manitobense
GAGTGCGGCGGCCTGGCGGCGGGCGTCGGCGATGTGTTCGCGCCACGTCCAGACGTCGTCGCCGAATTTGACCGCCGGGGTGTCGCCGTCCGCCCGGGTGCGCAGCAGTTGTTGCAGTGTGTCCGGCATTCCCGCGGCACCTCCGTCAGTGAACAGATCCTCGATACTGTCTACCATCGGCGGCGGCCCGTCCCCCGCCCCGGCGCGACTTGTTGGCAGAATGCAACTCACCGAGTTCTCAAGCCGAGGAGCCATCCTGTGCCGACCCGCACGGCCACCGTCCGCGACCGCCTGATCGATGCGGCCGAGGTGTGCCTGCACGCCAAGGGCATCCGCGCCACCACCGTCTCCGAGGTGGCCGAGACGGCCGGGGTGTCCCGGGGTTGGCTGTACCGGCACTTCCCGGACAAGGTGACGCTGCTGGGCGCGGCCATCGTGCGCCTCAACGAGGCCTACTGGTCGCAGGCGCACGCAGTCCTGGGGCATAT
>NZ_JACKSJ010000041.1 GCF_025821665.1 [Mycobacterium] manitobense
AGAGCCGGCGCATGCAGCCGGTGAGAGCGACGCGGAGCGGCACGAGCCTGCGGGTGGCGGGCCGGGGCGGCGGACGGGCGACGCGGGCGGCGGTGGCAGCCGGCGCGGGGGAGTGGGCGGGCGCGGCGGCCACACCGGCGGCGGCCGGTGCGCCGGGTCGCGGCGGATCATCTCCGGCGGCTCCCGTGGCGGCTGCCGTGGTGTCGGCCGGTTGTCGTCCACAGCAGAAATGTACGTGCCGGGCGTCCGCGGACCCCGGCGACGGGCTACGCCAGCCAGCCGAGTCGGCCGGCCAGCAGGGCGTAGCCGACGAAGGCGACGGCGTCGATCAGGGCGTGCGCCACGACCAGGGGCCACAGCCGACCGGTTCGCTGGTAGACGTAGCCGAACACCAGGCCCATCGCCACATTGCCCAGCCCGGCACCGAAGCCCTGGTACAGGTGATAGGCGCCGCGCAGCAGGCTGCTGATCACCACCGCGGCCATCGGGTTGACGTGCAGCTGGCGGAGCCGGGTGAGCAGGAAACCGACCACGATGATCTCCTCGGCCCAGCCGTTGGCGAACGACACCGCCAGCAGAACCGGGATCCGCCACCAGGTGTCGTAGAGCTCCGCGGGTTCCACGTCGGCGTTCGCGCCGAGCAGTCGGGCCACCTGATACAGCGCCAGGCCCGGCAGGCCGATCAGCGCCGCCAGCCCGAGCCCGCCGAGCACGTCGCGCCTGCGGGGCCGGCCGAGGCCGATGCGCGACGGCCCGAACCCGCTGCGCCACAACAGGTACAACCCGAGCGCGCCCCACGCCAGGAGCTGGAACACCCGGGTCAGGTTGAACCCGAGGTCGATCAGGTCGAACGGCGAGCGCTTCGGATTGAGTGCGATCACCTGTCCGGACAGGCCCTGCAGCACCGACTCGATCAGGCTCAGCAGCGCGGTGTAGGCGCTCAGGCCGAAGGTCACCGCCAGCACGACGGCGATCTCGATGCACAACACGCGCCGCTGCGGCGACTGGGCGTCGGCGGGCTCGGTCACCGCCACAGGCTAGTGCGGCGTGGGGTCAGACGCGGCGCGCGCGCAGTCCGTTGAGGAAGGGGCACCCCATCAGGACCCTGATCGCCTGGCTCAGCCCGGTGACGTCGTCGACCGGCTTGGCGAAGGGCAGCCGCACGTCGTGGTCGCCGTCCTCGTTCTCGACGCGCAACTGGACGCCGTAGCGGTCCAGGCCGAGCGGTCGCACGCGGCCCCGGCGCAGCGCGGTGGGCAGCCGGGTGGCCAGCCGATCGACCACGTCGCGGTGCGCGGAGTCCATGTGCTGCAGCCAGCACGACTCCATCTCGCAGAACGGGTCGGGCCGGGCCTCGAGCAGGGTGCTCAGGCCGACGGCCTCGGCGCCGGTGGAATCGGCCACCACCACCGACTCGATCTCCAGCCGCATCAGTGCATAACGAGTGTCGCCACCGTTGTTCTCACTCGAGTTGACCTGCAGCAGAGCCGGATTGGGATCGGAGGTGGCGATCAGATCGAGCATCGGCGCGACGTGTGCGCCCGCCACCTCCCGCAGTCGGCCGCGGATCCACACCAGCGACCGCACCGGTTCACGCAACGGCAGCGGGGCGTAGTCGGTCATCTCGAGCACCGCCTGGACGCCTGCGCTGCCCGAGCCGACGACCATGCCCGCGACCATGCCGTCGACCGGCACCGTCAGCGCGAACGAGCCGTCCTCGAGCAGGTGGTGGATCGGCGTCGCGACGGGTTCGACACCCTCCACGGCCAGCATCGCGCCGCCGCCGCGCGCACATGCGCTGCGGATCCGCTCGGCTGTCGTCGGTGCCGCATTCGTCATCGCTCGCCCTCCCGGTAGATAAGGTGAGCCTAACTTAACTAGCACCGCACGGAGGGCGCAAGACCTCCCCTCCAGCGGAACGGCGTTACCGCGGCCACCCGATAGGGTTGAGACGTGCCGAGCATCGCCTATCTGGGGCCCCAGGGAACCTTCACAGAGGCGGCGTTGCTGCAGTTGGCCGCGGCCGACGCGATCCCCGTCCCCGGCGCCGTCACCCCGGTGCCCGTCGAGAGCACACCGGCCAGCCTGGAGTGCGTGCGCACAGGCACCGCCGACTACGCGTGCGTCCCGATCGAGAACTCGATCGAGGGCTCGGTGCTGCCCACACTGGACAGCCTGGCCGTCGGCGCGCCGCTGCAGATCTTCGCCGAGACCGTCCTGGACGTGTCGTTCACGATCGTGGTGCGGCCCGGCCACACCGGTGACGTCGCGACCGTCGCCGCCTTCCCGGTGGCGGCCGCGCAGGTCCGGCGGTGGCTGGCCGAGAACCTGCCGGGGGCGCTGGTGGTGCCCGCCCAGTCGAACGCGGCCGCGGCGCACGACGTGGCCGAGGGCCGGGCCGATGCGGGGGTCAGCACGGTGCTGGCCGCCGAACGCCTCGGGCTCGAGGCGCTCGCCTCGGGCGTCGTCGACGAGAACAACGCGCGCACCCGCTTCCTGCTCGCCGGCCGGCCGGCGCCGCCGCCCACCCGCACGGGCGCCGACCGCACCTCGGTGGTGCTGCGGCTGGCCAACGAGCCAGGGGCGCTGGTCACGGCCATGTCCGAGCTGTCCGTCCGTGACATCGACCTGACCCGCATCGAGTCCCGGCCCACCCGAACGGGACTGGGCACCTACGTGTTCTTCCTCGACTTCGTCGGCCACATCGACGACGCCGCCGTCGCCGAGGCACTCAGAGCGCTGCACCGGCGTTGTGCAGATGTGCGCTATCTCGGATCCTGGCCGACAGGAGTGGCTGCCGGTGCGCCGCCGCCCCAGCTCGACGACGCATCGCACTGGCTGGCCGCGCTGCGCGACGGCAGACTCGGTGACGCGGAGGTGAACCAATGAGCGGACGGCTGGTGCTGGTCCGGCACGGGCAGTCGCTGTCCAACGTGGAGCGGCGGCTCGACACCCGCCCACCCGGCCGGGAGCTGACCGATCTCGGCCGCGAACAGGCCAGGGAATTCGCCCGCGGGCTCGCGCACCCACCGGCGATGGTCGCCCACTCGGTCGCCGTGCGCGCGGTGCAGACGGCCGGCGAGATCGCCGCGCAGGCCGGGCTGCCCGCCCACGAGTTCGACGGCCTGCACGAGGTCCAGGTCGGCGAGCTGGAGGACCGCAACGACGACGACGCGATCGCCGAGTTCGAATCCATCTACCAGCGCTGGCACCAGGGCGACCTCGACGCCGTGATGCCCGGCGGCGAATCAGGCAACGACGTCCTCGACCGCTATGTCGCTGTGCTCACCCAGCTCAGGCTGCGCCACCTCGACGACGACGCCTGGCGCGGCGACATCGTGGTGGTGAGCCACGGCGCCGCGATCCGGCTGGTCGCTGCGGTGCTGGCGGGCGTCGACGGCGGCTTCGCGCTCGACCACCACCTGGCCAACACCGAGCCCGTGGTGCTGGCGCCGGTCACCGACGGCCGCTGGAGCTGCGTGCAGTGGGGCACGCTGACCCCGCCGTTCTATCCCGAGACCGACGTGCACCCGGTGCAGGACGCGCTGGAGTCCGCCGACCCGATGGGCTGACCCGAGCCGCTTCCGGTCGGGTGGGCGTCAACTGACGCGGACGACGGACCCGCCCGCGGCCTGACCGCACTGGCAGCCGATCGCCTCGCAGTCGATGCTGAAGGTGTGCATCACCTCGGGCGTCTCGCAGCCGTCCTCGGTGCACTCCATACGGAACCGGACGTGGTGGACCACCGTGCCATGGCAGTGCTCCAGCCCGGCCCGGCACTCCCGGCACTGGAAACTCATGGCCCGTTCATAGCACCGCCGGCCGACATGATGCGGTTGCCGCGCCTGTCATCGCCGGTCGAATGTCTTCGCGCGAGCGCTCATCCCCACCCCAACTCGTGCAGGCGTTCCTCACCGATGCCGAAGTGGTGGGCGATCTCGTGGATCACGGTGATCGCCACCTCCTCGACCACCTGCTCCTCGGAGTCGCAGACGTCCAGCAGGGCGTCGCGGTAGATGGTGATCGTGTCGGGCAGCGAGCCCGCGTACCAGGAGTCCCGTTCGGTGAGCGCGACGCCCTCGTAGAGGCCGAGCAGGCCGGGTTCCTCGTCGTGGCGGTCGGCGACCAGCACCACGACGTTGTCGATGGCGGCCGCGAGGTCGGCGGGAATCAGGTCGAGCGCATCCGAGACCAGCTCGTCGAACCTCTGCTGGCCCATCCGGACGCCCACCCGGCTACGGCGCCGGGGGCGGCGGCGGCCCGGGTGCCGGCGCGGGCGGCGGCG
>NZ_JACKSJ010000042.1 GCF_025821665.1 [Mycobacterium] manitobense
CGCACCCGCCGGCTGCGCCGGCACCGCGCGGTGCTGCGCGCCGCCGACCGCGAGGAGCTCCTCGACGGGCTGCACGCGCTCGCCGCCGGCGAGGACCATCCGCTGGTGGCCCGCTCCGCGGAGCACACGACGCCCCGGCTCGCATTCGTCTGCCCCGGCCAGGGCAGCCAGTGGCCGGCGATGGGCAACGACGCCTACACCCACCTGCCCGCCTACCGCGCCGAGGCCGACAAGTGCGCGGCCGCCTTCACCGCCGCCGGGCTGACCTCCCCGCTGCGCTACCTCACCACCGCCGGTGACCCGGATTCGTTCGCCGAGATCGAGATCCAGGGTGCACAGTTCGTCCACGCGGTCGCGCTCGCCGCGTTGTGGCGATCCTGCGGCGTGGCCGCCGACCTCACCGTCGGCCACAGCCTCGGCGAGATCGCCGCGGCCTACCTCGCCGGCGTCATCACGCTGCCCGACGCCGTGGCGGTGGTCGGCGCCCGCGCCGGTGTCACCGACCGGATGCGGGGCAGGTATGCGGTGGCCGCCCTCGGTCTCACGGCTGCCGCCGCCGAGCAGCTGATCGCGGAAACGCCCGGCTGGCTGGAACTCTCGGTGATCAACGCCGGCGCCTCGGTCGCCGTGTCGGGCGATCGCGACGCCGTCGCCGCCGCGGTGGCCACCGTCTCCGCGCGCGGCGGATTCGCCCGCCAGATCACCGTGAACTTCCCGGTGCACACCAGCGTGCTCGAACCGCTGCGCGGGGAATTCACCGCCGCGCTGCCAGAGGCCCGGTTCGGCGACGGCCCGATGCAGTTCATCGGCGGCGCCACCGGTGACGTGGTGGCCGCGGGCACGGAGTTCGGTGACTACTGGTACGGCAATCTGCGCAACACGGTGCGCTTCGACCGCGCAGTCGAAGCGGCGGTGCGATGCGGCGCAAAGGCGTTCGTCGAACTGTCGGCGCATCCCGCACTGCTCTTCGCGATCGGCGACACGCTCGACACCCTCGACCTCGCCTCTGGCCCCGCCGTCCTGGTCGGCTCCGGGCACCGCGACGCGGCGCTGGTCGACCGGCTGACGGCCAACATCGCCGCCGCCGCGGTGACCGACACCCGCTACCGCTGGGCCGATCTCGTCGGTGACACCCGGCCGCTGCGCGACTTCCCGAACGCGCCGATGCGCGCCACGCACATGTGGGTGGCGCCCGAACGCCCGGCCGCCCGCGAAGCCACGACATCCGCGCCGGTGACGATCGCGACCGAGCTGTGGCGCGAAACGGCCCGTCCCACAACGACGGCCAACGCCTTGCGGACCGTCGCGGTGCTGACACCCGAACCCCGGCACCCGCTGGCCGGCCTGGTCCGAGCCGCGATCGAGGGACACCCTGCGGTCACCGTGGCGCCCGCCGACCGCGCCGAGATGCTCGTCGTCGTCGCCCCCGCCGCCGAACAGACCGACGCCGCGCCGGCCGCCGCCGAGTTGACCGCACAGGTCGCCGGCGGCCTGCTGGAGTACGCGACCGCTGCCGGGCCGCAGTGCCGCGACGTCTGGCTGGTCACCGCAGGCGCCGAACGGGTCACCGCGGACGACCCGGCGCCGCTGCCCGCACCGGCGGCACTGGCGGCGATGCACCGCAGCGTCGGATTCGAGCACCCCGACCAGACGTTCCGCCACCTCGACCTGCCCGCGGGCGGCCTCGACGCCGGGGCCGCCGCCGCCGTGGCCGAGACGCTGTTCACCGACGTGACCGAGGCCGCACTCCGCGGCGCCGTCCCGGTGCTGTACCGTCGCGAACTGCCCTCTGTGACAACGGCTCCGAAGGCGTGGGCGCTCGACTCCGGCCTGCTCGACGACGTCGTCATCACCGGTGGCGCCGGCGCGGTCGGCCTGCACTTCGCGCGGTACTTCGCCGAACAGGGCGCCAAGCGGATCGTGCTGCTCGGCCGCCGCGGCGCGGACGCCGACGTGCTGGCGTCGGTGGCCGGCGACCACGGCACACAGGTGATCGCGCCGCCCTGCGACGTCACCGACCGCGGGCGGCTGGCCGTGACCGCCGCTGAGTTCGCAGGCAACGGGGCGTCGCTGCTGGTGCACGCCGCCGGGGCCGCCGGGTTCGCCACCCGCGACCACATCGACCGCAGCGTGCTGACCCAGGCCTTCGCCGCGAAGGTCGACGGCCTCGCCGCCGTCGTCGAGCTGTGGCCGCTACGGCCGGACGCGCCGATCCTGCTGTGCTCCTCGGTGTCCGGGGTATGGGGCGGGCAGGGGCACGCCGCCTATTCGGCGGCCAACCGGATGCTCGACGTGACGGCTGCCCGACTGCGGGCATCGGGGCGGGACTGCCTGTCGGTGCGGTGGGGGCTGTGGGCCGCCGACGGAGAAAGTGTCGTCGACGTCGCCGAGACCGCCCGGATCGAGCGTTCCGGATTGCTGGCGATGGCGCCGCGTGCGGCGATCGAGGCGAGCCTGCGCCACCACTCCGGTGATCCGCTGGTCTTCTCCGCCGACGAGAGCCGGCTGCAGATTTTCTTCGCGAGCCAGCAGGCGGCTCAGCATGACCAGGCTGCCGACACCGATGTCGGCGCCACCGACATCCGGGCGGCGGTGCGCGTCGAACTCGCATCGGTGCTCAGCGTGGCCGACGCGTCGGCGCTCGACCTCGACGCGTCGTTGTTCGACCTCGGCGTCGACTCGCTGCTGGCCCTCGATCTGCGCAAGCGGATCAAGCACGCCACCGGCCGGTCGGTTCCGCTGGCCCGGTTGCTGGGCGGCATCACCGGCACCGAGCTGATCGCAGACCTCGACCGGGCCGGCGAGCCGGCCGACAGAGCAGAGAAAGTGAACGCTTCGCGTGACTGACACCACTGAGCACACCCGCATCCCGAACGCGGCGGGCCTCGACGACAACCGACTGGAACTGTTGCGGCGCAAGCTCGCCGAACGCGGACTGCGCTCGGCGCCCGACGCAGGAGCAGGCCCGGCCGAAGGACTGTCCGACGGGCAGCGACGGATGTGGTTCGTCCAAGAGATGGACCCGGGCGGCGCACTGCTCAACATCTGCCTGTCCTACCGGCTGCGCGGCGATGTCGACCCGGCGCGGCTGCACGATGCGGTCGACGCGGTCGCCCGCCGCCACAGCGTGCTGCGCACCACCTACCGCGCCGGCGAGAACGGCGAACCGGCGCTCGAGGTGCACGACGACCTGCGCCCCGGCTGGGCCGAGCACGACCTGTCGCAGATGTCCGAGCAGGGCAGGCGGCTTCGGCTCGAGGTAGTCGCGCAGCGCGAGTTCGCCGCGCCGTTCGACCTGACCAAGGACGCACCGCTGCGGATCACCGTGGCGCGCATGACCGCCGACGAGCACGTGCTGCTGTTCGTGGCGCACCACATCGCCTGGGACGACGGCTGCTGGCGGGTCTTCTTCGCCGACCTGACCCGGGCGTACGACGGCACGGAACTGGGGCCGGAGCCCCGCCCCGCACGCACCGCAGGGCCCGACACCGCCGAGGCCGACCTGGCGTACTGGCGCGCGGTGATGGCCGCGATGCCCGAACCGCTCGAGCTGCCGGGGCCGACCGGCTCCGTGGTGCCGACCAGCTGGCGCTCCCAGCGCAGCACGCGGCAGCTGTCCGGCGACGTCGCAGGACGGGTCTCGGCGCTGGCCCGCGAGACCGGCTGCACGCCGTACATGGTGCTGCTGGCGGTATTCGGCGGCTTGATCCACCGCTACACCCATGCCGACGACTTCCTGGTCGCCGCCCCGGTGCTCAACCGTGACGGCGGCGCCGACGAGGTGATCGGCTACCACGGCAACACCGTGGTCATGCGGCAGCGGCCCACGCCGGGCATGACGTTTCGCGAGCTGCTGGCCCAGACCCGCGACACCGCGCTCGGCGCCTTCGCCCACCAGCGGGTGAACCTCGACCGCGTGGTGCGCGAACTCAACCCCGACCGGCGCTACGGGGCGGAGCGGATGACCCGGGTCAGCTTCGGATTCCGCGAGCCCGACGGCGGCGGCTTCGCCCCGGCCGGCGTGCGCTGCGAGCGTGCCGAACTGCGCAGCCAGGTGACGCAGCTGCCGCTCGGATTCATGGTCGAGTTCGGCGCCGACGCCATCCTGGTGGAGGCCGAACACCTGGTGGAGGTGCTCGACCAGGAGCTGGCCCGCCAGTTGCTCGACCACTTCGCGACGCTGCTCGACAGCGCGCTGGCCGACCCGGACCGCCCGCTGTCCGATCTCGACCTGCTCGACGCCGCGGGCGCCGAGTGGCTGCGCGAGGTGAGCTACGGCGAGGAGTTCTCGACGCCGCCCGCCACACTGCCCGACCTGGTCTCCGCCCGGGTGCGAAGCGCACCGGACGCGGTCGCAGTGGTCTACGAGGGCCGCACCTACAGCTACGGCGAGGTCAACGCGGCGGCGAACCAGGTGGCGCACTGGCTGATCGAGCAGGGCATCGGCGCCGAGGACCGCGTAGCCGTGCTGCTGGACAAGTCGCCCGAACTGGTGATCACCGCGCTGGGCATCGTGAAGGCGGGCGCGGTGTACCTGCCCGTCGACCCGACCTACCCGCAGGACCGGCTCGACTTCATCCTCTCTGACTCCGACCCGAAACTCGTGCTGCGCGAACCGGTCACCGGACTCGAGCGCTACCGCGGCGACGACCCCACCGACGCCGACCGTGTCCGGCCGCTGCACCCGGACAACACCGCGTACCTGATCTACACGTCGGGCACCACCGGACTGCCCAAGGGGGTGCCGGTGCCGCACCGGCCGGTCGGCGAGTTCTTCGTCTGGTTCGGTGACGACTACCAGATCGACAACTCCGAGCGGCTGCTGCAGGTCGCCTCGCCGAGCTTCGACGTGTCGATCGGCGAGATCTTCGGCATGCTGATCTGCGGCGCGGGCCTGGTGATCCCACGCCCGGACGGCCTGCGCGACATCGGCTACCTGACCGACCTGTTGCGCGACGAGGGCATCACCTCGATGCACTTCGTGCCGTCGCTGCTCGGGCTGTTCCTGTCGCTGCCTGGCGTCAACCAGTGGCGCACATTGCGCCGGGTGCCGATCGGCGGCGAGGCGCTGCCCGGCGAGGTGGCCGACAAGTTCCACGCCACGTTCGACGCGCTGCTGCACAACTTCTACGGGCCCACCGAGACGGTGATCAACGCCACCCGCTACAAGGTGGAGGGCAAGCAGGGCACCCGCATCGTGCCGATCGGCAGGCCCAAGATCAACACGCAGATCCACCTGCTCGACGACAACCTCAAACCGGTGCCGGTCGGGGTGATCGGCGAGATCTACATCGGCGGAACGCATGTGGCACACGGTTACCACCGCCGCCCCGGCCTGACCGCCGAGCGGTTCGTCGCCGATCCGTTCACTCCCGGCGCTCGGCTGTACCGGTCGGGCGACCTGGCCCGCCGCAACGCCGACGGTGACGTCGAGTTCGTCGGCCGCGCCGACGAGCAGGTCAAGATCCGAGGGTTCCGCATCGAACTGGGCGACGTGGCCGCCGCGATCTCGGTGGACCCGAGCGTCGGACAGGCCGTCGTGGTGGTCAGCGACCTGCCTCAGCTCGGCAAGAGCCTGGTCGCCTACCTGACGCCCGCCGCGGAGGCCGACGGCGTCGACGTGGACCGGGTGCGCGCCCGGGTCGCCGCCGCCCTGCCGGACTACATGACACCCGCCGGATACGTCGTGCTCGACGAGATCCCGATCACCGCGCACGGCAAGATCGACCGCGCCGCGCTGCCCGAGCCGGAGATCACCTCCGAGACCGACTACCGGGAGCCCGCCACCCCGACCGAGCGGCTGCTGGCCGGCCTGTTCGGCGAGCTGCTCGGCCGCGACCGCGTCGGCGCCGACGACTCCTTCTTCGACCTCGGCGGGCACTCGCTGCTGGCCACCAAGCTGGTCGCGTCGGTGCGCTCACAGTTCGGCGTGGAACTCGGGGTGCGCGAGGTCTTCGAACTCGGCAGCGTCGCCGGTCTTGCCGAGCACATCGACGGTGTGTCCGGCGCCGCGCCCGACGACGACAGGCCACGCCTGGTGGCCACCGGGCACGACGGCCCGGCGCCGCTGTCGGCGTCACAGCTGCGGACCTGGTTCACCTACCGGGTCGACGGGCCCAACCCGGTCAACAACATCCCGTTCGCGGCGCGGCTGACCGGGCCGGTCGACGTCGACGCTCTGGTCGCTGCCGTGCGCGACGTCGTCGACCGCCACGACATCCTGCGCACCACCTACCGGGAGATCGACGGCGTGCCGCACCAGGTCGTCAACGCACCGGGCGAACTGCGGGTCCGCCGCGCCCGCGGTGACGACGACGCCTGGGTGCAGGCCGAACTGGACCGCGAACGCCGTCACGTCTTCGACCTCGAGCACGAGTGGCCGTTGCGCGCCGCGGTGCTCAGCGCGCCCGGCGGGCATGTGCTGTCGCTGATGATCCACCACATCGCCGGCGACCACTGGTCGGCAGGGGTGCTGTTCGGTGACGTGGTGGCCGCCTACCTCGCGCGGCGCGGCGGGCACGCGCCGGACTGGGCGCCGCTGCCGGTGCAGTACGCCGACTACGCGGCCTGGCAGGGCCGGATGCTGGCCGACGAGAACGGGTCGATGGCCGCGCAGCGCGAGTACTGGGTGCGTCAGCTGGCCGGCACGCCCGCCGAATCCGGTCTGCGCCCGGACTTCCCCAGGCCGCGGGTGCTCGGCGGAGACGCAGGCGCGGTGGAATTCGGCTTCGACGGCGCCACCCGCGACAAGCTGACCGCGCTGGCCCGCGACCTCGGCGTCACCGAGTTCATGCTCTTGCAGGCGGCGGTCGCCGTGGCGCTGCACAAGGCAGGCGGCGGCGAGGACATCCCGATCGGCACCCCGGTGGCCGGCCGGTCGGAACCCGAACTCGACCGGCTCGTCGGGTTCTTCATCAACATCCTGGTGCTCCGCAACGACCTTCGCGGCAACCCGACGCTGCGTGACCTGCTGGTGCGCACGCGGGAGATGGCGCTGTCCGCATACGCCCACCAGGACCTGCCGTTCGACCAGGTGGTCAACGCGGTCAGCCCGGTGCGGTCGGTGTCGCGCAACCCGCTTTTCGGGGTGGTGGTGCACGTTCGCGAGCAGCTCACCGACGGGCAGGTCATCGACAGCGGGCCGGACGGCGACACGGCGTTCTCCGCCATCGAGCCGACGTTCGACGTGGCCCATGCCGACCTGTCGCTGAACTTCTTCGTGTCCGACAAGGGTTGCCGCGGCCACGTCATCTACCGCACCGAGTTGTACGACCCGGCCACCGCCCGGCGGTTCGCGTCGTGGCTCGGCCATGTCGTCGACGCGTTCGCCGACCGGCCCGACGAGCGTCTGCGCAGCGTGCAGATCACCGACGAGCAGGAGCGGCAGCAGCTCTCGCGGTGGGGCGGCGGGCAGCTGGTGGTGCTCGACGACGCGCTGAACCCCGCGCCGGTCGGCGTGATCGGCGACGTGTACCACCGCGGCGGTCCGGTCGCGGTGGGCCAGTGCGACGGAAGCGCGCTCACCGCCGCCCGGTTCGTGGCGGATCACACCGGCGGACAACCCGGTTCGCGGCTGTACCGGTCCGGCGACCGCGGCCGCTGGACCGGTGACGGGCGCCTCGAGCTCGTCGGCCGCGCCGGCGGCGTCGACGACGCGGTCGCGGCGCAACCCGCCGCGGTGGCCGCCGAACCGCCCCGCACCGACACCGAGAAGGCGCTCGCGTCGATCATGGCCGAGGTGCTGGGCGCCGACGAGATCCAGAGAGGCGACGACTATTTCGCGCTCGGCGGCGACAGCATCCTCGCCGTGCAGCTGGCGGCCCGGGCGCGCGACGCCGGTCTGGGGCTCACCGCGCGGATGGTGTTCGAGTTCCCGACCGTGCACGAGCTCGCCGCCGCAGTCGACGCGGCGGGGGAGAGCGTGCAGGGCGGCGACGTCCACCACGAGGCGATGAGCGCGTCGGGGCTGTCGGCCGACGAACTGGCCGACCTGACGCTGTCGTGGTCGGCCGGGGACGACGCTCGGTGACCGCGACCCTCGAGGACGTCCTCGCGCTCAGCCCGCTGCAGCAGGGGCTCTACTCGCTGACGACGCTGAACGACAGCGAGGACGGCGACCTCGGGTCCGCCGACCCGTACCTGATCGCGATGGCCGCCGACATCACCGGCGACCTGGATGCGGGGCTGCTGCGCGACTGTGCCGCGGCGATGTTCGAACGCCATCCGAACCTGCGGGCCGGCTTCGTCCGCGCCGGCAGCAAGTCCCGGGTGGTGCAGGTGATCCCGACGCGGGTCGACGTGCCGTGGCGGCACGTCACCGCGTCGGCCGACGAGGTGCAGGCGTTGGAGGCCGACGCCCGCAGGCGCCGGTTCGACCTCGGCCACGGTCCGGCGATGCGCTTCCTGCTCGTCGAGATGCCAGGGCCGCGTTGGCGTCTGGTGATCGTCGCGCACCACATCGTGATCGACGGCTGGTCGCTGCCGCTGTTCGTGGGCGAACTCATCACGCTCTACCGCTCGGGCGGGGACACCTCGGCGCTGCCTGCGCCGCCGCGGCCCTACCGCGACTACATCGGCTGGCTCGCCGGCCGCGACCAGGACGGCAGCCGCCGGCTGTGGCGCGACCACCTCGCCGGGCTGCCCGGTCCGACGCTGCTCACTCCGGCGCTCACCGACGGCGAACCGCCCAGCGGGATGCCGCGGCGCACCGAACTCCGGCTGGACGCCCCAGCCACCGCCGCGCTGTCCGAGGCCGCCCGCTCCCGCGGCGTCACCCTCAACACGCTGGTCCAGATGGCCTGGGCGAACATCGTCTCCACCTTCACCGACCGCAGCGACGTGGTGTTCGGCGTGACGGTGTCCGGCAGGCCGGGCGAACTGGCCGGCGTCGAGTCGATGGTCGGACTGTTCATCAACACCGTGCCGCTGCGGGTGCGGCTCGATCCGGCGCAGCGCGTCGGCGCGCAGTGCGTCGCCCTGCAGCGGGAGGCCGCCGCGCTGCGCGACCACAGCTACCTGGCGCACGCCGAGTTGCGGTCGATCGCCGGCATCGGCGAGATGTTCGACACCCTGCTGGTCTACGAGAACTTCCCGCCGGGCGGACTTGTCGGCAGCGGCGAGTTCGAGGCCGCCGGCGCGCGATTCCGCCCCGCGGCGCTGGAGAGCCTCGCGCACTTCCCGGTCACCGTCGCCGCCCACCTCACCGACGGGGAACTCACCGTGCTCGTCGAGGTGATCGACGGGGCGCTGGGCGCAATGACACCGGAGAGCCTCGGCGCGCGGGTGCTGGCCACCGCGCAGCGGCTCGTCGCCTGCTGGGAGCGGCCGCTGCGCGACGTCGGGGTGCTGCTCGACGGCGAGCAGGCCGCGACCGCGGCGACCCTCCTCGCGCCCACCGGGGCCGGTGGCGTGCACGCCCGGTTCGCCGAAGTCGCTCGGTCGCGGCCGGATTCGGTCGCGCTGACGTGGGACGGCGGCCGGTTGACCTACCGTGAGCTCGACGAGGCCGCGGATCGGCTGGCCGCGGCGCTCGCGGCCAGGGGAGTGCGCACCGAGACGCCGGTGGCGATCCTGCTGTCGCGGGGACCGGACTATGTGATCGCGATGCTCGGCGTGCTCAAGGCGGGCGGGGTCATCGTGCCGCTCGACCCGGCGATGCCCGCAGGCCGCGTCGACGACATCGTCACCCAGAGCGGCGCCGTGCTCGTCCTCGACGCCGCGCTGCTCGCCGAGTGCAGCACCGGTGCACCGGCCGCCGGCTTCCGGCCGGTGACCGCCCACCGCGGCCAGGCCGCCTACGTCGTCTTCACCTCCGGCACCACCGGGCGGCCGAAGGGCGTGGTCGGCACCCACGACGCGGTGCTCGCCTACACCGAGGACCACGCCCGCAGCGTGCTTCGCCCCGCAGCGGAAAGGCTGGGCCGCACCCTGTCGGTGGCGCACGCGTGGTCGTTCACCTTCGACGCGGCCTGGCAGCCGCTGGCGGCCCTGCTCGACGGGCACAGCGTGCACATCGTCGACGATGACGTGCAGCGCGACGCCGAGGCGCTGGTCGCGACGATCGCCCGCTTCGGTGTCGACCTGATCGACACGACGCCGTCGATGTTCGCCCAGCTGCGGGCGTTCGGCCTGTTGTCCACGGTCCCGCTGGGCGTGCTCGCCCTCGGCGGCGAGGCGGTCGGCATCCCGGCGTGGAACGCTATTCGCGACGAGTGCGCCCGCACCGGCATGACGGCCTTCAACTGCTACGGCCCCACCGAGACCACGGTCGAGGCCGTCGTCGCCGCGATCGCCGACTACGAGTCGCCCACGATCGGCCTGCCCACCGGACCCACCCGCGCCTACGTGCTGGACTCCTGGCTGCGCCCGCTGCCCGACGGCGTCACCGGCGAGCTGTACCTCGCGGGCGGCCAGCTCACCCGCGGCTACCTCGGCCGGATGGGCGAGACGTCGGGCCGGTTCATCGCCGACCCGTTCGTCGCCGGTGAACGGATGTACCGCACCGGTGATGTGGTGCGCCGCTCGGCCGACGGGTCGCTGCAGTTCCTCGGCCGCTCCGATGCCCAGGTCAAGATCCGCGGATTCCGCGTCGAACCCGCCGAGATCGCGGCGGTGCTGCACGGACACCCCGCGGTGCGGCACGCCCACGTGGCGGTGCGGCACCACCGCAGCGGGCCGCGGCTGACCGCCTACGTGTCCGCCGACCCGCCGCCGCCCGTCCCCGAACTACGGGCGATGCTGACCAAACGCTTACCGCGCTACATGGTTCCGCACCGCATCGTGCTGATCGACGAGCTGCCGCTGACGCCGCACGGCAAGGTCGACGAGCCCGCGCTCGCCGCTCTCGCACAGGAACCCGACGACGAGGTCGCCACGCCGGAGACCGCGACGGAGATCGCACTGGCCGAGGTGCTCGCCGAGATCCTGCACACCGGACGGCAGGTGGACGTCACCGCCGACCTGCTGCAGCTGGGACTCGACAGCATCGTCGCGCTGTCGGTCGTGCAGGCCGCGCGGCGGCGCGGTGTCGCGCTGCGGGCGCGGCTGATGCTCGAATGCGGCACCATCCGCGAGCTCGCCGCCGCCGTGGACGGCGAATCGGCAGGCGCCGCTGCCGGTTACGAGGACGGCGACGGCCCGATCCCCGTGCTGGCCAACGTGCACTGGCTCTACGAGTACGGCGACCCGCGTCGGCTGGCGCAGACCGAGGCCATCCGGCTGCCCGACGGCATCACCATCGACCACCTGCACACCCTGCTGCGCACTGTCGTCGACGGCCACGAGATGCTGCGTTGCCGGCTCGACCGCGACACCATGACCTTCGTTCCGGGCGCGGTCGAGGACTTCCTCACCGAGGTGTCGGTGAGCGGCCCGCTGGCCGACGCCGTCGCCGAACACACCCGCACGTCGGTCGAGCGGCTCGATCCCTCGCGCGGCGCGCTGCTGTCCGCGGTGTGGTTGCGCGACAGCGCATCTCCGGCCAGCGTGCTGGTGCTGTCGGCGCACGTGCTGGCGATGGACCCGGCGTCGTGGCGCATCGTGGTCGGCGAACTGGACGCGGGCTGGCACGCGCTGTCCGCGGGCAGGCAGCCGACGCCCGCGGTCGAGCACACCGGGTACCGGCGGTGGTCGCGGCTGCTGCACGAGCGCGCGCACCGGCTCGACACCTGCGATTTCTGGGAGGCTCAGCTCGCCGGCGCCGATCCCGATCTCGGTGCGCGGCGGGTGGATCCGCGAACCGACCGCGCCCGCGACGTCACGGTGAGCGTCTGCGTCACCGACGCCACCGACACCGCACGGCTGCTCGCCGCCGACCGGCCGATGGCTCACCTGCTGGCGGCCGCGGCGGCGGACACGGTGACCCGGTGGCGCCGTCATCGCGGGCAGGCCACGCCGCCGCCGCTGCTGGCGCTGGAGTCCTTCGGCCGCGTCGATGCGGTCGTCGACGGCGGCTCGGGCGATGTGGACACCGGCGAGACGGTCGGGCTGATGTCGGCCATCTACCCGCTGCGGATCGGCGCCGACGTCGCCACGGATCTGGCGGCCGTCCCCGGTGACGGCATCGACTACGCGCTGCTGCGTTACCTGCGGGCCGACACCGCGCCGCTGCTGCGGGCCCACCGCGAACCCCAGCTGCTGCTGAACTACCTCGGCCGCGCGGAGCTCGGAGCGGTGACCGGCGACATGCAACCCGACCGCGCACTCACAGCGGGGGCGTCGCAGCTGCCGGAGCCCGACCTCGCGGTCCGGTATGAGCTGACGCTCAACGCGGTGGTGTTCTCCGACGGCGCGTCGCCCGTGCTGGCGACGCAGTGGCGCACCCTGCCGGACATCCTGGGCCCTGGCGATGTCGAAGTGCTGCAAGGGTTCTGGCGAGAGGCGTTGAAAGAGGTATGCGAGAGATGACCACATGAGCCGCACACTGGCGGTGATCGGCGCCGGCGCCAAGGGCGTCGCGGTGGCCGCCAAGGCCGCCGAACTGCGCGACATGGGCGTCGACGTGCCCGACGTGGTGGCGATCGAGCGCACCGCGGTGGCCGCCAACTGGCAGGCCAGCGGGGGATGGACCGACGGCCAGCACCGGCTCGGCACCAGCCCGGAGAAAGACGTCGGTTTCCCCTACCGGTCCTCGCTGGTGCCGCGCCGCAACGCCGAACTCGACACCAGGATGATGCGGCACAGCTGGCAGTCCTACCTGGTGTCGACCGGTCAGTTCGCCGAGTGGATCGATCGCGGCAGGCCCGCGCCGACCCACCGCCGCTGGAGCCAGTACCTGCGCTGGGTCGCCGACAACGTCGGGATGAGCGTGGTCAACGGCGAGGTCACCGGCATCACCGTCGACGCGGGCGCCGACGCCGCACGGTGGGTGCTGCAGACCCACGAGACGTCGGTGGAGGCCGACGCGCTGATGATCACCGGCCCCGGGCAGGCCGAACGCTCGATCCTGCCGGGCAACCCGCGGGTGCTCTCGATCGCCCAGTTCTGGCACCGCGCCGCCGCGCACGAGTTGATCGCCGCCGAGCGTGTCGCCGTCATCGGTGGTGGGGAGACCGCCGCGACGATGCTCAACGAGCTCTTCCGGCACCGGGTTTCGACGATCACCGTCATCTCGCCGCAGGTCACGCTGTTCACCCGGGGCGAGGGCTTCTTCGAGAACACGCTGTACTCGGACCCCACCCATTGGGCGGGGCTGACGCTGGGTGAGCGCCGCGACGCGATGCTGCGCACCGACCGCGGGGTGTTCTCGGCGCGGGTGCAGGAGGCGCTGCTGGCCGACGACCGGATCCGCCATCTGCGCGGCCGGGTGGCCCACGCGGTGGCCCGCGACGACCGGATCCGGCTGACACTGCAGACCGATCGGGTCGGGGAGCGACTCGAGACGGTGCACGGTTTCGACCTGGTGATCGACGGATCGGGGGCCGACGCGCTGTGGTTCGTGCCGCTCTTCCGCCAGGAGGCCCTCGATCTGCTCGAACTGGGTCTGGGCGGTCCGCTCACCGGCGACGCGCTGCAGGAGTCGATCGGCGACGACCTCTCGGTCGACCACCTCGCGCCCAAGTTGTTCCTGCCCGGCCTGGCGGGGCTGACCCAGGGACCGGGGTTCCCCAACCTCAGCTGTCTCGGACTGTTGTCCGACCGCGTGCTCGGCGCCGGGTTCGAGCCGTCCACGCAGCGATCGATCAGGAGAAGCGATGAGCACCAACCCCTTCGATGACGACAACGGCCAGTTCTTCGTACTGGTCAACGACGAGGACCAGCACAGCCTGTGGCCGGCGTTCGCTGGGGTGCCCGCGGGGTGGCGCGTGGTGTTCGGCGAGAGCACCCGCGCCGACTGCCTTGCCTACGTCGAGGAGAACTGGGCGGACCTGCGGCCGAGGAGCCTGCGCGAGGCGATGGCGGCCGCAGGCGGCTAGCCCGGCATGCCGTCCCGCTGCACCCGGCGGGCGTATTCGGTTGGTGTGCAACCGGTGTGCCGGGAGAAGGCGGTGCTGAACGCGGTGGGGGACTGGTAGCCGACACGCTGTGCGATCTGCGCGGTGGACAGCCGCCCGGACCGCAGCAGTTCCCTTGCCGTGGCCAGCCGCCACTGCAGCAGGTACTGCATCGGCGGCATCCCCACGACCTCGGCGAATCGCTGCGCGAACACCGCGCGGGACACCGATGCGGCGCGCGCGAGGTGCTGCACCGTCCAGCCACGTGCGAGGTCGGCGTGCAGCTGCGTCAGGGCGGGCGCCAGTACGGCGTCCGAGAGTCCCGCGATCAGTCCGCGCTGCTCCTGGTCGACGGGCGCCGAGGCGACCCGGAGCGCCTCCATCAGCAGCACCTCGACGAGCCGCTGCAGAATCGCGTCGCGGCAGGGACTCTCGCCGTCGGCCTCCTCGGCGATCAGCTCGACGATCCGGCTGAGCCGCGCCGAGCCCGGTTCGTCGCGGCGGACCAGGACGGCGGGCGGCAACAGCGGCACCAACAGCGGCGCGTTGGCGGGATCGACACGGAAGTATCCGCCGAGCATGCGCATCGTGACCGGCTCCGATGCGCCGCCGTGGCGGGTGCGGCGGCCGTGGTCGATCGGGGTGGGGACGGGTTCGACGCCGCGGCTCGCGCTCAGGGTGAAGCCCGGTGTCTCCGGAAGCAGCAGGAAGTCGCCGTCGCGCAGGTCGATGGCGTCGAGCCCGTCGGCTTCCAGGACGCACGACCCCTGCAGCATCACGCAGAACGCGGGGTCGCCGTAGCGGGGCTTGCGGACACCCCAGCTGCCTGCGCCGTCGATGACCTTCGACAGCACCGCCTCCGGTCGCAGCAGGCCGAGCAGTTCCTCCACCGGTCCCGCGGCGGTGCCCGCGGTGTCGGGTGTGCCCACCCAAAGACGCTAAACCCCCGCGGTCGATTCGGCGAGCGCCACCGCGTCGGCACCCGCCGCGAACCTGAGCCGGTCGGAGGTGTCGGTGGCCGCGGACAGCACCACCTCGGCGACGTCCTCCGGGGTGGTGGCGGCGCCGGCGGCGCCGAACGACGCCATGATCGGCGCGGCGAACGGCTCGTAGGCGGGCGGGATGACCCCGGCCATCCGGTGGAGGCCGTTGGCGGTGAAGTTGGTCGAGGGGCCGTAGCCCGGCTCGACCAGCTTGGCCCGCACGCCGAAGAAGGCGAGTTCGAGCGCCAGCGACGCCGTGAACCCCTCGACGGCCATCTTGCTGGCGGTGTAGACGGCGGCCAGCGGCATCGCGGCCAGTGTCACGCTGGAGGTGACGTTCACGATCACGCCCGACCCCCGCGATCGCATCTGTGGCACGACGGCCTGCGTCTCGCCATCACGCCGAACGTGTTGGTGTCGAACAACTCCCGGGTGGTCTGCATCGGCGTGGCCTCGAACGCACCGACGGCGCCGATGCCCGCGTTGTTGACCAGGACGTCGATCGGGCCGCTGCCGGTCACGGCGGCGGCGATGCTCTCTGCCGACGTCACGTCGAGCGGGATCACCCGCAGCCGGTCCGAAGGGGGGAGCACGTCGGTTCGTGGGGTGCGCATGGTGGCGACGACGTCGAAACCCTCGTCGAGGAACCGGCGGGCGGTCGCCAGACCGTAGCCGGAGGAGCAGCCGGTGATCAGCACTGTGGTCATACACCGAAACGTAGGGTCGGCCGCGGCGTCGGCCAAGGCGTCAGCGTCCGGGATCGCTTCGCGATCGTCTGGCCGGTGCGGCCGCGGCTAACCCTGTTGGGCGGCCAGCGGGACGTCCATGTCGAACAGGCGCGCATGCAGCACGATCCGGTTCCGCAGCGCGGCGCGCACCGCGCGGTGCAGACCGTCCTCGAGGTAGACGACGCCGCGCCAGCGCACGGCGTGCGGGAAGAGGTCACCGTAGAACGTCGAGTCCTCCGACAGCAGCCGGTCGAGCGCCAGCACGGTGGTGGTGGTCACCAGCTCGTCGAGGCGGAGTTGTCGCGGCGGGATGCGCGACCAGTCGCGGTAGCTCAGCCCGTGGTCGGGATACGGCTTGCCCTCGCGGACACCCTTGAAGATCATCGGCGCGCCTTCGGCACTCGGTCCCCCGTGCGTTTCAACCCCGGTTCGCCAGGTTAGCCGAGCCTGACGCGGCCCGTCGCGGGGCCGATCCTCCGCTCGCGCGGAGTTCGCGGCGCCCGTGACCGTAAAATGGTGTCGAACTCGAGGGCAGGGGCAGGTGAACACATGGGAAGTGCCGACGATCGTCGGTTCGAGGTACTGCAGGCCATCGTCGCCGACTTCGTGACCACGAAGGAGCCCATCGGCTCCAAGACGCTCGTCGAACGGCACAACCTCGGCGTGTCCAGCGCCACCGTGCGCAACGACATGGCCGTGCTCGAGGCCGAGGGCTACATCACCCAGCCGCACACCAGCTCGGGGCGGGTGCCCACCGAGAAGGGCTACCGCGAGTTCGTCGATCGCCTCGACGAGGTCAAGCCGCTGTCGTCCTCGGAGCGGCGGGCCATCCTGACGTTCCTGGAGAACGGCGTCGACCTCGACGACGTGCTGCGCCGCGCGGTGCGGCTGCTGGCACAGCTCACCCGGCAGGTCGCGGTGGTGCAGTATCCGACCCTCACCACGTCCACGGTGCGCCACCTCGAGGTGGTGGCGCTGACCCCGGCGCGGCTGCTGCTGGTGGTCATCACCGACACCGGCCGGGTCGACCAGCGCATCGTCGAACTCGGTGACGCGATCGACGACCACCAGCTGTCGAAGCTGCGGGAACTGCTCGGTCAGGCGCTCGAGGGCAAGCCGCTCTCGGCGGCGACCGTGGCGGTCTCGGATCTCGCCGCACACCTCGACGGGTCCGGCGGACTGTCCGACGCGGTCGGCCGGTCGGCCACCGTGCTGGTGGAGACGCTGGTGGAGCACCGAGAGGAACGGCTGCTGCTCGGCGGCACGGCCAACCTCACCCGCAACACCGCCGACTTCGGCGGCTCGCTGCGCTCGGTGCTCGAGGCGCTCGAGGAGCAGGTGGTGGTGCTGCGGTTGCTGGCCGTGCAGCAGGAGGCCGGCAAGGTGACCGTGCGCATCGGCCACGAGACCGAGGCCGAGCAGATGGCGGGCACGTCGGTGGTCAGCACGGCGTACGGCAGTTCGGGCAAGGTGTACGGCGGCATGGGTGTGCTGGGGCCCACACGAATGGACTATCCGGGAACTATCGCTAATGTCGCTGCGGTTGCTCTCTACATCGGCGAAGTCTTAGGCAGCCGCTGAGCCCGGACGGGCCGGCGACAGGACAGAACAGGCGAAGCGTGGCACGCGACTATTACGGCTTGCTCGGAGTCAGCAAGGGCGCGAGTGAATCGGAGATCAAGCGCGCCTACCGCAGGCTCGCGCGCGAACTGCATCCCGACGTCAACCCCGACGAGGCCGCCCAGGCGAGGTTCAAGGAGATCAGCGTCGCCTACGAGGTGCTTTCGGATCCCGAGAAGCGGCGCATCGTCGACCTCGGCGGTGACCCGCTGGAGACCGCGGGCGGCGGCGCCAACGGCGGATTCGGCGGCGGGTTCGGCGGCCTCGGCGACGTGTTCGAGGCGTTCTTCGGCGGCGGCGCCGGATCGCGCGGCCCGGTCGGGCGGGTGCGCCCCGGATCGGACTCGCTGCTGCGGATGCGGCTCGACCTGACCGAGTGCGCCACCGGCGTGACCAAGCAGGTCACGGTCGATACGGCGGTGCTCTGTGACCTCTGCAAGGGCAAGGGCACCCACGGAAACTCCACCCCGGTGGCCTGTGACACCTGCGGCGGCCGCGGCGAGGTGCAGACCGTGCAGCGCTCGCTGCTCGGCCAGGTGATGACGTCCCGGCCGTGCCCGGTGTGCGGCGGCGTGGGCGAGGTGATCCCCGATCCGTGTCACCGCTGCGGCGGCGACGGCCGGGTGCGCGCCCGCCGCGACATCAGCGTGAAGATCCCCGCGGGCGTCGGCGACGGCATGCGGGTGAGGCTGGCCGCCCAGGGTGAGGTCGGACCCGGCGGCGGGCCGGCAGGCGACCTCTACGTCGAGGTGCACGAGAAGCCGCACGACGTGTTCGTCCGCGACGGCGACGACCTGCGCTGCTTCGTCTCCGTGCCGATGATCGACGCCGCCCTCGGCACCGCCGTGACCGTCGACGCCATCCTCGACGGCCCGACCGAGATCACGATCCCGGCCGGCACCCAGCCGGGTGCGGTCGTCACGCTGCGCGGCCACGGCATGCCCCATCTGCGGTCGGGGGTGCGTGGCGATCTGCACGCCCACATCGACGTGGTGGTGCCGACCCGGCTGGACAGCCAGGACACCGAGCTGCTCCGCCAGCTCAAGGAGCACCGCGTCCGCGACGCCGCCGAGGTCCGCTCGACCCAGTCACCTGCCGCGTCGGGCGGGTTGTTCAGCCGCCTGCGTGAGACGTTCAGCGGCCGCTGAGCGGCCCATCCGTCCTCGATGACCGACGCGCTCTTCTACGTCGACGCGATCCCCGCCGAGGGCCTGCCGGTGGTGGTGGACGGCGACGAGGGCTTCCACGCGGCCAACGTTCGGCGCATCAGGATCGGCGAGCGGCTGGACCTGGGTGACGGCGCCGGCGTCGTCGCGCACTGCGAGGTCACCGAGACCGGCAAGGGCCGCCTGACCGCGCGGGTGCTGCACCGCCGCACCGTGGCGCCCGTCGCGCCGTCGGTCACCGTGGTGCAGGCGATCCCGAAGTCCGAGCGCTCCGAGCTGGCTGTCGAACTGGCCACCGAGGCCGGGGCGGACGCGGTGGTGGCCTGGCAGGCGGCGCGGTGCGTCGCACGCTGGGAGTCCGCGGCCAAGGCCGACAAGGGTCTGCGGCGGTGGAGTGCGGTGGCGCGGGCGGCCTCTCGGCAGTCCCGCCGCCCGTTCATCCCGGCCGTCACCGGGGTGCTGTCGACGGCCGACCTGGTGAGCCGGGTGCGCGCCGACGCCGCGGTCACCGCACTGATATTGCACGAGTCGGCACGCCGGCCGATCTCTGAAATCGATGTCGCGCAGGCACATTCGCTGATGCTGATCATCGGTCCTGAGGGCGGCATCACCGACGACGAGGTGACCGCGCTGACCGGCGCAGGCGCGCAGGCAGTGCGGTTGGGCCCGTCGGTGCTGCGGACGTCAACCGCCGCCGCCGTCGCGCTCGGTGCGCTGGGCGCGCTCACGCCACGCTGGCAGTAGCGCGGCCGCCGCGAGCAGTTGCCAGCAGATGATGGTGTACACGCTCACCCGCTCCAGCACCGGGCCCGGCAACCGGTCGGTGACCACCCACATCGCAGCGCAGGCCAACCCGGTGACGCCGAGTGCCGCCGACGCCCAGCGGACGGTGGCGGGGCGCAGCATCGGGGCGGCGGCCAGCGCGGTCAGGTTGCCGCCGGCGATCGCCAGGGCCGCGCCGACGACGTGCCAGGGTCCCGCGCCGCTGTGCACCGCCGCGACGAGCACGTTCCCGGCCGCATTCGCCGCCGCGAACACCAGCACCGGCGCGGGTCGTGGCGGTCGAACGGCGCGCACCGCCAGCACGGCGCCGATCAGGAACATCGCCCCCTGCAGGCAGAACCCGGCGTTCATCAGGACCGCCGACGGCGATTGCGGGGTGCCCAGGTCGCTGATCGCGTCGTGCGCGTAGCTGTAGCCCGGGTAGTGCGCGGCGGCGACGGCCTCGGCGAGCAGATAGCCGCCCGCGCCCGCCGTCCAGCAGGCGGCCGCGGCGATACCCGTCCTTCGGTTATGCATTGGGGTCCGTCGGTACCCGGCGGTAGACTGGGCTGTCAAGAGCGCCCGTAGAGCAACCAGGAAGCAGGCAGAAAAACCCACGTGACGCCACGCGAGACGAACGCTGGCCCGGCACCGGCCGCACCGGTGCGCAGCAGCATCGATGTTCCGCACGACCTCGTCATGGGACTGCTCGGTTCCGCCGACGAGAATCTGCGCGCACTCGAAGAACTCCTCACCGCCGACATCCATGTCCGCGGAAACGCCCTCACCATGTCCGGAGAGCCCGCCGACGTGGCCCTCGCCGAGCGGGTGATCTCCGAACTCCTGGCGATCGCCGGCAGCGGCCAACGGCTCACACCCGACGCGATCCGGCACAGCGTGTCGATGCTCACCGGCACCGGCAACGAGTCACCCGCCGAGGTGCTGACGCTGGACATCCTGTCGCGGCGCGGGAAGACCATCCGGCCCAAGACGCTGAACCAGAAGCGCTATGTCGATGCGATCGACGCGCACACCATCGTGTTCGGGATCGGGCCCGCGGGCACCGGCAAGACCTATCTGGCGATGGCCAAGGCGGTCAACGCGCTGCAGTCCAAACAGGTCAGCCGGATCATCCTGACCCGCCCGGCGGTCGAGGCCGGTGAGCGCCTCGGGTTCCTGCCCGGCACGCTGAGCGAGAAGATCGACCCGTATCTGCGCCCGCTGTACGACGCGCTGCACGACATGATGGATCCCGAGTTGATCCCGAAGCTCATGAGTGCGGGCGTGATCGAGGTCGCGCCGCTGGCATACATGCGTGGGAGAACTTTGAATGATGCATTCATCATCCTCGACGAGGCGCAGAACACCACGGCCGAGCAGATGAAGATGTTCCTGACCCGGCTGGGCTTCGGCGCCAAGATGGTCGTCACCGGGGACATCACCCAGATGGACCTGCCAGGCGGCGCCACCTCGGGTCTGCAGGCGGCCGCCCGGATCCTGAACAACATCGACGACATCCACTTCGCCGAACTCACCAGCGCCGACGTCGTGCGGCACCGATTGGTTTCCGACATCGTCGACGCCTACGCCAGATCCGAGGAGTCCGCGTTGATGAACCGGGCGGAGCGGCGCGCGTCCAGCGGCCGCTCCAGGCGGTAGCCGCCGTGAGTATCGAGGTGTCCAACGAGTCGGGCATCGACATCGCCGAAGAGGAATTGATCAGCGTCGCGAAGTTCGTCATCGGGGAGATGAAGGTGCACCCGGCGGCCGAGCTGTCGATGGTGCTGCTCGACACCTCGGCGATGGCCGACCTGCACATGCGCTGGATGGACCTGCCGGGCCCGACCGACGTGATGAGCTTCCCGATGGACGAGCTCGAACCGGGCGGCAGGCCCGACGCGCCCGATCCCGGACCGGCCATGCTCGGCGACATCGTGTTGTGTCCGGAGTTCGCCGCCAAACAGGCTGAGGCGGCCGGGCATTCGCTCGGTCACGAGCTGGCGCTGCTGACCGTGCACGGCGTCCTGCACCTACTCGGGTACGACCACGCAGAACCGGACGAGGAGAAAGAGATGTTCGCCCTGCAGGGCCGACTGCTCGAGGGGTGGGTGGCCGACCAGGTCGAGGCATACCACCAGGACCGGCAGACCCAGAAGGACCGTCGGTTGATCGACGAGTCGCGATATTTCGACCATCCCTGACGGCGGCGGACACCCATGACCGGCCTACCCCAGCTGATCGGTGCCATCGTCCTGGTCGTCCTCGGCGGCGCCTTCGCCGCCATCGACGCCGCATTGAGCACGGTGTCGATGGCGCGTGTCGAAGAACTGATGCGCGACGAGCGCCCCGGCTCGGTGCGACTGGCCAAGGTGATGACGGAGCGGCCGCGCTACATCAACCTGATCGTGCTGCTGCGCATCGCCTGCGAGATCAGCGCGACCGTGCTGCTGGTCGCCTTCCTCGACGGCCATCTCGGGGTGAGCTGGGGCCTGTTCGCCGCAGCGGCCATCATGGTCGTCGTCAGCTTCGTCGCCGTTGGCGTCGGCCCGCGCACCCTCGGCAGGCAGCACGCCTACCAGATCGCTCTGTTCACCGCGATACCGCTGCAGGCACTGTCGATCCTGCTCACCCCGATCAGTCGGCTGCTGGTGCTGATCGGCAACGCGCTGACCCCGGGTCGCGGCTTCCGCAACGGCCCGTTCGCCTCGGAGATCGAGCTGCGCGAGGTCGTCGATCTGGCCCAGCAGAGCGGCGTCGTCGCCGACGACGAGCGCCGGATGATCCAGTCGGTGTTCGAGCTCGGCGACACCGCCGCGCGCGAGGTGATGGTGCCGCGCACCGAGATGGTGTGGATCGAGCGGGACAAGTCGGCCGGCCAGGCGACGTCGCTCGCGGTGCGCAGCGGGCATTCGCGGATCCCGGTGATCGGTGAGAACGTCGACGACATCATCGGCGTCGTCTACCTCAAAGACCTTGTGCAGCAGACCTACACCTCCGTGACCGGGGGCCGCGACACGTCGGTGACCGAGGTGATGCGCCCGGCGGTGTTCGTCCCGGACTCCAAGCCGCTCGACGAGCTGCTGCGGGAGATGCAGCGCGACCGCAACCACATGGCGCTGCTGGTCGACGAGTACGGCGCCATCGCGGGACTGGTGACGATCGAGGACGTGCTCGAGGAGATCGTCGGCGAGATCGCCGACGAGTACGACACCGACGAGGTCGCACCCGTCGAAGAGCTGGGGGAGCGGCACTTCCGGGTCTCGGCACGGCTGCCGATCGAGGACCTCGGCGAGCTCTACGACATGCAGTTCGACGACGATCTCGACGTCGACACGGTCGGCGGTCTGGTGGCGTTCGAGCTCGGCCGGGTGCCGCTGCCCGGCGCCGAGGTCACGTGGGACGGCCTGCGGCTGCGGGCCGAGGGCGGGCCGGACCACCGCGGCCGGGTGCGGGTCGGCACCGTGCTGGTCAGCCCCGAGCCCACCGCCGACGAGAACGACGAGGAGAGCGAATGACCGATCTCGATGCCGAGGACGCCAAGCTGGTGGTGCTCGCCCGCGGGGCGATGGGCCGCGCCGAGGCGGCGAGCGGAGCGGCGGTGCGCGACGCCGACGGCCGGACCTACGCCGGTGCGCCGGTGGAGCTGGCCGCCCTGCAGCTGACGGCCCT
>NZ_JACKSJ010000043.1 GCF_025821665.1 [Mycobacterium] manitobense
GGGCCGGCCGCGGGCGTCGCCCATCCGCAGCGCCTCGGTCGGCGCGGCCGTCAGGGCACGGCGCGCCGACGCCAGCCACGCCGACCGCGGGAACTGGCCGACGTCGGGCGAGCCGGGCAGCAGGTTGTGCCGGGGCGCACCGGGTGTCCCGCGCGGCCGGGCGGGCAGGCGGGCCGCGTTCGTGGTGACCACCCAGGTGCCTGCGCCCTGCCGGGAGGCCAGCCAGCCCTCGGCGGTGAGTTCCGCGTAGGCCTCCGCGACGGTGTTGCGGGCCAGCCCGAGGTCGGCGGCCAGAGTGCGCGACGGGGGCAGCATGGTGTCCGCGGCCAGCCGGCCGGACCGCACGGCGTCGCGCAACGCGTCGATCAGCTGGTCACGTACGCCTCGAGTGCCGGGGCGCACGGCGCGCAGATCGAGATGAAGATCGCGCGCCCCAGAATTGGCCCACGAAGTCATGCCCGGATTGAACCATGCGGATGGGTTTTTCCGCACTAGCGTTGGCGGCATGACACAGACACTCGACACCCGGACCATCGACCACAAGCCGAACCGCATCAAGATGTTCAAGGCCGCACCCGAGCTCTACGAGGCGATGATGCAGCTGTCGAACGCCTCGGCCAGGGACGTCGAACCGATCATCGGCGAACTGGTGAAGATCCGGGCGTCGCAGATCAACCGCTGCGCGTTCTGCCTCGACATGCACGTCCACGACGCCCGCAAGCTGGGCGAGACCGAGCAGCGGCTGGCGCTGATCGCCGCCTGGGAGGAGGCCGGCGACCTGTTCGACGAGCGCGAGCGGGCCGCTCTGGCGCTGGCCGAGGCCGTCACCGAGGTGGCCAACCGCGGGCAGGTGCCCGACGAGGTGTACGACCGCGCTGCCGAGGTGTTCACCGAGCGCGAGCTGGCGCAGGTGATCGCGATGGCGGTGACCATCAACGCGTGGAACCGGATCAATCTCGCCGCGCCGAACCCGCTGCCGCGTCGCTGATTACGGTGGACGGGTGCTGACCCGGTCCGGTGCGCAGATCGACGTCGTCGGCGACGTCGTGCACAAGCTGCACCGGGCCGGGACGGACCCGAGGGCGTTGACCGTCCGCCTCCGCATCGCAACCCGGCTCGCCGCGTCCGGGCCGGGTTGTCTGCTCGCTCCGCTGCGCGATCACCCGGACCCCGTCGGCGACCGCTGGCGCACGCGCTGGCCACTGGTGGATACCGTTGCGCAGGAATCGGATCGACTTCCTTGGAAGGCCGCCGCACGATTGCTGGCGACGCTGCACGCCGAGTCCCCGCAGGGGCCGGAGCGGCGGCTGCCGCACGGCTGGCCGGCCCGGTTGCGCCGGTCGGTGAACCGGACGCGGCTGCTCGGCGGCGGCGCTGCCCGAGGCGGCGTGGCGGGCCGGCAGCGCGGACCGGCCCGCGGTGCTGGTGCACGGCGACTGGCACCTCGGCCAGCTCGGCCGTCGCACGCCGGACTCGCCGTGGCTGCTCATCGACATCGACGACCTCGGCGTCGGCGACCCCGCGTGGGACCTCGCGCGGCCGGCCGGGTTCTGGGCGGCCGGGCTGATCCCGGATGACGACTGGGCGGTGTTCCTCGACGCCTACCGGGACGCCGGTGGCGTGGCACTACCCGCGGCGCCTGCCGATCCGTGGCCGGTGCTCGAACCGTTCGCCCGCGCGGCCGTCGTGCACGCCGCCGCCAACCACCCCGACGACGACCTGCTGATGGCGGCCTGCGCCAGGATGACGGCACGCTAGCTGGAGAAGAACAGCCCGCCGAAGCCCTGCTTGCGGTAGCGCTTGTTGCCGCGGTGGCCCCAGCCCGGCCCCTGGTCGTAGCCGTGTCCATGGCTCTGGCCGTAGCCCTGCGCATACCCCTGGCCGTAGCCCTGCTGCTGGGGCGGTGGCGGCGGCGCAACGAACCGGTTCTCCAGCTGGGTCAGCGACTCGAGCTCGCCGAAGTCCAGGAAGATGCCCCGGCAGGTGTCGCACTGCTCGAGGTGGATGCCGTTGCGCTCGTAGGTCTTCATGACCCCCGCGCACTTCGGGCACAGCAGCTGGGTACCGGCACCGGGCGACGACGCGGACGGCGGCGGTTCATATGGCGGAATGCTCATATGTCGACAACGGCCGAACCGCCTGAGAAGTGCCTGTACGTCAGATGGCTGCGCTGAGCGATCGACTAGCGCCGCGAGATACCCGCCGAGATCGACACCTGGGTCGTTGATATGGGCTGATCACGACCGTGATGTCGATCTCGCGGCGCTAGTGGCGGACCCTAGACCCAGTACGGCACCCGCGCGCGGTACTGCCGCATGGCGAACGCCGCCATGATCCAGCCGATCACGGTCAGCACGATCACCACCAGCCAGTGCCGCAGCTCCTGGTCGGCGCCGAGCAGCGGCGCACGCACGATGTCCAAGTAATGCAGCAGCGGGTTCAACTCGACGAGGCGGGCGTAGTTGCCCGCACCCTGCTGCTGCAGCGTCGCCTCGTTCCAGATGATCGGCGTCATGAAGAACAGCAGCTGCACCAGCGAGGCGAGCAGCGGCCCGATGTCGCGGTAGCGGGTGGCCAGGATGCCGAAGCACAGCGACACCCAGATGCAGTTGAGCATGATGAGGAACAGCGCCGGGAAGACCGCGAGATCAGTCCAGTGCCACGGCTTCGGGTAGATCATGGCGATGATCACGAAGATGATCATGTTGTGGCCGAACAGGATCAGCTGCCGCCACACCAGCCGGTACACGTGCACCGACAGCGGGGTCGGAAGCTGTTTGATCAGACCTTCGTTGGCGATGAAGACCTCGGACCCCTCGAGGATCGCGGCGTTGATGAGGTTCCAGACGATCAGCCCCATCGTGACGTAGGGCAGGTGCTCGGCCAGTTCGAGCTTGAACAGCTTCGAGTACAGCAGCCCCATCGCGACGGCGGTGGCGCCGGTGGCGATCGTGATCCAGAACGGGCCCAGCACCGACCGGCGGTACCGCTGCTTGATGTCCTGCCAGCCGAGCTGCAGCCACAGCTCGCGCTTGCCGAAGCCGCCGGCCAGATCGCCCCACGCCCTGCCGAAGGTCCGCGACTGGGCAGCCGCGTCGGTGAACGTCATCGAGAGAACCTTTCGCGTCGGCCCAACCGGCGCAGCCGCACCCACTCGCGCAGGCCCGCCGGATCGCGCTTCGACACCAGGAAGAACCAGCCGAACCGCACCCACTCCTGCACCTGCAGCTTGCGCAGGCCCGGTTGCGACAGCAGGTAGCCGCGGTTGCGGTAGGTGAAGAACCGTTTGGTGTCGTCGTCGGGGTACTGGGTGTGCATGCGCCCGCCGAGGATGGGTTTGAACTCGTCGCTGCCACACGGGTGCAGATAGCTGGTGTCCAGGCAGGTGCCGAACCGGATGCCGGAGCGAACCAGCCTGCGGTGCACTTCCACCTCGTCGCCCCGGACGAACAGCCGCAGGTCCGGAACCCCGACCGCCTCCACGGTGGCCGCGGACAGCAGCGCCCCGTTGAACAGCGACGCGATGCCCTCGAGCAGGTCGCCGCTGCCGTCGACGCGCAGTTCGTCGACCCGCCGCCGCCACACCAGCCCGCGGCGCAGCGGGAAGGCCAGTCGCGACGGGTCGTC
Source organism: [Mycobacterium] manitobense (assembly GCF_025821665.1). Classification (GTDB taxonomy): domain Bacteria; phylum Actinomycetota; class Actinomycetes; order Mycobacteriales; family Mycobacteriaceae; genus Mycobacterium; species Mycobacterium arseniciresistens. The sequence goes on from NZ_JACKSJ010000043.1 coordinate 3,628, forward strand.
GATGTCACACACCATCGGCGACACCTCGCCAAGCGAATGCCGGGCGGCGCAGGCCATCAGGGTGGCCAGCACGTCGGCGTCCGCAGGCCTGCCGTCGTCGTCGGCCAGCCACACCCAGTCGGCGCCCAGTGCCAGTGCGTGCAGCATGCCGAGCGCGAATCCCCCTGCGCCGCCGAGGTTTCGGCGTGAACCCAGATAAGTCGACGGCACCGGCTGGCCGGTCACCAGATCGCGCACGCGGGTATCCGAATCAGAGAAGTCGTTGTCGACGACGATCAGGTGGTCCGGCGGGCGGCTCTGGGAGGCCAGCGCCTTGAGCGACCGGGCCAGCGGATCGGGGCGCCGGTGGGTGACCACCACCGCGATCACATGCTCGGTCACGTGCGTCCCTCGCGCGCGCGCTCCTCCTCGAGCACCTCGCGCACGTGCCGCGCGGCGTCCTCACCTTCGTAGGCGCGCACCACGTCCTCGATGCCGCCGGTCATCTTGATCGTGCCGTGGTCCACCCACATCGCGGTCTTGCACAGCCGGGCCAGGAACTCGTTGGAGTGGCTGGCGAACACCAGGATCCCCGACCGCTCCACCAGGGCCGCCAGCCTGGTCTGCGCCTTGCGCAGGAAATCGGCGTCCACCGCGCCGATGCCCTCGTCGAGCAGCAGGATCTCCGGGTCGATGCTGGTGACGACGCCCATCGCGAGCCGCACCCGCATGCCGGTGGAGTAGGTGCGCAGCGGCATCGACAGGTACTCGCCGAGCTCGGTGAACTCGGCGATCTCGTCGACCTTGGCCATCATCTGCTTGCGGGTCTGGCCGAGGAACAGGCCGCGGATGATGATGTTCTCGTATCCGGAGATCTCCGGGTCCATGCCGACGCCGAGGTCGAACACCGGCGCCACCCGGCCGGTGACGGTGGTCGAGCCGCGGGTGGGTTCGTAGATCCCCGACAACAGCCGCAACAACGTCGACTTGCCCGCCCCGTTGTGGCCGACCAGGCCAACGCGGTCGCCGTGCTCCAGTGACATCGTGATGTCCCGCAGCGCCTCGATCACCACGACGTTCGACGAGTTCCGGCCGATCGTCCCGCCGGCCTTGCCCAGGAAAGCCTTCTTCAGCGAGCGCGACTTCGCGTCGAAGATGGGGAACTCCACCCACGCGTTGCGCGTCTCGATGCGCGGCTCGGAGATACCGGTCACCGCCTAGAGGTACTGCCCGGTCCCGGGGTGCGACGGTCCGCGCTGCCCCGGCGCCGCGATGCCCGGCGGCAGCGCACCCTGACGCATCTGCTCGAGCTGCTGACGGGCGGCCATCTGCTGGGCGAACAACGCGGTCTGGATGCCGTGGAACAGCCCCTCCAGCCAGCCCACCAGCTGTGCCTGCGCGATGCGCAGCTCGGCGTCCGACGGCGTGCCCTCCTGGAACGGCAGCGTGAGCCGGTCGAGTTCGTCGCGCAGCTCCGGCGCCAGGCCCTCCTCGAGTTCGCGGATGCTGGTCTGGTGGATGTCGCGCAGCCGGTTGCGGCTGGCATCGTCGAGCGGCGCCGCACGCACCTCCTCGAGCAGCTGCTTGATCATCGTGCCGATGCGCATCACCTTCGCCGGCTGCTCCACCAGGTCCGTCAGTGACCTGTCGTTGTCGCCGGAGTCGCCGTCCGGACCACCGATGATCTCGATGTTGTCGTCGTCGGAGCTCATAGTCATGTCCCTGAGGTTCCCTGTATTCCCTGTCTCACGCTGACTCTGGTCGTCGCCTGCGACAGTAGTCCGCGTCCCCGGAGCCCCATTGCCGGGGACGGGCCCGTCCCGACCTGCGCGTCGGGGCCACCAGCAACGACCGCGCGATTAGCACTCCGATCCGCGAGCTCCCTGCATTAGTATTACGGCCCAGGCGTCCGGCCCAGGCGCGCCTCGGGGATGTCGTCAGGCATCGGCAGGCGACGGCCGTGCGTCCACCGGCTTCGAGCCGGTTGTCGGGAATCACGGACCCTTTAAGGTGGCTGGCATGGCATACGACGTCGCCCGGGTGCGTGGTCTGCACCCGTCTCTGGGCGACGGCTGGGTGCACTTCGACGCCCAGCACGGGATGCTGCTGCCGGACTCGGTGGCAACGACAGTGTCCACCGCCTTCCGCGGATCCATCTCCACCACCGTCGGCCCGCACCCGTCCGCCCGCCGCAGCGCCGCCGTGCTGGATGCGGCCAGGCAGGCGATCGCGGACCTCGTCAACGCCGACCCGCGCGGGGTGGTGCTGGGCGCCGACCGTGCGCTGCTGTTGTCGTCCCTGGCCGACGCGTCGTCGGCCCGGGTCGGCCTCGGCTACGAGGTGGTGGTCACCCGCCTCGACGACGAGGCGAACATCGCACCGTGGCTGCGTGCCGCCAACCGCTACGGCGCAAAGGTGAAGTGGGCCGAGGTCGACATCGAGACCGGGGAGCTGCCTGCCTGGCAGTGGGAGGGGCTGATCAGCCGGCCCACCCGGCTGGTTGCGATCGCCTCCGGTTCGTCGACCCTGGGCACCGTCACCGATCTGCGGGCGGTCACCAAGCTGGTGCACGAGGTCGGCGGGCTCGTGGTGGTGGATCACTCGGCTGCCGCGCCCTACCGGCTGATCGACATCGAGGAGATCGAGGCCGACGTCGTGGCGGTGAACGCCCTGGCGTGGGGCGGGCCGCCGATCGGCGCGCTGGTGTTCCGCGACCCCTCGACCATCGACTCGTTCAGTTCGGTGTCGCTGAATCCCTACGCCACCGGGGCGGCGAGGCTCGAGATGGGCACGCACCAGTTCGGCATGCTCGCCGGGGTGGTCGCCAGCGTCGAGTACCTGGCGTCGCTCGACGAGTCGGCCAGCGGATCCCGGCGCGAAAGACTCTCGCTGTCAATGCAATCGGCGACGTCATACCTGAACCGGCTGTTCGACTACCTGCTGGTCTCGCTGCGGTCGCTGCCGCTGGTGATGGTGATCGGCAGGCCCGAGGTGCGCATCCCGGTGCTCAGCTTCGCGGTGCGCGACGTGCCCGCCGAACGGGTGGTGCAGCGCCTGGCCGACAACGGGGTGCTCGCCATCGCCAACGCCAACTCCCGGGTGCTCGACGTGATCGGCGTCAACGACATCGGCGGCGCCGTGACGATCGGGCTCGCGCACTACAGCACGACCGCGGAGGTCGACCAGCTGGTGCGCGCGCTGGCATCGCTGGGCTGAGCCCCCGGACATTCAGTCCGCTACGCGCAGAAGCACTTTCCCGGACACGTCGCCGGAGTCGAGCAGTTCGTGGGCGGCCTGCGCCTCCTGGACGGGGAACTCCGCACCGACGATCGGGCGCACCCGGCCGTCGGCGATCATCGGCCACACCTCGGTGCGGACGGCCGCGACGATCTCGCCCTTGCCGCCCGGCCCGTCCACCGGCCGGGCCCGCAGCGCCGTGCCGATCACGCCGGCCCGCTTGCCGATCAGCTTGCCGACGTTGAGTTCGCCCTTCAGGCCGCCCTGCATGCCGATGATCACCACCCGGCCGCCGACGGCGAGGGCGTCGACGTTGCGGTCCAGGTAGGAGGCGCCCATGATGTCGAGGATCACGTCCGCGCCCGCGCCGTCGGTCTCCGCGCGCACCCGCTCGACGAAGTCCTGTTCGCGGTAGTTGATCAGGATGTCCGCACCGAGTTCCTGGCACAGGTCCAGCTTGTTGGCCGATCCCGCGGTCACCGCCACCCGGCAGCTCAGTGCGAGTGCCACCTGGATGGCGTGGGTGCCGACGCCGCTGGCGCCGCCGTGGACGAGCACCACCTGGCCGGGCTGCAGGCCGGCCGTCATTACCAGGTTGGACCACACCGTGCACGCCACCTCGGGCAGTGCGGCCGCGAGGTGCAGGTCGACGGCGTCGGGCACGGGAAGCACCTGGGCCGCGGGCACCGCGACGAACTCCGCGTAGCCGCCACCGGCGAGCAACGCGCAGACCGGCTGGCCGACGCTCCACTGGGTCACGCCGTCGCCGGTCGCGGCGACGGTTCCGGACACCTCGAGGCCGATGACCTCGCTCGCTCCGGGCGGTGGCGGATACTTGCCTGCGGCCTGCAGCAGATCCGCCCGGTTCACGCCGGCGGCGACGACCCTGATGGTGATCTCACCGGGTCCAGGTGTGACATCGGGGACGTCGTCCCAGGTCAGGCGGTCCGGCGCGGAAGCGACAATGGCACGCATCAGCGCAACCCTACTACGCGTGCAGTTCGGCTCCGATCATCGCGGCGAAGTCCTACCATGACGCCATGGAGGGGATGATTGCGGGGCGCACAGCAAGTGATATGCCTGGTCTTGACATCGCTGAACAGCGGTCTTGGCAAATGTTTCTGGATTCCGCGCTTCGGATGTACGCGACCCTGAACCGGTCGCTCGTCGAAGCCCACCACCTGACGCTCAACGACGTCAGGCTGCTGGACATGCTGGACAAGTCACCCTCCGGGTCCGCCCGGATGGGAGACCTGGCCGACGGATTGATGTCGTTGCCGAGCCGGGTCACCCGGCAGATCCGGCGACTGGAAACGGCGGGGCTGGTGCAGCGCCGGGCGAGTCCCGACGACGGGCGCGGGGTGCTGGCGGCCATCACCGAGGACGGCCGCGACCACGTCCGCAAGGCGATGATCACCTACGGCGACGACGTCCGCGCCCATTTTCTGGGCAGGCTGTCGCGTCCGCAGGTCGCGGCGATGGGGGAGAACTGCCGCCGGATCAGCGTGGGGCTGCAGACCAGCGCGCCGCCCGCGAAGTTCGGGCGCGCGTAGAGCCCGTATTCTGTTGCGCGGTGGCGTGGCAGAGCGGCCTAATGCACTCGCCTTGAAAGCGAGAGACGGCTAACACCGTCCGGGGGTTCAAATCCCTCCGCCACCGCCACGCTGCGCCGCGGGTCAGCCCACCGCCAGCGCCAGTGTCCGCACGCCCTCGCCGATCTGGGTCTCGGTCAGGTTGGCGTAGCCCAGGATCAGGCCGGGCGGTGCGGCCGCGGGATCGTGGTAACAGGGGGCGAGTGCCTCCACCCGCACCCGCATCGCGCCCGCCCGTCGCACCACGTCGTCGATCGGAACGCCCGCGGGCAGCAGCACCGTCAGGTGCAGGCCCGCCGCGGCGCCGAGCACGGTGGCCTCGGGCAGATCACGATAGAGCGCACGCAACAACGCATTTCGCCGTGACACGTACCTGCGGCGCATCTGGCGCAGATGCCGGTCGTAGCCGCCCGAGGTGAGCAGCTCGGCCAGTGCGATCTGGTCCATCACCGGGCTGCCGGTGTCGGCCAGCCCCTTGGCGACGGTGACGGGGCCGACGAGGTCGGTGGGCAGCACCATCCAGCCGATCCGCAGGCCCGGGGCGAGCGTCTTGCTCGTCGACCCCACGTACACCACCCGGTCGGGCGCCATCCCCTGCAGGGCCCCGACCGGCGCACGGTCGTAGCGGTATTCGGCGTCGTAGTCGTCCTCGACCACCAGGTGGCCGGCCCGCGCCCAGTCCAGCAGGGCGGTGCGCCGCGCCGCGGTGAGCACCACGCCGGTCGGCGAATGGTGCGCCGGGGTGGCCAGCACCACGTGAGCGCCGCAGGCGGCCAGTGCCGCCACGTCCAGGCCGTGCTCGTCGACCGGAGCGGCGACGGGTTCGATCCCGTTGTGCTGCAGCACCATCCGGTGCAGCCAGAACCCGGGGTCCTCCGTGGCGAAGGGCCGGTCGGCCAGCACCCGGGCGAGCAGGGTCACGGCCTGCGTGACGCCGGACGTGAGCACGATGTGCTGTGGGTCGGCCTGCACGCCGCGGGTGCGCCGCAGGTAGTCCGCCAGCGCGGCACGCGTGGCGGGCACGCCCTGCGGTGCGACGTATCCGAGTGCCTCCGACGGGGTGCGGGCCAGGCCGAGGCGCAGCGCGCGCAGCCAGGCGTCCCGCGGGAAGCTGCCGAGATCGGGTGTGCCCGGCCGGAAGTCGACGTCGTAGCGGGGCGGCGAGTCGACAGTATGCCGCTCGGCCGGTGCGCGGGCGCCGTCGACGGCCGCCACCCGCGTCCCCGATCCCTGCCTGCTCAGCAGGAAGCCCTCGGCGGTGAGCTGGTCGTAGGCCTCCACCACCAGCCGACGGGACACGCCGAGGTCGGCGGCGAGCACCCGGCTCGAGGGTAGCCGGGTGCCCTCGGCCAGCCGGCCGGCGCGGATCGCGTCGCGCAGGCCGTCGGCGAGCTGGCGGTGCAGCGGAACAGGGCGGCCGCGATCCACGTGCACCAGCAGCTCCGGCCCCGAACTGGTACCCGAAACCGGCATGGAAGTGGAGCCTAGTACGGAGCCACCCGCGGGATAGCGTGATCGTCATGACCACCGCGACTGTCCGTGCCCCGTCGCGCTACGCCGAGGTGGTGCTGGTCGTGTTCGGGGTGTACTCGGTGCTCGTCGGCCTGTTCATGCTGGTCGCACCGGGAGCCTTCTTCGACACGCTCGGCAACTTCGGCGTGCGCAACGACCACTACATCTTCGACAACGCCTCGTTCGAACTGCCGCTCGGTCTGATGATGCTTGCCGCCGCGCGATGGCCGTCATGGCGGGTGCCCGCGCTGGCGTTCGCCGCGCTGCACTGGGCTGTGCACGCGGTCAGCCACCTCGTCGACCCGCACCACGGCGCCGGCGACTGGGTCGGCTGGCTGGAGGCCGCGGGTCTGGTGATCACCACCGCCATCCTGGCGATCGCGTTGCGTCACAGCATCACTGCGCAGCGGCGGTCATGAGGGTCCTGGTTGCCGGCGCGACGAGTGTGCCCGGCCTCCCACTGCTGCGCGAACTGCGCGCCCGCGGTCACGACGTGGTCGGCATGACCCGGTCGGCCGCCAGGACCGCGCAGATCGCCGCGACCGGAGCGGATCCGGTGGTGGCCGACGTGTTCGACACCGCCGAGGTCGAGGCGGTGCTCGCCGACGTCGCCCCCGAGGCGGTGGTCAGCCTGCTCACCACGCTGCCGAAGTACGGGCCGTTGCGGGCCAAGGACTTCGAGCCCGCGACCAAGCTGTGGAGCATCGGCGCACCGAATCTGGTGGCCGCCGCGAAACGGGCAGGCGTCCAACGGGTGGTGGCCGAGTCGGTGATCTTCGCCTACGGCTACCCGCCGGCCGGGCCGCCGCTGATGGACGAGTCCGACCCGTATCCCGGACCGCCGCCACCGGACGGCGCCGGGTTCCTCGGTGCGCTGCGCGCGATGGAACAGACGGTGCTCTCCGCCGACGGAATCGTGTTGCGCTACGGCGTGTTCTACGGCCCGGGCGTCACCCACGACGACCTGTTCCGGAAGCTCGCAAGGTTCTGGGCCGTGCCCGCGCTGACGGGCAGCGGGATCCTGTCCTGGGTGCACATCGACGACGTCGCCCGCGCGACCGCCGACGCGGTCGAGAAGGGCAGGCCGGGCCAGATCTACAACGTCGTCGACGACCGGCCGCAGTCGTTCGGCGACTACATCCGCGAACTCAACGCGAGACTCGGCAGGCCGAAGCCGTGGCCGATTTCCTCGAAGGTCGTCGGCCTGGTGTCGTCCTATCCGGCGACGGCGTTCGGCAACACCTGGCTACCGCTGTCCAACGCGAAGGCCAGGGCCGAGCTCGGCTTCGCGCCTATTCCCCGGTGAACTCCGGCGGCCGCTTGGCGAACAGCGCGGTGATGCCCTCGGTCAGGTCCTTGCTCGGCAGGAACGCCGCGTTCCACGCCGCGACGTAGCGCAGGCTCGCCGCGACCTGCGCGGTGCGCTGCTCGTCGAGCACGTCCTTGACGCCCTGGACCACCAACGGCGGGTTGGCCGCGATCTCGGCGGCGGTGGCGTGTGCGGCGGCCAGCGCGGCGTCGGCGTCGTCGTAGACGTCGTTGACCAGTCCGATGCGCGCCGCGCGCTGTGCATCGATGTCCTTGCCCGTCAAAGCCAGTTCGCGCAGGTGCCCGTCGGACAGGATCAGCGGCAGCCGCGCCAGGCTGCCGACGTCGGCGACGATGGCCAGCTTGACCTCGCGCACCGAGAACTTCGCGTCGGCGCTGGCGTAGCGGATGTCGACGGCGCTGATGAGGTCGACGCCGCCGCCGATGCACCAGCCGTGCACCGAGGCGATGGTCGGCGTCCGGCAGTCGGCGACCGCGGTGATCGCCTGCTGCATCTTCTTCAGGCGGGTGTGGAAGTCGGTGCGGGCCCTGGCAAGCGCACCGTCGGCGAGCATCGGGGTCAGCGTGTCGCCCATGGCGGCCAGGTCGAGGCCGTAGCTGAAGTTCCTGCCCGATCCCGTCAGCACGATGGCGCGCACGTCGGGGTCGGCGTCCAGCGCGGTGAACACCTCGGGGAGCTCGGCCCAGAAGGCCGGTCCCATCGCGTTGCCCTTGCCGGGGCCGATCAGCGTCACCCGCGCGACGTGGTCGTCGACGTCGACGGTGACCGACTCGTATGTTTCACCCATGCCGTGCAGGCTATCGCCCGGCTATCCGCCCGGTCCGAGCACGGCGTCGCGCACCGGGGAGTCCGGCAGGATCTGGCACATGGCGTCGGCCATGATCTGCGCGACCCACGGCTCGTCGATCCCGCTGGCCTGCTCGGCGAGTATCGCCTTGATCACCGCGAGCCGGGTGGCCTCGTCGAGGCCCTGGTACTCCGAGCACGTCATCGTCGTGGCATTCGGCGGGGCGGGCACCTCCGGCACCGGCGTCGACCCCGGCAGGCCCGGGATCTTGAAATCGGGCATGCCCGGAATCTGCGGCAGTCCGGGAATGGCGGGCATCCCGGTGGGTGCGTCCGGTGTCGACGGCGACGACAGCGGCGGGCCGGGCTCGGTGGTCTGTGCGACCGTGCCGGTGGTGGTGTTCGAGCAGCCGGCCAGGACGCCGGCGGCGATCAGCGCTGTCGCCGCCACCCGCATACGGGTCTTCATCTGGGCAACGATAGGCGGTCGGGCGTCGTAGCGTAGGAGGCATGGCCCCTGACTTGCGTCCCGGACCCGACTCGCCGCCGCTCGACGAACTGGACGCCGCTGAGAAATCCCTCGTCGTGTTGCAGCAGGTGGTGCACGGCATCGCCGAGGACGACCTGACCAAGCAGACGCCGTGCCGCGAATACGACGTCGCGAGCCTGACCGACCACCTGCTCGGGTCGATCACCGCCCTCGGTGGCGCCGCGGGTGCGGAGTTCGGCGAGCGCGACCCGCACGACTCGGTGGAGCGGCAGGTGATCCTCGCGGCCAGGCCGGCGCTGGACGCCTGGCGCAGGCGCGGGTTGGACGGCAAGGCGGGCTCGCGGGAGACGCCCGCGACGGTGCTCGCAGGGATCCTGTCGATCGAGTTCCTGGTGCACGGCTGGGATTACGCCCAGGCGACCGGTCGCCCGTTCGACGCCCCAGACTCGCTGACCGACTACGTCTACGACCTGACGCGCAAGATCATCACACCCGAGGGCCGCAAGACCGTTGGTTTCGACGATCCGGTCGACGTGCCCGACGACGCCGCCCCGCTGCAGCGCCTGCTGGCCTTCACCGGCCGCAGCGTCTAGACCCGCTCGAGCCAGAAGTACAGGTAGCGGGTGCCGTCGAGCGCGCCCTTGCCGTTCATGATGCCCAGCATCGTGTTGTCGTCCACCTTCTTGAAGTGGTCGTGCACGGGCCTGCCGTCGTAGACCATCGTCGCGGTCACCTCGCCGCGGAACTCCTCCATCCAGAGGCTGGCCTCGCCCTTCATCGCCTCGGTGTTGGAGAACTTGTTGCCGTCGGCGTCCAGGCACACCAGCGGCTTGGCGTCGGCGGCCGAGTGGAACGTCTTGCCGAACCAGTTCAGCCGGTTCATGAAGCCGTTGGCCTTGTGGCCGGTCTGGAACTCGCCGCCCTTCCACTCGCCGATCAGGAAGTCGATGGTCACCGGCGCCAGCGTCGCCCAGAACTCGTCGAGTTCCGCGTCGGCGATCTCGCCGGTTCGCGAGGTCAACTCGACGAACTGCTGACGGGCGGTGGTGGTGTCGGTCATCGGTCTCCGATCCAGGCGGTGGCGAATTCGAGGAAGGCGTCGTTCTCGGCGGGTGAGGCGACGGTGACCCGGACGCCGTCCTCACCGTAGGGGCGCACCACCAACCGGTTGTCGGCGGCCCGCGCCACGAAGTCCAGCGTGCGGCCGGCCAGCGGCAGCCACACGAAGTTCGCCTGCGACGGCGGCAGGTCGTACCCGGCGTCGCGCAGCGCGGCGCTCACCCGGGCGCGTTCGGCGACGATGTCGTCGGTGCGGGCCAGCAGCTCGTCGGCGGCATCCAGGGAGGCGATGGCCGCGGCCTGCGAGATGCTGCCTGCACTGAACGGGACGTAGACCTTGGCGAGCGCGGTGGCGACGTCCGGGTCGGCAACCGCGTAGCCGACGCGCAGGCCGGCCAGGCCGTAGGCCTTCGAAAAGGTGCGCAGCACCACCACATTGCGGTGCGCGCGGACGAGACCGAAGCTGTCGGGCAGCAGACCGTCGCGGATGAACTCGACGTAGGCCTCGTCGATGGCGACCAGGATGTGCGGCGGCACCGCGGCGACGAAGCGGGCCAGCGCCTCGGGGTCGACGACGGTGCTCGTCGGATTGTTCGGGTTGCAGACGAAGATCAGCCGGGTGCGGTCGGTGATCGCGGCGAGCATCGCGTCGAGGTCGTGGGTGTGGTCGCGCAGCGGCACCTGCACGGGGGTGGCGCCGGCCGTGCGGACCTGCAGCGGGTAGATCTCGAAGCTGCGCCAGCCGAACATCACCTCGTCACCGACCGAGGAGGTGATCTGCACCAGCTGCTGGCACAGGCTGACCGAGCCGCAGCCCACCGAGATGTTCTCGGGCGCGAAGCCGGTGTACTTGGCGAGGTGTTCGCGGAGCTCGACGTTGCCGTTGTCGGGATAGCGGTTGACGTGGCCGGCGGCCTGCTCGATCGCGGCGCGCACGCTGGGCAGCGGCCCGTGCACGGTCTCGTTGCTGGCGATCTTGATGGCTCCGGGCACCGTCTTGCCCGCTGTGTATGCCGGGATGTCGGCCAGCACGGGACGGAGGCGGGCGGTCACCTGACCAGCATAGGGGCGGCGGGTTTCGGCCCGGGAAGTGACTTTGCTTCCACCGGTGGCCGGTGTGTACTCTGTGCGCTCGGCGGTAATTCGTCGGGAGGCGTGCCAGAGCGGCCGAATGGGACTCACTGCTAATGAGTTGTCCCCCTTAAAGGGGACCGGAGGTTCAAATCCTCTCGCCTCCGCCGCGGCTGACTCGTCAGCCACACACAACTGAATTGGCAAGACAGAAGAACACGCAGGCGCCCGTAGCTCAACGGATAGAGCATCTGACTACGGATCAGAAGGTTAGGGGTTCGAATCCCTTCGGGCGCACACATCTCCCTGCTCGCCGCGCGGCACCCGCGCTAATCTCGCTGCATGACACCCCCGGTGATCCAGCGCTGGATCGACACCGTCGAAGGCGACGGCGACGCCCGGATCGAGGATCTGCTCGCCGATGACGCCGTGTTCTACTCGCCCGCCGTGTTCACCGCGCAGGAGGGCCGCGACAAGACCGCCATGTATCTGCGGGCGGCGGCGAAACTGTTCGGTGGTAACGACTTCCGCTACGTCGGCCAGTGGTTCGGCGAGCGTTCCGCGGTGCTGGAGTTCGTCGCGGACATCGACGGCGTCCACGTCAACGGCGTCGACATGATCACCTGGAATGAGGACGGGCTGATCACCGAGTTCAAGGTGATGCTGCGGCCGTTCAAGGCGCTGCAGACCGTGATCCCGAAGATGGCCGAGCTGCTGGGCGCGTGATGCGGCTGCTGCTCATCTCCGACACCCACCTGCCGAAGCGGGCGCGCGACCTGCCGCAGCAGGTGTGGGACGAGGTCGAGCGCGCCGACGTGGTGATCCACGCCGGCGACTGGGTGCAGGCGGCACTGCTCGACGAACTGGAACAGCGCGCGAAACGGCTGGTCGCCTGTTGGGGCAACAACGACGGCGACGACCTGCGGTCCCGGCTGCCCGAGCGCGCGGACGTCACGCTCGGTGGCGTCAGGTTCACCGTCGTGCACGAGACGGGCGCATCGGGCGGCCGCGACGCGCGGATGGCGCGTGAATACCCCGACACCGACGTGCTGGTGTTCGGCCACAGCCACATCCCGTGGGACACGACGGCGGAAACCGGACTGCGACTGCTCAATCCGGGCTCGCCGACCGACCGCCGCCGTCAGCCGCACTGCACCTACATGACGGCGACGATCGCCGACGGAACCCTGTCGGAGGTCACGCTGCACCGCCTGGAGCGCCGTGCGTGACCGCCCGGCCCGGGTGAGCGACGTCCACGAGATCGCGTCGGCCATGCCGCACACCACCCGGGTCGAGGGCCCCAAGGGCAACGCCATCTACCAGGTGGGCGGCAAGTCGTTCGTGTTCTTCCGCACGCCGCAGCCCGACGCCGCCGACCCGGACACCGGTCAGCGCCATCCCGACGTGATCATGATCTGGGTGGAGTCGGAGATGGACAAGCTGTCGCTGATCCAGGATCCCGGGTCGCCGTTCTTCACCACCGAGCGCTTCGACGGTCACCTCTCGGTGCTGGTGCGCGGCAGTGAGATCGGCCGGATCGGGCGGGCTGAACTGACCGAGCTGATCCAGGACGCCTGGCTGTCGCGGGCCTCCAAACGCCGTGGTGAACGCTGGTTGGCCGATCGGGGCGACTGACGGCAACGCCCTGCGTTGACGCCCGCGGGGTGACATCATCGGCAGGCGTGGCCACCGAGACGACGAATCCGCAGTCCAAGCCCCAGTCGATCGCCTACCCGGCGCCCGACTCGCGCCCGCACCGTCGTGACGGCGAGAAGATCGATCCGCACGTCATCGTGCTGTTCGGCGCCACCGGCGACCTCGCGAAGCGCAAGCTGCTGCCCGGCATGGCCTACCTGGTGCTGTCGAAGCTCGCGCCGAAGATCCGGGTGGTCGGCACCTCGCTCGAGGACCTGTCCTCCGACGAGTTCCGACAGCTGACCAGGGAGGCCGTCGACGATTTCGGCGACCACGCGATGACCGACGAGCAGTGGGAGGGCTTCGCGAGCCGCATCACCTACGTGCCCCAGGGCGCGGGTCCGGACGCGTTGGCGGCCGCGGTCGGCGAGGCCGAGGCCGAATTGGGCGAGGACACCCGTCGGCTGCACTACCTGTCGGTGCCGCCGAAGGCCGCGAAGGCCGTCATCACCATGCTCAAGGACGCCGACCTCGTCGACCGGTCCCGGGTGGTGATGGAGAAGCCGTTCGGCACCGACCTGGACAGCGCGATCGAGCTCAACGACTTCGTGCACGAGACATTCGCCGAGATGCAGATCTTCCGCATCGACCACTTCCTCGGCAAGGAGGCGGCGCAGAACATCCTGGCCTTCCGGTTCGCCAACGGGCTGTTCGAGCCGATCTGGAACCGCAACTTCATCGACCACATCCAGATCGACATCCCCGAGAAGCTCGGCCTGGACCAGCGGGCCAACTTCTACGAGAGCACCGGCGCCTTCAAGGACATGGTGGTCACCCACCTGTTCCAGGTGATGGCGTTCGTGGTGATGGAACCGCCGACCGCGCTGGAGCCCCGGGCGATCAGCGAGGAGAAGAACAAGGTCTTCCGGTCGATGCTGCCCATCAACCCCTCGCAGGTGGTGCGCGGCCAGTACGCCGGTTACCGCAACGAGGACGGCGTCGCCCGGGATTCGGAGACCGAGACGTTCATCGCGCTCGAGGTCGGCATCGACAACTGGCGGTGGGCCGGGGTGCCGATCTACCTGCGCACCGGCAAGAAGATGGCCGAGGGGCAGCGCATCATCTCGATCGCCTTCAAGGAGGCGCCGCGCACGATGTTCCCGACGGGTTCGGGTGTCGGCTCGCAGGGGCCGGACCACCTGACGTTCGACCTGGCCGACAACTCGAAGGTGTCCCTGTCGTTCTACGGCAAGCGTCCGGGGCCCGGCATGAAACTCGAGAAGCTGTCGATGCAGTTCTCCACGCAGGAAACGGAATACGAGGCCGACGTGCTCGAGGCCTACGAGCGGCTGATCCTCGACGCGATGCGCGGCGACCACACGCTGTTCACCACCGCCGAGGGCATCGAATCGCTGTGGGACCGGTCGACGCCACTGCTGGAGGACCCGCCCGCGGTGAAGCTCTACCAGCCGGGCACCTGGGGCCCCAATGCGATTCACCAGTTGGTCGCGCCCAATGCGTGGCGGCTGCCGTTCGAGCGGGCCTGGCGCGAGAAGAAGAACGGAACCTAACCCGTTTCGGGGCAGCTGATCAGGTCGATGTGCCGCTCTGCCCAATTGCCGAGCGGCTCGAGCGCGGCGAGCAGTTCGACGCCTGCCGGGGTCATCGAGTACTCCACCCGCGGCGGCACCTCGTGGTAGCTCTCGCGGTGCACCACGCCGTGCCGCTGCAGTTCCTTGAGGTGCTGCGTCAGCATCTTCTGCGAGATGCCGACCAGGCTGCGGTGCAGCACGTTGAACCGTTTCGGCCCGCCCTGCAGTTCCCACAGGATCAGCGGCTTCCATTTGCCGTCCACCACGGCCATCGCCGCGTCCAGCCCACAGGTGAACTGCCCCATCTGCGCCATCGCCGCTCCTCAGCGCCATTACTTACTTTTCGGTGAGTATCGCACTTTTTAGTGGGTACTTGTCGAAAACTCCGCGTGTTTCGACGATGGTGCCATGACATCGACAGAGAGAGTCACCTTCCTGGGCACCGGCGCAATGGGTTCCGCCCTTGTTCGCGCCGCCCTCGACGCGGGTCACCGCGTCACCGTCTGGAACCGCACTCCCGACCGTGCAGGCGCACTCGCCGGCGACGGGGCACGCGTCGCGGCGACAGTCGACGAGGCGGTCGACGGCGCCGACGTGATCGTGGCGTGCCTGTTCGACGCGGCGTCTGTGCGCACGGTGCTCGACCCGGTGGCCGACCGGCTGAACGGCCGGCGGCTGGTGAACGTGACCACGACGTCACCGAACGGGGCGCGCGAACTCGCGGCCTGGGCGGCCGAACACCACGTCGACTACCTCGACGGCGGCATCATGGCCGTGCCCGAGATGATCGGCACGCCCGGCTCGCTGATCTACTACAGCGGATCGCGCGCACTGTTCGACGACGCCCGGCCGCTGCTGCAGACCTGGGGCACAGGAGAATATTTCGGCGACGACGCCGGGTCGGCGTCCCTGCACGACCTCGCGCTGCTGTCCACCATGTACGTGATGTTCGCCGGCTTCTTCCACGGCGCCGCGCTGGCGGGCACCGCAGGCATGCCCGCCAAGGAGTTCGCCGGGCGGGCGATCGGGTGGCTGCAGACCGTGCTGCCCGCGCTCAGTGAATACGCCGAGGTGATCGACGGCGGTGACTACACCGTGCCCGGCCAGCAGAGCCTGGACTTCTCCGACATCACCGAGATCGTCGACGCCAGCCGCGGCGCCGGTATCAGCACCGAGGTGGTGGACGTGGTGCAGCGGCTGATCCACCGCCAGATCGACAGTGGCCACGGCGCACAGGGGTTCGCCCGCGTCATCGAGAGCATCAGGCGGCCCGCAGCATGAACAGAGCGATGAGCACAATCACCGTCCTCGGGCTCGGACCGATGGGGCAGGCGCTCACCGGCGCCCTGCTCGACGCCGGTCACCGTGTCACCGTGTGGAACCGCACCGCATCGAAGGCCGACGGCGTGCTGGCCCGCGGTGCGGACTGGGCAGGCACTCCGGCTCTTGCAATCGCCGCGAGCGACCTCACGCTGATCAACGTCGTCGACCACGGCGCCACCGACGCGGTGCTCGACATCGCCGGGGACGCCGTCGACGGCCACACCGTCGTCGGGCTGAGTTCCGACACCCCCGCCGCGGCGCGCGCCACCGCGACGGTGGTGGACAAGCTGGGCGGGCGCTACCTCGACGGCGCCATCATGACGCCGACCGACACCATCGGCAGCCGCGACGCGAGCATCCTGTTCGCCGGGCCGCGGCAGGAGTACGAGACCCACCGCGACGTGCTCGAGGCACTCGGCAGAACTTCCTGGGTGGGTGAGGACGTCGGGCGCGCCGCCGGCTACGACATGGCGCTGCTCGACTTCTTCTGGACGTCGATCAGCGGTGTGCTGCATGCCTTCTCGGTGGCCGGCGCCAACGGCATCACGCCGCGGGAGCTGCTGCCGCACGCGCAGGGCATCGTCACCATCCTGGCGCCGATCGTCGACGAACTCGCCGGACGCATCGAGGACGGCCGGCACGGCGACGTGACCGCCCCGGTGTCCTCGCTGGCCGCATCGCTGGCACACCTGATCGCGGCGTCGCGCGACGCGGGTGTCGACGCCTCGGCGCTGGAGGCGTTGCGGCGCTACACCGACGCGGCGCTCGCCGACGGGCACGGCGGCGACGAGATCAGCCGGGTGGGTGCATATCTGAAGGCCTGATCCGCACCCGCGGCACGCCATTCGGTGGCAGGGTCGTCAATATGGAGCAGAAGCCGCCGAGCGCCGTCATCGAGTCCGCCCACCGGCAGCACCTGACGTCGTTGCCGTTCGACGACACAAGAGATTTCGAGGATGCCGACCGGGGCTTCATCGCCGCGATGCAACCCTGTGTGGTCACCGCAGCCGACGGCCGGGTGGTTTGGGACAACGACAGCTATTCGTTCCTGACCGGGGACGCCCCCACCTCGGTGCACCCGAGCCTGTGGCGGCAGAGCCGGCTGGTCGCCAAGCAGGGCCTCTACGAGGTGGTCGAAGGCGTCTACCAGGTGCGCGGCCTCGACCTGTCCAACATCAGCTTCATCGAGGGCGACACCGGCATCATCGTCATCGACCCGCTGGTGTCCACCGAGACCGCCGCCGCGGCGCTGGCGCTGTATCGCGCGCACCGCGGCGAGCGGGAGGTCCGGGCGGTGATCTACACCCACAGCCACGTCGACCACTTCGGCGGCGTGCTCGGCGTGACCACGCAGGCCGACGTGGACGCGGGCAGGGTCGCCGTCATCGCACCCGAGCACTTCACCGAACACGCCGTGCAGGAGAACGTCTACGCCGGAACGGCGATGGCGCGGCGCGCGGGCTACATGTACGGCGCCGCGCTCGACCGCGGACCGCGCGGGCAGGTCGGCTGTGGACTCGGTCAGACGCCGTCCACCGGTGAGGTGAGCATCATCGTGCCGACGATCGACATCCGGGCCACCGGGGAGAAGCACACCGTCGACGGCGTCGAGATCGAGTTCCAGATGGCGCCAGGCACCGAGGCGCCCGCCGAGATGCACTTCTACTTCCCGAGGTACCGCGCGCTGTGCATGGCCGAGAACGCCACCCACAACCTGCACAACCTTCTGACGCTGCGGGGTGCGCTTGTGCGTGACCCGCACGGCTGGGCCGGGTACCTGACCGAGGCCATCGACACCTTCGTCGACCGCGCCGACGTGGTGTTCGCCTCGCACCACTGGCCGACGTGGGGCCGCGAGCGCATCGTCGAATACCTTTCGCTGCAACGGGATCTATATGCCTACCTGCACGACCAGACGCTGCGGCAGCTCAATCAGGGGCACACCGGCATCGAGATCGCCGAGACCTTCGAGATGCCGCCCGCGCTGCATCGGGCCTGGCATGCGCACGGCTACTACGGCTCGGTGAGCCACAACGTCAAGGCCGTCTATCAGCGTTACATGGGCTGGTTCGACGGGAACCCGGGCAGGCTGTGGCAGCATCCGCCCGAGGCGGCGGGGCCCCGCTACGTCGAGGCGATCGGCGGTCTCGACCGGCTCGTCGAGATCGCGCAGCAGGCGTTCGACGAGGGCGACTACCGCTGGGCGGCAACGCTACTGGATCACGCCATGTTCACCGACCAGACACACGCCGCAGCACGCGCTCTCTACGCCGACACCCTGCAGCAGATGGCCTACGGCGCGGAGAACGGCCCCTGGCGCAACTTCTTCCTGGCCGGCGCGACCGAACTCAGCGACGGCAACTTCGGCACGCCGACCGCGACCGACGCGCCCACCCTGCTGGCTCAGCTGACACCCGAGCAGATCTTCGACAGCCTGGCCATCAACATCAACGGGCCGAGCGCCTGGGACCTCGATCTGACCCTCGACATCACCTTCGCCGACCTCGACGCCAACTACCGGTTGACGCTGCGCAACGGGGTGCTGGTGCACCGCAGGGTCATCGCCGATCCGGCCACCGCCGCGGTCACCCTGACCGCGCAGACCAAGGGCCGGTTCCTGGCGCTCGCCGCCGGCGATTTCACCTCGCCCGGCCTGGGCATCGGCGGCGACCCGGCCGTGCTGCAGCAGTTGGTGAGCGTGCTGGACCGGGCCGACCCCGACTTCGACATCGTCACCCCGTAGCGGAGCTAGGGCAGGCCGCCGTCGGCCCGCAGGATCGAACCGGTGGTGAAGCTGGACGCGTCCGACATCAGGAACAGTGCCGCGCCGACGATCTCGACCGGCTCGCCGGCGCGCTGCAGGGCCAGGTGGCCGAACGGGCGCTCGACGTCCGAGAAGTCCCACGCCTTGCTGACATCGGTGAGGAACGGCCCGGCCATCAGCGTGTTGACCCGCACGGTCGGGCCGAATGCCTTGGCCAGGCCCTCGGTCAGGGTGTTCAGGCCGGCCTTGGCGGCGGCGTAGGGCAGCATGTGCGGGTCGGGACGCAGCGACCCCGAGGAGCTGACGTTGACGATCACCCCGCCGCCGTCGGCGACCATCCGCTCGCCGATCAACGCCGAGAGCCGGAACGGCCCTTTGACGTTGAGGTTGAACACCGCGTCGTAGAGCTTCTCGGTGACCGACGGCAACGAGTCGTACAGCGGTGACATGCCCGCGTTGTTCACCAGCACGTCCAGCCTGCCGAACCGGTCGTAGACGGCGTCGACGAGGCCGTCGAGCTGCTCCCACCGGCCGACGTGCACCTGATAGGCCAGCACCGAGCGACCGGTCGCCGCCCCGATCTCCTCGGCCGTCGCCGCACACGACTCGAGGTCGCGACTGGCGATCACCACGTCGGCGCCGCACCGCGCCGCGCCGAAGGCGATCTCGCGGCCGAGCCCCCGGCTGCCGCCGGTGACGAGCACCACCCGGCCGGTGAGATCGAACAGTTCGTCGGCGTAACCCATGGCCCCCTATGGTGTCACGGTGCAACTGCTTGTGATCCGACATGCGCTTCCGCATCGCAGCGAACCCGGCCAGGGATCGGACCCCGAACTGTCCGAGGCAGGTGTCGAGCAGGCCGCGCGGCTGCCCGAGGCGCTCAAGCGTTTTCCCGTCACCCGGCTGGTGAGCAGCCCGCAGCGCCGCGCCGTGCAGACCGCGCAGCCCGTCGCCGACGCCCTCGGGCTCGCCATCGACATCGACGACCGGCTGGCCGAGTACGACCGCGACCTGTCGCACTACACGCCGATCGAGGAAGCGTCGCAGGAGGACGTGCAGCGGCTCATCGACGGCCACCTGCCCGGTGGCGTGGACGAGGAGGCCTTCATCGCCCGGGTGCTCGACGGCGTCGCCGACATCGTCGCGGCGGCGAACCACGAGGACACCGTCGCGCTGTTCAGCCACGGCGGCGTCATCAACGCGCTGGTGCACAGCCTCATGGAGACCCGGCGACTGCTGTGCGTGCAGGTCGACTACGCGGGAATCACCCGGCTGTTGTCCTCGCGGGAGGGAAAGCTCGGGGTGGCGTCGGTGAACGGGACCGAACACGTATGGGATCTGCTCCCCAGGAATCTTCGGTGGTGAGCGCTTGCGCGAACCGCCCATCAGGTGCGGTGGTAGACAAGTGCCGTGACAACGGATGTTTCCCCTGAGGGTGCCGGCCCACTCGAAGGTCTCGACCTCGACGCGCTGGACCGCCATCTGCGCGGCGAAGGCATCGCCCGCACCGGTGAGTTGCGGGGCGAGCTCATCGCCGGCGGCCGGTCCAACCTGACCTTCCTGGTCTTCGACGACGCCTCGAAGTGGGTGCTTCGCCGCCCGCCGCTGCACGGCCTCACCCCGTCGGCACACGACATGGCCCGCGAATACCGGGTGGTCGCCGCGCTCGCCGACACTCCGGTGCCGGTGGCCCGTGCCGTCACCATGCGCAACGACGACTCCGTGCTGGGCGCGCCGTTCCAGATGGTCGAGCACGTCGAGGGCCGCGTGGTGCGCACCGCCGACGAACTCGAGGCACTCGGCGACCGCGAGACGCTCGACTGGTGTGTCACCGCGCTGATCCAGGCGCTGGCCGACCTGCACGCCGTCGACCCCGCGGCGGTCGGGCTGTCCGACTTCGGCAAGCCCGACGGCTACCTCGAACGCCAGGTCCGGCGGTGGGGTTCGCAGTGGGAGCTGGTCCGCCACGACGACGATCCCCGTGACGCCGACGTCGCCCGGCTGCATCAGGCGCTCGGCGCGGCGGTGCCGGCGCAGAGCCGGGCGTCGATCGTGCACGGAGACTTCCGGATCGACAACACCATCCTGGACGCCACCGATGCCACCACGGTGCGCGCGGTGCTGGACTGGGAGATGTCGACCCTGGGCGATCCGCTCAGCGACGCCGCGCTGATGTGCGTGTACCGCCACCCGACGTTCAACTACGTGCACAACGAGGCGGCGTGGGCGTCGCCGCTGCTGCCGACGGCCGACGAGATGGCCGAGCGGTATTCGACGATATCGGGTCAGCCGCTGGCGAACTGGAGCTTCTACATGGGGCTGGCGTACTTCAAGCTGGCGATCATCGCCGCGGGCATCGACTACCGGTCCCGGATGGGCGCAGCGGGCCCCGACAACGTCGGCGAGGCGGTCGCCCCGCTGATCACCGCCGGTCTCGAGGCGCTGACCACCGAGGGTTGGTGACTATCGCCGCGCGGCCTTGAGGTTGCGTTTGGCGGCTTTGCGCAACTGGAAGAGGCGCACCGTCCCGACGGCGACGGTCAGCAGCCCACCGCATACCGCGGCGCCGAGGATCGCCACACCCAGTGGCAGGCTCCAGCTCCAGCCGAGGAACGCGAACTGCGCCGACTCGGTGTTCTGCGCGATGAAGATCAGCAGCACGATCAGGATCAGCAGCCCGATGATCACCGCCGACCACAGCGCGGCCGCCCGGGTGAACTTCACTTCCTTCACATCGGCCGCCGCCGCGGGCTGGTGCGGCAGCGGTTCGATGTCACCCGGGCTCGGGGGACCGGGGTTCGGCGGGCCGAGGGGTTGGGGTGTCGACCCCGTCGGCGCCCCGTAGGGATCGGTGCTCATAGCCTCATCATTGCCCCTTCCCAGGGTTTGCGAAACCACCCGCACCTGCCGTAACCGACGTGTCATCGGCGCTGTTCGCCGGGCGTGGCGCCGTCCGCGGAGTCCTGCTCAGCGTGCACCAAAGCCCGGCAGCACCGCCCGCATGCCGCTAGGGTCCTGACGAGCGCAGGCCCCCAAGGTTCCGGAGAGGACGTTCGCCATGTCGAGAACGCGTAACCGGCTGGCGGTGGCCGCAGGCCGGGCGGCCGTGGTGGTGCTCGCGGTGGTGCTCACCGCATGTGGTAGTTCCAACCCGCTCGGTGGCGGCGCCGTGTCGGGCGACCTCAAGACGATCGCGGTGGGCTCCGCCGATTTCACCGAGTCCAAGATCCTCGCCGAGATCTACGCGCAGGTGCTGGAGACGAACGGCTTCACGGTGCGCAAGCAGATGGGCATCGGCAGTCGCGAGGTCTACATCCCTGCGGTGCAAGACCATTCGATCGACCTGATCCCGGAATACACCGGCAACCTGCTGCAGTACTTCGACAAGGAGGCCGAGGTCACCACACCCGACGCGGTGGTGCTCGGGCTGCTGCGGGCGCTGCCGGGCGATCTGTCGATCCTCAATCCGTCGCCCGCCGAGGACAAGGACACCGTCGCGGTCTCCGAAGCCACCGCTCAGCGGTGGAATCTCAAGACGATCGCCGACCTGGCCACCCACTCGCCGGAGGTGAAGATGGGTGGCCCGTCGGAGTGGCAGACCCGCAAGGAGGGGCTGCCCGGCCTCGACGCCAAGTACGGGCTGAAGATCGCCCCCGGCAACTTCCTGTCGATCAACGACGGCGGCGGGCCGGCGACCGTGCGTGCGCTGACCGACGGCACCGTCACCGCCGCCAACATCTTCAGCACCTCGCCGGCGATCGAGAAGGACAACCTCGTCGTGCTCGAGGATCCCAAGAACAACTTCCTCGCCGCCAACGTGGTGCCGCTGGTGGCCTCGCAGAAGATGTCCAACGACCTCAAGACCGTGCTGGACGCGGTCAGCGCCAAGCTGAGCACCGAGGGGCTTATCGAACTCAACGGCTCCGTCGAGGGCAACCAGGGCGTCGACCCCGACGAGGCGGCCGAGAAGTGGTTGCGCGACAACGGCTTCGACCAGCCGATCGGGAAGTAGGCGAATGATCACCTTCACGAACGTCACCAAGCGCTACCCCGACGGCACCGTCGCCGTCGACGACCTGACGCTGGAGGTGCCCGCGGGCACGCTCACCGTCTTCGTCGGGCCGTCCGGCTGCGGCAAGACCACGTCGATGCGGATGATCAACCGGATGATCGACCCCACGTCCGGCACGCTGACCGTGGACGGTGAGGACGTCACCAAGGTCGACGCGGTGAAGCTGCGACTGGGCATCGGGTACGTCATCCAGAGCGCGGGCCTGATGCCGCACCTGCGCGTCGTCGACAACATCGCCACGGTGCCGGTGCTGCGCGGCGAGTCACGGCGCAGCGCCCGCAAGGCGGCGCTGGGCGTGATGGAGCGTGTCGGGCTGGACCCCAAGCTGGCCGACCGGTACCCGGCGCAGCTCTCGGGCGGTCAGCAGCAGCGCGTCGGGGTGGCCCGCGCGCTGGCGGCCGACCCGCCGATCCTGCTGATGGACGAGCCGTTCTCGGCGGTCGACCCGGTGGTGCGCGAGGACCTGCAGGCCGAGATCCTGCGGCTGCAGAGCGAACTGCGCAAGACCATCGTCTTCGTCACCCACGACATCGACGAGGCGGTGAAGCTCGGCGACAAGGTGGCGGTGTTCGGCCGTGGCGGGGTGCTGCAGCAGTACGCAGAGCCCTCGTTCGTGTTGTCCAACCCGGCCAACGAACTGGTGTCGGGGTTCGTCGGCGCCGACCGCGGCTACCGGGGCCTGCAGTTCTTCCAGTCCAGCGGGCTGCCGCTGCACGACATAAGGCACGTCACCGAGGCGGAGATCGACGGGCTGGACCTCGGCCGCGACGAGTGGGTGCTGATCACCCACGCCGACGGCAGACCGTATGCCTGGATGAACGCCGAGGGCGTCGAGCTGCACCGCAAGGGCAACGACCTCTACGACTGCACGATCGGCGGTGGCTCCTTCTATCGCCCGGACGGCACGCTGCGGCTCGCGCTGGACGCGGCGCTGTCGTCGCCGTCGGGGCTCGGCGTGGCCGTCGACGAGGACGGCCAGCTGATCGGGGGGGTCCGCGCCGACGACGTGCTGGCGGCGCTGAGGGAACAGCGGCGCGTCCCGGAGCTGGGCTGACCTGTGCGATACCTGCTCACCCACCTCGACGACCTGTGGGCCCTGACGATCATCCACCTGCGGCTCTCGCTCATCCCGATCGTGCTGGGCCTGGTGATCGCCGTGCCGCTGGGTGCGGTGGTGCAGCGCACCACGGCGCTGCGCCGGCTGACGACGGTCACCGCGAGCATCATCTTCACCATCCCGTCGCTGGCGCTGTTCGTGGTGCTGCCGCTGCTCATCCCGACCCGGATCCTCGACGAGGCGAACGTGATCGTGGCGTTGACGCTCTACACCGTCGCGCTGCTGGTGCGCGCGGTGCCCGAGGCGCTGGACGCCGTGTCGCCCGCCGTGCTCGACGCCGCCACCGCCGTCGGTTACAAGCCGCTGAGCCGGATGATCAAGGTCGAACTGCCGCTCGCCGTCCCGGTCCTGATCGCGAGCCTGCGGGTGGTGGCGGTGACGAACATCTCGATGGTGTCGGTCGGTTCGGTGATCGGCATCGGCGGGCTCGGCACCTGGTTCACCGAGGGCTACCAGGCCAACAAGAGTGACCAGATCATCGCGGGCATCATCGCGATCTTCGTGCTGGCGATCGTCGTCGACACCCTGATCATGCTCGCGGGCCGCGCGCTCACCCCGTGGACGAGGGCGAACCAGGCGCCCCGGGTGGCCCGCCCGCAGACGGGGGTGGCGGCATGAACTTCCTGCAGGAGGCGCTCGCCTACATCTTCACCGGCGCGAACTGGTCGGGCGCCGACGGCCTGACCGCGCGGATCGTCGAACACCTCGAGTACACCGCGGTCGCCGCCGTGTTCTCCGCACTGATCGCCGTTCCGGTGGGCATGCTGATCGGCCACACCGGCCGCGGCACCTTCCTGGTGGTCTCAGGCGTCAACGCGCTGCGCGCGCTGCCCACACTCGGTGTGCTGCTGCTCGGCGTGCTGCTGTGGGGGCTGGGCCTGGTGCCGCCGACGGTGGCGCTGATGCTGCTCGGCATCCCGCCGCTGCTGGCGGGCACCTACTCCGGGATCGCGAACGTCGACCGCACGGTGGTGGACGCGGCGCGGTCGATGGGCATGACCGAAACGCAGGTGCTGCTGCGCGTCGAGGCCCCCAACGCGCTGCCGCTGATCCTCAGCGGGCTGCGCACGGCGACGCTGCAGATCGTGGCGACCGCGACGGTCGCCGCGTACGCCAGTCTCGGCGGGCTCGGCCGCTATCTGATCGACGGCATCAAGGTGCGCGAGTTCTACCTGGCTCTGGTCGGCGCATTGATGGTGACCGCGCTCGCCCTGATCCTCGACGCGCTGCTCGCGTTCGCGGTGTGGGCGTCGGTTCCTGGCAGCGGACGGCTGCCGGGCGGCCGGCGCCGGATGCCCCAGCCGTTCCTCGGCGACGAGATCGATCTGGAGTCGCGGCCGTCCGGTTACGCGCGGGCGCACCCTTCGCCTACGGTAGAAGGGTGAGTGAAGCAGATCGCTCTGAGCAGACGTCGAAGTGGCCTGCGGTGCTGACGTGGCGAGCGCACGACGTACCGCGGATGGAGTCTGTCCGCGTGCAGCTCTCGGGCAAGCGCATCAAGGCCTACGGCCGGATCGTCGCCGCCGCCACGGATTCGCACCCGGCGTTCTCCGCGTCCTACGACCTGGTCACCGATGACCGGGGCGGGACGAAACGGCTCTCCCTGACGGTCACCCTCGCCGAGCGCGAGCGGCAGCTGTCCATCGCGCGGGACGAAGAGAACATGTGGTTGATCCAGGACCACCAGAACCAGACGAAGCGGGCGGCTTTCGACGGCGCGCTGGACGTCGACGTGATCTTCAGCCCGTTCTTCAACGCGCTGCCGATCCGGCGCACCGGCCTGTACCAGGCCGCCGATTCGATCGTCGTGCCGGTGGTCTACGTGCGGCTGCCGGAGCTGTCGGTGGAGTCGGCGTCGATCAGCTACAGCAGCGACGGCCCCGGCGACATCAAGCTGCATTCGCCGGCCGCCGAGACCACGGTGAGCGTCGACTCCGACGGCTTCATCCTCGACTATCCCGGACTTGCAGAGCGGATCTGATCACCCCGCCGGCGCGGCCGGCGGCGGCGAGCTCCTTGCGCCACCCGTCCGCGCCGATCGTCGTGGCGACGATCTCCGGACGGCTGAAGCTGTCGTAGCGCATGCGGGCGGCGTGACCCGCCTCCACCAGTTCCGCTGTCGACGCGTGGGCGGACAGCGCAGCGCGGGCGTGCGTGAGCTGGTCGATGGTGCGGTCGAGGGCGGGCAGCAGCTGGTCGGCGTTCGCCTCGCACATCGCCCGCACCAGGTCCGGCGCGGTGGCCGCCACCCTGGTGCCGTCCCGGAACGAGCCGGCGGCCAGCGCGAACGCCAGCGGCACCTCGCCCGCGGTGACGGCCAGCGCCTCGGCCAGCAGATGCG
Organism: [Mycobacterium] manitobense; assembly: GCF_025821665.1. Classification (GTDB taxonomy): domain Bacteria; phylum Actinomycetota; class Actinomycetes; order Mycobacteriales; family Mycobacteriaceae; genus Mycobacterium; species Mycobacterium arseniciresistens. The sequence goes on from NZ_JACKSJ010000043.1 coordinate 29,528, forward strand.
GCAGGTGCGAGATCGCGGCCGCCGCGGCGTCGTGCTCGTCGGAGCGGGCCGGCACGATCACCGCATGGCATGCCAGGGCGAGGTCCATCACCAGCGCCCAGACGTCCGGGTCGACGTGGTCGTCCACACTGATCACCCACGGGGCGCCGACGAACAGCCGGGCGTCGCCCGCCGTCCAGCCGGAGTGCGCGGTGCCGGTCATCGGGTGACCACCGACGAAGTTCGCGGTCAAGCCGAACTCGTCGACCTCACGCAGCACCGCGGTCTTGACGCTGATGACGTCGGTCAGCGGGCAGTCCGGGGCGACGTCGCGGATGTGGCCGAGCATGATCGGCAGCGCGGGCATCGGCACGGCGAGCACGATCAGTGCGCCGCTGTCGGCCGCCCGGGTGAGCACCTCGCCGAGGTTCTCGCCGGCGTCGAAACCGTCGAACCGCGCGGCCTGGGCGGACTCCACCGACCGGTTGTAGCCGAAGACCTCGCGCCCGGCCGCGGCGACGGCACGCATCACCGAACCGCCGATCAGACCGAGACCCAGAACGCACACGGGGACAGTTGTCACCGTTCCAGGTTGGCACACCGCGCGGGGCGGCAGAGGGCGGGCTCGGGCCGGCCTTTCTGGTCAAAGTCCCTGGTCGGCGACTAGCGTAGGCCCACATGGGAGCACAGCGGGCACCGGCGCAGAACCAGGCTGTCGACGCGCCCGACGGCTTCGGAGTGGCCGTCGTCCGCGAGGACGGCAAGTGGCGCTGCACGGCGATGCGGCGGGCGGCGCTGCGCAGCCTGTCCGCGGCCGAGACGGAGCTTCGCGAGTTGCGCAGCGCGGGTGCGGTGTTCGGGCTGCTCGACATCGACGACGAGTTCTTCGTCATCGTCCGGCCCGCGCCCGCGGGCACCCGGCTGCTGCTGTCCGATGCCACCGCCGCGCTCGACTACGACATCGCGGCCGAGGTGCTCGAGGAGCTGGACGCCGACATCAGTGCCGAGGATCTCGACGACGCCGACCCGTTCTCCGAGGGTGATGTCGGGCTGCTGTCCGACGTCGGCCTGCCCGGCGCGGTGCTCGGCGTGATCCTCGACGAGACCGATCTCTACGCCGACGAGCAGCTCGGCCGCATCGCCCGGGAGATGGGGTTCGCCGACGAGTTGTCGGCCGTGCTCGACCGTCTCGATCGGTGAGCTCCGACGAGCAGCTGATCCGCGCGGCGCTCTCCGCGGCCGCCATGGCCGGGCCGCGCGACGTGCCGATCGGGGCGGTGGTGGTGGCCGCCGACGGCACCGAACTGGCCCGCGCCGCCAACGCCCGCGAGGAGTTGGGCGACCCGACCGCACACGCGGAGATCCTGGCACTGCGGGCCGCCGCGGCGCTGGGAGTCGACGGCTGGCGGCTCGAGGGCGCGACGCTCGCGGTGACCGTCGAGCCCTGCACGATGTGCGCGGGCGCGCTGGTGCTGGCGAGGGTGGCCCGGCTGGTGTTCGGGGCGTGGGAGCCCAAGACCGGTGCGGTCGGGTCGCTGTGGGACGTGGTGCGCGACCGTCGGCTGAACCACCGGCCGCAGGTGCGCGGCGGCGTGCTGGCCGACGAGTGCGCGGCGCCGCTGGAGGCGTTCTTCGCCAAGCAGCGGTAGCAAGTGGTCGCCGTTTTTGCGCCAGTGGCTGTTGCGTGCCCCGATCGACGACCCTCAGCGCAAAAACGAACGCGATTAGGGCCGTCCGGCGAGCTTCGGTAAGCTGCCACACGGTGGCGTGTCCGAGCGGCCTAAGGAGCACGCCTCGAAAGCGTGTGACGGGTAACCCCCGTCCGAGGGTTCAAATCCCTCCGCCACCGCCATAGCCCTCCTCCTGATCATGCAGGTGGAGCGGCTATGCCTCGGTGATGGTGTGCATCGCTGCTTGCCCACAGCTTGCTCACATCTTCCGGTGACTACCGGGCATGAAAAGCAGCTCCGACAGCATCCAGATCGTCGTCTTAGAGGTCCGCGTAGGTGTCCAGGGTTACCTCGGCGCTCTTGTGTCCGAGCATCCGCTGAAGCGCCAACACATTGACGCCAGCGGAGACCGCGACCTCGGTCGCAGACAAAGCCCGTTCGACCCTCTGCCCTCCGCAGATTGACGATGTCCGAGTCGAAGAGCTGCTGGGAGTCGTTGATCTGGATGGGCGTGATGTACTCGACAAGCTCCGGGAGGGTCGCCTCTTCGCAACCGGCGTCGGAGAGCGCGAGGACGAACGCCAGAGCGTATTGACCACTTCAGTTCGCTAGAACTGTGGTTCAGTCGATCACGACGTGGCGGACCCGTAGACGTCGAAGTCTGCGGGGGTTGCACGATCAGTCAGCTGATCCGGGTCAGCTTGAACGGTAAGGAAATCAGCACGGGTCTGTTGATTCCGCACGCGCCGCTGGGGCCGGTGGTTTCGTCGAGGCCGGCGAAGAGGTCGGATTGACTGTTGTCGACCTGTCCGGTTTCGCTAGAGACAGGGTAGAAGCGGTAGTGCTGTAGCCCATCGGCGGCCGTTCCGTCGGGGCAGGGTAGCCACCGCGGCACGGTGTGCCTGATGTTCCACAGACCCGACGTCTTGTATATCACTGCGCCCCAGCCTTGATCGCTGCTGACCTGTCCGGTGCAATCGGTCGGGTTGGTGCAGGTGCTGGTGATGGTCCAGGTCGCTGTCACTGTTTCTTGGGCGTAGTACATTTCGTTGCCCTTTGCCCAGTCGCCGTTGGACTGAGCGCGGAATGTGCCGTTGAGGGCCCCTTCCAGTTCGGAGGTATCGGCGGTCGCCGGCGAGCTGATGGCAACGAAGGTGGCGGCGGCCGCGACGCACGTCGTGATGGCTGTCTTCATGGCGGTTCCTGGATGTGAGGGGGTGGGCTGTGGCCGCTCGGCGTGAGTCAATGCGGCAGCAGATCGGTCCACGTTGATGGGGTTGGTGCGCCACTGAGATCGGCTTGGGTGTACAAAGCGCCGTCAGTGCCCAGATAGTTGCCTGTGCGCGGGTTGTACTGCGCAACAGCGAAACCGGGTGGTTGTTGCCCTGGTTGGTAGGCGCTGGGCGCGACCGTGGGGGCTGTGCCCGGTGCCATCTCAGGGGGCGGCGGCAGCTGCGGCGGCGGCGGAACTCCCGCCGGAGTGTCGGCGGGAACGCTTCCTGGTGGCGGCGGCGTGCCGGTGGTGGGGCCGAAAATGTTGTCGTCTCGGGAGACTCGTGAGTCGGGCGGTATGCCCTGGGCGATGAGGTTGGGGTCGAACGGGTAGGGACCTAGGATGTGGGGGCGCGCGGACAGTGGTTGGAAGCCGTTGGGGTCGTTGCACAGCTGCACGGTCGGCGCGCGTTTGCCGGGGTGGGCGATGCACGGGTAGTTGCGGGCGCCGCGGACCGTGGTCGGGGAGTCCTGGGGCAGCTTGCAGTACAGCCCGTCGGGGGTGTCGATGTCGCTGAGGTCGGCCGGGGAGCGCCATTGAGAGGGCGGCAGGAAGCCGACGGTGCACGGATTGGGGTCGCCTGCGGTGATCGCGAATTCACCGCCGGTGGGTATTCCGGTGGCGTTGTTGCGGGGCATCGCGGCTTGGATAGTGGACACAAACGGCGGTAGCAGCACCAGGACCTGCTCCAGAGAGGGGTTGTAGGTGACCGCGATCTGCCCGATGGTGGTGAGGTTGGCCAGCAGGACTGGCAGGGTGGGCTTCATCTGGCTCAGCAGTGCTGAGATTTCGTCGGCGGCCGCCGGTCCCTGGCTGAGCAGGGCGCGAATGTGCGGGTCGTTGTCGACCAACTGAGTGGTGACGCCGGCCAGGCTGCGGCTCCAGGTGCGCAGCGCGTCGGTGCTGGCGTCCTGTGCGTCCAGCAGCGGAGCGCTGTCATCGATGAGCGCCTGGGTGCGGTCGGCGACTGTGTTGAGGTCGCCGGTCAGTCGCGATGTCGAGTCGGCCAGTGATCCGAGGTCGAAACCGGCGCCGTTGAGGCCGGTGAATGTCTCGTCGAGGAGGGCGTTGAGTTTTTCTTTCGGGATGCTGCTGAGTAGGGCGCTCGTTTGATCGAGCAGGGGCCCGACTTGTTGGGGCACGGTGGTGTCGGTCATGGCGACGACCGAGCCTTCGCGAAGGTAGGGCGGCGCGTCGGTGTGGGGTACCAGGTCGACGTATTGTTCTCCGATCGCGGAGATGCTATGCACTTCGGCGGTGAGGTCGGCGGGGATCTTGACCGAGCTGTTCAGCGTGAGTTGGGCTTTGGTGTGGGTGGGGGGTCCGGGATCAAGGAGGACGGCGCTGACCTTACCGACTTGCACCCCGCGGTAGGTGACGTTGGCGAAGCGGTACAGTCCGCCGCTGTTGGGCAGTTCGACGGTGACGCTCATCCGGCCGATGCCCAGCATGGTCGGCAGTTGCAGGTAGTTGACCAGCATCACCGAGACGCCGACGACAGAGGCGATGGTGAAGATCACGAGTTGGATGCGGACGAAGCGCGAAAGCATCAGTTCCCGCCCCCAGTCGGTAGCGGCGGCGTCGGCGCTTCGGCCGGCAGCGAGGGCGGCCCGGTCTCTGGCGCCGTCGGCGAGCCGGCCGACGGAGGTCCGGCGGGGGCCGGTGTGCCTGGCGGCGCCGTCGGCACGGTCCTGGTCAGGGGGGCGTTGAGCGGGTCGTAGGTGTATTGCAGGTAGTACGGGTCACCGGGAGCCGGAATCAAGTCGGCGTCGATGTCTTCGAACCGGGTGCCGCGGAAGATGGTGCGTTTCAGCCTCGGGTAGGTCAGATCGACGACGGCGTAGAGGTTCAGGTAGTCGCCACGCACTCCTCGGTCGATCACGTTCTGGGGGAAGGGGAATGTCGGTGCCAGGGCTAGCGCGGCGTCGAGCTTGGGGCCGACGTCGGCGAGCGCTTTGAGGGTGGGTTGCAGATTGCGCAGATTCGCCAGGAGGTCGGCTTGGCTGTCGTTGATCAACCGGGTGGTGATGTCGCTGAACTTGCCGAGTTTGGTCAGCGCCTCGGTCAGTTTGGGCCGTTCGCGGTCGAGCACCTCGAGTGCGGGTGGGATGTCGCGCAACGCGTCGGTGAGGGTGTTGGTTTGTCCGGCCAGGATGCCGGTGAGGCGGTCGAGGTTGTCGATGGTGGCGGCGAGGTTGTCGCGCTGACTGTCCATGGCGCCGATGACGGTGTCGAGTCGGGTCAGCGCGCCACGGATCTGCTCCTCGCGGCCCTGCAGGATGGCATTGGTGTTGTCGATGATGTCGCCGATCTGGCCGACACCGCCGGAGTTGATCAGCACTGACAGCGTAGAAAGGGTTTGTTCGGTCGAAGGGTAGGTCGACGCGCGGTTGAGTCCGAGCGTGGAGCCGGGCGCGAGCCGTCCGGTGGGTGTTTGGCCGGCGGGGGGGTCCAGTGCGAGGTGCATCGAGCCGAGCAGGCTGGTTTGACCCACCGTGGCGACGGCGTTGGCGGGGACGATGACGTCGGGTTTCAGTGAGACGTCGACGTTGGCGTGCCAGTTATCAACTGTCATCGATGCGATGCTGCCGACGATGACATCGGCGATGAGCACGGGAGCGTTGGGTTCGAGGGTTCCCACGTTCTTGATCTGAATGTGAAAGACGGCGGCGTCATGACCGCGGCCGACGGCGCCGGGCAGCGGCAGGGAATTGACTCCCTGGAAGGCGCAGCCGGAGGCGGCGACCGTAATGGCCGCGAGAAGGCACAGGAGGCGACGTGAACTGCGGATCAGGGTCATGAGGGTGGCTCGGGGACGGCCGCCGGAGTTGGCGGGGAGGGGATTTCTGCGGGAAGCAGCGGTGGCGTGGCGCCCTGCGCTGGTTCGGGGGGTGTGCTGGGCAACAGCAGGGTTTGCAGCGGCGGCGCCGCCGGTGCGGGGTAGGCCGACAGTGCGGGTGGCTGCCTAGGTGCGGTGGGGGCGGGTCCTGATCCGCCCGGGGCGAGTTTGGGATCGGTGTAAATGATGTTGTCGCGGCTGTAGGCGGGAGCCAGGAACGGGTTGATCGGGAATGGCAGCCCGTTGAAGTTGAGCAGGTCCAGGCCGGGCCCGAGGTATTGGGCGCATAGCTTGGCGGTCTCGGGGGCGGTGATGTTCTCCACGGCACCGATGGCCCCGCAGATGAACTGGACGGGGTTGGAGAAATTGGTCAGTACGAAGGAGCCGTTGACATCTCCGGAGTCGGGGTTCCAGATGTTGTAGGCGTTGGCGACCGCGTTGGGGGCGATGTGCAGTACGTTCTCCAGATCGGTGCGGTGATCGACTAGGTTCTGGGTGACGTTCGCGAGGCGTTGGATTTGTTCGGAGGTCTGGTTGCGGCTCCCTGCGATGAACCTCCGTACATCGGTGATCGCCGAGGACAGGTGGGTCACCGCGGCGTCGAGATCGGAGCGGCTCTCGTCGAGCACACTGGTCAAGGTGGCGAATCGGTCCTGGAATTGCACGATTTGGGTGTTGCTGTCGCGCAGTGCGGTGACGAAGGTCTGCAGATTGGTGATGATGTCGACGATGTCGCCGCTACCGTCGGCCAGTACCCGCGCCACACCGGAGAGCTGGGCGATGACGTCGCGCAGCCTGCCGCCGTTACCGTCCAGTGCGGCTGCGGCACTGTCGATGAACCGCGAAATGGACGGCGGCGCATCAGCGCGGGGTCCGAGGTCGGTGGCCAGTCGCATCAATTGGTCTTTGACTTGATCCCACTCCACGGGTACGGCGGTGCGTTGCAGCGGGATCTGGGCGCCATCAGCCATGAGCGGCCCATCGCCGGGCTCGTAGGCCGGGGTCAGTTCGACGTAGCGGGCCGCGACCAGGTTCTGTGACACGATGACCGCCTTGGCATCAGCGGGCACAGGAACGCCCCGGTCCAGCTTCAGCGTCATCCTGGTGCGGGTGCCTTCGGAGTCGATCGCGTCGATACGCCCGACTGTCACCCCGGCGATCTGGACGGTGTCACCGGGATAGATCGCGATGGCCTTGGTGAAGTACGCGGTGATGGTGGTGGGCCCCAAGAACGTTTGGCGAACCAACAGCGTGATCCCGCCGGCGAGAGCGACCGCCAGCGTGAGGGCTGCGATGGTGACAAGTCGGCGTCTGGTCATCGTGGCGGCAGATCTCCGGGCTGGGGAATCCCGTTATAGGGGAACGGGATTTCAGCGCGTGGTCCGACGTTGTCGGGGGGTTGGCCGTTGTTGGTGCCGCGGCGGAAACCGAACGCGTAGTCGAGGAAGGGCTGCAGGACTTCCGGTAGCGCCAGGTTGGGGATGTAGGCGTTGTAGTAGTATCCGTTGGCGACCGTCTCTCCCTGCGTCACTTGGTATTTCGCCAGTCCGGGTAGTGCCTTGGCGATGTTGTCGCGGTTCTCTTCCAGCATGGCCGTCACTGAGTTGAGTTTTTCCAAGGTGGGTGCCAGCTGCTTTTCGTTGTCGGCGACCAGTCCGGACACTTGTTGGGCGACCACGGAGGTGTTGGCCAGCAGGTCGACAATGGCCTGACGGCGTTCGGCGAGCACCTCGATGAGGTAGTTGGCGTTGAGAATCAGCGCGTTGAGTTGACCGCTGCGTTTGGCGAGCACATCGGTGACGGTGCTGGTGTGGCGCAGCAATTCGGCCAGGGTCTCATCGCGGCTGTTGATCGAGCGGGACAACCGCGACACCGCATCGAAAGCCGGCCCGATCTGGGGCGCGATCTGGTCGAGGGTGGTGCTGAGGGTGTCCAGGGACTGGTTGAGCGCGGCGGTGTCGGTGCCGGCGGCGTTGGTGGTGAGCTCACCCACGGCGTCGGTCAACGAGTACGGCGATCCGGTGCGTGACAACGGGATAACCGTGTTGGGCCGCATCGTGGTGGTGCCAGAGGACTCCAGTGTCAGGACGCGTTGCCCCAGTAGGGAGCCGGTGCGGACGTGGGCGGTGGTTGCCGATCCCAGTGCAACTGCGCTGTCGACGGTGAACGTCACCATCGCTTTGCCTGCCTGCAGCGCAACGTCGGATACCGTTCCGACGTTGACTCCCGATACTTTGACGTCGTTGCCGATGACCAGTCCGCCGACGTGTGCGAACATCGCCTGATAGCGCACGCTGGTAGCCCAGGTGATGATGCGTTCGGGGTTGAGCCCGACCGCGATCACCATGATGATCAACGTGACGCCGATGAATCCTGCACGGATGAGACGTGTGCCCCGGTATTTCAACATCAGGGTTCTGCGCACCTTCCCGTGTCCTGCTTGATCCACGGGAACACCACGGTGCGTCCTTGAAGATCACTGGCGCGGAAGCTGACTGCGCAGATGTAGTAGTTGATGAAGCTGCCGTAGGCACCCAGCCGCACCAATTTGCGGTAGTTGTTGGGCGCCTTCTGCAGAGCGGTGTCGAGGAGTTCTTTGTCCTCATCAAGCAGCGGCGCGAGCCGGTTGAGCTCATCAACGGTGCCCTTGAGCGGAGGACGGGCCTGGGTGAGCAGATCGGCCACCGACGCCGTACCGGTTTCGAGGGCCTCGATGGCGGTACCAATCGGATCGCGGTCAGCGGACAGACCTTCGACGAGCTTGTGCAGTCGGTCGATGCTCTCCGAGAAGCGGGGACCGTCATCGGCTAGCGTCGCGGCGACGGTGTTGAGATTGTCGATGAGCCGCTCGACGGCTTCGTGGCGATCGGCGATCGCGGTGGAAAACGACGAGGTCTTCGACAAAATGGACTCCAAGGTGCCGCCTTGGCCCTGAAAGATCTGGATGAGCGACGAAGTCAATGCATTGACGTCTTGGGGGTTCAGTCCGCGGATGACCGGCTTGAGCCCACCCAGCAGCACATCGAGATCCAGCGCAGGCTCGGTCCGCTCGCGCGGAATCTGCGCCCCGGCAGCCAGCAGCTGGCTGGCCCCTGGAGCGTCGACCAATTCGAGGTAGCGGTCACCGACGAGGTTGAGGTAGCGCACGGCCACCTTGGTGCCGCTAGTCAGCACCACCTTACGATCGGCGTCAAAGTTGACAACCACGGTCTTGTCTGACTGCAACGCAATTTTCGACACGGTGCCCATACGGATGCCCGAAACACGGACGCTGTCACCGGTTTTCAAACTCGATACGTCGGTGAACACTGCCGAATAGCTGTTGGTGGAGCCGCTGCGGAACTGGCTGAACGTGAGAAACAGCGCGGCAGTGAGCACCACCATCACCGCGGCGAACGCGCCGAACTTGACCATGGTCCATCCGGATCGGTTCATCCGGGTTGCCCGATCTGGGCGGTGTTACGGGGTGGACCGTCAATGGGGCCGAAGAGCAGCTGTTTGAGCCCGTCGGAATTGAGCACGATACCTTGGTTGCCGTATTGCGTGGGGTCGGCACCGATATCGGCCAAAACGAACTTGGGCTTGAACCCCGATGGCATATCCGGTAGGCCGATGTCGCCGCAGTGAGGACCGCCGGTCGCAGCGACCTTAGGCAGGTTCGACGGATACCGGTAACGGTCCATGCCGAACGAAAAGCCCAAGCTGGCCACCACACCGGGAGCCGGGGAGGGCGGGCTTTCGGTAATTGGAATGAAACCTGCTAACGCACAATAGATCCCCTCGTGGTAGCGGCTGGTCAGATCGGTTGTCGGCACCAACAGATCGAGCACGTCGGTCAGCGGCTGACGATTAGCACCCAGCACGTCGGTTCCCACATCCGCCAATCCGATCGTCGACATCAGCACCGCGTCCAGGTCCTGTTGGCGCTCGACGAGAGTGGAACTCAATCGGGTGGTATTGGCGACTGTGGTCAGTAGATCCGGGGCGGCGTCGGCGAGTGCGCCGAATACGGGAGCAGCTGTGGCGATGTCGTGTTCGAGGGTGGGTAGGCTTGGTTCCAGTCGGGCCAGGAAGGCGTCGAGGTCGGCGAACGCCTGACCGATTTTCTGTCCTCGCCCGGAAAGAGCCGTGGAGATCGCCTCGAGGGTCGCGTTGAGTTTGCCCGGCTCGATCGAGGACAGCAGCAAGGTCAACTTTTCGAACAGCGTGTTGATTTCGACGGTCACTTGCTGAGCCGCTAGCACCTGCCCGCTGCGCAGCGAACGAGTCGACGGGTCAGGCGGCAACACCAGCTGGACGTACTTGGCGCCGAACACCGTCGTGGAGGCGATGTCGACGACCACGTTCTCCGGGATCAGCTTCAACTGCCCGGGGTCTATCGCCAGGTGCAGCGCCGCTTGGCCGTCGGGGCGCGATTCGATCGAGGTGACCCGACCCACCTCGACGCCGAGCAGCTTGACCTTGGCATCGGGATCCATCACCAATCCTGCGCGGGAGGACAGCACCGTGACGGGCTCGGAGGCGATGAAGTCCCCACGGAACATCGCCACACACAGCGTGACGATCACGGCCAGACACACCGTGGTGATCAACCCTGCCAGAGGTTTCACCGCCGCCGGCGAAACCAGCGCTGACCTGCGAGACGACCTATGCGCGGACACAGTTCAGGCCGAGCCTTGAGCACCGGTTTGTCGCACCGTGGTCACCACCGGCCCAGCTTGAATTTCTCGAGCCGAGGGAGTCAACGCGCCGCGAGGAAGATGACAACCGGTTGCCGGAACACGCAGCCGTTCGAAGTGGACGGCGCCGTTCCGACCAGCGAAGAAGAGTGAGAATTTGTCCGCCATTTCTCTCACTCCGCGAAAACGGGTTTCGCCGATCACCGACTTGGTCGCAGCAGGCGAAGTCCTTGCGGTCGGGCGTCGCGAGGGAAGGTCAGCGGCGGTCGTCGAAGCATGGGCCGATGAATCGTGCGGCGATCTCGCGCTCGGTGGCCCGGTCTTTGACCGGCCAGTACCACAATGCCAGCGTCGCGCGGATGAGCCACTGGGCGGCCAACGGGTCGCTGCGGCCGATCATCTGTCCCGCGAGGCCTGTCACCACCGGAGAGGCGGTGAGCCATCCGCTGTCGTGGTCTGGGCGGATCGTGCCCATCATCAACGGCCCCAGCGGCTCGGCGCGGATGTGGTCCAAAGCGACGAGGATGGCCGTCACGACGCGTTCGGCGCCGTCGAGGTCAGCGATCGCGTCTCTGACCTGGGCAACGATGCGCATCGACATTTGGTGCACAACGCCTTCCAGGATCGCCGCCTTGCCGCCGACGTTGCGATAGATGGTGGCCTGCGAGCAATGCACCTTCTCGGCCAGCGCGCCGATCGTGAACGCTTCGAATCCTTGTTGGGAGACCAGCTCCGCGGCGGCGGAATAGATGCGTTCGACCGCCTCGGTGCGGCGGTCGGCTCCCACCAGCCAGTCCGTTCGCGCCATCGCACCTCCCTCATTTACGACGATGTCTCGACAATCAGCATTATCACGATGAGAAGTTTCTGCGGCCGGTTTGCACGATAGTGCGAGTTCCGCAGGCCACGACGCGACACAGATGGGTATGCCCCACCCTCGCCCGTTCTCACATTCGGCGATGGATATTGACGGCTCAGACGCTGGCTCGCAGCCTGAACCCATGACGCCGAACCTCCGCCCGCCCCGATCGGGCGCGCCACGACCGTGGCGGCCCGGCAGTCTGAGACGTGGCGGGGCCAGGTCGCGTTGAACTCCACGATGTCGTCCGACGACTATCACCCTGACTTGCGCGCGAGGGCCCGTATCGGCATCGGCGGCCTTAGTTCCGGCGCGGGCGCCTTTCGCGGGTTCGGCACTGTCGTACCAAAAAATTGCAGTCGCACAGACAATTGTTTCGCCGAATACTCTCTCAGCCTTCACAACACCCGCGCGACGCGTGACCCTCCCACCCCTCGCCCTCCAACCCGACGTCTGCCACTCTTCGTGAAAGGCCACCCGAGATGACCGCGACCAACCCCGCCCAAGGCGCCGCGTCCATGCTCAAGCCGCTGACGTCGGCAGTGCGGCTGAACGTCTCGGCAGCGATCCGTATTCGCCGGCTGGGATATCGTGGATGGACCGGCGCCGTCAACACCGCCTATGATCCGCTGGATCCCAACACGGCCGCGCACCCGTTTGCTGCCTACGAGGCGCTGCATCGAGGCGGACGGGTGCACTACAACCCGCGACGGCAAACCTGGATATTGCATCGGCTCGACGATGTGCGCGCCGCCCTGCGTGACACCGATCGAGTAACCAGTAGCCAGGGAGTCACCAGGATCCGGATGGCCGCAGATCTCGTCGTGGTCACCGACGGTGCTGAACACAGCCGTCTCCGCAAGCAAGTCCAGCCGGCTTTTACCAAGCGAGCGTTGGACAGTTGGAATTCCACCGTCGATGACCTGGCTGTGGAGCTCGTCGACGCCATGATCGCCGAGCCTGGCGGCGACGCGGTGCAGACGATGGCTGTGCCGATGCCGCTGCGCGCGATCGCCGCCATCCTGGGCGTCCCGGGTACCGACATCGCCGACTTCAGGCGTTGGTCGGAGGAAAGCGTGCGCCTCATCGACTTCTCGCCCACCCTCAAAGGTGTCGTCAACACCACTCGCGCGTTACGCGCCGCCATGGCACTGCGCCGATACTTCCTCGATCACCTTGCTGCCGGCGAGATGAAGGGATCCACAACGGTTCTGGGACGGCTGCTCGAGCACAGCGACGACGGCAGTCTGACCGACGACCAGCTCTTCTACATCGCGATCCTGCTATTGATCGCTGGAAACGAAACCACCACCAACCTCCTCGGTAGCATGATCGACACCCTGGCGCGGGACCCCGAGCAATACGACGCAATCCGCGCCAATCCCGACCTGATCCCCATGGCCATCGAAGAACAACTCCGCTACAGCAGCCCAATCCAGAACCTGTATCGCTACACCCGGGCTCCCTACGAAGTCGGTGATGTGACGATCCCCGCGGGTTCTCGAATCCTGATGTCGTTCGGTGCCGCGAACAGGGATCCGCTCGTTTTCGACGACCCGCACATATACCGGGTGGACCGTAACCCCCGCATGCATATCGCGTTCGGCTACGGCGCGCACATGTGCGTCGGCGCCCCGTTGGCGCGAATGGAAGCCCATGCTGTCCTGCGCGAGCTCGTCGCTCGCGTCACCCGCATCTCGGCCGACGGACCCACGACGTGGTCGACCAACAGCTCCCTGCGGGGACCTACCCTGTTGCCCGTTACCCTCCACACCCGCTGAGAGGCATCGATCTACTGCTGCCTACGAGCGGAGGGCCCGAAGTGCGCAGAAATACCCAAGTACAAGCGTTCACGAAGCGGGGCATGTCTATGTCGAGGAAGAAGAGTTGGGTCGAGGCGGACGTACCCGACCAGACCGGTCGAGTCGCCGTTGTCACTGGGGCCAATACCGGTCTGGGCTACGACACAGCGCGCGTTTTGGCCCAGCGCGGCGCCAAAGTGGTGCTCGCAGTGCGCAATACCAACAAGGGGGCTGCCGCCCGGGATCGGATTTTGACCACCGCGCCCGGCGCCGAGGTCATGGTCGCGGCTCTCGACCTGGGCTCGTTGCAGTCGGTCCGGGACGCGGCGGCGACCCTCTTGGCGGCCTGTCCACGTATCGACCTGATTGTCAACAATGCCGGCGTGATGATCCCGCCCAAGGAGGTCACCGTCGATGGCTTCGAGTTGCAGTTCGGCACAAACTATCTCGGTCACTTCGCGTTGACCGGGCTGCTGCTCGACCGCCTGATGTCGGTCGACGGGTCGCGGGTCGTGGTCGTCAGCAGTAACGCCCACAAGATGGGCGGTGCGATTCATTTCGACGACCTGCAGTGGGAGCGCAGCTACAAGCGTGGCGCCGCTTACGCGCAGTCGAAGCTTGCGAACTTGATGTTCTGCTATGAGCTACAGGCACGCCTGGCCGCCGCCGGTTCGGCCACGATCGCTGTTGCCGCGCACCCTGGGTTCACCGATTCGGAGTTGATACGTCACGTGTGGAAGCCGGTCGCTCCGTTGATGAGGTGGGCTGGGCCGTGGGTGGGCCAGAGTCCTGCGATGGGAGCGTTACCGCAGCTGCTCGCGGCGACCGGCCCGCAGGTGCGCGGTGGCCAGTACTGGGGGCCGGATGGACCGTTCGAGCTCAGGGGGTACCCGACGTTGGTGAAATCCAGTGCGAGATCGCATGATTTGACTGTACGCAGGCGACTATGGGCTGTTGCAGAGCAACTCACTGGCGTCACGTTCCCGGTCTGATACCGGTGAGTGAACCATTCCACCCCGACCTGCGTGCGCGTGCGCGTGTGCTGCCGCGGGGTGCCTTCAACCGATACACGTTGCCGATTATTCGACCGCTCAGTCGACTGCAGGCGCGGCTGGCTCCACGGGGTGCCGCTGCGGCGGTCCTGTCGAGCGGAGCGACCATTCGGCTGCACCGTCCCTCCCATGGCGGGGACGGGAGTGGTGCGCTGTTGTGGGTTCACGGTGGTGGTTACGTCATCGGGTCGGCGGCCCAGGATGACCGGCTGTGTCAACGTTTTGCCGACCGGCTCGGAGTGCCCGTCGCCGCGGTGGACTACCGCTTGGCGCCAAAACACCCGCATCCCGCGGCGCTGAAGGACTGCTACGACGCGTTGGTGTGGTTGAGTCAGCTTCCCGGCGTCGACCCCACGCGGATCGCGATCGGCGGGGCGAGCGCCGGCGGAGGCCTGGCCGCGGCGCTGGCACTGTGGGCACGCGACCGCGGTGAGCGCGCGCCACTCTTCCAGCTGCTGGTGTACCCCATGCTCGACGACCGCTCCAGCGATCGGCCCGGTATCGACTCTCGGCACCATCGGATGTGGAATGCCAAGACCAACCGGTTGGGATGGGCCGCCTACTTGCGCGACGCCGACGTGAAGGCCGCGGTGCCCGCGCGCCATGACGATCTGTCTGGTCTACCGCCGGCCTGGATCGGAGTCGGTACCCTCGACCCACTCCACGATGAAAACGTCGAGTACGGCCGTCGTCTCGAAGAGGCCGGCGTTGCCTGTACCACCTATGTCGTCACCGGCGCGTTTCACGGGTTCGACATCGTGGCCCGCACCGCCGAGGTGTCGCGTACCTTCTTCGACCGGCAGTGCGAGGCGCTGCTCGCGGCGTTCGCTTCCTGAGGGCGCCGCACGTAGTCAGTGCTTGGTGGCGATTGCGACCATCTCGGCGCGCTCGGTGAACTTGACGCGTGGCCGGCGCAGGAGCGGCCACGTGAATTGCGGTCTGCACGTGATGCGCTGCCGGGAGCACTGCCCACTTTCTGCCCACAGTTGACCATGATCGGCTGTAATCACACGTGATCAGCCATAGCCTATTCCCGCACTTCAGGGAAGAAAAGCGACGCCACCACGGATTGAGGATAGGGTTCAAATCCCTCCGTCACCGCCATAGCCCCGAACCTGTTGATTCAGGTGAGGGGCTGTCCGACGTCACCCGTAGACCGATGGGCTTCTCAAAGCTGCAGCGAGGCGAAGTCACCTGCACCAATCGCATCATCCGCGATCGGCGGTGTTTCCTCGCATCGCCGATCGACTGACGTTGCATCGATCCGGTCGAGCAGCGCCCGTGCATCGCTTCAAGGACAGATGCTCCGGCTAGACCGGGGGTATACCGATCTGGGTACGCCCCAGGTTGGCACCCTCGTGGTAGAGCATCGGGGTCTCACTTGATCCGTTTTGCTGGACGGCCTCGTCTTTGCTCATCACGTCGAGGGTGACCACAACGCCGTCCACCAGGACGGGGGCTACCGTCTTGACAGCTCGCGCACCTCGTGTGGCCGGCTTGCCGGCAACACCCACCGGGTTCAGGTTCTCCAAGCCCCAGAGCGTTAGAGCCGCACCTTCGCCGAGGGACGAAGCGGCTCTACGCCGCGCCTCCTTGCGGTTGAACTCCTCTCGCATGTTATCTTCATCGATTTGCAGTGCGGTGTCGGCAGATTCGGGGATCTCGTTGTTGAAGATGTAACCGCCGACCACGCCCGGAATGCGGGTGTGAAACTGATCCTCCGGGAAAGTGCCAGGCATGAAGGCCATCGCTTCGTAAGTCACGGTGAAGCGGTCCGTTTGGTTGTAGTCCTGCTTCACCGTGATGTCCTCACCCACCCTCATCTTCCTCCAACCGAGGACAATGCGGTCTCCCGATTGAGATCCGGGCGGGTTCAAAAGCGCCAACACATAGACGTCCGGAGAAACCGGCATTCCCGTTTCCGGGTCCGTCTGGAGTGGAGGCGCCTTCACGAGCTTGCGGTTCTGTATCTGATAGTCCCAACCGCGATCACCGGATCCGCAGTCGTAGTTGACACAGGGATCTCCGATGACATCCCGTCCATTCTTCAAGAATGCTGCGAGCGTCGTGACATCGAATGTGCCTACTTGGTGCCAGTCGGACGGATCAATGTAACCCGGTAGAGCGATGAGGTCGTGGGTGCTCACCGGAGGAAAGACGACTTCCTGCGTCGGATAGTTCGCCGGAAGTATGGGCGCCGAGACCGGAATGTAGGACACACCGCCCTGGCTGTCAGCCGCCTTGACGAAGAAATCGACGTAGCCGGCAGTCTTCTGCGCTTGGACATATGTCCGCGCTGCTGCCGAAGGGGTGAATGTGTAGGTGCCATCTGGATTGACCACGACAGTTCCGAGTGGTCCGGTCGTCGAACCGGAGTACTGCATGGTGCTCGTCGGGTCGGAGTCCGGCGGAGCCTGTGTCACGCTACCGGTCACAACGCCCGTGGCGGCGACTGGCCGCTGTTGCGTCACCGACGAGCGCAACGGAGGGACCGACACCTCATCCGACAGACTCACCTGTGTGGTGGGGTTTCCGCCCTGCGCCGACTCTGTCACAGAGGTCAGGATGACTTTGCCGCTATCGCTAATCGACACAGCCGGTGACTGGGCTTGGGAGCCGAGCGCTGCGACTGCGGCAGTACCGGCAACCGTCTTGACCACCGTCACACTGGCAGCGGTGATCGCCCATACCGTGGTGGTTGCCGTGGCTCCGAAGCCCTTCTGTACGGTCACGTAAGCCGTTCCGTTGTTTCCGAATGCGATCGGTCCTACGACAGTGCCCCCGTAGTCGACGACAGTGCCGGTGATGTTGCCGTAGCGGTCGATCCGCGTCACCAGGGCTTCTGAATTGTTGGACACGAGGTAAGCGGTGCCGTCCGGTCCCACCTGAAGGTGACCGGTGCTGGCGTTGATCGGATCGCTGGAGCCTGATGTGAAGAATCCGTCGGTGGATGCGTGAACGACGTAACCATTCGCCGTCTGCACTAGGGCGTACGCCGTGCCGTCGTCGGCGAAAACGAGTTTCTCTTCGCCCGAAAACGACGGTTCGACGTCTACGTAGAACGGCAGCGCTCGCTGGAGTCCCGACGGCGCGACGACAACGAGCGCATCCTGGCCGTTCACCCGCAGATTCAGGTAGATGTTGTTGTCGGTTCCAATGACGTGCGGTACGGAGAAGTCGAATTCGCCGATTTCCACCGTCTTCATCGAGGCGTTCGGTCCCACGATGAGCAACCGATTCACGTCAGCATCGCTGTCCGGATTGAGCACGTAGAGTGTGCCGTCGGCGGCGGCTCCCAATGCCGTTGGCCCGAAGAAGGATGTGAACGATGGGGTGCCGACGACTCCATTCGTGATCACGTAAACACGGTGTTCTTGGGTGCCGAATCTCTCGGTCAGCACATAGGCGGTGCCGTTGGGAGCGACGATGACGTCCTGCGTCGGCGTGAAACCGTCGATACGTCTGGTGGTGAAGCCGCCGGACGACCCGAAGACGAGCACTTCGGTCGCTTCGCCGGAGGGCGTCTGCACCACCGTCGCCAAGTACGCCGTGCCATTCGGTCCGGCCGTGACGTTGCCCGTGGCGCCCCCGACGTGACTGCTCGGAATAGTGAGTGTTCGTGCGTTTCCGTCAGCGTCGATCGCCACTATTCTGGCCGAGGGATTCTGCGCTGTCCCGCTGACCTGCAGCGCCGCGGCACTACCGTCCGGCCCGAAACTCGGGTCCATGTCGATCACGTATGCCGTTGCAGGACCGGCCGTCAGAGAGAGCAATCGGGCCCGTCCGCGATTCTGAGCCGCGTCGAAGTAGGGCACCAAGAGGTAGTCCCGTCCGTTCTCACCGACTACCGCGAACCCGACCTCTGCTGTCACCGTTGTCGCTGTGACATTCCCGGACGCGCTGATGATCCGAACCGTCGCGGTCTTGGCCGCCTCGTCGTAGGTGATTAGGGTGATACCGCCGTCGGTCCGGGTGATCGGCGGTGCGGGCGTCCCAGTGAACGCCGCCGTGGTGGCGATGACCGCGCCGGACGGCTGGTACACCCGCACGACCGTCGAGACGGTGCCGTTGGCCGAAACGGTGACCACCGGCTGGAAGATCCGGCCGGTCGACCCGACGATCGCGTTCCCCAATGGAGATCCGTTGATCGGCGCCGGATTCACTGAGGTCACCGCAGGTGCCACGGACACCTGGACAGTTACCGTCGTCGTCCCGCCGTGGCCGTCGGTGATCGTCACGGCGAAGGTGTCCGTCTTGGCGGCGGCTGGCGCGTTCGGGGCAGCGGCCGCTTCGCGCGCCGCGTCCGTCGGCTTGTACGTGTAGACGCCGGTCGTGGCGTTGAACGTCACGGTGCCACCCTTGGCTGAGGTGCCTGGCGCGCTCATCGTGAGCGCGTCCCCGTCGGTGTCGCCCGACGTCACCGTTCCTGTCACCACGGCCGATGCGTTGGGGTCTGAGGCGGTGAATGACCCTGTGGGAGCGGTGTTCTTGGGATCAATGTCCACGGTGACCGCGAACTGGTGAGTGCCGCCGCGCCCATCACTGACCGAGATGCTCACCGTGTCCTGAGTGACTGTGGTCGTCGCGCCGTCCGCCGAAGCCGCATGGCGGGCCGCAGGCGTCGGCGTGTAGGTCAACGTGCCGTTCGACGTCACGTTGTAGGTGCCCTTGTCAGTGGTCCCGCTACCGCTGTAGGTGAGCGGGTCACCGTTGGGATCGCTCGCGGACACCTTGCCGGTGACCACGCCAGTGGTCGAATTCGGTTGTCCTGTAGGGGTGTACGATCCGCCGGTCGGTGCGGCATTGATGTTGGTGGGAGCGATGCTCACCTTCACGGTGACCGGCGTGACGCCTCCGTGGCCGTCGTCGATGGTGACGGTGAAGGTATCGGTCTTGGACGCCGCTGGTGCTCCGTTCGCCCCGGCGGCTTGCCGTGCTTCTGGAGTGGGCGTGTACGTGAAGCTGCCATTGCCGTTGTGAACGACAGTGCCCTTGGCGGTGGTGGTTGGTGCAGCGAAGGTGAGGGTGTCTTTGTCCCTGTCGGTACCGGTGACCGTCACGATGACGTCGCCGTTCGCGTTCGGCGCCTTGGCGGTGGCCCTGCCGGTGGGCTTCGCGTTCGCGCCGAGGATGTCGACCTCGACTGTGACACTGCCCCATCCGCCGACGCCGTCCTGGACGGTGACTGTGAAGGTGTCCTTGGTGAGCGCCGAACCCGCAGGAGCGCCAGCCGCGGCGTGACGGGCGGCGGCGGTGGGGGTGTAGGTGTAGACGCCGGCCGCCGTCACCTTGACCGTGCCCTTGGCCGTCGTGGCGGGGACGCTGTAGGTGACTTTGTCGCCGTCGAGGTCGGAGCCGGTGATTTTTCCGGTCACTGCGCCGGATGACGTACTGGGTGGATTCGGGACCTCGGCTACTCCGGTGGGAGCACGGTTCCCAGCCGCGACGATCTGTGCGGTCATGGTCACCGTGGAGGTGCCGCCATGGCCATCGCTGACCGTGATGGTGAACGTCTCGGTCTTGGCGGCGGTGCCCCCGGTGCGCACGGCAGCCCGCGCCTGGGGGGTGGGGGTGTAGGTGAACGTGCCATCGGCGTTGACGACCAGGGTGCCCTTGGTCGTGGCGGACGTGCTGTACGTCAATACGTCGCCGTCACCGTCGGTGGGCGTGATCGAACCCGTGACCACTCCGGAGCTGTTGTCGGGCCGTTCAATCGAACCGGATGCCGTGGGTGCGGTGTTCTTTGCCGCGATGGCCACCGAAACCGCCACTGCCTGTGTCGAGCCGTGCCCGTCGTCGACGGTGATGGTGAACGAATCGGTCTTCGCGCCGGTGGGCGTGGCCGCCGCATGGCGGGCATCCGGCGTCGGTGTGTACACGAACTTGCCCTTGGCATCGACAGCGACTGTGCCCCACTGGGGATCACTGGTCTTGGTGTAGGTCACCGCGTCTCTGTCGGCATCGGTCGCGGTCACGCTTCCGCTCACCACGCCGGTGGCGGCCACGGGCTTGCCGACGGTCTGTTTGATCGTCGGGACCTTGTTCGCCGGCTCGATGTTCACCGTCACCGTCTGGGTGACCACGCCGCGGCGGCCGTCGGTCACCGTGACCGTGAAGGAGTCGAATGCCAGATCGCCCGCGTCGTCTGCGGCGGCCACGTGACGCGCTGCCGGTGTCGGGGTGTAGGTATAGGTTCCGTTCGGGTTGACCACCAACTTGCCCCGTGCCGGACCGCTCACCACGGTGTACTTCAGCGTGTCATCGTCGGGATCGGTCACGCCGAAGTCGCCGGTTACCGCTCCGGTCGCGGGCGTGACGACGCCCGGCGTGGGTGTACCGACCTCCGGCTGGGTATTCACTGGCACCAGCGAAACAGCCTGTAGAACACCGTCACTGGTGAAGTACAGTTGCTGGCCGTCGGGTGAGAACTTCGCCTCGGGGAAGTTGATCTCGGTGGTGGCGTTGGTGGGCACCGACCCCATCTGCGTGTAGCCGGCCGCGATGTTGTAGATGTCGATCGCGTTGGTCTGGAAGTTGAGGACCATCAGCATGGTGCCGCTGGGATGCACCACGATCTCGTCGATCGACTCGGGGCTTGTGGTGAAGGAGGTGACAACGGCATTGGTCGCGGCATTGACCACCGAGATGGTTCCGGTGTTGTAATCGCCGATGTAGACCAGCTTGTTGTCCCGGCTGACAGCGACCGCCTCCGGTCGGTCGCCCACGCCGACGATCTGCTTCGCAGTGGATCCCGTCGCCGAGAAGACGAATACGCCTGTCTGGTAGTCGCCCTCGCTCTCTACTTCGGCGATCACGTAGATGTTCTTGCCATCCGGACTGACTGTGATGCCGTAGGGCACCAGACCGACGTTCTTCACCGCTCCGGCGATCTTGTTGGTCGCTGTCGAGATCTTGGTGATCTCGCTGGACACCACGAGACCGTCGTCGTCGTAGACAGTGGTTGTCACGTACAGCGTCTTGCCGTCGGGACTGATTGCCATCAGTTGCGGGGAGCGCTGGCCCAATTGGATCTGCGCGGTCACCTGCCGCGTCGCGGTGTCGATGACCGAGACGGTTCTGGTCGTGGCGCTGGTGACGTAGAGCTTCTTGCCGTCCGGCGTGAGGGCGATACCCATCGGCTCGTCGTCGACGTCGATGTCGGCGAGCCACTGACCAGTGACGGTGTCGATCACCGTCACTGTGCCCGCGTCGGTATTGCTGACGTAGGCGCGGTCGTTGGTGACTGCAAGTCCGTAGGCGCCGTCACCGGTGGCAACGTCGCCGATGTCGGTGATCGACACCGGATCGACGGGGACACTGAGCGTCTTTGCGATCTTGGTGGTCCCGTAGGTGACGGTCACCACGACCGCGACGGTGTCGTCAGGTATGGCCGAGAACCCGGCCAGCACCCGTTGCGCAGCGGTGGGGGTGTAGGTGAATGCACCGGTGGTCTTGTTGATCGTGAAGGTGCCCGATCCCGGTGGCGTCGTCACCGCATAGCTCGGCTTCCGGTTCTGGCCAGTCGGGTCGGCCGCCACCACCGTTCCGGACACCGCACCGGTCAGCGGGTCGATGATCACCGTGCCGAGATTCGGGTCCACAGCGGTGGTGACCAGACTGTTGGTCACCTCCGTGGTTGTGGCGAACGTCGAGATGTTGTTCGTGTCCTGGCCCACCTCGCGCCGCGCCGCGGCCAGTAGAACCCATTCAGCCGGCGAATCCATCGGCGCCTCGGGAGCGTTCTCGCCGAACGGGTTCAACAACCCCGACACCAAGCTGGCCACCGCCCCAGTTGGGGGCTCACCAGCCGGCTGCTCGGCCGGCGGGTTCGCCAGCACTCCGTCATCGAATGCGTGCGTGATCACGGGCGTACCCGCGGCTGCCGGCGGTTGTTCGCTCACCAGTGTGCGCTCGCGGCTCGGAGCGACCGTGACCTCAGCCGTGGAAGCCGCCGCCTGCTCGGGCTTCCCCGCCGGGGTTGCGACGGCCGATGAAGCGATCTCGGCTGGCTTGTCTTTGCGGCGATTGGTCGGCCCTTGCGCCCTCTGATCGCCGACGCTGACTGCCGGATCGCCACCCGTTGCGTCTTCGTTCGGTATCTGGGCTACTTCTTCCTTCCCTTGGTCTTCGTCTTCTAGCTGTGCGTCTCCGCCCTCGGCACCGACCGGGGCACCTTCGCCGGGCTCGTCTGGTTCGCGCGATTCGGACTGGCCGTCGTCCTCGTCTGCGTCCTCGTTGTTGTCGTCGTCCGTTTCCGCGTTGTCGCCCGTTGCTGTTGATGCCTTACCCGTAGATCCGGTTGAGTCATTGCCGGTAGCGGAACTGTCGGTCTTGTTGTCCGCGGACTGGGTATCGCGATCATCGGCCGAAGCCACGCCCGCCGAAGCTGCCACCGCTGTTCCGACACCCAAGGCCACGGCCAGGGCACCCACACGACCGATATAACGCGAGTAGCCCATGGCCATCCCCCCGAATTTCTGCTGATAGTTGGTCTGACGCTACGGCCGGAAGACCTGCTTCGGTATGAGTAAGTCGTTTGCTGAAAGAGGTGGCTTTACTTTTCAACATTCGATTCTTTCGACTGAAAAGAGTTTCATTCCACTTGGCCTGTGTTTCGGCAGGTTCGAGAATTCTCGATGACTCAATAGCCATTTCGGCCCCAGGCTGGTCGGTCTGCAACTTGTCCACGACAGGCACCGTTTGCTCGGAGCCTCGCGTCAAAGTTGCCGATTTTCGCCTGGCTCTCGATCAGGAGCTGAGTTTGATGGCTGGGTGACCGAGAGATGCCCGCTCATCGCGGCGGGCGGTGCACCCTCGGCGCCCGGTGCCGCACCGTGTCGGCTTCCGACCCACCTGCCGGCGGGAGTCGCACGGTGTCCTCGTCGCGTCGGAGCAGGGGTGCATGCTTCGGCGGGAATCGCACGGTGTCCTCGTCGCGTCGAGGTCGCGAAAGCCGGACCGTGTCCGGTTCGGGTGCGCGCACCGCCGGAACCCGCACGGTGTCCTCTTCCTGCACCGGTGGCGCTCCAGCCGGCGCCTCGCTGAAGCCGATGCGCGCGTGCAGCCGCTTCAGCGGCCCGGGCGCCCACCAGTTCAGGTCACCCGCGACGCGCAGGAACGCGGGCACCACGACACCGCGGATCACGGTGGCGTCGATGACGATGGCCAGTGCGGTGCCGATGCCGAACATCTTCATGAACGACAGCCCGTTGGCGAACGACAACAGCGTGATGGTGAGCAACAGCGCTGCGCTACTGATGATCCGGCCCACCCGGGCCAGGCCGACGACGATGGCGTCATTGTTCGACAGCCCCGCGTCACGGGCCTCCTTGATCCGGCTGAGCAGGAAGATCTCGTAGTCGACGGACAGGCTGAACGCGATGCAGCAGAGCAGCACGACCATCGACAGGTTCAGCGGCGCGGGGGTGACCCCGAGCAGCGAGGCCAGATGCCCGTCCTGGAAGACCCAGACCATCGTGCCGAGCACCGCGCTCAGCATCAGCAGGTTCAGCACCAGCGCCTTCAGCGGCACGACGATGCTGCCGGTGAACAGGAAGAGCAGCACGAACGTGGCCAGCGCGATCAACAGGATCGCCGTCGGAAGGCGGTCACCGACCGCGGCGCTGGTGTCGATCAGCGTGGCGGTCGGCCCGCCGACCTGCACCTGACTCTCGACGGCGTCCGACCGGATCGCGTGCACGACCTGCTGCGCGGCGTCTGACTGCGCGTCGACCGACAGGTAGACCAGACCGTAGGCGGCGCCGTTGTTCTCGAAGCCCGGCGCCGCACCGGCGATGCGCTCGCCGCGCTCGTAGGTGCCGCCGGGCGCGACCACCCGCACCACGTCGTCCATCGCCGACGCCGATGCGGCCAGCTCATCGAGTGCACGAATGTCGTTGCGGGCCAGCAGTGTGACCGCCTGTGAGCTGTCCGCCGCGAAATCCGTCTGCAGCGATTCGGCCACCAGCCGGGCATCGGAATCGGCAGGCAGTGCGCGTTCGTCGGGCATGGCGAGTTGGACGCCGAGGAAGGGAATGCCGAGCAGCAGCAGCACCGCGATCACTGGGAGTGCGCACTGCAGCGGCCTTTTCGTCACTGCCTCGGCGCATCGCCGCCAGAATGCCGACTCCGCCGAGAGCGGGACTTTCCGCCGGATCACCGCGAGTGAGTCGATGCGTCTCCCGAGCAGGGCCAGCAGCGCAGGCAACACGACGATCGCACTGAGTGCCGAGAGGATCACGACGGCACTCGCGGTGAGTGCGGTCGACCGCAGGAAGTAGAGCGGGAACACCAGCAGCCCCGACATGGCGAGGGTGACGGTCGCGGCGCTGAAGATGATCGTCCGGCCCGCTGTGGTGACCGTGGCGACGATGGCCGCCTCGTGGTCCCTGCCCAGTGCGCGTTCCTCGCGGAACCGCGACACCATCAGCAGGCCGAAGTCGATGGACAATCCGAGCCCGAATGCCGTTGCGACGGTGAGCGCGTGCACCGACACGTCGGTGACGGTGACCATGATCGCCAGCACCAGCAGCGTCATGACGATCGATGTGATGCCGATGGCGAGGGGGAGGAAGGCGGCGACGAGGCCGCCGAAGACGATCACCAGCACGGCGAGCAGGATGGGTAGCGCGATGCTCTCGCTGACGACGAGGTCCTTGCTGACCCGGTCCTCGATCTCCACCGACACACCCAGCGGGCCGCCCGCACGCACGTCGACCGCGGCGTCGTCGGGGGGCAGCCCGTCGATGATCCGGATCGCAGTCTTGGTGCACGTCGTCGGTGGTGCCGCCGACGTGCACCAGGATGGCGGACGGCCGGCTCAACGAGCCGACCACCTTCGCCGTCGGTTCGGTCTCGACGACTTGTCGCACCCGGTCGGCGGCCGCCGCGACCTCGGGACTGTCCACGGCGCCGTCCTGGTTGACCAACTCCAGCACCAGGTTCGGTGTCGTGGGGAAGTTCTGGTCGAGGAACTCGGCGACCTGTGACGACTCCGCGGCGGGGTCGACGAACCCGCCGACGCCGAGCTTCTGGGACACGGTCGCGCCGAAGACGAGGCTGACGCCGAGCAGAGCGAGGACGGCCAGCAGGATCAGCTTCGGCCGCCGCACCGTGAGAAGGGCCAGCCGGGTCAGCATGTCCGGCTCACCGCCGGGAGCCTGGCCAGCAGCGGCAGCAGTGCGGTGAACAGCGGCGGTCCGTCTTCGAGATAGAAGTGGCCGCCGCGCAGCATGTGCACGGAGCACGCCCCCGTGGTGCGTGAACTCCACTCCTGCAGATCGGATTCCGTGACCAGCGGGTCGTCGCTGCCGCCGAAGGCGTGGATGGGGCACGTGAGCACCACGGGTCGGCTCCCGTCGTCGGTGCTGCACAGCCGCAGGTCGATTCGAGCCGCTCTCACGGCACCGTCCCGCAGGGCGGGCCATTCGGCGATCTCCGGCGGGATGCCGCCGAGGTCGGAGAGCAGCGCCGTCATCTGGTGATCGTCGAGGTGGTGGGGGATCGGTGGCGGCAGGTGCGGGGGAGGGAAGGAGGACACCACGAGTGCACGCGGCATCGGGGCGCCCGACGCGGCGCGCACACAGGTCAACCGGTAGGCCAGCAGGGCCCCGAAGCTGTGGCCGAAGAACGCATGAGGGCCGTCGAGCGCAGGCCGCAGTTGATCGTCGAGGTGGTCGACGAGTTGGCTCAGCGTGGCGAATCGCTCGCGGTTGTGCACCTCGACCGCGACGACGTCGACCGCCGGGCCCAGCGCCTTGTTCCAGCCGTTGAACATCGCCCCGGCGCCGCCGGCGTGATGGAAGCAGAACAACCGCATCGTGACACCCGCCTCAGTGGGCTTCCGTGAGGAACGCGAGCTCCTCGGCGAGCGCTTTCACCGTGTACCGGATCTGCTCGTCGGAATGGCAGCTGGTGACGAAGAAGCGCAGTCGCGCTTTGTCCTCCGGCACGGCCGGGTAGATGATCGGGTTGGCGTTGATGCCGCGGCCCAGCAGCGCGTTGGACAGCTTCAGCGCGGTGGCCGAGCTGCCCACGATGCAGGGGACGACGGGTGTGCCCGCGCTGTCGCCGGTGTCGAGGCCGGCTTCCCGGGCGAGCGTGAGGAACAATGCGGACAGCTCGTGCAGCCGGCGCAGGTGCTCGGGCTCGCTGCGCATGATGCGGATCGCGGCGAGTGAGGCCGCCGCGGTCGGCGGTGGCATGCCGACGCTGTAGACGAAGCCCGGCGTCGTGTACTTGAGGAACTCGATCAGCTCCCGGCTACCGCCGACGTAGCCGCCGCAGCCGGCCAGCGACTTCGACATCGTGCCGGACCACAGCTCGACGTCGGTGCGGTCGACGCCGAAGTGTTCGCCGATGCCACCACCGGTCTCGCCGAGCACGCCGATGCTGTGCGCCTCGTCGATCATGAGCAGCGCCTGGTGCCTGCGCTTGACGTCGATGAAGGCGGGCAGGTCCGGGATGTCGCCGTCCTGGCTGTAGACGCCCTCGATGATCACCAGCACCCTGCGGTACTGGTGACGGATGCCGGTGAGCAGCTCGTCGAGCGCGGCGTGGTCGTTGTGCGGGAACGGCCGGCGGGTGGCCCCCGACAGGATGCAGCCCTGCATGATGCTGTCGTGCGCGAGGCTGTCGTGGATCACCAGGTCGCCCTGGCCGAGCAGGTGCCCGATGACCGTGACGTTGGTGGCGTGGCCACTGACGAGAGCGATCGCGTCCTCGGTCCCGAGCAGTTCGGCCAGTGCGAGCTCCAGTTCGCGGTGCACGGGCTTCTCACCCGAGATCGGCCGCGACGCAGAGCACGAGCTGCCCCAACGGCGCACCGCGTCAGACACCGCCTCGGCCACCGCGGGGTGGCCCGACATCCCCAGGTAGTTGTAGCTGGAGAAGTTGATCACCTCGGCACCGTCGATGATCGAGGTGTCACGGGTGACGCCGTCGTTGACCCTGAAGTAGGGGTTGTCGACGCCGATGGCCGCGCCGAAGGCGAATCGCTCGGCCAGCGCCTTCACCTCGTCGAACTCCGCGATCCGGAACTGCGGGCGGACGGCCGGCGCCGCTGCGGGTGCCGTTGTCGGAGAGGGGGTTTCCTGCCCGCCTGCCATGCTGATCACATCGGCGAGTGTGGTGGCCGGGCCGAAGCCGGCCGGGTCGATGGCGACGCCGGGGAGCTTTCTCGCCAGGCCGCCGAAGACGTCGGCCACCATGATCGAGTCGAACCCGAGGTCGCCGACGATGGTCTGCGCGCTGCGGAGATCCTGCTCGGGGAATCCGCTGACCCGCGCGATCTCGGAGCGCACGATCGCCGTCGTGTCAACGGCCGGGTTCGCCTGCGGCGCAATCGCGGTCGACGCGGGAGCCGGTGCCCTGCCCTGACCGTACGCGGCGAGCACGGCCGCCTGCTCGCGGAACAGCGCGATGAGATCGTCCATCGTCGAATCCTTCGTTGAGACATTCGCCGGCCCGGCGGCTGCCGCAGTCGGTTCGGTGAACCAGAACCGGTTGGCGGTGCTGAACGAGTAGCCGCTGAGCCGGTGAACGGCCCGGGCCTCCGGCGGGTACAACAGGTCCCACTCGGGGTCGAGTCCGTCGCGGTACAGCGCGGCGACGGCTCGGGTGAGGTCGGTGCCGACGGCCAGAGCGGGTGGCGCACCCTGGTGCGCTCGCGTGATCATCTGCGCTAGCGTGCGTTTGGCGCCGAACTCGACGAGATGCGTCGGCTCGGCCTTCATCGCCTCCGCTACCGCGTCGGCGAACCGCACGGTGGCCCGGATGTGGGCGGTCCAGTACGCGGCGTCCATCGGTTCGTCATCGCTGAGCAGCCGGCCGTGCAGAGTGGAGAAGACCGGCACGGCGGGCAGTCCGTAGGAGCACGATGCGGCGACGGCGGCGAACTCGGTGGTCATCGGGTCCATCAGCCGCGAGTGGAACGCGTGCGAGACGTTGAGCCGGCGCACGGTGATCCCGGCTGCTTCCAGGCTGTTCGCGGCGTCGTCGATCGCGTCCGTCGCACCGGACAGCACGATCTCGCCGGTGCCGTTCACCGCGGCGAGGTCGAGGGGAAAGTGGTCCGCAAGCTCGACGATGGTGCCCGCGTCGGCGCGCACGGCGAGCATGCCGCCGCCGGGCGGTAGCTGCTGCATGAGACGGCCGCGTGCGGCGATCAGGCGGCACGCGTCGTCGAGGCTGAACACCTCGGCCACGGCGGCCGCCGTGTACTCGCCGATGCTGTGCCCGAGCAGCCAGGCCGGGTCGGCGCCGAGCCGGCGCAGCGCCTGGGCCTGCGCGTACTGCAGCGCGAAGATCGCGGGCTGGGCGAACTCGGTGCGATCGATGCCCGTGTCGTCCATGACGTCGCGGATGGAGGACCCGAGATGCGGGGTCATCGCCGCGTCGACCTCGTCGAAGGCGTCCCGGAACACCGTGCTGGTCTCGTAGAGAGCCGTCGCCATGCCGGGGTACTGGGTGCCCTGGCCGCTGAACAGCCAGCCGGTCGACATGCCGCCTGCGGTGCCCGTGGCGTACTCCCCGCGCAGCGCTGCGACGGCCTCGGCACGGTCGCCGGCGACGATCGCCAGCCGTACCCTGCCGGAGGCCTTGATGCGGTTGGTCGACCAGCACAGCTGCACCAGTGGAGCGTCGCTGTCCTCGATGTCGCGGGCCAGCAGTGATGCGTTGCGGCGCAGATCTTCTGCCGAGCCCGCCGAGAGGGTGAGCACTCCGGGGCCGGTCGCCGCAGGCGCAGGCTCGGCCGGCGGCGCGCCGGCGAGGACCATGTGACAGTTCGTGCCGCCGATGCCGAAGCTGGAGACCCCGGCGATCGCGGTGCCCGGCGCCAGTTCCATCGGCTCGGCCAGCATCCGCAGGCCGCCGTCGGCGAGCCGCAGTTGTGCGTTCTCGGAGTCCGCGAAGCGCGACGGCGGCACCACTCGATGGTGCAGGCTGAGAACCACTTTCAGCAGGCCGGCGATACCGGCTGCGCCCTCGGTGTGGCCCAGGTTGCCCTTGATCGACCCGACGGCGCAGGGCGTGTCGCGGCGTGAACGGTGAGCGTGTGCAAGCGCTTTCGCCTCGATCATGTCGCCGAGCAGGGTCCCGGTGCCGTGCGCTTCGATGAAGTCGATCTGCTCGGGTTGGATCCCCGCGGCGCGGTAGGCCGCCGCGGCGACCTGCTGCTGCGCCCAGCGGTTCGGCGCGGTGATGCCGTTGCTGCGGCCGTCGCTGTTCACCGCGCTGCCCTTGATCACGGCGTAGATCGGCAGCCCGGCGGCGAGCGCATCGGAGCACCGGCGCAGGACGACGACGGCGACGCCCTCACCCCGGCCGATGCCGTCTGCCTTGCCGCTGAACGGTTTACAGCGGCCGTCCGGCGCCGCCAGGCCGGCCTTCGTGTAGAAGACGTTCAGGGCGGGCGTGAGGCTGAGGTTAACACCGCAGGCGATCGCCTGATTGCACTCGCCTGCGCGCAGCGACTGGACGGCCAGATGCGCTGCGACCAGTGACGACGAACATGCGGTGTCCACGGCGAGGCTCGGGCCCTTGAGGTCCAACTGGTAGGACAGCCGGTTCGCGGTCATGAAGTAGCCGTTGCCGGTGCCGTCCTGCGCGCTGATGGTGCGGTAGTCGCTCATGTGCAGATGAGCCCATTCGTTGGCCATCACGCCCACGAACACCCCGGTGTCGGAACCGGCCTGCCCCCGAGGGTCGAGGGTGGCGTTCTCCAGCGCGCGCCACGTCGTCTGCAGCAGCAGCCGCTGCTGCGGGTCCATCGCCTCCGCCTCGCGCGGCGCGATGCCGAAGAAGTCGTTGTCGAACGCATCGGCGTCATCGATCAGGCCGCCGGCCCGGTGGTTGACGACGCCGTCGTCGAGCAGTCCCGCGGCGTCCCACCGCTCGGCCGGGATCTCGTCGATGCCGTCCGCGCCGTCGAGCAGCAGCCGCCACAGTGCGCCGGGGTCCGCTGCCTTGGGGAAGCGGCAGTCGAGGCCGACGACGGCGATGTCGGTCATCGCGGGCGCTCCTCGTAGACGATGTCGGTGAGTTCGCCCTTCAGGAAGGCCTCCCGCATCGATGCGCGCTGCACCTTCCCGCTGGTGGTGAGGTGGATACCGCCGCGTTCGACGAACACCACGCCGGGCGCGGGGATCTCGAAGCCTCTTGCCACGGCGGCTCTGACGGCGGCGGCGAGTTCGGCGCAGCTCGTGTCGCCCAGCAGCTCGGTCTTGACGGCCTGGATCAGCACCAGGCGTTCGGCGTCGTCGACGTCGACCGATACCGCGCACCCCCGTGATCCGGCGACGGCCGGGTGCACGTCCTGGACGAATTCCTCGATGTCCTGCGGGTAGAGGTTGCGGCCGTTGGCGATCAGCAGGTCCTTGAGGCGCCCGGTGACGAAGAGCTCGCCGTCGTGCAGCAGCCCGAGGTCGCCGGTACGCAGGTACGGCCCCTCGCCGTCGGCGGTCTCGGCGCGGAACTGCTCGGCCGTCTGCACGGGACGGCGGTGGTAGCCGCTGGCGACGCTGCGGCTGCGCAGCCAGATCTCGCCGACGGCGTCCTCGGGCAGCGGATGCGAGGTCTCGGGATCGACGATCCGCACCTCGACGCCCGGCGCAGGCGGGCCGGAGCTCACCAGGGCGACCGCACGGCCCATTGCGGGTACGTACCGGTGCTGTTCGAGGGCGTCGACGTCCGCGTCGAGGTGACGCGGGCCGTCGCTGCTGAACGTGGCCATCAACGTCACCTCGGCCATGCCGTACGCGGGGCGCATCGCCGCATGCGCGAAACCGGCCGGGGCGAGCAGGTCGGTGATCCGCTCGATGGTGCGGCGCCGAACGGGCTCGGCACCGTTGAGCGCGACCTCCCAGCACGACAGGTCGAGGCCGGTGAGCTGCTCCGGTGTGACCCGGCGCGAGATCAGGTCATAGGCGAAGTTAGGTGCGGCGGTCATCGTTCCGCGGTGATCGCTGATCGCCTTCAGCAGCCGGACGGGTTGTTTGAGGAACGCCAGCGGCGACATCGTCACCAGGTCCGCGCCGTTGAAGAACGCCAGCATCTGACCCATCAGCCCCATGTCGTGCCAGTGCGGGATCCAGCCGACCATCACCGACGCCGTGTGTGCTCGGACGGCTTGGGTCATCACGGTCTCGTTGTGCACCACGTTGCCGTGGGTGACGGCGACGCCCTTCGGGTCGCCGGTCGAACCGGACGTGTACTGGAGGAACGCGACGGTGTCGGCGGTGAGGTCCGGCATCGTCCACGAGTCCGCATCGGCGAGCGGCCGGTCATCGGTGGCCACGCACCGCAGCGGGCCGGCCAGATCGAGTCCTTCGATTCCGGCGGCGAAAAGCCCGCGCAGGCTCTCCGTGGTCAAGGCCAGCCCGCTGTCCGCGTCGCGAAGAATCCCCGCGACCCGCTTCATGCTCCGCTGATCGACGGGCAGGGGCGTGGGTATCGCGATCGTCCCCGCGTAGAGGCAGCCGAGGAACGCCCGCCAGAAGGCGATGCCCGGTTCGAACAGCAGCAGTACGGGCCGCTCGGCCTCCGGTTGTGAACTCAGCCAGGCGGCGAGTTCGCGCGCATCACGGTCCAGATCGGCGTAAGCCGTGACCTCGGGGACGAGATGTCGTCCGGACTCGTTGAGGAAGGTGAAACAGCGGTCATCGGGATGGGCCTCGAACTGCGACCGCAGTTGCGAGACGAGATCCGTGCTGTGCGACGTCCTCATACGGCTCCTGCGGGGTGAGCCAGAATCAGCAAACCAGTGCAGTGACGATGATCGTCGCTGAAACACGGTTCCACAACCCCGATTGCTGGACTGATGCAGGAAACGCGGTTTGCGGCGGAGTCAATTTCGGCAAATATCTTGCCGTTGTCAACGACCGGACGGGCACCGCGGACGGTGTCGCGCTCTAGGCCACCTGCTGCTGTTGCGCGGCGACGGCGCTGCCGATGAAATCGGCGATGTGGGACAGCGTGGGGTAGTCGAAGATCATCGTCGGATCGACGTCGATGTCGAAGTGCAGTTCGACGTCACCCACCAGGCTGATCGCGTGCACCGAGTCGACTCCCATCTCGGCGAGCGGAACCATGGGGCTGATGGTGGTCACCGGCACCTCCAGGTAGGACGCGAGTCGAGCGGTGAGCCAGTGGAGGATCGGGCGGCGGTTCGTGGTCATCTCGGACTCCTCAGGTCGTCTGGATGGGCTTGAGGTCAATGGTCTTCGCGCGGCGCTTCTTCGGTAATCGCGCGGAAGCCAGAGTTCTGTCCTCGACGGGAAGGCTTTTCTAGCCGTCGGGTAAGGACCGTGGGGAGGCATCCGGTCTGGGCGGTTTCTCCGGGTCTGCGCACGCTGCCGCCGGTTCGCCACCTAACATTCATGTGGTGTTCATCGGCGACGCGCGACGACTGCGGTTGCCGGTGCAGTCGGCGCGCACCTGGGTGACGATCGCCGTCACAGCCGTCGTCCTGTTTCTGATCGGGCTGCAGGTCGTCGCGATAGCCCTCGGGTTTCAGGGTCCGCTGCACAGCCTGATCAGCGATTACGTCGCCACCCCGAAGTCGGCCACCGTCGGCTGGGTCGCGCTCGGCGTGGCGATCGTCGGGCTGTCGAACCGCAACCGGATCCTGGTCCTGTCGCTCGCCGCGGCGCTCGACGTGGTGTTCG
Source organism: [Mycobacterium] manitobense (assembly GCF_025821665.1). GTDB lineage: Bacteria > Actinomycetota > Actinomycetes > Mycobacteriales > Mycobacteriaceae > Mycobacterium > Mycobacterium arseniciresistens. The sequence goes on from NZ_JACKSJ010000043.1 coordinate 62,346, forward strand.
CCCTGGAGCGGGTGCTGCGCGGCGGTGTGCTCACGGTGGGCAACGGACCGATGATCGTGCTCACCGGGTTGGCCGTGGTGGCGTTGCGGAAGTTCAGCGGCGTCGAACGCATCAACGCGCTGCGCGGTGTCGCCTGCGGCGCCCTGCTCGTGCTGGCCACGAAGGCCGGCGACGCGTGGTTGAGCATCACCGCGGTTGTCCGGCCGGCGGTGCTCGACGAGTACGCCCTGATGGCCGATCACGCACTCGGGCAACCGTCGTGGTTGATGGGCCAGGTCGTCGACGCGGGCGGCCCGCTGCTGACCGGCGTGCTGCACTGGGTGTACATCGAGTTGCCCGTCGCGGCGATGATCGTGGCGCTCTACCAGTTGCGCAACGTCCGCACCGGCGTGTGGCCGCGGCACTTCCTGATCCGGACGTTCCTGGTGCTCGGCCTGGTCGGGCCGGCCATCTACGTGCTGTTCCCGATCGTGGGTCCAGGGTTCGCGTTCGGCAGCGAGGGTGACGGCTTCCAGCTCGGGAACTACTGGCCGCACGCGCTGCCGCCTGCCCTGACGCCTGAGGCCTTCGCCTTCGACGGTTCGACGCCGCGCAACTGCATGCCGTCCATGCACACCGCCTGGGCGCTGGCGGTCTTCATCCACTCCCGCGGTGGACCGCGGTGGCTGCGGTGGGGCGGCACCTTCTGGCTGGTGTGCACCGTCGCGGCGACGCTCGGCTTCGGCTATCACTACGGCGTCGATCTCGTCGCGGGCGCGGTGTTGTGCATGACCATCGAGTCGGCGCTGCGCGAACCGGTCTCGGGCCGCGGCCGGTCGTCGGTGCAGTTGGTCGCTTCCGGGGCGGCGTTCCTGGTGGTGCTGTTGGTGTGCTGCCGGTACTTCGCCGAGGAGATGGCTCGCTACCCAATGGTGTTCGGCCCACTCACCGTCGGGGCGCTGGTGGTCTTCGGTATCGCGTTCTACGCGACCTTCTTCGCCCGGCGGGCCGGCGCCGACGCCGCGGTCGTGCAGGCCCCGGCCGGGACGGCGTCGACTTCACGCCTAGTTCGGTGACGTCGGCTACCTGCCGTTGAGGGAGAGCCCGTACTCGTACTCGTATTCCAGCGCGCGGCGCCTGACGCTGGTCCTCGAGCTGCTCGTGCTCTCGGAGCTGTGAGCCACGTCTTCGTGGGTGTCGCTGGCAGGTGTGGCGGTGGCCGTCGCCGTCGAGCCGATTCCGGCGACGGCCATGGCCACCAGTGCGGCGATCACGCCTATGCGTAACGATGTCATGAGGAGATGGTCCTGTGCGCCCCTCATCCGCGTAATCGCCGGCAGGGCAGACTTTCCCGAGGGGACGACAGGTTCTCCTGTCTTCCCGGCAAGGCGCCTACGCGGGGACCAGCCTGATCGGCAGCCGCTCGTGGCGGCGGATGATGTTGTTCACCGCCCACACCGGTTCGCCGGTGACCTCGATGCGGTCCACCCGCTCGAGCAGCGCGCGCAGCATCGCGGTGGTCTCCAGCCGGGCCAGTCCCTGGCCCGCGCAGGCGTGGGCGCCGTTGCCGAAGCCGACGTGCCTGCCCGCGTCGCGGCGGATGTCGAAGGCCTCCGGGTCGTCCCACTCGTGCTCGTCGCGGTTGGCCGACGCGTACATCACCAGCACCCGCGCACCGGCCGGGACCGCGGTCCCGGCGATCTCGGTGTCGGCCCGCACCCGCCGGGCGAACGCGCGCAGCGGCGACTCGTAGCGGACCACCTCGTTGACGGCCTTCGGGATGAGCGACGGGTCCTCCTTGAGCAGCCGCCACTGCTCGGGATGGGTGGCCAGCAGGTAAAGCGCATTGGAGATCGCGCTGATCGTGGTGTCCAGCGACGGTGCGATGTAGTCGACCAGCAGCGCCGGGCACTCGGCGTGCGACAGCAGGCCCTCGTCGGCCGCGCGCAGGAGCTCGTCGGCCATGCTGCCGTCGAGCACGGTGCGGTCACGCACCACCCGCCTGGCGAATCGCAGCATCTGCACTGTTCGCGGAATCGCCTTGCACGCCTGCCAATTGACGGGGCCGAGGACGTCGAAGGTCGCGCCGCCCCAGTCGATGAGGTGGGCACGCTGATCGCGCGGCCAGCCGACGAGGTCGGGGACGACGGCCAGCGGCAGTGTCGACGCCAGCTCGACGGCGTCGACGGATCCGCGTGCCACCGCACGGTCCACCACCGTCGAGGCCTGGAGATCCACCTCGTCGCCGATGTCGCGCAACGCCCGCGGCATCAACCGGTGCGCGACCAGCTTGCGTCGCCGGGCGTGCTCCTCGCCGTCACTGGCGAGCGTGGTTCCGTTGGACAGCCGGTTGCTCAGCGGGTTGAGGGCCACACCGCCATCCGATGCGAACAGGGCGTCGTCCCGCAGTGTCGCCTTGCACTCCGCATAGCGCGGCAGCGCGTAGACCCGGTGGCGGGCCGACCACACCACGGGTCCCAGCGCGCGCATCCGCCGGTAGTGCGGGTACGGGTCGACGATCGCCTTCCGCGTGTAGAGGCCGGGCCGGTAGACGGGAGTCGCGCTCATCGGGTTCGTCCCGCCGTCGAGCGAGAGGCGGGAAGCGATTCGAACAGCGCTGCGGTGTCGCGCCCGGCGCACATCACGGTGCGGTCGGGGCGGACGACGGCGACCGTGACGCGGCCGCGGCGCAGCCACTCGGCGACCTCGCCCCCCGCTTCGGCGACGTGCACGACGGCGCCGGCCCGCTCGGCGAGTGCGGCATCGGCCGCACTCAGCGGTGTCGCGGAGACGACAGCGAAACCAATGCCCAGCACGCTGTCGAGCCTTTGGCCCTCCGATACAACGGGATTGGGGCACAGTCGGCCCCCGAGTCCGCGGACCTTCCGGCGCACGAGCGGCGACCGGTGCAGCCGCGGGGTCTGCGAGTCCAGCAGCTTGGCGCCGATCGCGGGGATGCGGTGCAGCCGGGGCACGATGGCGCGGCGGGCCAGACTGCCGAGCTCGCCGCCGGCGGTCATCGCGCGGCCGACGTTGAGCGCCAGGCCGATCATGTGCCGGGCGTGGGGTTTACGCTCCTGCTCATAGGTGTCGAGCACGCCGCGCGGAAGGGTGTCCGTCAGTACGCCGGCCAACTTCCACGCCAGGTTCATCGCATCGCGCAGGCCCGCGCCGAGGCCCTGGCCGACGAACGGCGGCGTCAGGTGCGCGGCATCCCCGAGCAGGAACGCATTCCCGCGGCGCCAGCGGTCGGCGATCTGGGCACGGAACGTGTACTCGGTGACGCGCAGGACGTCGAGTTCGTGGTCGGGCACGCCCGCGGTCCACGGCTCGATCAGCGGGCGCAGCGCGGCCAGCGACTGATAGTCCGCCGCGGATTCGCCTGTGCGCAGACGGAACTCCCAGCGGTACCGGGTGTCGCCGATCCGCATGTACGTGGCGGCCCGGTCCGGGTCGCACACCTGGTGCACGCCCTCCCACTGCCGCAGGTCCTCGGCGGTGGCGACGTCGACCACCAGCCAGCGCTGTTCGAACTTCAGGTCGCGCATCGCGGAGCCGATCGCCGCGCGCACCAGGCTGTTGGCGCCGTCGCAGCCCAGCACGTAGTCGGCGGTGATCACGTGCCTGCGTCCGTCGGTGCGGTCGACCGCGGTGATGCGGGCGGGTCCGACGGTCCCGGCGACGACCTCGACGACCTCGACACCGCCGAGCAGTTGCGCGCGGGGGTGCCGCGCCAGGTTGGCCCGCAGCAGCGTCTCGAGCTCGGGCTGGTCGAACATGTTCGCCTGCGGGAAGCCGTTCGGGCTGTGGCGCGGGTCGCGGCGGAACTCGGCGAGCACGGTGAGATCGCGGTCGAGGAGCCGCAATCCGAGACCGGGGCGGGAGACGGCCATGAACTGGTCGGCGACACCGAGCCGTGCGATGATCCGGCACACCTCGTCGTCGAGGTGAACGGCGCGGGGCTGCGGGTAGACGGCGGTCCACCTGTCCAGCACCAGCACCTCGACGCCGTACTGCGCCAGCAGGGTGGCCGCGGCGACGCCGGTGGGGCCGGCGCCGACCACCGCGACCGGGACGTGGGTCACGCGTATCTCACCCGCAGCCGTTGCGTGGAGAGGTCGACGGCGCCGTCGTCGGTGGCGACCGAGGCCTCGACGACGTCGCCGTCGCGCAGGTATTTCGGGTTGGCGGCCTGGCGCTTGAAGAAGGCCTTCCACTTGACCGCGGGCGGCAGCAGGCTCCCGATGATCTCGATCGGCTTCGGCGGGGCGCTCAGGGCGGTGCCTGCCGGAGTGCCGGTCAGGACGAGGTCACCGGCGGCCAGGTCCTGGAAGCGGGTGAGCGACTGCAGGGCCTGCAGCGGGCGGTAGAGCATGTCGCCCTCGACGAGTGCGTTCTGCCGCTCCTCACCGTTGACCGACAGCCGCAGCCGCAGATCGCCGAAACGCTTCAGTTCGTCGGCGTCGACGAGGACGAGTTCGGGGCCGACCGGGGTGAACGTCGGGTAGGACTTGGCCTCGTAGAACTGGGTCTGCGGCAGCTGGATGTCGCGGGCGGAGACGTCGTTGGTGATCACCAGGCCGGCGATCGCACCGGGCAGATCGGCCTCGGACAGCCGCGTGCCGACCGGGATGTCGCGTCCGATGACGAGGCCGATCTCCACCTCGTAGTCCAGGAACCGGACGTGCGAGGGCCTGACGATGTCGGCGAAGGGGCCGCTGATGGACGCCGAGGACTTGCGAAAGAAGGTGAGCGGCACCGTCTTCGGATCCATGCCCGAGTCCTTGACGTGGGATTCGAAGTTGGTCATCTGCGCCACCACCCGGCACGGCGCGGTGACGGGGGAGAGCAGCTCGAGGTCGGCCAGCGGGACGGATTCGCCCGCGGCCGCGGCGTCGATGGCGGCCCGGTCGGCGAGCAGTTCGGCGGTCGACCCGGCGGTGGTGGCGATGCGCGCGGCGCCGGATGCGGTCTTCACCCACCAGGCGTCGGCGGTACGCAGCACGGATGTGGTCATGAATTGGCAACTTTCAGTAGGCCGATCAGGCGGTGGACGTCGAACTCGTTGCGGTCGCGCAGGGCAGTGATCATCGACGCGGCTTCGTGCCGCGCAGACCGGGGTGTGGTGCCGAGGAAGTCGCGGGTCACCGGTGGGCCCCACTGGGAGAGCCCGGATGCGGTGAACGGCGCCCAGCCGGGTTCGAGGGTGTCGTCGAACATGTCGCCGTCGGCGAAGTGCTCGACGAGGAAGCCGTCGGGGTCACGCCAGTAGTCGAACAGCTGGCTGCCCTGGATGTGGCGGCCGATGCCCCACGACCGCAGATAGCCGCGCTCACTGAGGTATTCACCGCCGGCGGCGAGCGCGTCGAGGTCGGTGACCTGATACGCCGAGTGCACGTACCGGTTCGACGGTCCGAGCGCCAGCGCCAGGGTGTGGTGGTCGGCGGGCGTCGCGCCGCGGTCGCAGCGGATGAAACTCATCGTCGGCCCGCGGTCCCGCTGGCCGGGGAAGTACAGGAAGTCGCTGACGATCATCCCGAGGTTGTCGAGGTACCAGTTCAGCGTCTGCAGGTAGCGGGTCGACTGCAGCACCACATGCCCCAGTCGCTGGATCCGGGCGGGCACCCGTGGCGGGCGTTGCGTCACGTTGACCCGGTGCACGGTCCGGCCCGCGTTGACGGTGAGAGGCGGCTGCGGCGGCAGGGTGGGCAGCTCGTGCATGCCTGCGACGACCTTGACCGGCATACCGCTGGGGTCGACGAGGTCGACGGCGATGCCGCCGATGGACTCCGGGAGGGGCAGGACCGGGCGTCCGGCGGCGTCGGCGAGGCGGAGCACGTCGACCTCGTCGGCGGCCCGCAGCGCCAGCCCGGCGAACCGGGTGCGCTCGCCGTGGCGCAGCAGCACGCACGGTGCGCCCGCGTCGGTGCCACGGAGCTCCAACCGATCGGGGTCGCGCAGCGCCGTCTGGAATCCGAATGCGCGGGCGAACGCCTCGGCCCGGGTGAGGTCGGGTTTCTCGAACTCGAGCCACGCGATGTCGACCACCTTGATGACCGGCTTGCGGGCCCGGCCGGGGTGCTCGCCGCGGCGTGCGCCGTCCTCGCTGTGCAGCTCTTTGTGCACGTCAGCCGGGCGGCTGAGCTCCAGCGCCATGGCGACCTCCTCGTCTAGTGACGAAATCGTCACATGCGACGCAACGCTCAGTCAAGTGTTGCTGACGAAATCCTCAGATCTGACTGAAGCTGCTATGGTGAGGCGGTCGCAGGAGGGCGGAGGTTCATGTCGAGTCAGTCCGAGACCCCGGTGAGCCGTTCCGAGCGCCGCAAACAGCGCACCCGCGCCGCACTCGTCGCGGCCGCCCAGGCTTTCATCGCCGCCGGCCGGCTGAACGCGCCGGTACTCGAGATCACGCAGGCCGCCGACGTCGGCATGGGCTCGTTCTACAACCACTTCGACAGCAAGGAGCAGTTGTTCGAGGCCGCCGTGACCGAGGTGCTCGACGCGCACGGCGCCCTGCTCGACGACTACACCGCTTCGATGAACGATCCCGCGGAGACGTTCGCAGCGTGTTTCCGGCTGACGGGCCGGCTGTTCCGGGCGCGGCCGCAGGAGAGCCAGGTCCTGCTCGCCAACGGGATGTCGCTGCTCAGCTCGGATCGCGGCCTGGCCCCGCGGGCGTTGCGCGACATCCGTGCCGGGGTCGCGGCAGGCCGGTTCCGAGTCGAGGATCCCGAGCTGGCGCTGGCCGTCGCCGGCGGGGCACTGCTCGGGCTGGGCAATCTACTGCGGGCACAACCCCAGCGGGACGACGCTGCGGCCACCGACGTCGTCACCCGCGACGTGCTGCGGCTGTTCGGGATGACCGACGCGCAGGCGCGAGAGGTGTGCGAGCGGCCCTTGCCAGAGATTCCGGCGCTGCAGCGCTCGGACTCGGTCGCCTGAGGTCAGTAGAACGACGGGTTGAAGTCGTGGCGCCAGCTGCCGCCGATGCAACTCAGCGGCAGGCCGTCGGGAGATTGGGCGACACCGCTCTCGCCCTCGCACGACGAGCTGTTGGTACGGATGCCGACGAGCGGTCCGGACGCCCGCCAGGTGTTCGGGGTGCCGCACCTCAGCGTGTTGCCCGAGGCGTCGAGGCCGTAGACCCAGCGGGTGCCGCCGTTGCACGGGCCGCCCAGTTCGACGCCGCGGTTGACGTAGGAGACGCAGTCCGCGCCGTCGCAGGTGGTGCTCGGCGGCGCGGCGTGGGCGGTCGCAGCGGGCACGGCGATCAGTCCGCCGGCCAATGCCAGCGCGGCCAGAATTCTCATGCGCATCAGACTAGGCCCTCGGCTCCTGCCGTTCGGCGGTTCCGCCGGTCTCGGGAGACACAAACGGCGGCGCCCCGATCGGGGACGCCGCCGACGTGCTGTGGCTGGGAACTACGGGCAGGTGACACTCAGCTCGAACGGCTTGGTGATCTGGCCCGCCATCGGGTTGGCCATGTCGACGCCGGTCGCGTTGCCCTTGATCGTGTAGGTCTTGTCGTCCTTCTCGACCTCGGCATTGCCCTGGCCGGTGCCCTCCTGGTAGGCGAGCGTCACGCCGTTGACGTTGCCCAGGCCGACCGACCGGACGACGGGTTCGTCACCCTCGCTGATCACCGCGCCGATGCCGCCGGTGGCCTGGCCGAAGCCGATGTTCAGGTTGCCGCCCATCGAGGTGCAGGCGACAGTGCCCTGCAGCTGCTGCTCCTGGCCGTCGACCGTCAGCTTCGTCTCACCTGTCCCCGACGAGCTCGATGCCGACTCCGTCGCCGAGCTCTCCTTGGAATCCGACGAACAGCCCGACAGGCCGGCGATGACCAACGCCGCGCCTCCCACAGCGATCACAAAACCGCGATTCACACTGCTCTCCTTTTGTTGTGCGGCCCGTCAACGCCGGGCCATCCTGAGCAGTATTGCCCTGCCCCACCGCTGTGGTGCGTGTTTGTTCCAAATTCGCCGTGCCATGGACGGGTGCCGGTAACTTCGCCGTCATGCAGACCTTGCGCACGCCGGACGAGCGGTTCACCGATCTGCCGGAATTCGCCTACCCGCCACGGTATTGCGAAGTCGACGACACCGAAGACGGACGGCTGCGGGTGGCCTGGGTCGAAGACGGTCCGGCACAGGCCGATCCGGTGCTGATGCTGCACGGCGAGCCGTCGTGGTCCTTCCTGTACCGGCGGATGATCCCGATCCTGGTGGCGGCCGGGCATCGGGTCGTCTGCCCGGATCTGGCCGGATTCGGCCGCTCCGACAAGCCCACCCGCATCGAGGACCACAGCTATGCCCGCCACGTCGAGTGGATGCGCGCGGTGGCCTTCGACGAGCTCGACCTGCGGCGCGTGACACTCGTCGGCCAGGACTGGGGTGGGCTCATCGGCCTGCGGCTGGCCGCCGAACACCCGGATCGCTTCGGCCACATCGTCGTCGCCAACAGCGGGCTGCCCACCGGCGACATCCCGATGCCCGACATCTGGTGGCGGTTCCGCGAGGCGATCCAGGGCATGGACACCATCGACGTCGGGCGATTCGTGCAGTCCGGATGCGTCCGGCCGATGGACGACGCCGTGCGCGGCGGCTACGACGCGCCGTTCCCGGACGACTCCTATTGCGCGGGACCGCGTGCCATGCCGGGCCTGGTGCCCACCGCCCCCGATGATCCCGCGTCGGAAGCCAACCGGGCGGCGTGGAACACCCTGCGCGACAGCGAGACCCCGATGCTGGTGGCGTTCAGCGACAGCGACCCGATCACCGGCGCGATGGGCCCGATCCTGCGGGAGCAGATGCGCGGCGCCCAAGGCGTCGACCATCCCACGATCCGCGGAGCGGGCCACTTCCTGCAGGAGGACGCCGGCGAGGAACTGGCCGAGGCGATCGTCAGGTTCCTCGCAGCGGGCTAGGGGCAGGTGGCCTCGACCTCGAACGGCATGTCCACCGGGACGTCCGGGTTCGCCGGGTCGGTGCCCATGCCGGTGCCCGTCACGGTGTACCGGGCGTCGTCGCGGGTGACCTCGGCCGGCGTCGCCGCCACGCCCTGCAGGTAGGCCAGTGCCGCGCCGCCGGATCCCACCTCGCCGATGTTGACGGACTCCACCACCCCTCCGTCCACCACGACGGTCGTCTTCTTCTCGCCGTCCAGGGTGATCGTCGCGCGCGCACCGTCGACCGCGCACTGCACGCCGGTGACCGCTCCGACGTCGTTCCCGCCCAGCACCACCCTGCCCTGACCGGTCGGGGCCTCGGACGAGCAGCCGGCCAGTGCGGCGACCAGGGCCGCGCAGCAGGCGGTGAGAGCGAGTCGGGTGTTCACGAGCACCGAGTATGGGGGCCGGTGGGGTCGCGCCGTAAATCCCCAGGCCGCCGGTGTTGAATACCTGACGTGGACGAGCGGTTCTTCACGGTCGAGGCGGAGCTGCCGGGGCAGTTCGGCCGTGTCGGTGTCATCCACACCCCACACGGCGACATCCGGACGCCGGCCTTCATCGCGGTGGGCACCCAGGCCACCGTCAAATCGGTGCTGCCGGAGTCGATGAAACAGCTTGGCGCACAAGCCGTGCTGGCCAACGCCTACCATCTGTACCTGCAGCCGGGGCCCGACGTGGTCGAGGCGGCGGGCGGCCTCGGCGCCTTCATGAACTGGCCGGGCCCGACGTTCACCGACAGTGGCGGGTTCCAGGTGATGTCGCTGGGCGTCGGGTTCAAGAAGGTGCTCGCCATGGACACCGACCGGCTGCAGGCCGACGACGTGATCGCCGACGGCAAGCAGCGGCTGGCCCACGTCGACGACGACGGTGTGACGTTCCGGTCGCATCTCAACGGGTCCATCCACCGGTTCACCCCGGAGGTGTCGATCGGCATCCAGCAGCAGCTGGGCGCCGACATCATCTTCGCCTTCGATGAGCTGACGACGCTGGTGAACACCCGGGCCTACCAGGAGCAGTCGGTGGAGCGCACGCACGCCTGGGCGGTGCGCTGTCTCGCCGAGCACCACCGGCTCGCCGCGGCCCACCCGCAGCGCCCCCGGCAGGCGCTGTTCGGCGTGGTGCAGGGCGCACAGTACGAGGACCTGCGGCGGCAGGCGGCGCGCGGGCTGGCCGAGATCGGCAGGCAGTCCGGCCCCGCCGAAGGCTTGAGTTTCGACGGCTACGGGATCGGTGGGGCGCTGGAGAAGCAGAACCTCGCGACCATCGTCGGCTGGGTCAGCAGTGAGCTGCCCGCCGACAAGCCGCGGCACCTCCTCGGCATCAGCGAGCCCGACGACCTGTTCGCCGCCGTCGCGGCCGGCGCCGACACCTTCGACTGTGTGTCGCCGTCACGGGTGGCCCGCAACGCCGCGGTGTACTCGGCCGACGGCCGGTACAACATCACCGGATCGCGCTACCGCCGCGACTTCACGCCGCTCGACGACGAGTGCGACTGCTACACCTGCGCGCACTACACCCGGGCCTACCTGCACCACCTGTTCAAGGCCAAGGAGATGCTGTCGGCGACGTTGACCACCATCCACAACGAACGCTTCATCGTCCGCCTGGTCGACCGGATCCGCGCGGCGATCCTCGCCGGTGAGTTCGACGAACTGCGTGAGCACGTGCTGGGGAGGTACTACTCGCGCTGAGCGACCCCACGACGTAATCCGTCGCCGTTCCGCGGTAACGCGACGGTTTCATCGCCGCAAGGCGCTAAGCTCGCCGAAATCCGCACACATTGGGTACGGTCTTGCCCATGCGGATTCTTCTTGTCGGTGCCGGCGGTGTCGGTGCGGCGTTCTGTTCGATCGCCGTGCGGCGGGACTTCTTCGAGCAGGTGGTGGTCTGCGACTACAACGAGGCCAGTGCGCAGCGTGCCGTCGCGGCGGTCGGCGACCAGCGGTTCAGCGCCGCCCGGGTCGACGCGACCTCGGCCGACGCGGTCGCCGACCTGGTTCGCGAGCACCGCATCACCCACGTGATGAACGCCGTCGACCCGCGATTCGTGATGCCGATCTTCACCGGAGCCCTCGCCGGGGGCGCGGACTACCTGGACATGGCGATGAGCCTGTCGCAGCGCCACCCCGACCAGCCCTACCAGCTCACCGGCGTCAAGCTGGGCGACGAGCAGTTCGCGGTGGAGCAGGACTGGGCGGCGGCCGGCCGGCTGGCGCTGGTCGGCATCGGCGTGGAGCCCGGGCTCTCCGACGTGTTCGCGCGCTACGCCGCGGACCACCTGTTCTCCGAGATCGACGAGCTCGGCACCCGCGACGGTGCCAACCTGACCGTCGAGGGCTACGAGTTCGCCCCGTCGTTCTCCATCTGGACCACGATCGAGGAGTGTCTGAATCCTCCGGTGATCTGGGAGGCGGACCGCGGCTGGTTCGTCACCGAACCGTTCAGCGAGCCGGAGGTGTTCGACTTCCCGGACGGCATCGGGCCGGTCGAGTGCGTGAACGTCGAGCACGAAGAGGTGCTGCTGATGCCGCGCTGGGTCAAGTGCAAGCGCGCCACGTTCAAGTACGGCCTCGGCACCGAGTTCATCGACATGCTCAAGGCGCTGCACAAGCTGGGCCTCGACCGCACCGAGAAGGTGACGGTCGGCAGTGCGAACGGCCCCGTCGAGGTCAGCCCCCGCGACGTCGTCGCCGCCTGCCTGCCCAACCCGGCGACCCTCGGCCCGAAGATGAAGGGCAAGACCTGCGCCGGGCTGTGGGTGACGGGGACCGGCAAGGACGGCAACCCGCGCTCGACGTACCTGTACCACGTGGTGGACAACGAACAGACGATGGCCGAGTACGGCCACCAGTGTGTTGTGTGGCAGACGGCCATCAATCCCGTTGTCGCACTTGAACTCTTGGCCAACGGCACCTGGAGCGGGCGCGGCGTGCTGGGGCCGGAGGCGTTCGACGCGCAACCGTTCCTCGACCTGCTGAACGAATACGGCTCACCCTGGGGCGTCAAGGAACTGTAGTTTCGGGCGCATGCCCCAAGAGCTCACCGCCGAGCAGGCCGCCGCACGACTGACACCCGCCGACACGCTGGGGATCCCACTCGGCCCTGGCCAGCCCCCCGCGTTCCTGCGCGCACTCGGGGAGCGGGAGGACTGGACGGATCTCCGGGTCTTCGGCGCACTGCTGGCCGTGATGACCGACCTGTTCACCCGGGAGGGAGTGCACTACCGGTCGGGGTTCTACGGCCCCCTCGAGCGGGCGCTGCTCGGCGCGGGCGCCCGGGTTGAGTTCGCGCCCGCGGACTTCCGCCGCTTCGGGCCGCTGCTCGAGCGTCAGTGCCCGCGGGTGATGACGACTGTCGCCGCGCCGCCGGACGGCGACGGCTGGTGCTCACTCTCGCTGCACGCGGGCGGGACCATCGACGAACTGCGGCGCGCGGGCGCCGATCCCGACCGGCTGCTGGTGGTCGAGGTGTCGGAGGCCTACCCGCGCACGTTCGGCCTCGGTGAGCAGCACCGCCACGCCCTGCACGTCGACGAGATCGACATCCTGGTGGCCTCGAGCGACGCGCCGCTCGAATTGCCGGGAGGTGACGCGGAACCGTCCGACGCCGACCAGGCCATCGCGAAGCACGCCGTCGGCTTCATCTCACCGGGGGCGACCCTGCAGGTCGGAATCGGCTCGATTCCCAATCAGATCGCGACGCTGCTGGCCGAGGGCGACGGCGGCGACTACGGACTGCACAGCGAGATGTTCACCGACGGCTGCATGAAGCTGCACCGCGCGGGCAAGATCAGCAATGCGCGCAAGGGCCAGTACGACGGTGTGAGCGTCACGACGTTCGCCTTCGGCTCCAAGGACCTTTACGCCTGGCTGGACGGCAACACCGACGTCGCCTTCCTCCCGGTCGAGATCGTCAACTCGCCGGAGGTCATCGCCGCCAACGACGGCATGATCTCGATCAACGGCGCCCTCGCGATCGATGTCCAGGGACAGGTCGTCGCCGACACCATCAACGGCGACCAGTTCAGCGGGATCGGCGGCGCCGAGGACTTCGTGGCGGGCGCCGGACTCGAAGTGTCGGACCGCTCGCTGATCTGCCTGCCCGCGACGTACACGAAGGACGACGAACTCCGCTCGCGGATCGTGCCGGCCTTCGGCCCCGGCGCGCTGATCACGACGCCACGCCACCACGTCGACGTGATCGTCACCGAGTACGGCGTCGCCGAACTGGAAGGTCTCACCGTCCGCGAGCGCGGTGAGGCACTGGCCGCGATCGCACACCCGAAGTTCCGCGACGAACTGCTGGCCGCATCCGAGGGCACGAGTGCCTGACGACGCCCGCCGCTTCGTCGTCATCGGGGGCGGTCTCGCCGGCCTCGCCTCCGCGGTGTGGCTGGCCGAGGCGGGCAGGGACGTCACGCTGCTCGAACGCCGCGGGCAGCTCGGTGGGCGCACGCACGCGATGCGCGCCGACCTCGTCGACGACGTCCCGGACAACGGTCAGCACGTCGTCGCGAGCGGATACCGGAATCTGTGGCGCTACCTCACCAGCGTCGGCACCCGCCAGTACATCGAGTTCCCGAAGCGCTCGACGCTGCGCTGGCCCGACGGCCGCAAGACCACGGTGCAGACCAGCGGAATCGGTGCGCTGCGAACACTGTTTGGTGTGCATCCCGACGCAGGTGTCCTCGACCGGTTGCGTGCCGCCCGCGCCACGATCCGCCTCGGTGTCCAGGCGCTGCGCCAGCCCGCGGACCTCGCCGACCTCACCACAGAGCAGTGGTTCGAACGGGTGGGGATGCCGGCCACCGCACGAGAAGCGCTGTGGGACTGGCTCGCCCTCGGCATCGCGGCCGAACCGGTGTCGCGCGAGTCGGCGCGGGTGTTCGCCAACGTGCTGGCCACCGGCATCCGCCTCGGCATCCGGCACCGCGTTCCGGTGACCATCGGCTACCCGACCGTGGATCTCGGCACGCTGTACATCTCGGGCGCCGTGAGGTTGTTCGAGGAGCGTGGCGTCACGGTGCGGTATCGCACGGTCGCCAGGCGCATCGTCATCGAGGACGGCGCCGTCACCGGGGTGCTGCTGGCGGACGGCACCACCGTCCCGGCCGACGCGGTGATCTGCGCGGTGCCCAACTCGGCGATCGGCGGACTGCTCGACGACCTTCCGGAGCACGCCGAGATCTACGCGGCGGCAGACAAACTGGGGTATACCCCGATCGTCAGCACCAACCTCTACCTCGACCGCCCGCTGGGCACCGAATCCGCGTTCGAGGGGCTCATCGGCGGCACCGGCGTCATCGACGAGGTGTTCGACCGGCAGATCATGCACGGCAGGCGCACCGACCGGGCGTGGCTGTACTGCCTGACCACCAGCGGCGCCTACGAGCAGATCCACAAGAGCAACGACGAGATCGTCGACGAGCAACTGGCCCTGCTGCGTCGCTACTACCCAGCTGCCGTGGACGCGAAAGTGGTTCAGGCGCAGGTGGTCAAGATGCCGAAGGCGACCTTCTCGCAGGTGGTCGGCACCGATGCGCTCCGCCCGCCGCAACGCACGTCGGTGCCGTCGCTCGCGCTCGCCGGGGACTGGACGGCCACCGACTGGTCGGCGACGATGGAGAGCGCGGTGCAGAGCGCGGCGAGGGCCGTCGACCTGGTTCTCTCTACAGAGGGTTGAGGATCCGGTCCAGGAACTGGCGGGTCCGCTCCTCCTTCGGGTCGCCGATCACCTCGTCGGGGGTGCCCTGCTCGAGGATGATGCCCTGGTCGGTGAAGAGCACCTGCTGGGAAACCTGTCGGGCGAACTGGATCTCGTGCGTGACGATCACCAGGGTCCAGCCCTCGACGGCGAGGTCCTTGATCACCGACAGCACCTCACCGACGAGCTCGGGATCGAGCGCGGAGGTCGGTTCGTCGAACAGCACCAGTTTCGGCTTGAGCGCCAGCGCCCGCGCGATGCCGACGCGCTGCTGCTGACCGCCGGAGAGCTGGTACGGGTACTGGTCGCGTTTGTCGGCGAGACCCACCTGGCCGAGCAATTCGACAGCCTCGGCCTCGACCTCGTCGCGGGGTCGCTTCTGGACGATCAGCGGGCCCTCGGTGATGTTCTGCAGCACCGTCTTGTGCGGGAACAGGTTGTGGCTCTGGAAGACGAAGCCGCTGCGCGACTGGAACCGGCGCACCTCGGGTTTGGGCACCGGGGTGGAGAAGTCGATCTCGACGTCGTCGACCCTGATAACCCCGGCATCGGCTCGATCGAGCGCGTTGAGGGTGCGCAACAGCGTGGTCTTGCCGGAACCGGACGGACCGATGATCGCGGTCGCCGTGCCCCGCTCGACGGTGAACGAGACGCCGTTGAGGACGTTGTTGTCGCCGAAGGCTTTGTACACACCCTCGGCGACGACGCGGTAGTCGGTCTCGGACTCGGTCTGAGATCCGGTCGGGGAGTCGGTCATCGGGCCACGAACCTTTCCAGTCGGCGTTCGAAGCGGTTCTGGGCGAACGACAGCACCAGGCAGATCACCCAGTAATACAGCGCCGCGGTGCCGTACAGGGCGAAGAACTCGAAGGTCGGCGCCGCCACGTTCTGCGCCGTCCGGAACAGTTCGGTCACCAGGATCACCGACGCCAGCGACGTGTCCTTCACCAGCGAGATCAGGGTGTTGGACAGCGGCGGCACGGCGACGCGGGTCGCCTGCGGGAGGATGATCCGCCGCAGCGCGCCGGTGTAGTTGAAGCCGATGGTCTCGGCTGCCTCCCACTGACCCTTGGGAATGCTCTGGATCGCCGCGCGGATGATCTCCGCGGCGTAGCCGCCGACGTTGAGGCTGAACGCGATCACCGCCGCGGGGAACGGGTCGATCCGCACGCCGATCTGCGGCAGCGCGAAGAACACGATGAACAGCTGCACGAGCAGTGGCGTGCCGCGAATGATGGAGATGTAGAAGCGCGAGACACCTGCCAGCAGCCAGTTCGACGACAGCCTGCCCAGCGCCACCACCAGGGCGATGACGAGACCGATGGCGAAGCTGATGATCGTCAGCGGGATGGTCATGGTGAGCGCGGCCTTGGCCAGCGGCCAGAGGTTGTCGGCGATCAGTCGCCATGTGCTCTGTGGCGGCGGCTTGGACAGGTCGATGGTGAGGTACTTCTGCGACAGCTCCGAGAGCTTGCCCTCCGCGCGCAGTTCGTTGAGGGCACGGTTCAATTCGGGCAGCATGCCGCTGTTCTTCCGGGCGGCGAAGGCCTGCTCACTCGTCTCGCCCGTGTTCGCGGCGACCTTGATCGGAGCGTCGGGACGTTCGGACAGGTAGGCCTGCACGCTGAGGGTGTCATTGACGACGGCGTCCACCCGGCCGTCGTTGAGCACGGCCATCGCCTGTGCGAAACCGTCGACCGAGACGATCTGCGCGCCCGCCTGCCGTGCCACGTCCGCCCAGTTGCTGGTCGGGCTTTGGGCGGCGCGCTTGCCCTTCAGGTCGGCCAGGGACGTGATGGAGGTGTCGTCGGCGCGGGTGACGATCACGCCCTCGGCGGTCGAATAGGGCTCGGAGAGATCGTATTTGGCCTCCCGCTCCGGGGTGATCGTCACCTCGTTGGCGACGATGTCGAAGCGGTCGGCTTCCAGGGCGGCGAAGATGGAGTCCCACGACGTCTCGACGAACTCGACGCGCACCCCCAGCTTGTCGCCGACGGCGCGCGCCACGTCCACGTCGTAGCCGGCGAGTTGGCCGCCCTGTGCGGGGTCGTGGAACGAGTAGGGCGGGTAGATGCCCTCGGTGCCGACGCGCAGCACCCCCGCGGCGGCGATCGGTTCGTCGCTCTCGTTCTCCGAGGACGCGCACGCCGACAGCATCAGCGCGGCGAGCAGGAGCACCGGCAGAAGGGCTCTTCGTAGGGAGTGCACCGGCGGACGCTAGCAAGCCGGCGGCGCCATAAGAAGAGTTCTGCTCACGTCGTCATCGATGACGCTATGGTCGGGGTCGGGTGTGTGATCACCATCGGCACAGACAGCGGCGAGAAGAAGCGGGAGGAAATGGCCGGACGCGAGCCTCCTGAGCTCACCATCATGTGCGCCGACCATGCACCGCACACCATCCGCGCCAGCGCGGGCGCCATCACCGTCGGCCGCGACCTGCCCGCCCACATCCGCATCGTCGACCAGCGGGTGTCGCGCACACACCTTCTCATCGAGCCCGCGGGAGGCGCCTGGACGGTCACCGACGCCCACAGCACCAACGGCACCTTCCTCGACGGCGAACGCATCGAGGGCCGGGTCGCCGTGACCGACGGCCTCACCGTCCGGATCGGCCATCCCGATGGCATCGCCGTCACCTTCAAGCTCGCACCGTCCGACGTTTCCGCAAACAAGCCACCGACGTTGCCGCAGACCCGGCACGGCGACCAGGAGATCGACACCGACGAGATCGATCCGCGCACCGCCGTCGCGGGCGCCGCCGTCAGGGCCCGCCGAGAAGAGCTCGGCTTCTCCCGCCAGGACCTCGAGGACGACGGGGTGATCGGCACGGTCGACCTCGCCGCCTTCGAACGCGGCGCCGTCTGGCCCGGCGAGGGCGTGCGGGCCAGGATCGAGAAGACGCTGAAATGGCCGGTGGGCACCCTCGACCGCGTGCACTCGGGCGGGACCATTCCGGACGAACCCGACGAGACGACCGAATTCATCACCGAGAGTGTGCGTATCGCGGTGCTCGTCGACTCGTACGAGCTGACGCTGAGTGCGATCAAGGCCAGGGCGGCGGCCCTGTCGGTCGTGGCGTCGGCGACGTTCGACGACGACGCGGCACTGCTGGCGGACCTGCGCCGGCTCGAGGCGTCCGTCGTGGACACGATCCGCGGGGCCAAGGAGACGTCGGCGCTGGTGCTGGTTCTCAGCGCCGTGCGGCGCACCTACCGCCAGCTGGTCTCCCGCGCCGCAAGTGCGCCCGAGGCGCCGCTGAGCGTGCGGCTCTATGCCGCACGGCGCGAGGCGGAACTCACTCCCGACGAGACAGCCACCGCCGCGGGTGTCGACGCGCAGGTGGTCGCCGACGCCGAGGCGGATCGCGAGATCAGCGCCGTCGCCGTGGCCGCGTTGGAGGCGTTCCTCGCCGAGCTCGCCCGCCGCTGAGCGGAATCGCTACCCGGGCAGATAGATCCACGGTTCGCGGGGAAGCGCCGCCGGGTCGAACCGGCTCGCCAGCTCGGCCAGTGTGGCTGCCGGCCGGCCGAGTGACTCCGCGATCTGCGCGACGGCCCGTCCGACACCGATCTCGGTGAGGGTGACCGCGCCGTCGCGTTTGGCCAGCCGGACGCCGTCGGCGTTGAGCACGAGCGGCACGTGGGCGTAGGTCGGTTCGGGGTGACCGAGCAGTCGGGCCAGGTATGCCTGTCGGGGCGAGGACGCCAGCAGGTCGTCACCGCGGACGATCTGGTCGACGCCCTGGGCGGCGTCGTCCACCACCACCGCGAGGTTGTAGGCGGGTACGCCGTCGCCGCGCCGGACCACGAAGTCGTCGACGACGCCGGTGTATTCGCCGTGCAGCAGGTCGGTGACCGTGTAGGTGTGCACGTCGGTGCGCAGCCGCAGCGCAGGCGGCCGGTCGGTTTCGGCGCGACGGCGACCGCGTTGCGCGGCGGTCAAATCCCGGCAGGTGCCCGGGTAGGCACCTTCCGGCGCGTGAGGCGCCCGCGGTGCCTGCGCGATATCCCTTCGGCTGCAATAGCATTCGTAGATCCGGCCGGCGCCGGCCAGCTGGTCGACGACGGCGTCGTAGCGCTCGCGGTGCTGTGACTGCCACTCCGCGGGGCCGTCCCAGGTGAGCCCGATGGCGGCGAGGTCGTCGAGTTGGCGCTGCGCCACATCGGTGCGGGTGCGGTCGTCGAGGTCCTCTACCCGCATCAGGAAGCGTCTTCCGGTGGAGCGGGCGAACAGCCACGCGAGCACCGCGGTGCGCAGGTTGCCGATGTGCAGATCGGCCGACGGGCTCGGCGCGAACCGGCCCGCGGGGGTGCGGGTCACGACCGCAATCTAGCCGGAACCGCCGTGTCGGTGGGTGTCGGTATGATCGAACACATGTTCGATGTGCTGGAAGCCGGGTTCCGGGACCGGTTGCGGGAGCTGGAGTCGCAGAAGGCTGCCGCGGCCGCCGAGCAGGCCCGGGTCGCCGCCGCGTGGGATGCTGTGCGCCGCGCGCGGGAAGCCGCCGAGGGTGTGGCGGCGTCCAAGCGGGGTCGGGGTTTGGCCACCGAGATCGCGCTGGCGCGGCGGGCATCGCCGAATCAGGGTGGGCGGCATCTGGGGTTGGCCCGGGCGNGGCGGCGTCCAAGCGGGGTCGGGGTTTGGCCACCGAGATCGCGCTGGCGCGGCGGGCATCGCCGAATCAGGGTGGGCGGCATCTGGGGTTGGCCCGGGCGTTGGTCCATGAGATGCCGTGCACGTTGGCGGCGTTGGAGTGTGGGGTGCTCACCGAGTGGCGGGCGACGATCATCGTGCGGGAGTCGGCGTGCCTGTCGGTGGAAGACCGGCGCAGGTTGGATGCCGAATTGTGCGGTGAGATGGCCCGCCTCGAAGGGTGGGGAGACGGTCGGATCGAGGCCGAGGCGAAGAAGATCGCCTACCGGCTGGACGCGCAGGCGGTGGTCGACCGCGCCGCGAAGGCGCCCAGTGAGCGGACCGTGACGATCCGGCCCGCCCCCGATTGCATGGTGTACGTGACCGCGCTGCTGCCCGTCGCCCAAGGGGTGGGGGTGTACGCCGCGCTCAAGCGTGCGGCCGACACCACCGGTGACGGGCGTTCGCGCGGGCAGGTGATGGCCGACACCCTCTTCGAGCGGGTCACCGGCCAACAGGCCGCCGATCCGACACCGGTGAGCGTTGATCTGGTGACCCCGGATCGGGTGCTGCTGGGCGGGGACGGCGAGCCGGCGCACCTGCAGGGCTACGGGCCGATCCCGGCGGCCATCGCGCGGCGAATGGTGGCCGATGCTCCGGTGCCGGGGCGGCGGCGCTGCGGCGGCTCTACGCGCGGCCGTCCTCGGGGGCGTTGGTGGCGATGGAGTCGCGGTCGCGGTGTTTCCCGAAAGGGTTGGCGAGGTTCATCGATCTGCGTGATCAGCGGTGTCGTACCCCGTATTGCGATGCGCCGATCCGCCACCACGACCACGCCCACCCGCACCACAAGGGCGGGCCCACCAGTGCGGTCAACGGTCTGGGNGAGTGCGCGCGNTGCAATTACGACAAGGAAGCCCCGGGCTGGCAGGTCGCCACCAGCGAGGTCGACGGCGTCCACACCGCGCAGTTCGTCACCCCCAGCGGGGGCCGCTACCGCTCGACCGCACCACCCCGGGAAAACTGAACATCCTGGTCAAGCGACCCCACCAGCGGATCACCTGCGGCCCGGCGTTACTCAAGAACCGGCTACACCCAGACCCGGAACGATATCGGCCACGTCGAACGTGACCGCCCGGAGTCCAAGCGTGTGCCGGATTACCGGCCGCCGACGGTGATCATGTCGGACACCAGCTGGGTCCAGCCTGGACGGCGGACGCGGTGCTGGTCGACGAGGGTGAAACCGGCGTCGGTGAACAGTGTGCGCATCTGCGCGGGCGACGGGTTGTGCGCGGGACTGCGGCGACCGAGGGTCAGCCGGTCGAAGGGTGCAGGCAGATTCGGGTTGATCGTCGTGACGGCGACCAGACCACCGGGCGTGAGCACGCGATGGAACTCGCGGAGCGCCGCCGGCTGATCGAAGAAGTGGAACGCCGATGTGGTGACCACCGCATCGAGCGCACCGTCGTCGAACGGCAGCCGCTCGGCCGGCCCCTTGCGCCAGTCGACCTTCGCCGACCGGGCGTGCGCCTGCTCGAGCATGCCGTCGGACATGTCGACGCCGTAGACCTCGTCGGGCCCGAGCTCGCGCTGGATGCGGTCGGCCAGGATGCCGGTGCCACAGGCGATGTCGGCGACCCGCCGGGCTCCGTGGGTGCGCAGCCGGTCGATCACCTCGTTCTGTGCCGGCCGGTACACCAGGCGTTGCAGCAGCTGCTGGTCATAGAGGGGCGCGGCCACACTCCAGAATCGCGTGATCGCGTCGTTCAGCCCCCTGCGCGGCTCCGTCACCACCTGTATCGCCTCCGATTCGCCTCGACGATCCACAGTACCGAGGCGGCCTGTGGGCGCCGGTAGGGTCACGGAGTGCCCGCACTGACGACGCTTCTGCGCGTCCCGTCCGGACCCGTCGAGATCGCCGTGCACGCCACCGGGGAACCGGACGGCCGCAGGCCGGTCGCGGTGCTGCTGCACGGCACCGGATACGTGGCACAGGTATGGGCCGACGTGGTGCCGCATCTCGCGCGAACCCACACCGTGCTGTCGATCGACCGTCGCGGCCATGGGATGAGCGGTCAAGCCGCAGGCGGATACGAATTCTCCGACTTCGCCGACGATCTGTGCGCGGTCGTCGACGCCCTCGGCATCCAGGACGCGCTCGGTGTCGGGCACAGCGCGGGCGCGACGGACCTGCTGCTCGCCGCGGCACGCCGGCCCGGTGCGTTCTCCCGGCTGTTCACCGTCGAACCGACGGCGATGGTGCCGCGCGAAGGCGTCCTGGAGCAGGAACTCGGCAAGCTGCCCCGCGCGGTGGTGGTGAAGGTGCAGCGGCGGCGCAACGCGTTTCCCAGCCGGCAGGAAGCACTCGGCCATCTCAGCCGCACAGCGGGATTCGCGGGCTGGCAAGATGGCGGACTGCGGGCGTTCGGTGACTTCGGACTGGTCGAACGCGACGGCGCCGTGTATCTGCGATGTCACCCGGAGTCCGAGGCGGCGATGCTGCGGCCGATCTTCCACGTGATGGAGCAGTCCTACACCCGCTCCGAGGTCTTCGCGCCGCTGCGCGAGCTGCGCATGCCGGTGTGCGTCGCCTCCTGCGCGAACTCCGAGCCCGTCTACGCCCCGATGGTGGCGGCGGCCCGGGAACTCATCCCGGCCGCCCGCCACCTCACCTTCCCGACGGGTCACTGTGTGGCCCAGCAGGATCCGGACCTCTTCGCGTCCGCTGTGCTCGACTTCGCGGCCACTAGATCAACGTGAGCAGTCCGCCTTCAGGGTGACCCTGCGTGAGTCGGCCACCGCGAAGGGGTTCTTCCCGTCCTCGTCACGCAGGACGAATCCGGCCTGCCCCCGAGGGTTCCGGTCGGTGCCGGCGCAATCGTCGGTCGCCGCCGCCGCCGCCGGTGCGAGGATCGTGGCGCAAGCCGCCGCGGCGATACCGGCGGAGATCAACAGGTGGGTCCTCATGGTCGTGCCTTCCATTCGTTGTGACTGTTCAGAAGGCTCTACGGGGCACGACGCGAAAAGGTTCACCGCATCGGCTCGACTTCTCGCGTTGATTTTGCGGTGAGGGTGCAGAAGTGCGAGTGACGGGCGCCCTCAATGCAAAGTCAACGCAATGGAGGCGCGGGCAACGGCTGCGCGCCCTGGGCGCTGAACGCGTCGAACATCAGGCTCAGATAGCGGCGGCGCACCGCCTTCGGCTGGTTCATCGCCACCGATGCGGTGGTGACCATCGCGACGAAGTTGACCACGTCGTCGGCGGTCAGGTCCGGCCGCAGCAGGCCGGACTCCTTGGCGTGCGCGATCATCGCCTCGAACTGCTCGCGGTCACGGGTGAACAGGTCGACGGTCAACTCCGCCAGGTCGCCCATCGAGGCCAGCAGTGACCGCTGCTCGAACATCGCGTCCTCGAGGCGGGCCAGCGCGTCGATGAACGCCTCGCGCGGCGCGTTGTCGCCCAGCGCGGTGATGGTCGGCCGGATGTCGTTGACGACGATGTCCTCGTACACCGCGGCGGCCAGCGCGCGGCGGTTCGGGAAATGCCGGTACAGCGTCGCGTTGCCGACACCCGCGGCCTTCGCCACCTGACTCAGGGTCGCGGAAGTGCCGTCGCGCGCGAAGATCTCGCGTGCGGCGGCGATGATCCTGCTGACGTTCGCGAACGCGTCCGACCGTTGGTGACCTGTGCGCACCACATTCAAATGGTAGCGCGCTCCCAGTTACGCGTCGGTCTTTGCGGTGATCGAGCTGATCGCGTCGGCCACCGCCTGCGGGGTGTCCTGCGCGACGAACGTCCGGGCATCCGGCACCTCGACCCACGTGGCGTCGGGGAACAGCGCGGCGAGGCGCCGTCCGAGGGCAGGGGTGAAGCTGCGGTCGAGCATCCCCCACACCACCGTGACCGGCTTGGTGAACCGGGGCAGCCGCGTCGCCACGTCGGTGAGGTCCGTCTTCGCGACGTTGCGTAGCAGCCTCGCCAGTTCCCGCCGGATGCGCGGATCGTTCTGGCACGGCGCCACCCACGACGCGGTGAGCGCCGGATCGGTCCGGAACAACATCCCGAATCCGATCGGGGAGTGGCGCAGCGCGGTGACCCGCATCAGGTTCATCAGCAGCTTGATCGACAGGTTCCCGCGCAGCGTCGCGAACACCAGGTTGAACGGGAACGGTGGGAACTTGTCGAACGCGTCGCAGTTGGTCAGCACCAGCCTGCCGACGGACTCGGGGTAGGCGTCGACCACCAGCTGGCAGATGCCGCCGCCGGTGTCGTTGCCCACCAGGGTCACGTTCTCCAGTCCGAGCGCGGCGATGGTGTCGCGGACCATCGTGGCCACGCCCATCGGAGACAGGTCGGCGCGCTCGCCGGCCGGCCGGGTGTGCGATCCGAGCGGCCAGTCCGGCAGCACGCAGCGAAAACCCCTGCGGGCCAACTCGTCCGCGACCTCGGACCACAGCCGGTGGTCGACGAGGATGCCGTGCACGAACAGGACCGGGGGATGGGGCGAGTCTTCCGGGCCGACGACGCGGTAGTCGAGGGTGGCGTCCTCGAGGGTCAACTGGGGCATCTCGGATATCCTTCGATAGACATTTACAAACACTCGGTATGAAAGTTACGTGCAGACTGTATGAAAGTCAACGGTTCCCCGGACGGCCGGCCCGTGCGCCGCTCTCAGGCGGAGCGCACCGCCGAGACCCGAGCGCGGCTGATGGCGGCAGGCCGCCGGTTGTTCGCCGACCACGCCTTCGCCGACGTGTCCACCCAGCAGATCGTTGCGGCGGCCGGTGTCACCCGGGGCGCCCTCTACCACCAGTTCTCCGACAAGGCGGCGCTGTTCGAGGCCGTGTACGAGCAGGTCGAGGAGGAACTCGTGGCGAGCATCGCCGAGGCCATCGCCACCGCGGCGCCCGGCGACCAGCTCGAGGCGATGCGGCACGGCGTTCGGCTGTTCCTCGACCACTGTGCCGCCCCCGACGTGCACCGCATCGTGCTCGTCAACGCGCCGGCGGTGCTCGGCTGGGAGCACTGGCGGGAGGTCGGTGCGAAGTACGGCCTCGGGGTGATCGAGGCGATGCTCTCCCAAGCCATCGCCGACGGCGTGCTCCCCGAGCAACCGGTTCGGCCGACGGCGCACGTGCTCCTCGGCGCCCTCGACGAGGCGGCGCTCTACGTGTCGCGCGCGCAGGACCCCGAGGCCGCGCAACGCGACATGTACGAGGTCTGCGACCGCATCATCCGCGGGATCGCCGCCCGTTGACCGCAGCAAACCGCGGCCACGTGTTGAGAGCCGACGCGCCGGGTACCCGGAACGCGCTATGAGCGAACACCGACCATGGAGCTGACCTGGTGGCCGGTCGCGATCGCCGGGTTCGCCCTCCTGGCCGTGGTTGTCGGCCTGGCCGTACTGCTGCCGATGGTGCACGCGCCGCGCCGGCTGCGACCCCTGGCCAACGTCGACCGCCTCACCCGGCTGCCCGAATACGCCAGGGCCGCGCGCGTGCGCCGGGCCTCGGCGCTGGCCACCGTGCTGATGCTGACGGTGCTCTTCGGCGCCGCCGTGATCGCCGGCGCCCGGCCCGTCGACGTGCGCACCGCCGAGGAGAGCCAGCCAGAAGAGGTGATGCTCTGCGTGGGTCAGCCCGCCACCGATCCGGCCACCGCGACGTTCCTGTCCTACTTCGCCGGGCAGGTCACCAGGGGACCCGGCACCGAGCGCATCGGACTGACGTCGTCGAACCGGCGGGTCGTCCCACTGACCCGCGACTACCAGTACGCCGCAAGCCGATTCAACGACTACGCAGGCATCGAGCCGGCGTCGGACGAGGCGGGCTCGTTCGCACCCGCGGTCACCTACATCGACTACGCGCGCACCGTCGAGGACGTACTCGCGCTGTGCCTCACCGGCTTCCCGACGGACGAATCGGCGACCGGATACCGCAGATCACTGATCTATCTGGGGCCGAGCGTGTTTCGCACTGACACTGCCGAGCCCGGACTCTTCGACGCCGACCAGGTGAGCGACCTCGCGGCCGATGCCGGCGTGCAGGTGAACGTCGTCGCGGTGGCCGACCCCACCGAGTCGTCGCGGGACGCCGACGCCGCGCTCGAAGGCCTCACCGAACGCACCGGCGGCCGGTTCTTCCGTCAACTCCCCGGGGGCGTCGGCGGCGGCGCCGACCAGCTGACCAGCCGTCTGGACGCCATCCGCGCCGACCCGCCGCCCGCCGTCCCCGCCGACAGTGGGCTGTTCGCCAGGCTGCCCGGCGAGTCGCCTGCCGTGCCGCTGACCGTGGCGCTGCTGTCGGCCGCCGTGCTGTCGGTGGCCCTGGTGGTGCTTCGCCGATGAGCGCTTGCGCGAAGAGGAGACGGCACCGATGAGCGTCGACCCCGTCCTGCCCGGCCCGATCCTCGCGGTGGTGGCCGCGGCGCTGATCGTCGCCAGGCTGGTCACCCTGCGCCAGGTGTTCGTCGCCACCGGCGCGCAGCGGCGGGCGGCCGCGCTGCGCTGGAGCGGCCTGACCCTGGCGGTGCTCCTGGTGCTCGCGGCGCTGGCCCGGCCCGGCGCGGGAACCGTGGAGTCGGACTCCGCCGCGGCGGCGCCCTTGGGCGTGCCGA
The DNA here is from genome assembly GCF_025821665.1 of [Mycobacterium] manitobense. GTDB lineage: Bacteria > Actinomycetota > Actinomycetes > Mycobacteriales > Mycobacteriaceae > Mycobacterium > Mycobacterium arseniciresistens. The sequence continues at coordinate 88,226 of NZ_JACKSJ010000043.1, forward strand.
ACGTCTTCTTCGTGGTGGACCGGTCGGTGGACTCCGGCGTTGCCGACTACGACGGCCGGCCCAGGATCGAGGGCATGCGGACCGACATCGAGACCCTGATCGAGCGGTATCCGCAGGCACGGTTCGCCGTGATCTCGTTCGCGGCCCGCCCGTCGCTGGACTGGCCGCTGTCCGACGACGCATGGAGCCTCGAACCGGTGGCCGCAGCGCTGACGCCCTACCCAGCACCGCCCGATGCGGCGTCGCAGGTCAACGTCGCCGCTGCCGCGAATCCCCTGCGCTACCAACTGATCCAGGCCGGCCAGCAGTATCCGGATTCGCGCAACCTGGTGTTCTACCTCGGCTCCGGCGCGGGTGGCTCGCAGGCGCCGCAGGGCCGCTTCGAGATCGAGGCGGGCATGGTCGACGGCGGTGCGGTGCTCGGCTACGGCACCCCGGCACCCGGCGACGGCGCCCCGCTCGACGAGGCCGCACTGCAGCGAGTGGCCGATCAGCTCGGCGTGCCCTACGCCCGGCGTGACGCGGGACCGCCGCTGGAAAGCGTGCTGCCCGCGCCGTCCTCCGCCGACACCGACGCCGACCAGAACACCCCGCGGACTGAGTGGTACTGGCTGCTCACCCTGCTGGCCGCCGCGCTGGCCCTGGCCGAGATCTACCTGATGGTCCGCGAACTGCGCAGGCACCGGGCGGCCCGACGGGCGGTGACCTCGTGACGCGGCGACGGGGGGCTACCCCGCGGCGACTGAGACTCCGCAGACGGCTGCTGATCTTCTCCGCGCCGGTGGCGGCGCTGGCGCTCATCGTCGCGCTCAAGCTGATCACCATGGTGGCGGCGGGCAGTTCGGCCGTCGACGACTACGCCGAGCGGGACCTCGACGGCCTGTCCTCCGACGTCGCGGTGCTGCAGTTCGGCAACGTCGTCGAGACCGCGAAGGCGCCCTTCGCCGCGGGCACGCTGGCGGTGCTCGACGGCCGCCTCGCCGACGCGGACGCCGAATTCGGCGAGGCCCTGCGCCGCACCGAGCCCGCGCTGTCCTGCCCGGTGCGGGTCAACCTCGAGCTGGTCCGCGAGACCCAGGGCGACCTGGCCGGCTTCGCCAGGGACCCGGTGGCCGCCCGCGAGCGGTACACCAGCGCGCTGGCGATCGTCGAGGGCGCACCGCCGGAGTGCTTCGCCGGCAACACCGACCCCGACGAGGAGCGCCGCGCCATCCGCGACGACGCCGCCGAACGGTTGGCCGCGAAGATCGCGAACGCCGACGCGATGCCGCCACCGCCACCACCGCCGCCGCCTCCGCCCCCTCCGCCACCGCCTCCGCCCCCGTCGGCGGGGTCACCGACAGAGGACGACGAGGAGCAGCGGCCCGACGATCCGCGCAGGCTCGACCCGCGCGGGGGCGATCCGCTGGAGCGGTTGAAACGGGTGCTTCGGGACGCCGCCGGAGCCGTTCCGGCCGGCTGAGCCGGGTCAGACGGTGGCGTCGCCGTCGCGCAGATCGGCCAGCGCGTCGTCGAGCGTGGCGTGCAGCGGGAACACGTCGTCCAGCCGCGTCAGCTGGATCGGCCGGGCGGTGACGGGGCCGGCGGCCACCACCGCGTAGCGGGCCGACGGGCTGACCTTCTCGTGGGTGGCGACCAGGATCTGCAGGCCCACCGACGCCAGGAACGTCACCTCGGACAGGTCGATGATCAGGGCCACGGGACGCTCGTCCACCAGGCCCGCGACCACTTCCTCGAGGGTGGCGGAGGTGGCGAGATCGACCACGCCGCCCACGGCGAGCACCGCGATGCCGTCGACGTGCTGCACCGAGGTGGAGATCGCTTGCGAAGCTGACAACTGCCGTCCTTACGTCGCCATCCGCCGGTGGGCGGACGTTGGAAGCCTAACCGTCTCGGGCAACACGGAAAAAATACTTCACCGGAAACGGGCCCACCACCGGGATAGGCTCGTCAGGTGACTCGCGCGCCGGGTGCGCGCACGCGCAGGCCGGGAGAGCACATGACCGAGATGTCGACCGATTTCATTGCCGCGGGCGCGCCCGGCATTTCCACCGAGGGGCTGTTGCCGCAGCTGGTCAAGCATCTGCGGCAGAACCGCACGGTGCTGCGCGAGGAGTGGGCCCGCCGCATCACCGCGGCCGAGCTGCTCACCGCGATGACGCCCGAGGAGCTGTTCTCCGAGGCGACCGCGGTCTACGACAACTACGTCGAGGTGCTGGAGACCGGCAGCGTGGAGGCCCTGCAGGCCTACGCCCGCGACCTGTCCGAACGCATCATCCCGCGGGGCGTCGAGACCGACGAGGTGCTCGGGATCGTGCTGCTGCTGCGCGATGTGCTGGCCCGGTCGCTGTTCGAGAAGTACCAGACCGACTTCGACCTGCTCAACCGCGTGCTCGACGCCTACGAGCCGGCCGCCAACCGCATCGCCAACACCGTGGGCGTCAGCTTCGTCCAGGAGCGCGAGCGCATCATCCGCCAGCAGCAGGAGGCCATCCGCGAGCTGTCCACCCCGGTGCTGCAGGTGCGCGAGCAGTTGCTGATCCTGCCGATCATCGGTGTGCTGGACAGTCAGCGGGCCCGCCAGGTGACCGAACAGCTGCTGCGTGCGATCCGGGCCAACCGCGCCAAGGTCGTCGTCATCGACATCACCGGCGTCCCGACCATCGACTCCACGGTCGCCAACCACCTGGTGCAGACCGTCGACGCGTCCGGCCTGATGGGCGCCAGCGTGATCATCACCGGGCTGTCCTCGGAGATCGCCCTGACCTTGGTCACCATCGGCCTCGACCTGTCGAAGATGAACGCCGTCGGCGACCTGCAGGGCGGCATCGAGGAGGCAGAACGCCTACTCGGATACGAGGTGAGCCGCACCGGCGAGCAGAACGGCTGAGCGCGCCCACTGCGCCGCAACCACTTCCATGCCGGTACCCATCCTCAAGCAGGGCGCGATCCTCATCGCGACCGTGCAGGCCGCGCTGACCGACTCCGACACCGAGCGGCTGCAGGACGACCTGATGGAGCGGGTAAGCCGGTTCCGCGCGCAGGGCATCATCGTCGACGTGACCGCCATCGACGTGATGGATTCCTATGCGGCCCGGTCCCTTCGGACGATCGCGCACATGACCCGGCTGCGCGGCGCCGACACCGTGATCGTCGGATTGCAGCCCGAGGTGGCGTTCGCGATGGTGCAGCTGGGGCTGGTGTTCGACGGCATGCACACCGCACTCGACCTGGAGGAGGGGCTGGCTCTGCTGCACCGCCGGGCGCCGGGCGACGAACGGCCGCGACCGTGACCCCGCCGCGGTCGGCGGACTTCGTCGTCGACGTCAACGACTCCGACGACATCGTCACCGCGCGCCAGGCCGGCCACGAACTCGCACGCCGGCTGGGCTTCTCGCTGACCGACGTGACGATGGTGGCCACCGCGATCTCGGAGATCGCCCGCAACATCACCAGCTACGCCGGTCGCGGCGAGGTGCGGGTGGGTGTGCAGTACCGCGACGGGCGCAGGGCGCTGGTGGTGCGCGCCGAGGACGACGGCCCCGGCATCGCCGACATCGACCGCGCACTCGAGGACGGCTACTCGACCGGCCGCGGCCTTGGTCTCGGCCTGCCCGGCGCCCGGCGGCTGATGGACCGGCTGATCATCGAATCGACACCGGGGCAGGGCACCGTCGTCGAGATGTGGAAGTGGACGCCCGACGATGGCTGAGACGATGGCCCAGCACGGCCGGCTCGGCCCGATGGAGTGGGCGGCGGCGGCGCGGCCGGTGCCCGGCCAGGTGGTGTGCGGTGACCGGTCGGTGGCGGTCGGGGTCGGCGCGAACGCCGCGCTGTTCGGCGTCATCGACGGCCTCGGCCACGGCGAACCCGCGGCGGCCGCGGCCCGGTGTGCCGAGCAGGTGCTCCGGCACGCCGACGACCGGCCGCTCGACGACCTCATGACGCAGTGTCACCGCGAGATGACCGACACCCGCGGCGCCGCGATCACGCTGGCGCGGGTCGACTTCGACGCGGGCATCCTGCAGTGGGTGGGCGTCGGGAACGTGTCGGCGGACCTGGTCGCCCGCGCACCCAGCGGCATCGACACCCGCTCGTCGGCCCGGCTGCTCGGCGGCATCGTCGGGTACCGGCTGCCGGAAATCGCCGCGCCGGAGGGCCTACCGGTGCGGCCCGGCCACCTGCTCGTGATGGCCAGCGACGGCTTGGACGAGAACCGTTTGCAGGCACTCGATTTCGCCGCACCGGCCGACACGCTCGCCGAGCAGATCCTGCAACGGCACAGCAGGGCCGGCGACGACGCGCTGGTGCTGGTGGCCCGCCACCGCGGGACGGCGCCGTGACCGCCGAGTTCCGCGCCGCCTACACCGACGCGCTGCGCGCCTACCTCGCCGGCCGCGACGAGGCCGGTCTGGAGGTCGGCCACGAACTCGGCAGGCGCGCGCTGGCCGAGCGGATCAGCACACTGGACATCGTCGAGAATCACTTCCTCCTGCTCGGTTCGGGCGACGATGAATCCGAATCCGCTGCGGCGCTTCAATTCCTGCTGCAGACACTGGCCGCCCTCGACGTGGCGACCCGCGGATTCCTCGACGGCACACAGCGTTACGAACAGCAGCGCGCCCGCGCCGACGGCCTCGCCGACCGCGACCAGTTCCGCACGGCACTGGTCAACGCACTGCAGGAGGGCTTCTTCGTTGCCGATGGCGACGGCACGGTGGTGGAGATCAACGACGCGTTCACCGAGATCACCGGCTACGACGCGGCTGGCCTGCCCTACCGGTGGCCACACCCCTGGCTGGTCGATCACGGGCTCGCCGACCGCCAGCTCAACCAGCTGATCGAGACCGGGGACCTGCAGGCCGAGACCGAGATCCGCCGCCGCGACGGCGCGCCCGGATGGGCGGCGGTGAGCATCAACGCCGTGCCCGCCGCGGGGTCTGCACGGGCGGTCTACGTCGGCACCATCCGCGACGTCACCGTGCTGCGGGCCGCCGCGGAGCGGGAACGGCTGCTCGCCCGGCTGGCCACCGCGATCGGGCTGGCCAAGAGCATGGCCGAGGTGCTGGCGATCACGCTCGAGGAATGCCGGGCGGCGATCGACCTGCAGCGGGTGCTCACGGTGACCTGGCGCAGCGGCGACGAGCCCGCGGTCCGGGCGGCCGGTGAGCCGGCGGGCGCGCAGTGGTCCGACCTCGATCCGGACCTGCAGACCACCTTGGGCCAGGCCCGGCAGTGGCCGCCGCTCACCATCGAGCCGGTGTTGTCACCCGACGGCTCTGACGCCGCCTGCGGGATCGTCGCCATGCTGCCCGGCGCCGGTGACACCGCGGTGGTGCTCGAGCACCAGCGGCCCCGGCAGATCAGCGTCGACGACCGGCTGCTGCTGACCGCGCTGGTCGGCCATCTCGGCCTGGCGATCCAGCACGTCCGCCAGTTCGAGACGGCGCGCGAGGCGTCGCTGACGCTGCAGCGGGCGATGCTGCCCACCAGCAGTCCGCCCGCCGGATTCGCGGTGCGCTACGAACCGGCCGTGGCGCCGCTGGAGATCGGCGGCGACTGGTACGACGTGCTGCCGATCGGCGAGCGCACCATCGGCATCGTCGTCGGCGACTGCGTCGGGCGCGGGCTGCCCGCCGCCGCCGTGATGGGCCAGCTGCGAAGTTCGGCGCGCGCGCTGCTGCTGACCGGCGCCGAGCCCGCGGTGCTGCTCGAAGAGCTCGACTCGGCGGCCGCGCTGATCCCGCACGCCTACTGCGCGACGGTGTTCCTCGCAGTCCTCGACATCAGGACCGGAGAACTGCGCTACAGCAACGCCGGCCACGTGCCCGCGGTGCTCGCCACACCGGCGTCGCCGCCCAGCGTGCTCTCCGACGCAGCGACGGTGCCGCTCGCGGTGCGGCGCACCGGGCCACGTCCGCAGGGCACCCGCACCCTGCCGCCGGGTTCGGCGCTGCTGCTCTACACCGACGGGCTGGTGGAACGGCGGGACGCGCCGATCGACGACGGCATCGACCGCGTCACCCGGGTACTGGCCGCCGAACTGTCCTCGCACGCCGACACCATCGCCGACGCGGTGCTGCGCGAGTTGGCGCCGCCCGCGGGCTACGACGACGACGTCGCCGTCCTGGTCTACCGGCGGCCGCCCGCGCCACTGCACCTCGAGATCGCCGCCACCCCCGCCAATCTCGGCCGCGTCCGCACCGAGCTGACGGCGTGGCTGACCGAGGTCGGCGCGGGGCAGGAACTCACCACCGACGTCGTGCTCGCCGTCAACGAGGCGTGCACCAACAGCGTCGAACACGGGTACCGCGATGTCGCCGCCGGGGTGATGATCGTCGACGCCGCGGTGTGGGGCGACGAGATCGTGGTGCGGGTCCTCGATTTCGGCACCTGGAAGACGCCCGACGAGAAGCCGCGGACCCGCGGCCGGGGGCTGCCGATGATGCGGGCGGTCAGCGCACGGGTCGACCTGGGCCCGTCGGCGTCCGGAACCACGGTCGAGATGGTGTTCCGGCTCGCACCGGGGTGACCGCGGAAAATCAGGTGCCTGCCTAGAGATCGGGCCAGTCCCCGGTGAAGTGTTCGGCGACCAGCCGGCCCGCCAGCGGGTAGTCGCGCAGCGCCGACGTCATCAGCGTCCCGAGTTCGGTGATCGCGGTGGCGTCGGCACCCCGGGTGCGCAGCAGTTCGGCGATCCACGCGGAGGTCTCGGCGACCGGGCGCGGATCGGCGGTCAGCAGGGCGGCCGCCACCGCGTGCAGCGCCTGGTGCAGGGCGTCGCCTGCGACCTCGAGCACCCGGCTGTCGACGCCCACCTCGCGGGTCGGTGACCAGCGGTCGCGCAGCATCGCAACCAGCCGCCGGTGGTCGAGATCGAGTGCAGACTGCTCGGCGACGGCGTCGGCGGGCAACGGGGTCGCCGGCGGCACCACCGCGGGCAGGCCGGCCAGCACCGCCACCGCGCCGTGGGCGTCGGGCGCCCACGCCGTCGCCCCGAGCGCGGTGGCCCGGACGTCGTCATAGCCGAACGCAGGTCCGCCGACCACGACGGGAACCCCCGCGCCGGTGCCCGCCTCCATGAACCGCCGCGTCGTCGGCAGCGAAGCCAGCACCGAGCAGCTCACCGCGATCGCGTCGGGCCCGAGGTCCTGCAGGTGCTGGCTGAGCCGCAACGGCGTCGTGGCCGCGCCGAGCAGCGTGCTGTCCCAGCCGTTGGCGCGCAGCGCGCAGGCGATGATCATCGCGGGCAGCGCGTGCCACTCCCGCTCCGCGCACGCCACCAGGACGCGGCCGCGCGTGACCGGCACCTGCCGGACGTGCCCGGCCACCGCCGTCGTCGCCGCGACGGCGATCGCGGTGGCGGCGTGCTCCTCGGCGACCGTCCACTCGCCGCGCTGCCAGCGGGACCCGACGGTGCGCTGCGCGGTGGCGACCACGTCGGTGAGCACCGCCACCGGATCGGCGCCGTTGGCCAGCAGGCGTGTCACCAACGTCGTCGCGGCCACGGCGTCGTTGGCCGACAGGGCGTCCTCGTAACCGTTCAGTGCGTCCGTCAGGACGGCGGTGTTCACCTCCCGCACGTCACCGCGAGCAGCGCGATGTCGTCGTGCGGGCCGCCGTCGACGAATTCGATGACGTCCTGCTCGATGGCCTCACACACCACATCGGGTGCGGCCCCGGCGTATGCGGGCAGCAGGGCGGTCAGCCGGTCGACGCCGTAGAAGCCGTCGGCGCCGCGGGCCTCGTCGACCCCGTCGGTGAACATCAGCAGGGTGTCGCCGCGCTCCAGGCGCAGCGTCGCGGTGCGGTACTTCGCCTGCGGCGCCAGCCTGATCGCGGTGCCGAAGATCTCCACCTGCTCGACGACGCCACCGGCGCGCAGCACGATCGGGGCCGGGTGGCCCGCCACCGCGATCTCGACGTCGGCCCCGCCGTCGGCGGATGTCCTGACGCGCGCGCACGCCACGGTGACGAACTGGTCGGAGCCCGGATCCCACAGCACGTGGTTCAGGGCGCCGAGCACCACGGCGGGCCGCGGGTCGAAATACGCTGCAGTGCGCAGACTCTGGCGGGTCTGACCGGTCAGCGCGGCGGCCTCGACGCCCTTGCCGCAGACGTCGCCGAGCGCGAGCAGCCAGTCGCCGTCGGCCCCGAACACGTCGTAGAAGTCCCCGCCGATCTCGAGATGCTCGGCCGAGGGCCGGTACCGCGCCGCCAGCCGCATGTCACCCACCTCGGGCAGTGCGGGCGGCCGCAGGCTGCGCTGGAGAATCGACGCCACCCGCCCCCGCTCCTCGTAGAGCCGGGCCGAGTCCAGTGCGACCGCCGCGCGGGAGGCGACCCGCTCGGCGAACGCCACCTCCTCGCCGTCGAATCCGCGGCCCTGCCCGCGGGTCATCATCAGCACGCCGACCGTCGCCCCGCGGGCGGTCAACCCGAGCAACAGCACGTCGGCCGGTCGCAGGGCGTCCACCTGCTCGCGCAGCCGGGGATGCCGGATGATGCCGAACATCCCGTGCTCGGCGGAGCCGGTCGCGTCCGTCCCGATCCCGAAGTGCAGGAGCTCGCGGTGGCCGGTGCGCAGCACCCGGTCCGTGGCGAGGCCGTCGATCACCGACCGGGGCACCACCTCGGTGAACGCGACGTCGTCGCCGCCGTGCACCTCGAGTCCGCCGGTGCGGTTGTCGGGCATCACCAGTGCGGCCCAGTCGGCGATAGCGGGGCGGATGAGGCTGAGCACCCGCAGCACCGTCCTGCGGTAGTTGAGCGAACCGGCGAGATCGACCTCGATGGAGTCCATCAGCCCGCGACGCTGCGCCGCAGCGGCCAACTCCGCCTGGATCGCCGACGGCTGCTGCGCCATCCGGTTACTCGCCATCGCCTTTCACCGTAGCCGCACTCGCCCGCCTGATCACCTCACGAGCGGGTCGGTCGGATACGCTGTGATCCGTCGCCCGATCCCCGCGGGTCCGGTGGCGACGATTCCCGGGTTCAGCCTGAAGCCTCCTGTGAAGTTGTGTGCGTCGTTCGACGGCGCCGAGACGAGGTGGGCTGTGACGGCTGAAGACCATCGCGAGCAATGGCTCGGCAGCGTCGTCGTCGTGCGCGCGTCCGGCGCGATCGACATGCTGACGGCACCGGCGCTGACCGAGAAGGTGCGGGCGGTCGTCGCGCAGGCGCCCACCGCGGTGATCATCGACCTGACCGACGTCGAGTTCCTCGCCTCCGCCGGGATGCAGGTACTGGTCAACACCCACAACGAGGTCACGCCCGCGGTCCGGTTCGCCGTCGTCGCCGACGGTCCGGCGACCAGCAGACCACTCAAGATCACCGGCCTCACCGATCTGATCACGCTGTTCTCGACACTGGACGATGCCCTGGATCACATCGCATCGTGACCTGCCGCGGGGAGTGACTCCGTGGGGAAGCGGGTAGCCAACGAAGATCATGGCTTTCGCACACTCGCTGACCGACACCGCCGACGCCGCCTTCGTCCGGACCGCCGCAGCCGAAGCCGGTGCGGTGAGCAGCCTGAGGGAGGAATTCTCCCGCTGGCTGCGCAACGGTTTCAGGCTCGACGCGGTCCGCTACAGCGACATCGTGCTCGCGGTGAACGAGGCCATGGCCAACGCCGCCGAGTTCGCATACCGGGACGGCGGGCGGGACCGGACGTTCTGCCTGCAGGCCCGTCGTGAGGGACCGGGCGTCCTGGCCGTCACCGTCGCCGACCGCGGGACGTGGCGGGAGGCCGCACCTGCCTCGAAGGCTTCCGCGCGGGGCCGCGGCATCCCATTGATGCGGGCACTCGCCGACCGGTTCGCCATCGACCCGTCGCCACAGGGCACTCGCGTGTATCTGGGATTCGACGGATGCGCGGCTACCTTGCGCCCGGTCGCGTCGGCCTGACGGAAATTTTTTTCACCTGAGGTTTGGTTGCCCATTGCAGTGGGAACGAAACGCCCACCGGGCCCCCTGCTGATGGAGTCACGCCGTGACGATCGCATACCTGCACGGTCAGGCACCCGCGTGCTGGCCGTCGATCGCATCGCGGGTCGCGGCTGTCGGCAGTACTCGCGGGCGCGGGGCGTCGCAGCGCACCACCGTGAGGGTGTGCGGCGAGGTGGACGCCGCCAACGCCAAGGATTTCGCGGTCGCGGTGTATGAGGCGATACCTGCGGCCGCCCGTTCCGTCACGCTGGACCTCACCGACCTGGACTTCATCGCGGTGGACGGCATCGCCGCCCTGCACGCCATCAACGCCCACCTGACCCGCAGTGACGTGACGTGGCACGTACTGCCCAGCCGCGCGGTGAGCCGCGTCCTCGACCTGTGCGACCCGGTGGGTCTGATCCCGCGGTCGATGCCCGAACGGGCCCGCGGCGCGACAGCCTGAACCGTTGACCGCCCTGCCTGCGGGCTGCTAGTCATACACGGACGCATTGTTGAGCGATCGCTCAGTGCACGCAGGGAGCCACGATGACCACCGCCGCCGCGGTCTACTACGACCCCTACTCCATCGACATCGTCAACGATCCCTACCCGACCTACGCGCGGCTGCGCGAAGAGGCGCCGCTCTACTACAACGAGCGCTACGACTTCTGGGCCGTCTCCCGGCACGCCGACGTCGAGGACGCGCTGTCGAACTGGCAGACGTTCTCGAACTCCCGCAGCGACATCCTCGAACTCGTCCAGTCCGACTTCGACATGCCCGAGGGCGTGATGATGTTCGAGGACCCGCCCGTGCACAGCATGCTGCGCGGCCTGATGTCGCGGGTGTTCACGCCGCGCCGGATGGCCGAGATCGAGGACCAGATCCGCCGGTTCTGCATCGGCTGCCTCGACCCGCACGTCGGCACCGACGGCTTCGACATCATCGCCGAGCTCGCCGCCATGATGCCGATGCGGGTGATCGGCATGCTGCTGGGAATCCCCGAGTCCGAACAGGTCTCGGTGCGCGACGCCAACGACGCCAACCTGCGCACCCAGCGCGGCGCGCCGATGAAGGTGGTCGCCGCCGACAGGATCGCCGACGGCCGCATCTACGCCGACTACGTCGAGTGGCGCTCGCACAACCCCTCCGACGACCTGATGACGGCGCTGCTCAACGTGGAGTTCACCGACGCCGACGGCGTCACCCGCAAGCTGACCCGCAAGGAGGTGCTGCACTACACGCAGGTGGTCGCCGGTGCGGGCAACGAGACCACCGGCAGGCTGATCGGCTGGCTGGCGAAGGTGCTCGCCGAGAACCCAGACCAGCGCCGCCGGGTCGCCGAGGACCGCTCGCTGCTCAACCGCGCGATCGACGAGACGCTGCGGTTCGAGCCGACCGGCCCGCACGTCGCGCGCTACCTGGCCCGCGACCACGAGCTGTACGGCACCACGGTGCCCGCGGGCAGCGCCATCCTGCTGCTGTTCGGCGCCGCCAACCGCGACCCGCGCCGCTACCGCGACCCCGACACGTTCGACATCGGCCGCGACAACATCAGCCACCTGACCTTCGGCAAGGGCGTGCACTACTGCCTCGGCGCGAATCTCGCCCGTCTGGAAGGCCGGATCGCGCTCGACGAGCTGCTCAACCGGTGGCCTGAGTGGGGCATCGACTACGACAGCATGGAGCTCGCGCCGACATCCACGGTCCGGGGCTGGGAGCGGTTGCGGATCGTGGTGTCCTAGACCGATGACGACGACTCCCGAGGACTTCCTCGCCCTCACCAACGCCAAGGGCCGCTACTGCTACACCCTGGACACCCGCGACTGGGCGGGGTTCGGCGACCTGATGACCGACGACATGGAACTCGACGTCAGCGACGGCGGCACCGGCGTGCCCGTCATCACCGGCCGCGACGCCGCCGTCGACATGATCCGGTCCTCGCTGACCAACGCCCGCTCCGCCCACCAGGTGCACACACCGCTCATCGAGGTCGACGGCGACGAGGCCACCGTCGTGTGGGCCATGCAGGACCGGGTGGTGTGGGAGAACGGTCCCGCGCTCACCGGTTACGGGCACTACCACGAGCGCTGGGTCCGCCAGGACGGCGCGTGGAGGATCAAGGCGCTGCGACTGACCCGGCTGATCATGGAGTTCACCACCCCCGGGTCCTGACGTCCGCGCGCGCAGCTCGCCCGCCGACCGGGACAATGGCGTAGGTGAAGTTCGATCTGCTCACCCCCGGCATCGAAGTCGGCCTGGTGACCACGAATCCCGACCCCATGGTGGCGTTCTACGAAGGCTTCCTCGAACTGGAGTTCCAGGGGGAGCTCGAGTTCCCCGGCGGCAGTCAGCGGCGCTACACGCTGGGCAACGGCGTGCTCAAGCTGGTGACGTACAGCCCGCCGCCGCCGCAACCCGCGGCGCCGGGCGGCGGGCGGGCCCAGGCCGGCGTCCGGTACGTCACGATCGGGGTGCAGAACCTGCGCGCCGTCGCCGAGGAGTTCGCCGCGTCGCCCTACGACATCGTCGAACCGCTGACCGAGTTCGCGCCGGTGCCGGGGATGGGCTGGATGTTCGTCGCCGACCCCGACGGCAACTGGATCGAACTGTTCGGGACGCTGTAACCATGGCCTACCCGTATCCGCAGCAGTCGCCGGCCGAGACGCCGACCTGTTACCGCCATCCCGACCGGCAGACCTACGTGCGATGCAACCGCTGCGGGCGGTACATCTGCGGTGAGTGCATGCGCTCCGCGGCGGTGGGCCATCAGTGCGTCGAGTGCGTGAACGCGGGCGCCAGGACGGTGCGGCCGGTGCGCACCCCGTTCGGCGGCCGCGCCGGCGCCACCAAGCCGATGGTCACCTACGTGCTCATCGCGGTCAACGTGCTGGCGTTCGTGCTGCAGACCGCCATGCCCGAACTCGAGCGCGAGCTCGTGCTGTGGGCGCCGGGAGTCGCGTCCGGCGAGTGGTGGCGGCTGGGGACCTCGGCGTTCCTGCACTACGGCATCACCCACCTGCTGTTCAACATGCTGGCGCTGTACTTCGTGGGACCCCAGCTGGAAGCGGCGCTGGGCCGGCTGCGCTTCGGCGCGCTCTACGGGTTGAGCGCACTGGGCGGCTCGGTGCTCGTCTACCTGCTCTCGCCGCTCAACACCGGCACCGCGGGCGCATCCGGCGCGGTGTTCGGCCTGTTCGGCGCGACGTTCGTGGTGGCGAAGCGGCTCAACATGGACATCCGCGGGATCGCGGCGATCATCGTGCTGAACCTCGTGTTCACCTTCGTCTACCCGCTGATCAGTTCGCAGGGCATCAGCTGGCAGGGCCACATCGGCGGGCTGGTCACCGGTGCGGCGGTGGCCGCGGCGTACGCCTACGCCCCCCGCGAGCGGCGCGACCTGATCCAGGCCGGTGTGACGGCAGCGGTCCTGGTGGTGCTGGCGGCGCTGGTCTGGTGGCGCACCGGCGAACTGCTCGACCTGTTCGGCGGCCCGTTGCGCTAGGACCGCAGCTGCGGCAGCACGTCGCGCTGCCAGGACTCGAAGAAGCCGTCGAGGTCCGGTCCGATCTGCTGGACGAAGACCTCGTCGACCCCGGCGTCGAGGTACTCGCGCACCTGTGCGGCGTGCTTGTCGGGATCCGGGCCGCATGTCACCGACTCGGCGACCTTCTCCCGCGGCACCAGAGCGCCGGCGTCGGCGAAGTCGCCGGGGCGCGGGAGTGTCTGGGCGAGCTGGCCGGGCAGGCTCTCGTTCGGCCACAGCCGGTGCGCGGCGTCGAGGCCCTTCTCCGCGTCGCGGTCCCAGCTGACCTTGGTGCCCGCCTGCACCGGCTTGTCGCCGCCACCGGAGTCGCGGAACGTCTTGATGAGCTCGGCGTCCGCCATCGTGGTGGCGAAGCCGTCGCCGATGCGGCCGGCCAGCTCGGCGGCCTGCGGGCCGAAGCCCGAGACGTAGATGGGCACCGGCTGCTCGGGCAGCGTGTAGATGCGGGCCTCCTGCACCTCGTAGTGCAGGCCGTGGTGGCTGATCTCCTTGCCGCCGTGCAGCAGCCGGATCACGTCGACGGCCTCCTCGAGCATCTCCAGCCGCACCCCGACCGACGGCCAGTGGTCGCCGAGCACGTGCTCGTTGAGCGCCTCCCCGCTGCCGACCCCCAGCACGAACCGGCCGTCCAGCTGGACGGCGGCGGTGGCGGCGGCCTGCGCGATGATCGCGGGATGGATGCGCATGGTCGGGCAGGTGACGCCGGTCGCGACGGGCAGCGACGTCACCTGTGACAGCGCACCTATGACTCCCCACACGAACGGGCTCTGGCCCTGTTCGTCGTTCCACGGGTGGAAGTGGTCCGAGATCCACAGGGACTCGAAGCCCGCGGCCTCCGCACGCCTGGCCTGGTCCACCAGTTCGGCAGGGGTGTACTGCTCACACGAGAGGAAGTATCCGATCTTCGCCATGGCGCGGGGGGTACCCCCCGCGGCCGCGGCTACGCCTGATCCCGCGCTGTGTGCGCTACCCGTTGTGCTGCGTCGGGCTCTGCGGGGACTCCCACTTGCTCTCCAGCGAGCGGGCGACCACCGTGCCCGCCGGATACTCCTGCTGGAAGGTCTCGCCGTCGGTGTCCTGGAACGTGACGGTGAAGACGGTCCCCTGCGGCGTCTCGTCGGCGCTCTTGAACACCACCTGGTACGGCCGTGAACCGGACCCGCGGTCGACGTCGACGACGTCGCCCTCGGCCACGTCGTCGATCGGATCGTTGGCAACGTTGGACATGGCCCCGACGGTAGCCGACGGCTCGGGGCATGCACGCTCAGGTCATACAGACATTGGAGAACAGCAGCACCGGCCAGGACGCGATCGAGCCCAGGAACGAGATCGCCAGGTCGGCGCCCTCCATGCCGCGCAGGTGCTCGGTGTGGGTGCTCGACCAGATGACGCCGACGATCAGGTACGGCGTGCCGAGCAGCAGTGCGATGCCGATCAACTCGGCGATGCTGAGCTTGTAGGCCAGCAGCTGACGAAGCTTGGTCTCCATCGGTGTCCCCTCCATCCACTCCACCGGAATGTTAACGGGCGTTCGTGACTGACGGGGCGGATCACGCCGATGAGAACCGCTGTTGTCAGTCGAATACCGCGCCGGTGCGACGTCGATGTGTACGGCTGTTTTCGCGAGAATGTGTTCCCGTGCGCGCCGCCGGTGTGGCACGCTGACGGACATGGCAGTGCCGGGGGAGAGCCAGCCGACAGTCGAGGACCGCGTGTTGACCAGCAGTGACACCCGCATCACGATCAGGCGCCGCACCGCGCGCTGGTCCGACGAAGCCGTCACCGTGGCCGACGCGATGGATTTCTGGTCGTTCGCGGCGGGCGCGGCCAACGTGATCATGCAACTCTCCTCGCCGGGGGTCGGCTACGGCGTGGTGGAGAGCAAGGTGGACTCCGGCAACCTGCTCAAGCATCCGTGGAAGCGGGCCAGGACGACGTTCCAGTACCTCGCGGTCGCGATCCTCGGCACGGAGGCCGACCGGGCGGCGATGCGGGAGGCCGTCAACGGCGCCCACCGCCACGTCAAGTCGGAGCCGGGAAGTGCGGTGCGCTACAACGCCTTCGACCGCGACCTTCAGATGTGGGTCGCCGCATGCCTTTTCGTCGGGCTCGAGGACACCTACCAGCTGCTGCGCGGTGAGATGACCCCCGAGCAGTCGGAGCAGTTCTACCGCTCGGCGTGGACGCTCGGCACCACCCTTCAGGTCACCGAGGACCAATGGCCGGCCAGCCGAGCCGGTTTCGACGAGTACTGGAACACCGCCTGCGCACGCGTGGCCGTCGACGACACGGTGCGCGCGTACCTCGAGGACCTGATCGACCTGCAGATGATCCGGGCGCCGCTGCGGGTGACGTCACGGCGCCTGCTGAGATTCCTCACCATCGGCTTCCTCGCCCCCGTGTTCCGCGACGCTATGGGGGTGCGGTGGAGTGACGCCGAGCAGCGATGGTTCGAAAGGCTTTTCCGGACAGTCGCTCTCGTCAACCGGTTTCTTCCGCCGTTCATCCGGCAGGGCGGCAGTCTGGTGCTGCTCGCCGACGTCCGCCGCCGCATCCGCCGCCACCGCCCGCTGATCTGACCATGGACACGCTGCGCCGCCTGCTCGCCCGCGAGTTGACCGTCGCAGGATGGCTCGAGCTGGGCATGTGGCTCGCGATCCCGTATCTCGCGATCGGCATCGGGTTCACCTTCTTCCAGCCGGAGTTCGCCCGGCTCGCCGAGCTGCGACTGCAGGCCACGCTGCCTGCGGGCGCCAATCTGGTGGCCTTCGGCGAGTCGGTGCTCTACTGGCCGGTGCTGCTGCTCGCGCCCGAGGTGTGCGCGGCGGTCTAGCATTCGCCACGCCCGGCGCGGGATCATGGCCCGATGGCCGACAGTGCGACCGATCAGGCGATCGACGAGCTGTACCGGGCGGCGCCCGAGGAGTTCACCGCGCTGCGGACAGAGCTGGCCAAGAAGGCCAAACAGGGCGGTGACGCCGAAGGGGCCAAGGCGATCTCGGCGTCACGCAAGCCGACCACCTCGGCGTGGGTGGTCAACCGGCTGATCCACGACGACCCCGAGATCAGGTCGAGGCTCACCGATCTGGGGGAGCGGCTGCGCAGCGCGCACTCCACGATGGACGGTGAGCGCATAAGGCAGTTCTCCGGCGAGCAGCGCCGTCTCGTCGTGGAGCTGACCCGCACGGCGTTCCGGGTCGCGGGCATCGCCAACCCGTCGGCGGCGCTGCGCGATGACGTCACCGACACCCTGCAGGCGGCCGTCGCGGATCCCGACGTCACCGCCCGGCTGGGCCGGCTGGCCAAGGCCGAACAGTGGTCGGGGTTCGGCGAGTTCGGAGAGATCTCGCAGGTCTCCACGACGGCGCGCGGCAGCAGGGCCACGCCGAAGGCCACCCCCGCGCCTGCGCCTGCACCCGACGGCAGCGCCGACCGGGACGGCGCCGACCGGGAGAAGGCCGAACGGGACAAGGCCGAGCGGGAGCGGCGCGAGCGGGCGAGGGCCGTGCTCGCGGCC